>JAXLXC010000044.1:0-29226 GCA_046328155.1 Chloroflexota bacterium
GGCCAACGTCATCCAGCTGGGGCGGCGCGCGGATCTCGAGCGACGCACCCTGGACGTGACGGGGCTGTCCCTCATCGACGGACGGCCGCCGGACGGCCCGTTCCGCGCCCTGGTCCGGGTGCGCCACCGGGCGCCGCTCGTGGCGGGCTCGGTCGTCCCGGCGGCAGCCGGTGTCTGGCGCATCGACCTCGACCACGTCGTCTGGGCGCCCGCGCCCGGGCAGGCCGCGGTGCTCTACGACCCCGCCGAGCCGCAGCGGGTGCTGGGCGGCGGCCGCATCGACGAGCCTGCGTGGAGGGGCTGATCCCGCCCGTCGCCCCGGCGGTCGTGCTGAGCATCCTGGTGGGTGCGTTCCAGACGTGCCTCTACGTGGTCATCCGGGGGACGATCGGCAGGCACCTGCCGCTGACCCTGGTGGCGGCCATCGCGGGCGCGTTCGTGGGTCATCTCGTGGGGCGCCTCGCCGGCGACCCGGTCCAGGTGGGTGACTTCAACGTGCTGTGGGCATCGATCATGGCGTGGGTCGGCATCGTCGCGGTGGCCGGGCTCGCCGCGATCCGGCCAAGCCGGCGACCCGGGCCCGACGCGACGGACGCGCGGCCCCCCGTGCCCGGCCGCCCGGCCTCGCCCGATCCGGGGGCCACCACCACGAGCGGGCGGGGGACGGGCCCCGGCCGCTGACCCGCCACCAACCCCCGGCGACCCGTCCGCCCGCCGGTGCTTGACCCGCCACCGGCCCCCGGCCACCCGGTCGCCCGCCGGTCGTTGGCTGCTCGACCGCTCATCCCCGCCGGCGCCGATCTGCCAGGGTGCGCTACGGTTCGCGGATGCAGCAGGACACCTTCTGGCTGGTGGTCGCGGTGGCCGCGGTCGTCGTGGCGATCTCGTTCGTGGCGATGGCCTGGGCCGTGATCAAGGTCGCCGGCGAGACGCGCCAGACCGCCCAGGTGGGGCGCCAGCTGATGGCGCTCCTCCAGGACGAGCTCCCAGCGACCATCGCGACCCTCGAGCGGACCGCCGCCAGCCTGGACCAGTTGGCAGGCGAGGGCGCCGCGCGGCTCGTGACCGCCGACAAGCTCGCCGAGGAGGCCGAGCTGACCATGGCGTCGGTCCGCGACCTCTCGCGCTCGGTCCACGAGATCGTGCGGGGCCCAGCGGACACGGTCACGGGGGTCAAGCGCTCGGCGCGCATGGTGGGTGACGGCATCGCCCAGGGCGCCGACCGCCTGCGACGTGCCATCGTGCGCGAGGGCGACGGGTCTGGGGACGACGCCGGGGCCTGAGTCACAGACCCAGGGGCGCGAGCCAGGGACGGCCGGGGCGAGCCAGGGCGACAAGGGGCGCGAGCACGGGACGGGCGGGCCCGACCCAGCGACCCAGGGCCCTCGGCGTGCCTCAGCCCATCTGGACGCCGATGGCGAACGTCGCCGCATAGCCGTCGGCGGTGGGCGTGACCGTGAGCAGCGTCTGGCCGCCGCTCTGGCCGAAGATGCCGTCGCCCTCGTTGCGGAGCGTCCGGATGCCGTGGCTGGCATAGGGCTCGGCGAGGTAGACCTGGTCGGTGAAGGCGTCGTCGAAGAACAGCTGGGACGTGAACACGGTGCCGGTCGACTGGTCGGGGTCGGTCCGGACCTTGAAGTGGATGTGGACGGCGCGGCTGGAGTACCAGCCCGGGTAGATGGTGGTGAAGGCCGCGGACCCGTTCGCGTCCGTGAGCTGGTAGCCCCGCAGGAAGTCCTGGTCCTGGGTGTCGAAGCCGGGGTCGCTGGCATCCGAATACACGCCCTGCGAGTCGCAGTGCCAGATGTCCACCATGGCGCCCTCGAACGGGGTGCACGCGGTCCCGTCGATGCGCGTGACGGCCCAGGCGAGGTCGAGCCGCGCACCAGCCACCGCGGTGCCGGTGGCGGAGTCGGTCCGGATGTCGGAGCGCTCCAGCCGCTCGTCGACCCAATACGGTCCCTCGGTGAGCTCCGGCACGACCACGCAGCTGGGCATGGCCGAGGGGGCGGCGCTGGTGCCGGGTGACGCGCTCTGCGCCAACGCCGAGCCGGCGATGGCGCCGGTCGCGATCGCCGCGCCCGTGCCGCCGAGCAGCGCGAGCGCCTCGCGTCGGCTGAGGACCCGGCCGATGGGTCGGTCGTCGTCGTCGATCGGGGTCGCGCTCATGGGACACCTCGTTCCTGGTTGGGGTCCTGCGTCCAGGTGCAGGATGCGTCCATGGTGTGAGCGTCCGGTGAGAGCCGCGTGAGAGCCGGTGCCGAGCAGGGGAATCGTCTCGGCCCCTGGGGGAGCCGCTCACTGGTCGGGAGATCTTCCCGATCGTTGGGAGATCCGCTCACTGGTTGGGGGATCTTCCCGAACGTTGGGAAATCCGCCCACTGGTTGGGAGATCTTCCCGATCGTTGGGAGATCGGCCCACTGGCTGGGAGATCCACCCACTGGTCGGGAGATCCCCCCGATCGTTGGGCGATCGGGTCGCCCGCGGCATCCGACCCGCGACCCACGTCTGGCGCGCGCGGGTCAGGGGACGGACTGACGCGTTCGCTACACTCGCAGGCGATGTCCGAGACCACCGACCGGGCGACCGCGGACGCCCGGATCCCATCCCTGCCCGCCGCCCAGATCCGCCAGCGGTTCCTGGACTACTTCGCCGAGCGCGGCCACACGGTCGTGCCCAGCGCCAGCCTGGTGCCGGCCGGCGACCAGACCCTGCTGTTCACCAACAGCGGCATGGTCCAGTTCAAGGACGTGTTCCGAGGCGTGGAGACGCGCAGCTACACGCGCGCCGTGGACGTGCAGCGCTGCCTGCGCGTGGCGGGGAAGCACAACGACTTCGAGGAGGTCGGGCGCACGCCCCGCCACCACACCCTGTTCGAGATGCTCGGCAACTGGAGCTTTGGCGACTACTTCAAGCGCGAGGCGATCCACTGGGCGTGGGACCTCCTGACCAACGTGTACCACATCCCCGCGGAGCGGCTGGCAGCCACCACGTACACCGATGACCAGGTGGCGTGGGACGTCTGGCGGGACGAGATCGGCCTGCCGCCCGAGCGCATGGCCAAGTGGGGCGACGTCGACGCCGGCGACGACAAGAACTTCTGGCGGATGGCCGACACCGGGCCCTGCGGCCCCTGCTCCGAGATCCACTACGACCGAGGCGCCCACCTGTCGGAGGGCCCCCACTGCGTCCCCGACCACTCGGAGCACTGCCCCCGCTGGCTCGAGGTGTGGAACCTCGTGTTCATGGAGTTCGACCAGCGCGCCGACGGCCGGGTGCCGCTGCCGTTCCCCAGCGTGGACACGGGCATGGGACTCGAGCGCCTCGCCTCGGTCATCCAGGGCGTGCCCACCAACTACGACACGGACCTGTTCACGCCCATCCACGCCCGGATGCGGGAGCTGCTGGGCCACGACCCCGACAGCTTCGAGGCGGAGCGCTTCAGCTATCAGGTGATCGCGGACCACTCCCGCGCCATCACGTTCCTGGTCGCCGACGGCGTGCTGCCGTCCAACGAGGGACGTGGCTACGTGCTGCGCCGGATCTGCCGCCGCGCGGTCCGTCACGGCCGGCTGCTGGGACGGCGCGAGCCGTTCCTGGGTCGGACCGCCGAGGTGGTCATCGACACGATGGGTGATGCGTACCCCATCCTGCGCGAGCGCCGCGAGGTCATCCTGGGCACGATCGTGCGCGAGGAGGCGGCCTTCGCCCGGACGCTGGACGCAGGCACGGTGCATCTGGAGGAGGCGCTCATCCCGCTGACGTCCGCCGAGCGGGTGGTCGGTCGTCGCCCGGAGACGCTCCCGGATGACGCGCCGGTGCTCGCGGGGGATGTCGCGTTCCGCCTCAACGACACGTACGGCTTCCCGGTGGACCTGACCATCGAACTGGCCGCCGAGTACGGCGTGCGCGTCGACCGGCCCGGCTTCGACGCCGCGCTCGAGGAGCAGCGCCAGCGTTCCCGCTCGGGCCGCAAGGCGGATCTGGCCAGGCACGCCGAGCTGACCCAGCTGTACGACGACATCGCGCGCTCGACCGGTGAGCCGACCTTCCTGGGCTACGAGACGACCATCGCCGATGCTCGGGTCGCGGCCATCGTGCGCGACGGCACCAGCTACCAGGAGCTCGAGGCGCGACCCGAGGCCGAGCTTCGGGTGGAGGCCGGTGCGGCCGCCGAGCTGGTCCTCGATCGGACGCCGTTCTATGCCGAGCGAGGCGGCCAGGTGGGGGACGCGGGCGAGATCCGCGACGCCGCCACCGGTGGGCTGCTGTTCACCGTCGAGGACACCCAGCGACCCGTGGGCGGGCTCATCGTCCATCGGGGCGTGCTACATGGGCGCGTCGCGGTGGGCCAGGCGGTGCGCGCCGTCGTCGACCCGGTCCGCCGCGCGCGCACCATGCGCAACCACACCGGCACGCACCTGCTGCATCGCGCCATCCGCAACGTCGTCGGCGCGGGCGCCAAGCAGGCCGGCTCGCTGGTGGCGCCGGGGTACCTCCGCTTCGACTACCCGCTCGACCGCGCGCTCACGGACGACGAGCGGCGTGCCATCGAGACCGAGGTCCGCGGCGTGGTCCGGGAGGACCTGCCCCTGAGCGTCCAGTACATGCCGTACCAGGAGGCCCTGGACGGCGGCGCGGATGCCTTCTTCGACGAGCGGTACACGGAGACCGTGCGCACGGTGCGGGTGGAGGGCTATCCCAGCTTCGAGCTGTGCGGTGGCACCCACTGCCGGGCGTCGGGGCAGGTGGGTGGCTTCGTCATCACCTCGGACCGCTCGATCGGCTCGGGGATGCGACGCATCGAGGCGCTCACGGGCGACGCTGCCGACGACTGGTTCGAGGCCCATCGGGAGACGGTGGAGGACGCCGCGGCGCGGGCCGGCGCCCAGACGCCCAACTCGCTGCCGGGTCGCATCGACGAGCTCCAGGCGCGGATCAAGGACCTCGAGCGGCGTCTGAAGGCGGGAGTGGCGGGTGGCGTCCCCAGGCCCGGCGACGCGGCCCGCGCGGCCACCATCGTGGGTGACAAGCCCTTCGTTGGGCTCGCGGCGCCCTTCGCGGGCATGGACGAGCTCAAGGCGTACGCCAAGGACGTCCGCGGCGCGCTGGGGTCGGGCATCATCGCCATCGTGCTGGACGACGATGCGCCCCAGGTCTGGGTCACCGTGAGCGACGACCTCGTCGCGCGCGGCGTCTCGGCCGCCGAGCTGGTCGGCGCCGCCATGGGCCCGCTGGGCGGGCGAGGTGGCGGTCGGCCGGGCATGGCCCAAGGGAAGGGCGAGCGTCGCGAGGCCATCGGGGCCGCGCTCGATGCGATGCGCGCCCACGTGGCTGCATAGCCGCCATCACGGGGCGCCTGCGCCGCATGTCGATCCTGCGTCGCCTCCGGGGTCGCGAGGACGGGCATGCGCCCGCCATGGCCACGTCGCTCGACGTGGGCACCGAATACGTCAAGGCGCTCGTGTTCCGGATCGAGGACGGCCAGGGTGCCGTGGTCGGGTCCGGGCGCCACCGACAGGGGCTGGGCCAGATGCAGGCGGCCACCGTCACCGACATCGGGGGCGTCGTCGCCAACTGCCGGGCGGCGCTCAAGGAGGCCGAGGCCGCCGCGGGTCTGCATCCCCCGCAGGTCATCATCGGCATCGCTGGCGAGCTGGTGAAGGGCTTCACGACCAGCCACAGCCAGGAGCGCAAGCGTTCGGACACGGCCATCACCCAGACGGAGCTGGACAAGCTCATCGAGGGCGTCCAGCGCGAGGCGCTGCTGGAGGCGGAGCGGTCGATCACGTGGGAGACGGGACTGCCATCCGTGGACGTGCGCCTGGTGCATGCCGCGGTGGTGGGCGCCGCGATCGACGGCTACCCGGTCAACAACCCGGTGGGCTTCAAGGGACGGCACGTGCGGATTGGCGTGTTCAACGCGTTCGCGCCGTTGGTCCATCTGGGTGCCCTCCAGACCGTGGCGCGGCGTCTGGACCGGGAGCTCCTCGCCATCGTGGCGGAGCCCTATGCCGTGGCCAAGTGCATCAGCACCGAGGAGCTCGGCTCGGCGGGCGCGCTGTTCGTGGACATCGGCGGCGGCACCACGGACGTGGCGCTCGTGCGCCAGGGTGGCGTCGAGGGGACGCGCATGTTCGCGCTGGGCGGCCGGGCCTTCACCAAGTCGCTCGCGGATCGGCTCGAGGTGTCGTTCGAGGAGGCCGAGCGGACCAAGATCGCGTTCGCCACGGGCGGCGACGTGGAGCGGCGTGACCAGGTGGCGGCGATCATCGCGGAGGACGTGGCCGTGTGGGCCGCCGGCATGGAGCTGGTGCTCGAGGAGTTCGGCCGGCACGGCCAGCTGCCGGCACGCATCGAGCTGTGCGGTGGCGGCTCGCACCTGCCGCAGCTGGCCGCCGCGCTGCGAGACCCGGGCTTCGCCAGGGACCTGCCCTTCGTGCGCCCCCCCGCGATCGGTGTCATCGCGCCCGACCAGGTGCGTTCGCTGGTGGACCGGACCGGCAAGCTCACCGACCAGCAGGACGTGACGCCCATGGCGCTCGCGGTGCAGGCCATCGAGCTGACGGGACCGGAGCAGCCGCTGGACGCGGCGCTCAAGCGCGTCCTGCGGAGCATGCGGGTCTGAGCCCGGCGTCATCGACCCGCGGCGTGGCCCCGGTGCCAGCGCCGCTGCGGCGCGCGCGCGTCTAGGTCACACTCTCGCCCGATGAGCGTCTGGTATCTGGAGCTGGACGACGAGATCACCGACGCGGTCGCGCGCCTGCGCGCCGCCAAGGACGACCGCGTCGTCTTCGTGGTCCCGGCTGGCTCGCGCATCGGCACCGGACGCATCAACTTCCGACTGCTGGCGCGCGAGGCGGCGTCCCGCGACCTGCGCATCGCGCTGGTGAGCGGCGACCCGCAGGTCCGCGCGCTCGCCGCGTCCGCGGGCCTGCCCACCTACGCCAGCGTGGGGGAGTCCGAGCGAGGGGCCGCGGGCGAGGGGCCGCTCAAGCTGGACGCCGGCGAGCCGACCTCGGACGAAGGCACCGACGCGACCGCGACGATCAGCACCGCACCGGGGCCTGGCCCGGGGGTCCGCACGGCGGGCTCCCGACCGGTCCGCAGGCCGCGCTCGCGACGCCAGAAGGTGGCCATGACCGCCGGGGCCCTCGCGCTGGTCGGCGTGGTGGGGGGCGGGACCCTCATGCTGCTGTATCGCGCGGTGCCCACCGCGCAGGTCACCCTCGCGCTCGCACCCAGGGCGCTGGGGCCGGTGCCCATCGCCATCGCCGTGTCGGCATCGGAGCAGACGGACCCGTCGACCGGTGCCGTCCAGGGCCAGTTGGTGCCGGTGACCGTCGAGCGGAGGGTCGTCGTGACCGCCACGGACACGGTCTCGCTCAGCGACCGCGCGAAGGGCAGCGTCACGTTCACCAACGCGAGCCACGCCACGGTGCCGGTCCCCGACCTGACGCAGGTCGCGACCGCCGACGGCGTCGTGTTCCTCACCCAGGGCGCCATCCAGGGCATCGAGCCAGGCGGCACCGCGACCGTGGACATCCGCGCTGCGCAGCGGGGCGACGAGGGCAACGTGGCCGCCGGCGCCATCTCGGTGATCGTGGAGACTGGGCTCGCCACGCAGCTGGGCGAGGGTGGCGGCGTGACCAATCCCGACGCGACCACCGGCGGGTCGACCGCCGACAAGCCCGTGTTCAGCCAGTCGGACTACGACGCCGCGGTGGCCCGGCTGACCGCCGACCTCACGGCGGGGCTCGCGACCGTGGTCCCGGCGCCCGAGGAGGGTGTCGTCGCGTACCCGGGGACCGCCCGCCAGTCGGGCGTCGTCGCCATCGACCAGGCGGCCTCGGACATCGTGGGCGCCATCGGGCCGGAGGCGCAGCTGTCGGGCAGCCTGGACGCCAACGTGCTCACGGTCGATGCCCGGCAGGTCGAGGATGTGGCGCAGCGGATGCTGGCCGCCGCCGCGGCACCCAACTCGGTGGTGCCGGGAGCGCGCATCGAGCTGGGCGAGCCGACGGTCATGGGGGACAGCGCCACGTACCAGGCCACGGGGAGCGGCGTGATGTACGGCCTCTCGGCGAGCCTCGACGACCTGCGGGAGCAGGTGCGTTCCAAGACGATCGCGGAGGCACAGCGCATACTGGGCGCCTATGGCACGGCGACCATCACGCTGTCGCCCGACTTCCTGCCCGCGCTCCCCGACGATCCGAGCCGCATCGAGATCCGGGCGGAGCCGCCCGCACCAGGAGCCACACCCATCCCGATGACCTCCCCCTCGCCAAGCCCCGTGCCCGGCGCCAGCGGCTCGCCCGCCACGAGCGGCTCGCCCGACGCGAGCCTCGTGCCCGGCGTGAGCCTCGTGCCCGACGTGAGCGCCCCGGTCCCGAGCGGTCCGGCGCCCAGCAGGCCGCCGGACGCGACGCAGGCGCCTGCCACGTGATGCTGCTGGGCGTGGACCTGGGCGAGCGCCGCATCGGCCTCGCCGTGGGCGACCCCACCACCGGCGTCGCGCGACCTCTGAGCACCGTGGGCCGGCGCGACGCCTCGGGTGACCTCGCGCTCCTGCGCACCATCGTCGCGGAGCACCGCATCGATGGTCTGGTCGTGGGGTTGCCCCTGTCCGCGGATGGCTCCGAGGGCGACCAGGCCCTCCGGACGCGCGCGTGGGCGGAGACCACCGCTGCCGCCCTGGGGCTTCCCCTGCGACTCCAGGACGAGCGCCACACCAGCGTCCGCGCCGAGGCGCGCATCGGTGGTCCGGGCCGCGGCCGAGCCGGTGGCCCGCCGTCCAGCGCCAGGCTCCGTGGCTGGCGCGCGCGGGTCGATCGCGAGGCCGCCACGGCCATCCTGCAGGCGGCGCTCGACGCGGACGCCGCCAGGACGCCGGCTGGGGCCGCGGCGCGATGACCTGGTCCGGTCGCGACCCGCAGCTCGGCGAGCCCCTGCCGGTCACCAACGGCTATCGCCAGGGGAGCGTGAGCGGCGCCCAGATCCGTGGCCTCGAGCGCGCCCCCCAGCGCGGCCCCAGGCGGGGCCGCGGGTTCCTCGCGCTGCTCATGCTGGTGATCGTGGTGGGGGGGGTGGTGTTCGCGGGCCCACGGCTCCGCGACGCGGCCTATGACCTCGCCGCGTCCAACCCCCAGGTGATGCGGATGCCGCTGGTGCCGGACATCGTCCGGGAGCGGCTGGGCGAGCGCCTGGAGCAGCCCGCGGGGGACCGCGCCATCGCCGTCAAGTTCACGGTCGATGCGGGGCAGGGCGTCAGCGACATCGCCAGGAACCTCCAGAGCAAGGGCCTGCTGCTGGAGCCGCTGGCGTTCACCTACCTCGCCGTCACCCAGGGCGTGGACGACGAGCTGCACACCGGGACGTTCAACCTCGACCCCACCATGACGCCGCAGCAGATCCTCGACCGGATGCAGTCACCGCCGGACCCCGAGACCTCCCATGTGTTCGTGCCCATCCAGGTGGGTCGTCGAATCGAGCAGATCACCGCGACCCTCCAGGCCAACAAGAAGATCGGCTTCTCACCGGAGGAGTTCTACAACCTGGCGATGCATCCGCCGGCCTGGGTCCGGGAGGAGTTCCCGTGGCTCAAGGTCCTGCCCGAGGGCCGGAGCCTCGAGGGCTTCCTGGGCGCGGACTCCAACCTGGCCATCGAGTCCGACACGACGGCCGAGGGCTTCCTGCGAATCCTCTTGAGCGACTGGGAGAAGGACATCGGCCCGGAGGTCATCAAGGAGGTCCAGGACAAGGGCCTCGACTTCTACGAGACCCTCACGCTCGCCAGCATCGTCCAGAAGGAGACGTCGTCCGACCGCGAGCGACGGCTGGTCGCCGGCGTCTACGCCAATCGGCTGGACAAGGGCGGCGAGACGGCCGGCTTCCTCCAGGCAGACCCCACGCTGTCGTATGCCGTGGACACGGACAAGCTGCGACGGCTGCGCACCGCGGGCAAGTTCGACGAGTGGCAGAAGTACTCGTTCTGGAAGCCGGTCGGCAAGCAGGCGAGTCGCAAGGTCTCGGACGAGATGCAGAGCTATCAGACCTATCAGAACGCCGGGCTGCCGGACGGGCCCATCGACTCGCCCACCCTGGACTCCATCCTGGCGGCCGCGAACCCGGACACCAGCGATGGCTACTACTACTTCAACGCCTGCAAGGGGTCCAGCACCCACACGTTCGCCAAGACCTACAAGCAGCACCAGAAGAACGTCGCCAAGTGCACGTAGGGCGGTCGCTCGCCCCGCGCGCCCGCTGGCGTGCCTGACCTGCCCGTCGCGGCGGGACGCGTCCCCGGCCCTCACGACGTCCAGCGATGGCTGGCCGCGGACGCGGCCGCCCGACCGCAGCGTCTGGCGCGGTTCCGCGAGCGGCTCATGGCCGAGGGCGTGGACGCGTGGTTCGGCACCCGGCGCGAGGACATCCGGTACCTGACCGGGTTCGCGCTGGGCGAGGGCGAGGAGAAGGTCGCCGGGACGTCCGGGCAGACCCTCGTGTCAGCCGACGAGACGATCGTGCTCGCCGATTCCCGGTATCGCGTCCAGGCGGCGGAGGAGGCCACCGGCTCGCGGGTCGAGGACGTCTATGGCGACCTGCCGGAGCGCTGGCCCGGTCTGCTGGGCAGCCTCCGGCCGCTGGGTGGCGGCGACCGCGTGCGCCGGGTCGCCGTGGATGCCGCCTCCGTGAGCCACGCGACCTGGGAGCGCCTGCGCGAGGTGACGCCGGACGTCGAGCTGGTGCCCGCGGAGGGCTGGCTGGCGCCGCAGCGGGCGGTCAAGGAGCCGGCGGAGCTGGAGCGGGTCGCCGCGGCGTGCGCGGTGGCCGATGCCGCCCTGGCGGCGCTCCTGCCCGCCATCCAGCCGGGCGTCACCGAGCACCAGCTGGCGCTCGACCTCGAATGGGCGATGCGCACCGGTGGCGCCGAGGCGTTGGCCTTCGACGTGGCCTGCCTGTCCGGCCCGCGGGCCGCCCTGCCGCACGGGTCGCCCGGCGACCGACGCGTCGCGGCGGGCGAGGTGCTGCTGTTCGACTTCGGTGCCCAGGTGTGCGGCTATCGCTCGGACATGACGCGCACCCTGTTCGTGGGCGAGCCGCGTGCCCGCGACCTGGGGCTGCACCGCCTGGTGGCGCAGGCCCAGGAGGCCGCCTTCGAGCTGCTCGCCGCGACCGTGGACGAGGGCGCGGACGCCGCCGCGGCGCTCATGCCACGAGCCATGGACGAGGCTGCGCGAGGCGTCATCGAGCGTGCCGGCATGGGCGAGCGGTTCGGCCACGGCCTTGGCCACGGCATCGGGCTCGCGACCCACGAGGCGCCGTTCCTGGGCCGCCGCTCGCCGGACGTGGCGCTGCCCTGGCCCACGGTGTTCAGCGTGGAGCCGGGTGTGTACCTCGACGACGAGACCGGGGTCCGCATCGAGGACCTCGTGGCCTACGACCCCTCGGCGGGTCGCTGCGAGCGGCTCACGTCGTTCCCGCGCGAGGTGACCGTCGTGGGCGGCTGAGCCGACCGATCCGGTACACTCACGGCCACTCACTGGGTCGTGGCAGCAGGCCAGCCGGGTCGCCCGCGACCGAGACCATCGGAGCCTCCGTGCATCGGAGCCGCCTCCGGCACCGAGGAGCATTGCAGGCATGATCTCCACCGGGGACCTCAAGAAGGGCGTGGCCATCGAGCTCGACGGCGAGCTGTGGCAGATCCTCGACTACAACCACATCAAGATGGGTCGCGGCTCGGCCCAGGTGCGTATCAAGCTCCGCAACATCCGCCGTGGCCAGACCGTGGAGCGCACCTTCCAGGCGGGCGAGAAGTGGCCCCGCGCGTTCCTCGAGAAGCGACCCGTGCAGTTCCTGTACAGCGACGGCGACGACTACCACTTCATGGAGCTCGAGAACTACGAGCAGTTCACGCTGACCCGCGAGCAGCTGGCGGACGTGGCCTCCTACCTCAAGGACGGCATGCAGCTGGACCGGACCAGCTACGAGAGCGAGACGATCGGCATCGAGCTGCCCATCACGGTGGACCTCGTGGTGGCGGACACGGAGCCCGGCTTCGCGGGCGACACCGCGACGGGCGCGCGCAAGAACGCGACCACCGAGACGGGTCTCGTCGTGACGGTGCCGCTGTTCGTGGAGATCGGCGACACGATCCGCGTCGACACCCGGGACGGCAGCTACCAGACCCGCGTCTGACGCGCACGTGAGCGGCCCCGACCAGCTGGGACTGCCGCTCGACGACGAGCCGCCGCATCCCGCGGAGGCGGCGGTCCCTACCCCGTCGGCCGGGGCTCCGCCCGCGCACCCGACGGCCGGGGCTCCGCCCGCCGCGCACCCATCGGCGGGCGTCCTCCCCGAGCGGGCCATGCCCCGCATCCTGACCGTGGGCGACCTCACCACGCACATCAAGACCACCCTGCGGGCCTCGCCGCAGCTGCGCGACGTGTGGGTCGAGGGCGAGGTGGGGCAGGTCACCATCAGCTCCGCCGGCCACTGCTACCTCACCCTGAAGGACGAGCGCGCCTCCATCCGCGCGATGATCTTCCGCGATGACCGGATGGCCATCCCGTTCCAGCCCCGGACGGGAATCCGACTGGTCGCCCACGGCCGGGTCGACGTGTTCGATGCCCAGGGCGTCTACCAGCTGTACGTCGACACGCTCCAGCCGGCGGGCTTTGGCGACCTGGCACTGCGCTTCGAGGCGCTCAAGGCCCAGCTGACTCGCGAGGGGCTGTTCGAGGCGGCTCGCAAGCGGCCGCTGCCGCCCTGGCCGCGGGTCATCGGCGTCTGCACCAGCCTGTCGGGCGCCGTGCTCCATGACATCCGCAAGGTGCTCGCGCGTCGCTGGCCGGCGGTGCGGGTCATCGTGAGCGCGTGCCAGGTCCAGGGCGCCGGTGCCCCGGAGAGCGTCGTGGCGGCGCTCCGCCGCGCCGCCCGCTGGACGGACCCCCAGTCCGGGCGCGCCATGGACCTGGTGATCCTGGCGCGGGGCGGCGGCTCGCTCGAGGACCTGTGGGCCTTCAACGAGGAGGCGGTGGTGCGCGCCGTGGCGGCGATGCCCGTGCCCGTGATCGTGGGCGTGGGTCACGAGACGGACGTGACGCTCGCCGAGTTCGCGGCGGATGTGCGAGCGGCGACGCCCTCGGTGGCCGCGGAGCTGGCCGTGCCGGACCGCGCGGAGCAGGCACAGGCGCTGCGGGCCCTGGCGTCGCGGCTGGGCACGGACGCCGCCCGGATCCTGGCGGGCGGCCGGGCCGCGCTGGATGCGGAGCGACGTGCCCTCGAGGCATCGCGACCGGCTGCGGTCTTGGCGGCGGAGCGCGAGCGCGCGGGGCTGCTGCTCGACCGGGCGACGCGCGCCGTGGGCGCCGGGATGGCGGGCGACCGTGCCCGTCTCCAACGGCTCGGGGACCGGCTGCCGGTGACGGTGACCACGCGGATCGCCCGCGACCGCGCCGCCCTCGATTCCGCCGCCGCCACCCTGGCCGCCCTCGGGCCATGGGCGACGCTGGACCGCGGCTACGCGGTGGTCCGGGGGCCAGGCGGCGCCATCGTGCGCGACGCATCCACGCTGTCGCTCGCGGACGCCATCGAGGTGCGGCTGGCACGGGGCGTGGTGGACGCCCGCGTCGAGGCCGTGCGAGACTCGGGCGCATGACCCAGCCTCTCGCGCCAGACGCCGACCAGGCCCGCGCCGACGCCCAGTCCGGGGCCACGGCTCACATCGACATCGAGCGGCTCGCCTTCGACCAGGCGCTCGCGGAGCTCCAGTCGGTGGTCGGGCAGCTGGAGGCGGGCGGCCTGCCCCTGGAGTCGAGCATCCAGCTCTACGAGCGCGGCGTGGCGCTCCACACGCACTGCGCCCGGTTGCTGGGTCAGGCGGAGCTGCGCGTCCAGCGGCTCGTGGAAGGGGCGGGCGGCCGGCTCGCCGTGCTCGACCTGCGTCCGGACGACGAGCCATGACGCGAACCCGGCAGACCGGCTAGGATCGCGCGTCGTGGCCATCCTGTCGACCCTCCACGGACCCGCGGACCTCAAGGCGCTGCCGGCCGAGCAGCTGCCCGAGCTGTGCCAGGAGATCCGTGACGTCATCATCGGCACGGTCGCCAACACGGGCGGCCACCTGGGCAGCTCGCTGGGCGTCGTGGAGCTCACCGTGGTGCTCCATCGTCTGCTGGACAGCCCCACCGACCGAATCGTGTGGGACACCGGCCACCAGGCGTATGCCCACAAGCTCCTGACCGACCGGCTGGCCGACTTCGGGACGCTCCGCCAGCTGGGCGGGATCGGCGGCTTCCGCGGCGCTCGGAGAGCCCCCACGACGTGTTCGACGGGGGCCACGCCGGCACCGGTATCTCCATCGGCGAGGGGCTGGCCCTGTCCCGCGACGTGCGGGGCGGCGACGAGCGGATCGCGGTCGTGGTGGGTGACGCGGCGCTCATGGCGGGGCTCTCGTTCGAGGCCCTCAACGACGTGGGCGAGCGGGGCACCCGGATGCTCATCGTGCTCAACGACAACGAGATGAGCATCTCGCCCACGGTCGGCGCGATGAGCCGCTACCTGTCGCGGATCAAGCTCTCGCGGACCTGGCGGGGCTCCCGGCGCGCCTATGACGACACGGTCCAGCGGATCCCGGGCGTGGGCCCCACGGTCTACGAGTGGTCCCTGCGACTGCGCGCGGCCGTGGTCGACTTCGCGCAGCCGGGCCGGCTGTTCGAGGACCTGGGCATCACCTACGTGGGGCCCGTGGACGGCCACGACCTGGCGCATCTGGAGCGGACCATCGAGCGGGCGTACACGGGCATGGAACGCCCGGTGCTGCTCCACGTCCGCACCCGCAAGGGGCTGGGGTATCGGCCGGCCGAGTCGGACAAGGTCTCGTTCCACGGCGCGGCCCTGCCGCCCATGACGGTCGCCGCGAAGCCCGCGGGCGGCAACGGCGCCGCGAGCGATGGGGACGCCACGCCCTCGGACGAGCAGCGCGCCGCCGCCACCCGCAAGCCCCCCAGCTACACCTCGGTCCTCGCCGAGGAGCTGGTGCGCATCGGCCGCGACGACCCGCGCGTGGTCGCCATCACCGCGGGGATGCCCACCGGCACCGGCGTGGCGCGCTTCGCGGCGGCGTTCCCCAACCGGACCTACGACGTGGGCATCGCCGAGCAGCACGCCATGACGCTGGCCACGGGTCTGGCGCTGGGTGGCCAGCGCCCGTTCGTGGCGCTCTACTCCACGTTCCTCCAGCGCGCGTTCGACCAGGTGGTCCACGACGTGTGCCAGAACGACGCGCCGGTGGTCATCGGCATCGATCGCGCCGGTCTGGTGGGCGAGGACGGCACGAGCCATCAGGGGATGTTCACCCTGGCGACCCAGCGCCAGCTGCCCAACCTGCTGGTCGCCTCGCCGCGCGACGAGCAGCAGCTCCGACGGCTGCTGCGGACCGCGTTCGGGCAGTCCCACCCCATGGCCATCCACTACCCGCGCGACCCGGGGCTCGACCTGCCCGACGTCGAGCCGACCCCGGTGCCCGTGGGTCGGGGCGAGACGCTCCGCGAGGGCGGCGACGTGACCATCATCGGCCTCGGGCCAATCCTCCAGCGCGGCCTGTCCGTGGCGGAGCGCCTCTCCACGGAAGGCTGGGACGTGGGCGTGGTGGATGCCGTCTGGGCCAAGCCGCTGGACCGCGACCTCATCGTGGCTGCGGTGCGCGGCCGTCGGCTGGTGGTCACGCTCGAGGAGAGCGCCCTGCCCGGGGGCTTCGGCAGCGGCGTGCTGGAGCTGCTGGAGTCGGAGGGCATCGACGATCCGGGCCTCCGCTCGGTGCCGGTGCTGCGCATCGGCATCCCCGCCGCGCGCTTCGTGGACCACGGCGCCGTCTCCGACCTGCGGCATCTCATCGGGCTCGACGTGGACGGCATCCATGCCCAGGTCATCGACGCGCTGGCCCGCGTGGGCGTGGGCGCCCACGCGGCCGACGCCCACGCGGCCGAGGCATCGGTCCAAGCGCCGACCGCGTAGCTCGGGCGCGGCAGCCCCGCTGCCCGACGGCGGGTGGTGGCGCCCGTCAAACTGTCCGGATGACGGAGCAGCCCTCGGTGCCGGCCGAGGCGACCGGAGCGAGCCCGGCCACGGAGGACGCACCCGATCTCGTGACGCGCCGGGGCGACATCGGCCGGCGGCTGCGGACCAACCGGCTCGAGGCGTTCAGCGACGGGGTCTTCGCGATCGCGATCACCCTGCTGGTGCTGGAGATCGGCACCTCGGACGTCGCCGCAGGGGGGCTCTGGCAGGCGGTGGCGGACCAGTGGCCCTCGTACCTCGCGTACCTGGTGAGCTTCGCGAGCATCGGTGCCGCGTGGCTCGCGCACAGCGCGATGACCGAGTTCATCGACCGCGTGGACGCGACCTTCCTGCGAATCAACCTGCTGCTGCTGCTGGTGGTGGCGTTCCTGCCGTATCCCACGCGGCTGCTCGCGGAGCACATCGGCTCCGACCAGGACGAGCGCGTGGCGGTCACCCTCTACGGCCTGACGCTCCTCGTCACGTCCCTGCTCATCTCCATCCTGTGGCGCTGGGCCGCCCGCGAGCGACTGATCCAGCCGGGCTACGACGACGAGGACGTGCGGCTGCTCACGCAGCGGCTGACCCCCGGCATCGGCGGCTACGTGGTCCTCGTGCTGGTCGGGCAGTGGCGGCCGCTCGTGGCTGTCGTGGGGTTCCTGGTCATCGCGTTCTTCTTCCTCATCCCGTTCCCGCTGCGCGAGCGGCGTGCCGACCGGGAGCGCTCGCAACGACGCCGCGACAGCCGACGCGACACCGCGCGATGAATGCTCACCGGAGGAGCCGCCATCCATGGCACCATCCGGGCGATGGCCACGCGCGTCCGACTTGACCAGCTCGTCACCGAGCGGGGCCTGGCCCCGACGCGGAGCCGTGCCCAGGCCATGCTCATGGCCGGCCGCGTGCGGGTCGGCGTGGGTGACGGCGCACGACTCGACCGCAAGCCGGGTGACCTGGTGGACCCGGCGACCCCCATGGAGATCGTGGAGCCCGCGCCGTTCGTGTCGCGCGGGGGCGAGAAGCTCGCCGGCGCGCTGGATGCCTTCGGTGTGAACCCGCAGGGTCGTGCGTGCCTGGACGTGGGCGCGAGCACCGGTGGCTTCACCGACTGCCTCCTCCAGCGCGGCGCGAGGCGGGTGTACGCGCTGGACGTGGGCCGTGGCCAGCTCGCGGCTGCGCTCCGCGCGGACGCCCGTGTCGTGTCCATGGAGCGGACGCACGCGGCACGTCTCGACCCGGACGCCGACGACCGCCTGACCCTGCCCGAGCCGGTCTCGCTGGCCGTCGCGGACGTCTCGTTCATCTCGCTGACGCGAGTGCTGCGGGGCATGGCTGCCGCCACAGCGCCGGGTGGCGACCTGCTGCCCATGGTCAAGCCGCAGTTCGAGCTCACGCCCCGGGACGTGCCGGGTGGGGTCGTGCGCGACCCCGCGCTCCGGGCCCGCGCCGTGGGTCGGGTCAGGGAGCATGCGCTGACGCTGGGGCTGGAGGTCCTGGGCGAGGTCGAGTCGCCCCTGGCCGGCCCATCGGGCAACCAGGAGTCGTTCCTGTGGCTGCGGGTGCCAGAGGCCGCATGAGCCGTCTCGGATTCGCCTACAACCCGACCAGCCAGCTGGCGGTCGCCCTGCGCGACCGGGCGCTCGAGTGGTGTCGGGCGCGCGGCGTCGATGCCTGGGCCGCGGAGGCCGGCGACCGGGCCACCACCGACCCGCAGCTGCCAGGCACCGATGCCCTGGTCGTCCTGGGTGGCGATGGCACGTTCCTCCGGGCGGCGCAGGTCGCCTATGCCCATGACGTGCCCATCCTGGGCATCAACAGCGGCAAGGTGGGCTTCCTGTCCAAGGCGGAGTCCGAGGACATGGAGCGCGTGCTGCATGGCCTGGTGGGCGGTGCGTGGGCCATCGAGCCCCGGATGATGCTCGACGTGCGACTGCTGCCCGGCGGCGAGGAGGAGGGCGCCGTGGCCTACACGGCGCTCAACGAGGCGGCCGTGGTGCGGGGGGCGCAGGCGCGCGTGGTCGGGCTGGAGGTGAGCGTCGACTCGTCGCACGTGGCCACCTGGACCGCCGACGGTCTCGTGGTCAGCTCGCCCACGGGATCCACGGGCTACTCCTTCAGCGCGGGCGGCCCGATCCTCGACCCCACCTCCCGCAGCCTCGTGGTGAGCGCCATCGCCGCGTACCTCACCGCGGTCCGCACCTTCGTGGTCGACCCGGCGCACGCGGTCACGGTGCGCGTCGTGGAGGCGTTCGACAGCCTGGTCTCGATCGACGGGCGGATCGACGTGCCGCTCCACGTGGGCGACGTGGTCCGGGTGAGCGCGCGACCGGAGCCCATCCGGTTCATCGAGCCCGAGGGCGCGCTGCCGTTCTGGGAGCTGCTGCGACAGAAGGCGCAGCTCCTGCCGTCGTAGCCGGATGGCGCTGCTCGAGCTGACCGTCACGGACCTCGCGCTCATCGACCGGGCGCGGGTCGCGCTGGCGCAGGGGTTCACGGTCATCACCGGCGAGACGGGTGCCGGCAAGTCGCTGCTCATCGACGCGCTGCTGCTGGTCAGCGGCGGTCGCGCGGACGCCGGCGCGGTCCGGGCGGGTGCCACCGCGGCGCGCGTGGAGGCCCTGTTCGACCGGCCCGCCGACGCGGGCCCGACCGGCGAGGAGCCGCTGATCTGCGTCCGGGAGGTGGCGCCCGGGCGCACGGTGGCGCGCATCGACGACCAGACGGTCCCCGTGGCGCGCCTCGCCGCGACCGTGGAGCCCCTCGTCGCGGTCCACGGCCAGCACGAGCAGCAGCGGCTGCTCGTGCCGTCGCGCCAGCGCGAGCTGCTCGACGCGAACGGTGGCCACGCCTCGCTGCTGGAGGCCGTCGCGGATCGGGTCCGGGCATGGCGCGCCAATCGCGAGGCGCTCGCCGCCCTGGAGATGCCCGTGTCGGAGCTGGAGCGGCGTCTGGAGCTGGGGCGCCACGCGGTCGCCGAGATCGAGGCGGTCGCGCCGCGGCCCGGCGAGGTGGCGGAGCTGCGCCAGCGGCTCGACCTGGTGGCCGGCGCGGAGCGCTTCCTGCGTGCCGCGGGGGCGGTCCGCGAGGCGCTCACGGGTGAGGGTGGTGCCGTGGATGGGGTCGCCCAGGGTCTGCAGGAGGCTCGGGAGCTGGCTCGCCAGGACGCTCGGCTGGAGCCGGTCGTCGGGCGTCTGGAGGGCGTGGGCGCGGAGCTCGCGGACATCGCGGCCGAGGTCCGCGCGGCGGCCGACGACCGCGAGGCGGATCAGGGGGAGGCAGCCGCCCTCGAGGAGCGGCTGGGGACGCTCTACGGGCTGCTTCGCAAGTACGGCGAGGACGAGGCCGCGGTCATCGCCCATGGCGTCGCCGCGGCGGAGGAGGTCGCCCGGCTGGAGGACGTCGATGCCCAGCGAGCGCGCCGGCTCGCGGACGAGACCCGGCTGCGCGCGGACGCGGACGCGGCAGCCGCCGCGCTGACCCTGGCCCGCACCCGCGCGGCACAGGCGGCGGCCGAGGCCATCACCGGGGCGCTCTCGGAGCTGGGCTTCCCGACGGCCGCGTTCTCCATCGCCGTGGAGCCCCGGGAGCTCGACGCGAGCGGTGCGGACGAGGTCACCTTCGTGCTGGCGCCCAACCCCGGGGAGCCCCCGGCCGCTGTCCCGCATCGCCTCGGGTGGCGAGCTGTCGCGCGTGTCCCTAGCCATCGAGCAGGTGCTGGCCGCCGCCGACCGGACGCCCACGCTGGTGTTCGACGAGGTGGACGCGGGAATCGGGGGGCGCTCCGCGGACCCTGTCGGGCACAGCCTGTGGCGTCTGGGCCAGGGTCGCCAGGTGCTGTGCGTCACGCACATGCCACAGGTCGCGGCGCATGCCGACGCGCACCTCCACATCAGCAAGCACAGCGTCGATGGCCGGACCGTGACCCGGGTGCGGCAGCTGGATGCCGACGAGCGGGTCGCGGAGCTCGCCGCGATGCTCACGGGGCAGGCCACCGAGGTGGCGCGCCACGCCGCTCGCGAGCTCCTCCGGCGCGCGGCCCGCAGCCACGTGCCGGCGGCGGAGCGGTGACCCCGGCCCCGACGGGCTTCGAGTCCGCCCTCGACGCCTATCTCGACCAGCTGCGCGTGGAGCGGGGGCTGTCCGCGGCGACGATCCGAGCGTACGACGCCGACCTGCGCGAGTTCGCGCGCAGCGCGCCCGACGTCGACGCGTGGGACCGCAGCCCGGAGCCGGCCGTCCGGTGGGTCGCCGGCCTGGGTCGTCCGCCGTCGACGCTCCTCCCCGCCACGGTGCGTCGCAAGGCCGCGGCGGTGCGGGCCTTCTATCGCTTCTGCGCCCGCGAGGAGCTCACGACCATCGACCTGGCCGACCATCTGCCGCCAGCAGGGCCGACCCTCGCGCTGCCCGACACGCTGGACGTGGCGGAGGTGGAGGCGCTGCTCGACGCGGCCCGACCCGAGAGCCCCGCGAGCACCCGTGACCGGGCATTGCTGGAGCTGCTGTATGCATCCGGGCTGCGGATCAGCGAGGCGCTGGGACTCGACGTGGGCGACCTGTCGTTCGTGACCGAGTCGGTGCGGGTCATCGGCAAGGGCGACCGCGAGCGCGTGGTGCCGGTCGGGGAGGTCGCGCTGGCGGCCATCCGGCGATACCTCGACGACGCCCGGCCGCTGCTGGCCGGAGCGATCGAGGGCGGCCGCGCGGCCAAGGGACGCCGCTCGGGGGCCGCCATCTCGGGACCGATGTTCCTGTCGGCCCATGGCCGACGGCTGTCGCGGATGGAGGCATGGCGCGCCGTGCGACGCGCCGCGCGAGAGGCGGGCATCGCGCGCCATGTGTCGCCGCACACGTTGCGCCATAGTTTCGCGACGCACCTCCTGGAGGGGGGCGCGGACCTGCGGGTGGTGCAGGAGCTGCTGGGTCATGCCAGCATCACGACCACACAGCTGTACACGCACCTGACGGGCGCCCGGATCCGACAGGTCTACGACCAGGCGCACCCGCGCGCCTGACCCAGCACGGAGGCGGACCGCACACATGGGAAGCTACGCGGACTCGCTCCTGACCGATGGCGAGGTGGTGCTCCGGCGCGAGCATCAGCACTGGCTGTCGCTGTTCCTCGAATCACGGCTCTCGGTCCTGTGCTGGGCCCTGGGCCTGGTCGGGCTGCTGTTCGTGTTCTGGCGCAACATGCGCGATGGCCTGGACAGCGTCGTGAGCTACGGGGCGCTGGCGCTCATCCTGGTCGGCGTCGCCTTCTTCGCGTTCCGCTGGTGGCACTGGCGCACCGACGAGTACGTCATCACCAACCGGCGCCTGCTCAAGGTCGAGGGAATCATCAACAAGCGCTCCGCGGACTCCAACCTCGAGAAGATCAACGACGCGGTCCTCGAGGTGAACCTCGTCGGCCGACTGTTGGACTACGGGGACCTGGACATCCTGACGGCGGCCGAGGTGACGGTCGACAAGTACCGCATGCTCAACCACGCCAAGACATTCAAGAAGGAGATGATGAGCGCCAAGCACGCGCTGGAGTACGGGCTCGAGGCCCGGCCCACGCCTCCGCTGCGGGCGCAGCCGTCGTCCTCCACGTTCACGGCGCCGCCGCCACCCACGCCCGTCCAGCCGCCCGACGCCCGCTCGACGCCCAAGGCCGACAGCCCCGACGAGATCGCGCAATCGCTGGCCCGCCTGGCCGCGCTGCGGGACACGGGCGCCATCACGGCCGCCGACTACGAGACCAAGAAGCAGGAGCTGCTGGGCCGCCTGTAGGCTCGAACCGTGGACACCGACACCCTCGTCTACACCCTCCTCGCGGCGGGGATCATGCTCGTCATCGGGTTCCCGGTGCACGAGTTCTGCCACGCCTGGGCGGCCTATCGGCTGGGCGACTCGACGGCCCGATGGCAGGGTCGCCTGACGCTCAACCCCCGGGTCCACTTCGACCCGGTGGGTGGGGTGATGCTGCTCATCACGGCGATCCTCAGCCAGGGGTCGTGGTTCTTTGGCTACGCCAAGCCGACCCCGGTCAACCCCATGAACCTGCGGGGCGGACGCCGTGGCGAGGCGTGGGTGGCGGCCGCGGGTCCGCTGTCCAACCTGGTCATGGCGGCCATCGTGGCGATCCCGCTGCGCTTCGTCGTGTCGTTCGTCCACATTGGCGGGCAGACCTACATGGTTCCCGCGGAATTCCTGTCCGGCCTCCCGGAGCGCGCCCAGGACCTCGTCATCCTCGTGCCCATGTACTTCGTGAGCATCAACGTCTTCCTGTGCATCTTCAACCTGCTGCCGGTGCCGCCCCTGGACGGCTGGAAGGTGCTCTCGGGCCTGGTCCCGTCCAACGTGGCATGGCAGCTGCGCGACTTCGAGCAGCGATACGCGACCTACATCCCGTTCGTGTTCCTGGTCGTCATCCTGTTCCTGGGCGGCCGGATCATCAGCCCCATCGCCCAGGCGATCATCAATCTCCTCCTGGGGGCTTGATCGGGTGTCGTGGTGGGGCGGCAAGGCCCGCCAGGCGGTCCGCCACGTGACCGGTCGTGTGTCGGCCCAGGAGCGCGTGATGCTGGGCGCCTGGCTCTCGCCCGCCCAGCTCGACCTGCTCGGCCGGATGCACCGCGCTGACCAGCGGCATGGCCTGGACGTGGTGGCGGCGCTGCGCGCCGAGGGCCATGACGAGCCCGAGCTGCTGCTGGCGGGTCTGTTCCACGACGCCTCCAAGGGACCCCACACCCGCCTGGTGCACCGGGTGACCTGGTCGCTCGGGGAGCGCTACGGGTCGTGGGTCTGGCGCGTCGCGCGACCGCTCCCCACGTTTGGCCCCGCGCTCGACCGGATGGCCAGCCATGCGGTCGACTCGGCGCTCCTCGCCCAGGCGGCTGGCTGCCCCCCGGGCACCGCCGAGCTCATCCGGAACCAGTCGCGGCCACGCGACCCGGTCCTGGGTGAGGCGCTGCGGCTCGCGGACGAGGCATCCTGACGCCCATGACGGCACCCGCGCCGCTGCCACGGCTGGACCCGGGCCGCCTCCAGCTCTCGGTCGCGGCCGGGGCGCACCCCGAGCAGGCCGCGCACGTCCGGACGGAGGGCTTCGAAGGACCCCTGGGTCTGCTGCTGTCGCTCATCGAGGAGCGTCGTCTGGACATCCTGAGCGTGCCGCTGGGCGAGCTCGCGGGCGCCTATCTCGAGGCCATCGCCACGATGGAGGAGGACCAGCTGCCCCACATCAGCGCGTTCGTGACCATCGCGTCGCAGCTCATCCTCATCAAGAGTCGGGCGCTCCTGCCTCGTGTGCCACAGCCGGCCGCGCCGGGGGACGCCGGGGCGGACCCGGAGGAGGCGCTCCGGGCACGACTCGTCGAGTACCGGCGGTATCGGGATGCCGCAGCCTCGCTGGCCGCGCTCGCGGCAGCCGGTGGGGCGGCGTTCCACCGGGAGGCGGCCGTCGCGCTGGCGGCGGCGAGCGTCGCTGCGGTCGCGCCGCCGCCGCGGCGCATGGATCCCGCGACGCTGGTCACGGCGCTGGCTCGCTGGGTGCAGATCGCACTGCCGCTGGAGGAGGCGCCAGTGGTGGTGCCTCGCACGGTCACGCTGGCCGACCGGGCGCGCGTCATCCGGGACGCCCTCCGCGGCGCGCCGGCGATCGTGCTCCAGGAGCTGCTCGAGGGCGTCCGCGATCGGGTGGTGGTGGCCGTCACGTTCATGGCCATGTTGGAGCTGGTCAAGGGCCGCGAGCTCGTGGTGGAGCAGTCGGAGCCGTGGGGACCCATCTCGGTGCGCCGCGCCGAACCCACGGCCGCACGCGCCGCGGCACTGGCCGGGGACGCCCACGCATCGGACGAGGCCCACGCATCGGACCTGGCCGACGCATGAACGGACGTGGGCCACAGCCCGAGGTGGGCGTCCGCGAGTTGGAGGCGCTCCTGTTCGTCGCCGAGCGACCCTTGTCCCGACGCGAGATCGGCACCCTGTGCGGTATCGACGCGGACCGGGTCGACCAGCTCCTGGGCGACCTGGAGGTGGCCCTGCGCGACCGGGGCATCAGGCTCGCGGTCCTGGGTGACGAGGTGCGCCTGGTGACGGCGCCCGAGACGGGGCTGCTCATCGGCCGCTACACGGGCGCGGGCGAGACCCGCGTGTCGCCCGCCGCGATGGAGGCGCTCGCCATCGTGGCCTACCGCCAGCCGGTCACGCGGGGCGTCATCGAGCGCATCCGCGGCGTGGACTCGGACTACGTCATCCGATCGCTCATCGCGCGGCGGCTCGTGGTGGAGCAGGGGCGGGCCGACAGCCCGGGCCGGCCCATCCTGTACGGCACCAGCTTCGAGTTCCTGGAACGGTTCGGGCTGGCGTCGCTCGACGAGCTCCCGCCACTCGACGCCGAGGTGGCGACACGACTCGCGGCCCCCGGCGACGATGACGAGGCGGGCGACGAGCCCGAGCATGTGCCCGGCGGCGAGGCCGGCTTGGACCCCGGTGGCATGGCATGACCGACCAGGCGGTGCGCATCCAGAAGGTGCTCGCGGACGCCGCGGTGGCCTCGCGACGGGCGGCGGAGGCGCTCGTGGAGGCGGGGCGCGTGACGGTCAACGGCCAGCGCGCGGTCGTGGGCCAGCGCGTGACCGTGGGCGTCGACATCGTCGCCGTGGACGGCCGACCCATCGGCGAGCGTCCGAGGCCCGCCCACCTGGCACTCCACAAGCCGCCGGGCGTGACCTCGACGGTCGCCGACCGCCATGCCACGCGGACCGTGATCGACCTGGTCCCGCCGGCGATGGCGCGACATGCCGGCCGGCTGTATCCCGTTGGCCGTCTGGACCGCGAATCCGAGGGGCTCATCCTGCTGACCAACGACGGCGAGTGGGCGCAGCGTGTCTCGCATCCCAGCCATGGCGTGGAGCGCGAGTACGCCGTGGGCGTGGCGGAGCCGCTGGACTCGGCCCAGGTGCGGGCGCTGCTGGACGGCGTGGCGCTCGAGGAGGGGGTCGCGCGCGCCAGGTCGGTCCGGCTCCAGACGGACACGGAGACGCGTCGTCTGCTCGCCCTCGCAGGGGCCCCGCCGCGCGCGCCGCGGCTGCAGTGGTATCGCGTGGTCATCACCCAGGGCTGGAAGCGACAGGTCCGACGCATGCTCGTGGCGGTGGGCGCGCCGGTGGTCCGGCTGGTCCGCGTGCGCATCGGGCCGCTCCGGCTGGGCGAGCTCGCACCAGGCGAGGTCCGGGAGCTGACGGCAGGCGAGCGCGAGGCGCTGGCACCCACGCAGGGGCGCCCCCGTCGGCTGGCCGCCCCGGACCCGGGGCCGCGGCCCCCACGGCGCAGGCCGCTCCAGGTCGCCATCGACGGGCCCGGCTCGAGCGGCAAGTCCAGCATCGGCGCCGGGGCCGCCCGCGAGCTGGGCTATCGGTTCTTCGACACCGGGATCCTGTACCGGGGGCTGGCGTGGCTGGCTGCCGACCGCGAGGTGCCCGAGACGGATCCCGCGGCGCTGGTCGCGCTCATCCCCCACATGGGCATCGCCGACGACGGCTCGGGCTCGCTGTCACGCGTGGAGGTGGATGGCCAGGACGTGACGGACCATCTCCACGATGCCGCGGTCGACCGCATCGTGAGCGCCGTGGCGCGCGTGCCGGAGGTGCGCGAGGCGCTGCTGCCGGTGCAGCGCGCCATCGCCGCCGAGGCGCTGACGGGCGCCATCCTGGCGGGGCGTGACATCGGCACCGTGGTGCTGCCGGATGCCGACCTCACGATCTGGCTGGAGGTGTCGCTGGAGGAGCGGGCCCGGCGACGCTCGCGGCAGCGCGGTCACGCCGCCGGGAGCGATGACGAGCAGCGGGTCCTGGAGGAGCTGCGGCGCCGCGACGGCCTCGACAGCAGCCGGGCGGCGGCGCCCCTCGTGATGCCCGAGGGCGCGGTGCGGATCCGGACCGATGGCCTCACCCTGGGGCGGGCCATCGAGCTGGTGGTCGGCCACATCCGGGCCGCGGAGGCCGGCGCATGAGCACCGGCGCCGCCCGTGCGAAGGACGCCGGCGCGCCGCTGCGTGGCTGGGACGCCAGCGCCCGGCTGTTCGCGTTCGGGTCTCGGCTCCTGGTGCGCGCCCTGACCCTGGGTCGGGTGCGCGTGGAGGGCCTCGAGCGCCTCCGTGCGGACCCACGCTGTCAGGGTCCGCTCGTCGTCGTCGCCAACCACGTCAGCAACGTGGACCCGCCACTGGTCGGCGGCTGGCTGGCGTCCGGCCTGAGGCGACGCACCGCGTTCCTGGCCAAGGAGCAGCTGTTCCGGGGTCCGTGGGGTCGGTTCATGCTGGCCCAGGGGATGATCCCGGTGCGCGCCGGCCGCTCGGACGTGGACGCCCTCCGCCAGGCGCGCAGCGTGCTCGAGCGCGGCGGGGTCGTCGTGGTGTTCCCGGAGGGCACCCGCAGCCCGGACGGCGTCATCGGCGAGGCGTTCGCGGGTGCCGCGATGCTCGCCGCGCGACCCGACGCCTGGATCGTGCCGGTGGGCGTGGGGGACACGGACCTGCTGATGCCGCGCGGCGCCCGGCTGCCCCGGTTCGGCACCCGGGTGACGGCGCGCTACGGGGAGCCGTTCCAGCTCGTGGCCGACCCGTCGCTGCCCCGACGGGCGGCGCTCGAGGCCGCCAGCGAGGAGCTGATGCGACACATCGCCGCGCTGCTCCCGGAGCGCCAGCAGGGGCGGTTCTCAGGCCCCGACTGAGGCGCGTCCGCGCCCGGATGCGATACTGACGCTGTCATGGGCACCGTGGAGCAGGTCCGAATCGCACGCCGCACCGGGTTCTGCTACGGCGTCCGGGAGGCGATCGACCACGCGCGAGTCGCGGCCCTCGAGGGGCGGGACACCATCACCCTGGGCCAGACGGTCCACAACGAGGGCGTCATCGCCGACCTCCGCGCCCGGGGCGTCCGCACCGTCGACACTATCGATGCCATCGACCCCGGCGCCTCGGTCGTCATCCGCGCCCATGGCGTCACCCCGGACATCCGCGAGCGGGCGCTGGAGCGTGGCCTCGACGTCATCGACGGGACGTGCTCGTGGGTCGAGCAGGAGCACCGCGAGGTCGCCCGCCTGGTGGAGGAGGGATACACCATCGTGCTCCTGGGGACGCCCAACCATCCTGAGGTGGTCGGCATCCTGGGCTATGCCCCGGATGCGATCGTCGTGGACGAGGAGGAGGAATGGGACGCGGTGCCGCGCACCAAGCGCATGGCGCTCGTGTCCCAGAGCACCCAGCCCCCCTGGAAGTTCCAGAAGCTCGCCGCGTTCATGGTGGGACGGGCGCACGAGCTGCGGATCATCAACACGGTCTGCCCCGTGACCATCCGACGCCAGGAGGACACCATCGCACTGGCGCGCGAGGTCGACTTCATGGTCGTGGTGGGCGGTCGAAACTCGGCCAACACCAAGGAGCTCACGCGGCTCGTGGGGCTGGAGGGTCGGCCGGTCACCCAGATCGAGCGGGCCTCGGACCTCGTGGATGGCGCCGTGTTCGAGGGCCATCGGGTCGTTGGCATCACCGGCGGCACGTCCACGCCCATCGAGGACCTGGAGACGGTCGCGGCGCGGGTGCTGGAGCTGGGTGGCACCGCGGTCGCCAGCGCGGAGGCCCCGTCCCTCGCCGCCGCTGCCATCGCCGAGGTCGCCGACCCGGCTTACCGGAGCACCTCCATCGGTCGGGACGACCGACGCCCGGTGCCCGCCTCGCGCCGCTCGCCCGTCGCCGCGGCGCAGGCCTGAGTGCCCGGACGCGGCCAACGACGCCCCACGCGGGCGTCCGACGGCCTGCCCCTGGACGGTCTGCCCCTGGTCGCCATCGTGGGCCGTCCCAACGTGGGCAAGTCCACGCTGTTCAACCGCATCGTGGGCCAGCGCGTCGCGATCGTGGAGGACCGGGCGCGCACCACGCGTGACCGGCTGTACGCCCCCGCGGAATGGAACGGCCGCCGGTTCGTGGTCATCGACACCGGTGGCCTGGAGGAGCGCCCCGGCGACCCCATCGAGGAGAAGGTCCAGGAGCAGGCGCGGCTGGCCATCGGCGAGGCGGACGTCATCCTGTTCGTGGTGGATGCCGCGTCGGGGCTGACGCCCTCCGACGAGGAGGCCGCGGCCATCCTGCGCCGGGCGAAGGTGCCGGTCATCGTGGTCGCCAACAAGGCGGACAACGAGAAGCGGGAGCTCGAGGCCGCCGAGGCGTGGGGCATGGGCTGGGACGAGACCTACGCCATCAGCGCCCAGCATGGCCGGGGCACCGGCGACCTGCTCGACGCCATCGTCTGGGCGCTGCCACCGGAGTCCGAGACCGAGATCGAGCGCAAGCGACGCGAGGCCGAGGTCGAGGAGCTGGCGCAGCTGGAGGCCGAGGGCCTCGCGGAGCCCATCGTGGTGGGCGAGATGGACGAGGACGACGAGGAGGCCGATGCCGAGGCGCTCGACGAGGAGGCGATCGTCGAGCACGGGACGCTGGCCCGGGTCGCCATCGTGGGCCGCCCCAACGTGGGCAAGAGCTCGCTGCTCAACTCGCTCCTGGGCGAGGAGCGCGCCATCGTGAGCGACATCGCGGGCACCACCCGCGACGCCATCGACACCCGGCTGGAATGGCACGGCCAGCCGGTGACCCTGGTGGACACCGCGGGCATCCGTCGCCGGGGCAGGGTCGCGGCAGGCCCCGCGGCCGAGCGCTTCTCGGCCATCCGGGCGCTGCGTGCCATCGGTCGCGCCGACGTGGCCATCCTGGTGCTCGACTCGGTGGATGGGCTGACCTCGCAGGACGCCCACGTCGCGGGGTACGTGGTCGACGAGGGCGTGGGCCTCGTGGTCGTGCTCAACAAGTGGGACCTCGTGGAGAAGGACGACCGGACCTTCGACGAGTACGCCGCGCGGCTGCGTCGCCAGGCGCCGTTCCTGGGATTCGCGCCCATCGTGTCGGTCAGCGCGAAGTCGGGGCAGCGGGTGTCGCGGGCGCTGGACGCGGCGGTGGACATCGCACGCGGGCGTCGGCGTCGCATCGGCACGGGCACCCTCAACCGCGTCATCTCGGACGCGACCTACCGTCAGCCGCCGCCACCCGTCCGCAACCGCCGCCCGCGCTTCTACTACGCCACCCAGGCATCCATCGAGCCGCCCACGTTCGTGCTGTTCGCGAGCGGCGC
>JAXLXC010000045.1:0-28931 GCA_046328155.1 Chloroflexota bacterium
CGGTCGCGGAGTCGTCCGCGACGCCCAGCTTGGTGACGATGCTCTGCGCGCTGAGCGCCCCATAGCCGATGGCGGCGTAGAAGTCGTCCAGGGTGGCGAAGTGCGCCTGGTCGGACAGCTCCTGGAGCTGGTCGTGGGGGATCTTGTCGAGCGAGGTGCGGGCGAGGCGGCGCAGCTCGCGGTCCAGCGACTGCCTGCCATGGGCGATGTTCTCGTCGCGCTGCTGGCGCTTGAACCACTGCCGGATCTTCTCCTTGGCGTGGCTCGTGGTGACGATGTTGAGCCAGTCGCGCGACGGCCCGTGGGCGCTCCTGGTGGTGACGATCTCGATGATGTCGCCGTTCTTGAGCTTGTAGTCGAGGGGCACCAGGCGGTTGTTCGCCTTGGCGCCGATGCAGGCGTGGCCGATGTCCGTGTGGATGCGATACGCGAAGTCGAGGGGCGTGCTGCCTGCGGGCAGGTCCTTGACGTCGCCCCGGGGCGTGAACACGAACACCTGGTCCTGGAAGATGTCGAGCTTGACCCCCTCCACGAACTCGGTGGCGTCCGACACCTCCCGCTGCCAGTCCATGAGCTGGCGCAGCCAGGCGAGCTTGGCATCGTAGTCGCGCTCCGAGCGGCTGCCCTCCTTGTAGCGCCAGTGGGCGGCGATGCCCACCTCGCTGATGGAGTGCATCTCGTGGGTCCGGATCTGGACCTCGAGGGGCTTGCCGTCGAGCGCGACCACCGCGGTGTGGAGGCTCTGGTAGCCGTTGTTCTTGGGCATCGCGATGTAGTCGTCGAACTGCCCCGGGATGGGCCGCCACAGCGAGTGGACGACGCCCAGCGTCGCGTAGCAGTCGCGGACGGTGTCCACGAGCACGCGCACCGCGTGGATGTCATAGATCTCGCCCAGCGCCGCGCCCTTGCGCTGCATCTTGCGGTGGATGGAGTAGATGTGCTTGGGCCGCCCGGACAGCTCCGCATCGATGCCCGCCTCCGTGAGCGCGCCGTCGAGCACCTCCATGGCCTTCGTGACATAGCCCTCGCGCGCGCGGCGCCGGCTCTCGAGCTGGCTGGCCAGGCTTCGGTACGCGTCGGGCTCGAGTGCCTTGAAGCACAGGTCCTCGAGCTCCCACTTGAACTGCCAGATGCCCAGGCGCTCCGCGAGGGGCGCGTAGATCTCCTGGGTCTGGCGGGCGATGCGCTGCTGCTTCTCGATGGGCAGGGCGCCCAGGGTGCGCATGTTGTGGAGTCGGTCGGCCAGCTTGATGAGGACGACCCGGATGTCCTCGGCCATGGCCAGGAACATCTTCCGGATGTTCTCGGCCTGCTGCTCCTCGTGCGACCGGGCGCTGAACTTGGAGAGCTTGGTGACGCCGTCCACGAGATGGGCCACCTCGGGCCCGAAGCGCTCCTCCACGGCTTGGAGCGAGTGCTCGGTGTCCTCGGGCACGTCGTGGAGCAGCGCCGCCTGGACCGCGGCCGGGTCGAGACCCAGCTCCGCGAGGATCTCGGCGACCGCGAGGGGGTGGGTGATGTAGGGCTCGCCGGACGCGCGCCGCTGCGGGCCATGCGCCTCGCGCGCGAACCGGTACGCCTCGGTGACCGGCTTGAGGTCGGCGCCCGGGTATCGCTCGTGGAGCTCCTTCTCGATTCGCTTGGCCTGCGCGTCGAGCGCGCGCGACGACGCGAAGGGCGCGGCGACGGGCGGAAGCGCCGACCGCCGGCCGTTCCGCTCTGCCTTGGAGGCCGGCACGTGAAGGGACATGGGCATCCAGTGTACCGTGGCACACCGTGCGTCCCCTGACCCCAGCCCCGCGGACCGCATTCCTGGGCCTGCTCATCGCCCTGGTCGCCGGATGCGACCTCGCGGCAGGCTCCCCTCCGTCGGCGCCGCCCGCGACCCCGGCGCCATCGAGCGTCGCGACGCTCCTCGCGTCGGCGAGCCCGGCGCCCGTCCCCTCCGTACCCACGCCCACCACGCCGCCCGCCTCGATCGAGGTGGTCCCCGCCGGCCTCGAGACGCCCGCGCCCAGCGGCGAGCCCCCTGCGCCGGGTCCAACGAGCGAGCCCTCGGGCGTCGCCACCCAGGGCCCATCGACCGCCGACGGTCCCGTGCTCGACCAGGACCTCCCCTTCGACGAGCCGACCCAGCGGGCGCTCCAGCAGGTCCTCGACCAGGCGCGCAAGCGGATCCCCACGCCGGGCATCTCGGTCGCCATCCGGACCACGGACGGGCGCGTCTGGCTCGGCACCAGCGGCGCGCGCCAGCTGTCGCCGCGCAAGCCGGTCACCTCGGACACGGTGTTCAGCATCGCGTCCATCACCAAGACCTTCGTGACCGCGGTCGTGCTCCAGCTGGTGGACGAGGGCACGCTGTCCCTGAGCGACCGACTGTCCACGTTCGTGCCCGACTTCCCGCGCGCGAAGCGCATCACCATCCGGATGCTGCTCCAGCATCGGAGCGGCATCTTCAACTACTTCGAGAGCGCGGCCTACGGCCGGGCGGCGTTCCGCGACCCCGACCGCCAGTGGACGACCGACGAGATCCTGGGCTTCGTCGAGTCGCCTTACTGCGACCCCGGCGACTGCTTCCACTACTCGAACACCAACTTCGTGCTCCTCGGCGAGGTCGTCGAGCAGGTCACGGGGAAGTCGGTGTCGAGCGCCGTCCGCCAGCGCCTGCTGGACCCCCTGGGGCTCACGCGCACCTCCTGGCAGCCGGACGAGGCGACCCCATCAACGGCGCCCATGGCCACCTGTGGGGCGGCGGCAGCACGTTCTATGACCAGAGCGGGAGCGGTCGCTGGCTGCCCAACCTGTCGGCGGCATCGATCGCCGAGCTCGGCTGGTGCGATGGTCTCGAGCGCCTCGGACCTGGCGCGCTGGACGATGGCGCTGTACGGCTCCGATGCGGTGCTGCCCGACGCCATGCGGGACGCGATGATGGACTTCCGACCCAAGGACAAGTACGGCCTGGGCACCCGCATGCGGATCTTCAACGGCCGCCGCGCCTTTGGCCACGGCGGGAGCCTGCGGGAGCTACGAGGACCAGGTGTGGTACTTCCCGCGCGAGGGCGTGTCCATCGCGCTGCTCTCCAACCGCGGGCTGTACAACCCGGACAAGACGGTGCGTCAGCTGCTGCGCGTCCTGTGGAAGCACATCGACGTGCCCAAGCCCCAGTTCGACCCGAGCCGCAACACCAGCGGCTGACCGCCTGGCTCAGGCGCCGCCGCGCTGGTCGCCGGGGCCATGGATGGGGCGCACGCGATGCGCACGCCGACCCACACCCACGCCCCGCCGAACAGGACCGCGCCGGCCACGATGGGCCACGGCTCGGTGTGCTGGAGCAGGAACACCGGGATCGCCTGGGCAGACGCACCCAGCAGCAGCACCCCCATGGGGCGCGAGCCCGGTCGTCGACCCACCAGCGTCGTGGCGGCCAGGGCAGCGGCACCCAGGATCGCCGCCGCCAGACCCACGATCCACGGGAGGTACGCGACCTCCAGATCGGCGAGCCACATGCCCGCCAGCCCGAAGCCCATCAGCGCGACTCCCGAACCGGCCACCAGCCGAGCGAGCCGGCCGAGCACGCCCGCGTCGGCGACCGGGACGGCGAGCAGTGTCGCCACGAACAGGCTGACCGCCACACCGATGATCGGCAGCTCCGCCGCGGACGCCACGTCCACCATGCCCAGCGCGCCAACGATCCCGACAACCCACAGGGCGCCAGCCGTGATGGCCCCGGCACCGATGGGCAGGGACGCCCAGCCGGCATCCTGCCCGGCCGAGCGGCCAAGACCATGCAGGTGGGCGTCCAGGGCACCCATGGCCAGGTCGAGCGTGGCCCGAGGCCCTGGCGGGCGATCGAGCAGCAGGCGCTCCATCTCCTCGCCGTAGCGCTCGCGCCATGCCGCCGGGTAGAGCCGGACCGCGAGCCTCATGCGCCCCCGCCCTCCAGTCGCCGTAGGCCCAGCGCCACGAACTGCGACAGCTCCTGCAGCTGCGACCGCAGGACCTCGGAGCCCTGCGCCGTCAGTCGGTAGGGTCGCCGCCGGTCGACGGGCTCGAGGGCCTGGATGAGCCCGCGCTGCTCGAGCCGCGCCAGTGCCGCGTACAGCGTCCCGGGACCCATAGGCCGTCCCGTCGCGGCCTCGACGTCGGCCATGATGGCGTAGCCGTGCTGCGGGCCGGCCCCGAGGCTGACCAGGATGAGCAGGGCGGGCTCCGCGAACCGACCGAGCTCGGGCAGCTGGCCGCCCATCACGCCGCCTCGACCGGTGCCGAGGCGAGCCGCACGCCGGCGCGCGAGGCAGCCACCGCCCGCCACACCAGGAGCAGACCCAGCAGCAGGCACCACAGGAAGATGGCCGGGATGGACGCCATCAGCAGCAGCCAGCTCTGCTCGGGGATGCTCGCGCCCACGTCCAGTGGACCCACCAGCGCGATGACCCGGAACGCCGGCAGTACCGCCAAGGCGCACAGCGGCCGGGGGAGCGTGCCGGTCCGCCATCCGACGACGCCCACCAGTGCCACCCAGGCGCTCGCCACGAGCAGGCCCGCCTGGGCGAACCCGTGAACCCCCACCAGCTGGAGGACCACATAGCCGGACTCGCCCCAGCTGCGGGCGAGGCCGTCGATGTGGAGCAGCGGTTGGACGGACATGCGGAGCACGCCGTGCATCAGCATCGCGCCCGCCGCGAGCACGCCCAGGACCACGGTCAGCCGAATCGCGAGCAGCGGCCTCCGGGTCGGCCTCCCCGTCGGCGCGCGAGCAATGAGCACGTCAGCCCCCGCGAGGGCGCCCACCAGCAGACCGACCGCAGCCACCAGCAGGGCGAGGCCAGCCTGCGCGTAGACCTCCGGCGACGCACGCGGAATGCCAGGCTCACCGCCGGGTCGTCCGTGTCCTCGAAGCCCGGCTCGGGCTGGACGAGCTCGAGGCCGACCCAGGCGAGCCCGGCGACGGCGAACGCCACGAGAGCCAGCCCACCGGCGATGCTGCCGCGCCTCATCGCTGCTGACCCAAGGCTGACTGTGGCGTCGCGCGATATATCACGGCGCGATATATACAGGGACCCCGCCCTCGCGTCAAGCCCACGCCACGCGTCAGCCGGCTCTGGCGCTCCCCCGTGCGCGCAACGCTCGGAACGCCCGACCCAGGAGCGGCCACGGCGCGTGCTCCCAGGCACCCACGAACTGGACGGGCCGCGCGCCCCACTGCCCCTTGAAGCGATACAGGTTCCACAGGGGATGCGAGTCATCCGCCGGCAGCCCGGGCGCGGCGTGGTTGTCGACACCGCTCAGGTCGTAGGTCGAGAAGCCCTGCTCGGCCGCCCATCGGATGATCGTCCACTGGAGCAGGAAGTTGGCCGCGAAGCGGGGGCGCTCGGGGTCCGTCCCGTCCGCGACAGGCGCCTCGGCCTCGCCGGCCTCGAAGAGCGTGGCGCGCGCGCCCGAGTGATGGACCAGGGTGTAGGCGAGGTCACGGTCGTCATGGCGCCATCCACAGCGACGCGTGCCCGGCGTCGATGAGGGCCCGCTGCGACGACGCGTGGTAGTCGGCGGGGCGCAGGTCGGCACCGAACCCGCGGCGCTCGCCGGTCTCCACCAGCATCCGGTACGCGGTGGCGAGCGCACCATCCAGGGCGTCCGGTGCGGACGAGGCATCAAACCTGACGACCTCGACGGCGGCCTTGCGGCACTTCTCGATGTTGCGGCGGACGTTGGAGTTGAGGCCCTGCCACTGGGCGGCCTCGTCCGCGTGGAGCGGCAGGTACATCCCCGTGGTGGCGACCTGCACGGCGCGCGCCGCCTGCACGAACCCACCGGCGGGCAGCGCCGCGGCGAAGGCACCGCCGACCTCCCACGTCGGGTCGACGACCAGGAGGGCCGCGTGGCGTCGTCGCGCCAGCTGCCGGAGGCCGAGCAGCGCGGCATCGACGTCCGCGTGCGCGTCGTCACCCAGCAGCACGGGGCCGAACGGCGCGTACAGGAACCGCCCGAGGTCGCCGGCCAGCCCCAGGCGTCGCCGGGCGGGGCCGGGCAGGCGCCGCACCACGGGCGATGCGAGGTCCCGCTCCTGGATGGAGCACACGGCCACGGGCGTGCCATCGCGGTCGATGCGCACCCGGAGCGCCCGCCAGCCGCCCTGCGCCTTGACCTCGCCCCACGCGTGGGACTGGAGGGCCTCGCCACGCGGCGAGCGGGTGGCGAGGGCGTCCCCACTCGCCCGCCGGCGCGTCCGACAGGTCCACGACCTCGATCATCGGTGGCCCTGGCCGTCTGCCGCGCCGCCGTAGCCCAATGCATGCAGCGCGGCGCGCGCCGCGCCGCCTCGTCCCAGGCCAGCGCGCCGTCGGCCGTCTCGATGGTCCGCTCGTGCCCTTGCCCGCCAGCAGCACCACGTCACCCGGGCGCGCCAGGTCGATGGCCTCGGCGATGGCCATCGCCCGGTCCGGGACGAGCAGCAGGTCGTGGCCACGCTGCCGACCGACATGCTCCGCGCCCTCGGCGATGGCATCCAGGATCGCGCCTCGGTCCTCCGAGGCGCGGGTCCTCGTCGGTGACCACCACGAGCCGGCATCGCTCCCCGGCCACGCGACCCATCATCGGGCGCTTGGCGGTGTCCCGGTCCCCCGCTGACCCGAAGACGGCGATGAGCCCTCCCCCACCGGCGGCCGCCACGGCCGCCACCGAATCGAGCGCCTTGGCCAACGCCTCGGGGGTGTGGGCGTAGTCGACCAGCACCCGGAACGGCTGGCCCAGGTCGATCAGCTCCATCCGCCCGGGCACCCGCGCCAGCCCCTCCAGGCCTGCGCGCATCGCCTGGGGGTCGAGGGGCCAGCGCCTCCCCCACGCCCACCGCCGCGAGGGCGTTGTGGACGTTGAAGCGCCCTGCGAGGGCGAGGCGGACGGGCGTCTCCCAGCGGGGTGTCCGGATGGTCACCTCGAGACGAGCGCCCTCCTGGACCGCGACGGCGCGCACGTCAGCCGCCGTGTCGGGTCCCGCGCCATAGCCCACGATGGTAGCGCCTGCCTCGCGGGCGGCCCCGGCGAACACCTCCACCCAGGGTCGTCCAGGTTGACCACGGCATGCTTGCCGAGGCCCTTGTCGGGGTTGGCGGGTCCCACGGCGAGCGCCGCTCGAACAGGCGTCGCTTGGCCGCCCGGTACGCCTCGGGCGTGCCATGGAACTCGAGGTGCTCGTGGGTCACGTTGGTGTGGACCGCCACGTCCCAGGCGACGTCCGCCACGCGGTCCTGGGCGAGGCCGTGGCTGGTGGCCTCGACGACGGCGAAGCGGTCACCGGCATCCGCCATGGCGCGCAGATGCGCCTGGAGCTCGGGCGTCTCGGGGGTCGTGGCGCGGCCAGGTTGGCCCAGGCTCCGCCCGCCGGCGACGACGTCGATGGTGCCCAGCATGCCGGTCGGCAGCCCGCACGCCTCGAGCATCGAGCGCACCAGGTACGCGGTGGTCGTCTTGCCGTCGGTGCCCGTGATGCCGACCACGCCCAGCGCGTGGCTGGGGTCGCCCTCGAACCAGCCGGCGGCGGCGGCGAGCGCGGGTCGCGCGGCGCGCACCAGCAGCTGCGGCACGCCTGGGGCCGGGATGGCCCGTTCCAGGACCAGGGCGGGGGCACCCGCTGCGACCGCGGCGGGCGCGTGGTCATGGCCGTCATGGTGTGCCCCCGGCACCGCCACGAACACGTCGCCCGGGGCGACCCGCCGTAGTCGTGCGTGACGCCGCGCACCTCGATGTCACCCAGCCGCGCCCCCGCACCCAGGACGGACCGCAGCAGGTCGCGCCCTCCAGACGCGCGACGAGGTCGGCCAGGCTCCGGCTCACCGCTGGAGGCCCGGGATGGCACGCGTCGCCCGGCGGCCCACCCCCACGAGCTCGTCGCGCGCGTCGGCCAGCCGCACCGCGCCGGGTCGGAGCACGAGTCGCCTGGCTGGCGTCCGCACCACCCACGTGGCCCCGAACGACGCCTTGTGCACGTACAGCCCACGGTTGGGGTCGTGGGGCCGGGCGGCTCCCGATGGCCTGGCAGGTCCACCCCACCCAGCTCCACGGCGCGGACGCCCTCGGCCAGCGCGTCGCGGATGACCGTCCAGCGCACCAGGTGCATGGTGCCGGGCAGGAGTGCCGGAGCGCCGCATGGTCGGCGGAGTAGGCGGTCGAGTGCATGCCGCCCTGGAGGAACAGCAGCAGGCCACCAGCCAGCACGCCCTCGTGCTCGGCCACCAGCAGACGGGCCTGCCCCGCCGCCATGAGCCGCCGCCACGCCGCGAGATAGCCGCGCTCGGGCGCATCGCGATGCCCAGCGCGTCGGCCCGCTCCACGAGCACCTCGCCGAACTCGTCCAGCCGCTCGCCCGCGACGTCGAGCCGGACCGTGGTGCCCACCCGCTCCGCGGCCCGGATCCGCTGCCGGGTCGCCTTCTGGATGCTCCCGAACACGGTCTCCTCCGTGGCGTCGGGCGGGAACGTCAGGCGCATGACATGGATCGAGGGCTGGAACTCCGCCGCGCCGGGCGCCCAGCGCGTCCATGGCGGCGTCGTATCCCTGTCCGCGTCCAGCTCCGGGTCCACGAACAGCTCCCGGGCGCCCAGGTCGCGCAGGGCGTCCCCCAGCACCGCCACGTGCCCCGCCAGCTCGGTGCCCGAGAGCCCGGCCGGCGTGGGGCCCCGGCGGCAGGTGGCGACGAGCCCAGGGGCCAGCCGCTGGCGCCGCAGCACCACGAGCGCCACGCGCCCGTCGCTGAAGGTGACGAACCGGGGGTCGGCACCCTGCGCGCGCCGGTGCTCGGCCCATGCGCTGCCCTGCATCACGTGGCCCCCGGCGCGTCGACCGCGCGGGCGTCCCAGCCGGGTGGCGGGCTGGTCGCGACGTCCGTCACCCGCAGCGCGGTTGCGCGCGTGCGCGCCGGCACCGACCGACCCCCGGACGCGCTCGAGCCCCGCGAAGGCCGCGTGGGCCACCCGGTCGGTCACCAGCTGCCACGCGCCGATGTAGCGCCGCTCCTCGCCCCGAACGAGGCCTTGAACTCGGCGAGCCCGGCGCCCTCGGTGCCCCACATGTCGTAGCGACGCATCCCCCGCTCCCGGGACGTCCGCATCGCCTCCCACTTGACCAGGTAGTTGGCGCGCCCCGCGGCACCGGCCGCGGACGAGGCGCCGTAGCGCTCGACGACCCGATCGCCGCAGTCGAGCAGCATCAGGGTCGCGGCGGGCGCCCCGTCGGCGTCGCGGGCCACCAGCAGCCGCCTGCCACCCCGGCGCTGGAACGCCCGGAACGTCTCGCGGAACGCGGCGTTGGCTTCGAAGCCCACGCGGCGCGCGGTCTCGAGGTACAGCTGCCCGAACGCATCGAGCCCCGCCTCGCCCTCCTCGGCCACGCGATAGCCCGATCGACGCGCCTTGTTGACCGACCAGCGGGCGGACGAGCGCAGCCCCGACCAGAGCGCCTCCTCGGGCGCCGACAGGTCGACGATGCGCGTCTGGTCGATCCGGGTCGCCGGCAGCCGTGCCCAGCCCAGCCCCTCGAGCCAGCGCTCGGCATCGCCCGGCTCGAGCTCCGGGTCGATCGTCACGTGCGTCAGCCGGTGCTCGCCGGCGGCGTGCCGGAGCGCGTCCGGCGCCGCGAGCGCCGGGTGGTCGATGACGGGCCCCACGGGCCCCCGGGTGGCATAGCCCCGCCGATACGGACCGGGACGCATGCGATGGAGCAGCACCTGCGCCCCCACGGGCCCACCGGTGCATCGGCGACCACGCGTGGCGGTCCAGCCCTTGGCCACGCTCGCCTCCGCCCACGCGGTGAGCTGTGGGTACGAGCCGTCGGGCGCAGCCGCCACGAAGCGGTCCCAGGCGTCTGCATCGCTCGCGAGGAGCTCGGGTGACGGCTGGGCCTGGGGCTCGAGTGACGGCTGGGCCTGGAGCTCGGGTGACGGCCGGTCCGCGTCCGCGTCCTGGTCCGCGGCGAGCGAGACGCCGATCACGCGTCGCCTCCCCTGCGCAACGCCGCCCGCAGGAGCCGCACGGTCTGCGGCAGCTCGGGGATGCCCATGATCCGACTGTACAGCAGGTATGCCGCCAGGGCCGCCAGCCCCACGACGCCGCCCGCCACGAGCATCACCAGCCGCCCGGGCGCGTCACCGACGGCCGACGCCGCGAGCGCCCAGCCAGCGAGCGCCACCACACCCGCCACGATGGCACCGCCCAGCGACAGTGCGGCACCCCTGGCGATCGAAGCCAGCGGCACGGCCCCGGTCCGCCGAGCCAGGATGGCGGACAGCGTGATGGTCTCGAACCAGCCGCCGAGCGCAACACCCAGCGCGAGGCCCGCGAGGCCCATGCTGCCCACCAAGGCCACGGACACGACGACGTTGACCGCCACCGACAGGCACGCCAGGACCACCGGCGTCCGGGTGTCCTGGTCGCTGTAGAAGGCGCGCGTCAGGACCACGTTGAGGGCGTGCGCCGGCAGCCCCACCAGGAACCACGCCAGCGTGGACGCGGTCCAGTCGAGGACCTCGCCGGAGAGGCCGCCGAACAGGACCTGGACCGTCGGCACGCGCAGCGCGATGCCCGTGGTGACGATGAACAGGGTGAGCCACAGCAGGAGCCGCATCGATCGCTCCACAAGGACGCGGAAGTCGCCCATGTGTCGCGTGGCGATGGCTCGGGACAGGCTGGGCAGCAGCACCACGCCCATGGGGAAGCCGATGACGCCCAGGGGGATCTGGAGGATGGTGAAGGCCAGGAAGTAGGCCGTCACCGACCCGGCAGCCAGCCCGGCCGCGAGCGACGTGTTGACGAGGACGGTGATCTGGATGACACCCAGGCCGATGGCACGCGGGATCATCAGCCGGAGCGTCTGACGCGCCGCCGGGTCACCCAGGTCGATGGTCGGCGCGTAGTCCATGGCCCGTCGGAGCTGGGGGACCTGGATGCCCAGGTGGAGGACCGAGCCGACGACCACGCCCACGGCGACCGCGTCGATGCCCATGGCGCCCCCCAGCGCCACGGTGCAGCCGATGATGGCCAGGTTGTACGCGACCGGCGCCAGCGACGGCACCACGAACCGGCCGCGCGTGTTGAGCACGGCGGACGCGACCGCGCCCAGCGCCAGGAAGATGGGCGACAGGAGCATGATCCGCGTCAGGTGGACGGTGGCCTCCGCACGCGCCGGGTCGAACCCGTCGACCAGGAAGGGCACCAGCTGGGGCGCCCACACGAACATGACGATGGATACGCCGGCGAGCGCGACGAGCATCAGGTTGAGCACGCTCGACGCCACGCGCGAGGCACGCGTCTCCTGGCCGTCGCTGAGCAGCTGGGTGAGGACCGGGATGAGCGCCGACCCCACCGCACCCGCCGCCACCAGCTGGTAGATGAGGTCGGGGATGCGGAAGGCCGCGAGGTACGGGTCGAGGTCCGCTGGGCTGGGGAACGCCTGGCTGATGACCACCACCCGCAGCCAGCCCAGGAGGCGCGAGGCGAGGAACGCGACCGTGACGGCGAGCCCAGCGCGCGCGAGGGCGCGCGCGCTGGCGGGCGGGGGCGGTGGCGGCGCGGGGGGCGTCCCGGTGTGGCTCACCCGCGTGCCGCCCGATGCGTGAGGGTCACCCGCGCGCGGTCGACCGCGGATGCGCCGCCTGATAGGTGGCCCGCAGGCGTGCCGGGCTCACGTGCGTGTAGACCTGGGTCGTGGCCAGGCTGGCGTGCCCGAGCAGCTCCTGGACGACCCGCAGGTCGGCGCCGCCGTCCAGCAGATGGCTCGCGAACGAGTGACGCAGCGTGTGCGGCGAGACACCCCGGTCGAGACCGGCGCGGAGGACCAGCCGGTCGATCCGGCCGCGCATCCCCCGGACGCCCAGGCGGGTGCCACCCGCGCCCAGGAACAGGGCGCCGTCGTCATCGGCGGAGCTCCGGTCGCGGAGCGCTGGCCGGCCCTCCGCCAGCCAGGCGCGGAGCGCATCGAGGGCCGGCGCGCCCAGCGGGCACTCCCGCTCCTTGCGCCGCTTGCCCAGCACCCGCACGAGGCCGTGGCGCACGTCGAGGTCGGTGACGTCGAGGCCGGCCAGCTCGCTGATGCGGAGGCCGCCCGCATAGGCCGTCTCGATGATGGCCCGGTCGCGCTGCGCGAGGGCATCGCCCACCTGGGAGCCGGCCACCGAGTCGAGCAGCGCCTCCACCTCGTCGGTGCCCAGCACCCGGGGCAGGCGCCGTGGCCGCTTGGGCGTGGTGATGGCGACGAACGGGTCCCCCTCGCACCAGCCTGCCCGCTGGGCGTGGCGATAGAACGCCCGGGCGCCCGCGAGACGGGCGGCGATGGTGCCCTGGCCCACGCCGCCCGCGGCCACCGACGCGAGCCACGCCCGGAGCTGCCGGCGCGTCGGGGCGCGCCAGTCGGACCCCGTGCGTGCGAGGTGACCGAGGAGGCGCGTGACCGACGCGTCGTAGGAGCGGATCGTGTGCGTCGAGCGCCCTGCGGCGGCCAGGGCCGTCAGGAAGCTCGCGAGCGCCTCCTGGTCGGTGGTGGGTGCGCTGGCCGTGCCGGTCACGCAGCCGGCTTGGCCGCGCGTCGCGTCCGGGTGCCGCTGGCGCGCCCCTTGGTGGTGCGGGTCCCAGACCCGCGGCCCCCACGCCTGCCGGCGGGAGCCAGTGCCGCCGGGTCGGCCGGGCCGCCGGTCAGCGGCTCGCCCACCTCGAAGTGGTCGGGCAGCGTGATGGCCGCACCACACGCAAGGCAGACGGCGCTGCCGTCCGCGTTGCGCGCGACGGCACCGCCATCGTCGTCATGCACCGCGCCCACCGGCTCGCGGGACGTCGTGAAGCGGCACTTGGGATACCGCGAGCAGCCCCAGAAGACGCTGCCCGTGCGGCGGGCGCGCCTCGCGACGAGATGGCCCTCCTTGCACGTGGGGCAGGCGACCTCGAACGGCAGCTGCTCAGGGGGAGGCGGGCCGTCCTTGTGGATGTAGCTGCACTCCGGGTAGCGGGAGCAGCCCACGAACGCGCCGAACCGGCCGCGCTTCTGGACCAGCGTCCCCTCGCCGCACTGGGGGCAGGTCTCGCCCTCGCCCGGCAGCACCGTGGCCTCCGGCTCCTCGCCCGGCAGCGGCCGCGACTCCTTGTGCTCGGGGTACAGCGAGCAGGCGAGGAAGCGCCCATTGCGGCCCAGCCGGATGACCATGGGATGGCCCTCCGAGCACACCTCGTCGGAGGGCTCGGTGGTGATGTCGGACCGCTTGAGCTCCTTGCGCTTGACGTCCACGAGGTCCCGGAAGGGGCCGTAGAAGTCGCGCACGACCGGCACCCACTCCTGCCGGCCATCGGCGATCTCGTCGAGCCGCTCCTCCATGCGCGCCGTGAAGCCGACGTCCACGAACTCGCCGAAGTGGTCGACCAGGAGGTCCGTGACGATCCGCGCCACGAGCTCCGGATGGAGCCGCTTCTCCCGCACGACCACGTAGCCGCGGTCGATGATGGTCGAGATGGTCGCCGCATACGTGCTGGGCCGCCCGATGCCGTGCTCCTCGAGCGCCTTCACGAGGGTCGCCTCGGTGTAGCGGGCCGGGGGTGCCGTGAAGTGCTGCGCGGGGGTGACCTCCTGGACCGAGGTCGCATCCCCGGCTGCCAGGGGCGGCAGCGGCGCCTCCGCGTCGTCCTCCTCGGCGCCGTCGTCGCGGCCCTCGGTGTAGACCCGCGAGAAGCCGTCGAACAGGGTGCGGGTGGCGGAGGCCCGGAGGTCGTACCGACCCGCCGACAGCTCGATGGACGTGGTCTCCAGCCGCTTCTCGGCCATCTGGGACGCGATGGCGCGCTGCCAGATCAGGCGGTACAGCCGCAGCTCCTCGGAGCTCAGCCATGGTGCCAGGGAGTCGGGGTCGCGCTGGAAGCTCGTCGGCCGGATGGCCTCGTGCGCCTCCTGGGCGCCCTTGGCCTTGGTCTTGTAGACCCGTCCCTTGGGCATCGTGTAGTCGGCGCCATAGCGCGCCGCGATGACCTCGCGCGCCTCGCCCATGGCCACGCCGGCCATGGCCGTCGAGTCGGTCCGCATGTAGGTCGTCAGGCCCACCTGCTCGCCGTCCACCTCGACGCCCTCGTACAGGCGCTGCGCCACGGACATGGTGCGCTTGGGGCTGTAGCCCAGCTTGCGGCTGGCCTCCTGCTGGAGGGTGCTGGTGGTGAAGGGCGCGGCGGGCGAGCGGCGGTGGGCGCGGACGTTGAGGTCCCGGACCAGGGGCTGGAGGAGCCGCAGCGCGGCGGCATGCTCGGCCGCGGATGCCTCGTCCCCGATGACCTGCGGGTCGTCCGCATCGCCGGTCTTGGCGCCATCGATGCGCACCAGGTCGGCGAGGAAGCTGGTGCCGTCGGCGGTGCGGAGCAGTGCCTGGAGCGTCCAGTACTCGCGCGTGAGGAACGCCTCGATGTCGCGCTCGCGCTCCACCACGAGCCGGACCGCGACGCTCTGGACGCGCCCCGCCGACAGCCCGCTGCGGACCTTGCGGGCGAGCAGCGGCGAGAGCGTGTAGCCCACGAGGCGGTCGACCACGCGACGCGCCTGCTGGGCGTCCACGAGGTCCATGTCGATGGCGCGCGGGTTGGCGAACGCCTCCTTGATGGCGGGCTCGGTGATCTCCGAGAACGTGACCCGACGCTGCTTGGCGGGCGGGATGTCCGCGGCCTCCGCGACGTGCCACGCGATGGCCTCCCCCTCCCGGTCGAGGTCGGTGGCGAGATACACCGTGTCGGCGCGCCCGGCGGCCTTGTGGATGCTCGCCACCTCCCGGCGGCGATCGTCCGGCACGACGTAGTCCGGGGCGAAGTCGTGGTCGACATCCACCCCGAACTTGCCCTTGCCGGGGTTCTCCGGGAGGTCGCGCACGTGGCCCTTGGAGGCGAGCACCGTGTAGTCCCGCCCGAGGTAGCGTTCGATCGTCTTGGCCTTCGCGGGGCTCTCGACGATCACCAGGTTCCTGCTCATCGGCCGGGAGTGTAGCACCGGGTCCTGAGCGTCCCGTGAGGAGCAGCCAAGGCTCGCGCGAGCGTGCGTGCGAGGGTCCGGCGCCCCCGATCGAGCGTGGGGTGGCCCGGCCTCAGACCTCGCGGATCCGCTGGAGGAGCTCCTCGGAGGCGTCATCGAGGAGCCCGTCATCGTCGGCCTCGTCATCGCCGTCGAGGTCCCCGTCCTCGTCGCCTGCGGCCACGATGGGACCAGGGAGCAGCGCCAGGCGCTCGCCCGCCTCGACCGACGCAAGCGGCAGCTCCACGAAGCGGATCGTGGTACGGGATGCGAGACCGCAGGTCGATGGCGTCGATGAAGGTGGGCTTCCGGCCGTCCACCAGCCGCAGGTTGGTGCACAGGGCGATGTCCACGGTGTCGGGCATCTCGCGGATGTCGCACACCAGGGGCTGCTCGTTGTTCATGTGGATGACGGCGTCGCGGATCGCGTCGAGGATAGGACGCCCCCATGCGCTGCCGGACCGGTACGGAGGTCAGGGTCTGGTCGCGCTGTGGCGGTCCCGGCCAGGCCGCGGGCGCGTCCTGAGCAGTGGGCCGGCCGGCTTGGCTGGAGCGGGCCCGCCATCCGCCCAGCCTCGCACGGCTGGAGCAGGGTCAGCGCACCAGCCACCGCTGGCGGGTGGCCGGTCGAGCGGACGATGGCATCGATGCTCGCGGGGCCCTGCACCAGCACGCCCGCCACGGCACGCTCCACCGGGACCCAGCACGGCGAGCGCGGCGGTGGCGTCGATGAGCCCCACCTGCGCGTCGTGGACGGCGGCGAGCCGCCATCGACCCGCCCAGGTCGACCAGGAGCTCCTCGACGCCCACGAGGGGCGCGCCGGCGTCTCCCCGGAGCAGCGCCAGGGCGCCATGCATCACCCGGTCGCCGGGCCGGCCAGGCGCCACGAACAGCGTGCGACCCTGCTCGAGGGCGTGACGCGCCGTGATGACGCGCGCCGCTCCGCATGGGCGCCTCGATGACCACCGTGGCCGAGCGAGGCCGCTGATGACGCGGTTGCGGCGGGGGAACGTGCCCTTGGTGGGATGGGTCCCGGGGCATGCTCGCTGACCACGGTGCCTCCGGACTGCACGATGGCATGCGCCAGCAGCCGATGGGCGCGTGGCACGCCGCGTCGAGGCCGCCGATGACCGCGATGGTGGAGCGCCGCGGCCTCCACCACCGCGGCGTGCGCCGCGCCGTCGATGCCGACGGCCAGGCCGCTCACCACGGTCGCGCCATGGGTCGCCAGCGCCATCGCCACCTGCGTGGCGAGCGGCCGTTGCCAGGGTGGTCGGCGCGTGCCCACGACCGCGACGAGCGGATGGCGCCCAGGCACCGGGACTCGCCGCTTCGAAGAGCGCGGGCGGGCACGGGTCGATGTGCCGGAGGGCGTCCGGGAAGCCCTCGTCCCACGGGGTGAGCACCCAGCCGCCCAGGTCCTCCATCCGCCGCTGGACCCGGAGCGGGTCCATGGCCGCCTCGCGGATCGCCTCGGCGAGGGTCGGGCGCACCGGGACCCCGGCAGCCATCCGGACCGCCCGCGCAAGGCGGCGAAGCCGAACAGCTGGCGCGCGCGAGCAGTGCCGCAGCCCCATCAGACGCCTCGCACGGGCGTGGCAGCAGGACCTCACCCAGCCCGTCGACCGCCGCGAGGCGCGACCCACGCGTCCCGCGCGTCCGGCGCGTCCATGGGCCTGTCGGGCGTGGTCGGGAGGTGGGCGCTCACGCGGCCAGCCGGGTCGCCCCGTCCTCCCGGAGGCCCACCGCCGCGGTCACGTCGGCGGCTCCCACGCAGGGCCGCCCCTCGAGGTCGGCGATGGTCCGCGCGACCCGCAGCGCGCGGTGGATGCCACGCGCCGTCATCCCCTTGGTGGCGGCGAGCTGCGACATGGCCCGACGGGCGCCCGCGTCCAGGGCGCATGCGTCCAGCAGCAGCGCGCCCGCCAGGCGTCCGTTGAGTAGCCGGCCCGCTCGAGCTGGCGCTGGCGGGCGAGGCGGATGCCGCTCGGCGACGATCGCGGACGACTCCCCCGATCGTGCCGTCCAGCAGCTCGTCGGGCGGGACCGCGGCACGGACACGCGCAGGTCGATCCGGTCGAGCAGCGGGCCGCTCACCCGTCGCACGTACCGGTCGGCCTCCGCCTCCCCGCAGCAGGTCGGTCCTCAGGCCGAACCAGCGCAGCGGCGCGCGTGCGAGCGCGGAGTACGGCAACCCGGTGCGCGTCGTCGAAGTTCCGGCCCGCGCGGCGACGGAGGGCGGCGTGAGCGTCCCCGAGGCGCGCAGGTGGGCCCTCGCGTACGCCACGCTCGGGTGGCAGGTGTTCCCCGTGGTCCCGGGCGAGGAAGCGCCCGATGTACCGGGGCTGGCAGGCGGACGCCACGACAGACCCGGGACTGTTCCGCCGCTGGTGGCCGGAGGAACCCCGCGCCCAACGCTCGGCATCGTCACGGGCGCGGCTTCGTCGCCTTCGATGTCGAGGCCGAGCACCTCGACGCCCTGCGCTCCTGGATGCGACGCGAACTGCGGCTGCCCGACACGCCACGTCCGCTGGACCAGGGCGGAGGGTCCCTCCTCGCGCGTGCTCCTTCTATCGAGGTGGTCGCGACCTCCGTCTCGAAGGCGTGCACGTGGGAGAGTTGAAGGCCGTGGCGGCTTCGTCGTCGCCTGCCCGTCGGTCACCACCAGCGCGTACGCCTGGCTCGTGTCGCCCTCGACATCGCGGTCGCCGAGCCGCCAGGGTGGCTCCTCGGCCTCGCGACGCCGAACGGCGACCAGGTCAGCCGGGCCCGACCGCGAGGCGCTGACGCCGAGCCGAGCGGTCGCCATCGCCCATGGCCTGTACCGAGGTCGTCGCCGAGGCGCGCGAGGGCGAGCGCAACTCCGGCGCTGTTCTGGGCCGCCTGCCGCGCCGCGGAGCATGGGCTGGAGCCTGGCGCGATCGCCGAGATCCTGGGCGCCGCAGCCGCGCGGGTCGGGCTCCCGGAGCGCGAGGCGAGGGCCACGATCGCCAGCGGGCTGCTGCGATGACGTACCCATCGGCGCTCGACTTGCGCGAGCCCTTCGAGCAGGTCCGCCGCCACCAAGCTGACCTCCGCAGCGAGGGCACGGACGTCGGCCGCGAGGGCGAGCGACCCAACTACCCGGAGCCCGAGGACCGCGGAGACGCCACCCTGTCGGCGCGGGGCGATGTGGAGTACGTGAGCGACCTCATCCGACCCGGCCGCATCGTCGTGGTCTCCGGCGAGAGGGAACCGGCTTGAAGCTACCTGGTCGACGCGGAGTTGGGCATCCGGGTGGCGGCCGCCGGGGGCGCCGTGGCGGGCACGTGGGACGTGGTCCGCACCGGGGGCGTCCTGGTCCTCTCGGAGATGCACCCCGCGTGGGCGACGACTTCCTGCGCGAGGCGGCGGTCCTCAGGTCGCTGGGCATGGGCGATGCCGCCCTCCGCGGCCGCTATGCCGGCTGTCCGCTGCTCGGCGGCCAGCGACCGCCCGGCCCTGATGGACGCCGGATGGCGGGACTGGGTGGCGAGATGGGTCCGTGACCACGGGGTGATCCTGCTGATCGTCGGCCCGCGGCGAGGCCGACCCAGGTGAACCCTGGGAGGAGATCAGCAGGTGTACCGCGACCTGCGCCTCGCCTGGACGCACGCCCCGACCTCGCGGTCGTGCTGCTCCTCCACATGAAGAAGCCCACGGGCCGCGGCGCGCAGCGCATCAGCGACGTCCTCGGCGAGTGGAGCCGCTGGTGCGACGTGGTGGTGCTCATGGAGAACGAGCGCGGCAGCCTCGAGCGGGTGCGGGTCACGGTCCGCAAGCGGGTGCGGCGGGAGCTGACCATCGTGGCCACCAAGCGCGACGGGCTGCTGGTCGACCCGGCGCGGCCGGAGGCGGCAAGGGGCCCGAGGTGCCCCAGGGAGAGACGGTGCTCGACGCGATCGTCGCGGACCAGGCATCACATACGCGGAGCTGGAGCGCCGCGATCGGGGTCAAGGACACCGCGAAGCGCTACGCCGAGGAGCGCTGGGCGACCAAGTGGGCACCATCCCAGGCCGCAACCGTGCCCCGGCGCGCGCGTGTATGCCCCAGCGCCGCAGCGCGCCGCACGGCGGCGCACGAAACCGCGTACGGCGATGCCTGCGGAACCGGATGCTGCGCAGCCTCGCGGCGCCGCACGCACCTCCATAGGTGCGGCCAGGGCGTGCTGCCGCGCTGGCCGATAGGCGCGCGGACCCGGCAGCCGACTGGGACTCGTGGGACGAGGACCTCGCCGAGCACGCCACCGATGACGATGCCGAGGACCAGGCCATGTGGGCGCCAGCTGACCCCGTGCGGCCGCCCCTCCTCGGACCAGATGGAGGCACGCCATGATGCAGCAGCGCGGCCTCGCTCGCCGTCGAGCACGCCCCAATCGGCTCGCTCCACCCCGACCCCGCGAACCCGCGGCGGATCTCCGACGAGGAGCTCGACGCCCTCACCAGGTCCATCCGGCAGTGGGGGTTGGTGCAGCCGGTGCTGGCGCGCGGACGGCGTGGTCGTCGGCGGTCACCAGCGGCTCGTGGCCGCCCGGAGGCTCGGCATGGCCGAGGTGCCGGTCGTCTGGCTGGACCTGTCGGTGGAGCAGTCGCGCCTGCTCAGCGTGGCCTCGGCCGGATCGGCGGCACGTGGGACGAGCAGCTCCTGGCACGGCTGCTCGCGGACCTGGCCGGGGGTACCCGGCGGCGATCGGCTTGACGCTTGGCCAGGTTCGGAGACGACGAGCTGCAGGACCTAGTGCGGTCGGTCGAGGCCCAGGGCGCGAGCGCAGGCCGGGGCACTATAACATCAAGCAGGCGATGGAGGAGGTTGGCCGCTCACCCCACCAGCTCTGACCTGTGGGCGCTCGGGGACCACCGGCTCCTGTGCGGGGACGCGACGGACCCGGTGGCCGTCGGGCGGCTCCTGGGGGACGCGGGCCTCGCCTCCTCGCCACCGACCACCCTACGGGGTGTCGCTCGACCCGACGTGGCGCGACGGGGTCCACAACGACCTCGGCGCCGCCGAGCGCCCGTATGCGGACCAGGGGGCACCGGAACACGACCATCAGCGGCGACACCCGGGTCGACTGGTCCGAGACGTTCGCGCTGGTGCCCAGCCTCGACGTGGGCTACGTGTGGCACGCCGGGGTCCACGCCGCGGCCGTGGCGGACGGCCTGGTCCGCATCCCGGCTTCGAGGTCGTGGCGCAGGTCGTCTGGGACAAGGGGCTCTTCGCCATGGGCGGGAGCTGAAGTACCACTGGGGCCACGGCCACCCTTGGGTGGTGCGGCGCAAGGGCGCCAAGGGCATCCCGTTCCTGGGGTCGCGGGACCAGTCACGGTGTGGCGGGTGCCCAGCCCCAAGATGATCGTGGGCGGAAGCCGCGAGCCCCGGTTCGACCACCCCGCCCAAGGAAATACGCTCATGTTGGCCGAGGCGCCCATCGCCAACCACTACCCAGGTGGGCGACGCCGTGTACGACCGTTCCTGGGGTCGGGGACAACCCTCATAGCGGCGGAGCGGCTGTCGCGCGCCTGCTACGGGCTCGAGCTGGACCCCCGCTTCGTGGACCTGATGCTGCGGTGGGAGCGGTTCAGCGGGAGGGCCGCCGAGCTGGTGGTCGAGCGGACGGCGGCACCGCGATGGCTGACTCGGACCCCGGCGCGGGGCCTCCCCGAACAGCGCCCGCCGCCGAGCGCCGCCTCGGGGGTAGCGGGGGCATCCCCTCGGCGGGCGTCGCGTCGTAGTCGGCGGCCGGCCACCCGGCCTGGCGGGAGGTGCGCGCCACGGCGGCCGCGGCCGGCCGGCGGAGGTGGTCGCCGGCCAGGACGCGCAGCGTGACGCCGCCCGGGTCCCGGCCCGTCCCGACGTGCTCGACCACGTACACGTGGAAGCCAGGGTCGGCCCTGGCCCGCTCGAGCTGGACGGGCTGCAGCGAGAAGGTACCAGCCACGGAAGGTCGTGGCGGTGGACTTGACCTCGATGGTCCGCCGAGCTCTCGACGTCGGCCAGGAAGCCCCGGCCGCGGCGGTCGACAGGCTGCCGCCCGTGGCGGCGCTCGTCTCCATCACCCAGGCGATGGCCGCGTCCTCGGGGACCGGCCGCGGAGGACCGCGCCGTCGCCAACGTCGATGCAGTCCATGGTCTCGCCCTCCTGCGGTGTCCGGTGTTGGCATACCTTCGACGCCCGACGTCCCGGCCGCCCGCATGCCCCCGCACCATGGGCGGATCGCGACTACGATGGTGGCCCCCGGGCCTCGTCGGCCAACGAGGTGGCCCGGTGGTGGTGAGGCGCTCCTCGCCCGCCCTGAAGCAGGCGGGGTGCCATGCCGGGCGCGGCGGCGGGAGCGGCCGTGGTGCTTCCTGCACGACCCGGAGCGGGCCGAGGAGGCGGCCGAGGCCCGGAGGCTCGGGGGGCTCCGACGCAGGCGCGAGGGCACGGTCCAGGTGGCCTACGACCTGCCGCCCCTCGACACCCCCGAGGGAGCGCTGCGGCTGGTAGAGGTGGCCGTCGCCGACGCGCTCGCGCTGGACAACGGCATCGCCCGCTGCCGGCTGCTCCTGACCGCCGCGATCGCGGCCGCGCATCCGGGAGTCCGGCGAGCTCGACGCCCGGCTCGCCGCGGTCGAGGCGCCCGGCCCTGTCGGCGAGGACGGTCGGCGGCGCGGCGCTCCTGCACGAGCCGTGACGACGGCCGCGTCGGCCGCCCGACGGCTGGGCGCCGTCGAGGCGGGGCTCGACCCCCTGTCGGCGGTGCTCCTGTGGCTCGACGAGGCGCACGCCGCGGAGTCGCTGGCGGCCCACGTGCGCTGTGCGAGGGCAGCGCCACTTCGCCATACCGCGACATCCCCGAGCGGGTCGGCGGCGCCGCCCGGAGGCGTCGCCGGACCGGACGAGGGACGGGCTCGACCGTGCGGAGCGGCGCGCGGTGGGCGACGCGCTCGTCCTCGTCGGCCTCGCCCTGCTGCTGCGGACCACGACGATGGCGCTCGTCCGGGAGGGCTGGCTCAGGCTCGCCGCCCTCCGCTGGGAGTGGAGTCGCGCTCACTGGACACCGATCACGAGGACGACCCGCCCGATGCGCTCGACGACCACCATCGCATGATGGTGTCGTGGGCCCGGCGGTTCGACGCCCTGCGCACGGACCTCGCCGCCCACGACTCCGCCCGGGAGTGCCTGGAGGCGCGGCACCTCGGTGGGCACACCACGCTGTTCCCCGACGACGAGGCGGAGCGCCGGGAACTGCTCGATGCCACCGGGCGGATGGCCGCCATGGCGGCCCTGGGTCCGGCGCCCGGGCCGCACGAGGCCGTCGTCGCCGCGACGGCGGACGCGCTGCTGGCGCAGGCCCGGGCCGGCGCCCTGGACCTGCTTGGGCGTCATTCCGAGGCGGGCGACGTCATCGCCGGGATGCTGTCGGGACGCACGGCGTCGAGGACTCGACCCGCGGAGGCGGCCGGCCCGTGCCACGGGGTGACACATCGCGGCCGTCGAAATGGAAGCGCCGGCCGTCCATAATGCCGACCGGCGGTGAGGAGCGGTAGCCCCGCGGCGGCCTGGCCGGGAAGGTCAGGGTCCGCGGCTTGCCACATCGACGCCGCGCGGCGCCCGTCCGACGTGGCGGTGGAGGACGCTCATGGCCCCTCAGGCGCGCGACCCGAACACCACCCTGCGCAAGGTCTACTTCTACCACGTGGACGTGGGCCGGGACCCCGAGACGAACGACCGCATCGCGTTCGACGCGGCGGCGGCCCTCGCGCCGCTCGCGGCCCTGGACTTCGCCGCCGGCGACGCGTACCACGAGGTCGAGGGAGCGGGTCACCTGCGGGTGGCTGGACCGGACGGCCGACCCGGTGCGCGTCGGGTCGCGGACATCCGGCGGACCAACCTCCGCAGCTCGAGGCGGCGGGCGCCTGACGCGACTCGAGATCGACGAGCGTGCCGAGCTCGCGGAGCAGGTGCGCATCAGTTCTTCCCCGACAACATCGCCGGCTCGGAGTTCAGCTTCTATGGCCCCCGCATGACGCGAGGTCGCCAGGTTCCTGCGCGCCAAGCTCGGCCTCGACATCGGGTTCCTGCCGGCGATCCGGGGCTCGGCGGTGGAGCAGCTCGAGCGCCTCGACAGCGTCAGGCTGTTCCAGCTGAGCATCACGCCGGCGCTCATCGACGAGGTCGGCCGCACCGACCCGACGCTCGCGTCGATGTTCCGCAGCGCCCGCGAGTTCGGCCAGGGCGAGCGGCTCGAGGTCGTGATGCGCCCCCGCAAGTACGGGCGGGAGCCCCTGGGCGAGCGCGTCGAAGTCGATGCTCGGGCTGGTCGAAGCCGCGGATCCTCGACGGCGCCGACGTCTTCGGGACCGCGGGCTCCGAGGGCGGCCGGCGCGTGGGCTCAACCTGCTCCAGGACGACCTCCGGGTCGAGCGACCGGTGCGCAGGCAGGGCCAGGCTCTGGCGCATCTCGACCCGGCGTCGGTGGCGCGCGGCCATCGAGGCGCGTACGACCGACTGCAGGGACGACTGGCTCGCGCGCGGGGCCTGCGCATCGAGCAGTCGACGGAGGCGGCGCCCGGATGGATAGGCGGAACGGGCTCGCGCAGAAGGCGCTCGACCCCGCGGCACAGACCCACTGGGGACGAACCGAGGCCGTCGGCGCCCTGGCGGTCACGGTGCTCGTCTTCTGGGTATGGGCACGGGCGAGGAGCAGGCGCTCGACCGGCTCCTCGGCGGCAACAAGGCCATCCTGTACGGCACGATCGCGGCCCTGGCCGGCTCGCTGCTCGGCTTCGTGCTGGCCGCAGGGAGCCATCATCGCCCCGATGCTCGACTCCCCGAGGATGAAGCGCGTCCGCGAGAGCTCGCAGTATCCGACCATGTGGCGGACGTTCCTCTCCGCAACCCGAGGCCTCGGCCTCCTGGAAGCATCCGCCACCGCGATGGCCGCCCTCATCGTCGACCGCGACGGCGACCACGGGGGCCCTGACCTACGCGGTCCTGTTCCTCGGGTCCCTCGCGACCGCGCACGAGGTCGCGGCCATCTGGATCATCGAACGTGATGTGGTCCTGACCGTGCCCCGACAGGCATCCTCGTCGACCACTGGGCCCGGGGCCGGGGGTAGGCGGCTGGCCGCCTCAAGAGGGCCCGATGAACGAGCGCGCGGCATCGGGCGACGAAGAGGACCAGATCGAACTCGCCGCCGAGCTGGTCTGGCCCTCTTCTTCGCTCGGGTTCTTGAGCATGGCGTCGTGAACGCGCTGGTGAATTCCTGGGCCGATTACGTCGATCGGGACCAGGCCGTTCGCGGGCGAGTGGGCGTCGATGGTCGACGAGTACACGCTGGACGGCCGGTTTCGCCCTGACCATGGGCCAGATGCTCGCCGAGCTTCGAGCACAACGACCTCGGTGCCCGGGGACGCGAACGCCCTGCTCCGGCGCGCCCTGATGGCGCAACCTCCTGGTCCACCGCTACTTCCGCGAGCAGGTCGACGAGGATGAGCCCCCAGGGACGAGCCGCGATGGTCGAGGAACTTCGCGAGTTCAGGGACCTGTTCGAGGAGGCGGACGGTGCGCTCGACATTTGGTGCGCCCCATTGCCGTCGCCACCGGATCGCGGACGAAGCCTCATCGCCGGGAAGCGCATGCGGGGCGCTGCGGACGAACAGCCAGCAGGGCGCGGGGCCTTGCCCGCACGGCCCTGGAGGAAACGCGGGATCGAAGAGGCAAGGCGGGGCCACCTACCTGTCGAACAGGCTGCTCGGACTGAAGGAGCGCGCTCGTCGCGCACGAAGGCGTCGACGTAGCAGCAGCAGGACCTCGTGGCGGAGGCGGACCTTGTGCCATGGCGTGGCCGGCCAGGAAGCCGGAAGCGCCCGGCACGATGGGCGCCACCACGTCCGACAGCAGCAGCTCGGCGGCCTCGACGGCGCTTGCGGCCTGCGCCTCCGTGGCTGGCGCGCCTCCATCGGACTGGCGTTGCGCCCAGACCTCCTTGGATATCACGGACCAGAGTGCGACGCCGGCGGGCACCTCCACGCCGAGCAGGTCGAAGTCCAGGCTGCGCACACCAGCGGCGTCGGGTCGTCCTCCGCCGTTCGCCCGCCGACGACCCGGCCCGTGAGCATCCTGGCCCACGCGTCGGAGAGGAAGGCGCCCGAGAGGAGGGCGCAGGATGAGGAACCGGATCGTCGACTCGATGGCGGTCGCCGACGTGACGACGGCCAGCCCGTGCCTGCCCTCGGCCCGCAGCTCGCAGGCGGTCGCGGGGCGGCGTCGATGCGCTCCTGCACGGCATCCCCGAAGGTACCCAGGTACTCGCGGATGGCATCCTCCGACCGGTCCTGGATGCCGTGGGCGTGGAAAGCCTCCTCGGCCTCGGCCCGGAGATCATGTCGTAGCGTCGTAGTCGCTCCCAGCCGCCGCTGCCCATCCGCCTCGCCTCCCCGCCGACTTGCGCCCGACCCCAGGTACAAGGCCGTGGCATGGTCACGCGCCAGACATGGAGGCGTGCGCCGGGGGGACGGGGCGGCTACCCTGCGCGGATGGACGCCGACCACGCCCGGGCGGACATCGAGGGCCCTCCCTCCGGCAAGCGTCCGGCGCTCCGGCTCCTGCGCCAGCTGGCGGGCCAGCGTGCGGAGCGGGCGAAGGGGGAGCCGGGCCAGGCGGCCGGGGCCGTGAACGGCGGCGATGGCTGGGCCGATGCCCTCGGCTCGTGTCGCTCCACTACCGCTTCGAGAGCCGGACGCCGGATGTACGACTTCGACCGGGCGCAGCCGCTGTCGGGCGCCGTCGCAGACTTCGACTGCGAGCTGGCCGGCAGGCCTGCTCGTGGCCGCGGCCCCGAAGGCCACTACGCCAACGGGTCCAAGCACGCGATGCCCGTCGAACTGCAGGCTGCAGGAGCTGGGGAGTTCCTGGCCCCGGACGACCAAGCGCATCGGTTCCGGTTCGAGCGCGGAGATCGTGGACAGGGCGCCGGTCGTCCTGGTCGGTCGAGGACCGTCAGGGTCATGGCCTTGGATGCGTTCATCGCGGAGAACATCCGTCCGGACTTCGACCCTCGACCTGCCCAGCGCCGGACCCCGGGTTCCGCTCGACCCCCTTGGTCGAAGGTCTTGGTCGAGCGCATGGAAGGGTTCGGGACAGGAAGCCGAGCCCTGGCGGTCGGGTACTTCCTGCTCACGTCGCTCGAGGCCACCTATGGAGCAAGGGCAGACGCGCCGCTGCCGCCAAGGCGCCGCTGGCCGTCGAAGGGCGGGTGCTCGACCGGCTCGGGGAGCTCACGGGCCGCGGCGATCCGTGCACGGGCGCAAGTACAGCGCGGGTGCCGAAAGCGCTGACACCTGACGAGCTCGGCTGGATAAAGGTCGCCATGGTTCGCCCTGGCTCGTCGGGTCGACGAGGTCGAAGCGGGATCGACCCCACCACTGCTCACGATGGGCGACCTGCCCACCCTGCGTGACGTCGGCCGACCCGAGCCTCCCGCTACCGCGTCGGGCTGATGGCGGGACGGGCGGCGGCGCGATGCGTCTGGCCCCCAGCGCCACCCGCGTCTGGGCTGGTCGTGCGCGCTGTTCGGAGGCTCCTCGGGCGGAGGCCACCTCCGGCACCCATCGGCACGGGAGGGCGGGCGGCACCCAGTCCACACGGTCAGCGGTCGCTGGTGCGTAATACGAACGCGCCAGCTGGGTCGCCGAGTACCCTCACCCCGTGGTTATCTCCCAGGTCTTCACCGTCGCACTCATCGCCGAGGAGCTGCGTAAGCGGCCCGTTCGAGGACGCCGGCGGCTGGGCCGTCAGGCCGCTCCAGGTCCCCGAGCGCATCCACATGGACCTGGTGCGCACGCACGCCAGGACCATCGCCGACGCACGTGGCGAGTGGGCTCGCGACCGACGACGGCAAAGGACGACGTGCTCGCCGACTATCTCGCCCTGGAGGCGCGATGCACGGCGAGATGGAGCCGAAGGCCAGGACGTGCCGTGGACTTCCTCGAGCTGCTGCGACGGACAGGTGAGGCTTTCGCCGGCTCGGGGTCGGCGCACCAAGGGTCCTGGTCGGTATTCCCGGTCGGAGCTCATGCTCGTGAGGAACGCCGGTCGATACCGAGGCTGGACCACCAGCTCGATGGCACGGCCGATGGCGTCTCGGGCGCCACGTCTCCGCCATCGCTCGGCTCATCCGAGAAGGTCGCCGGGTCGGCGCGCTAACTCCTCGACCTGTTCCTGGAAGCTCAGGTGGAGCCCTCCGCCGACGCATCGTTGGCCCGGCTGTAGATACTGCTCGAGGTCATCGCGGGGCGGTTTCCCAGCACAGCTGCACCGCCGAGTCCGGGCGGCCCTGTCCGCCTCGGCCTGGAGTACGGCGTGGACCTGGACCGCGATGGCCGTCTGCGCGACTTTGTTCATGAGGCAGGCGCGCGCCGGACCCGACCGAGCTGACCGACTTCCTCGGCGGCCTCTCGATGACGGTGTTCGCGGCCCTGCTCCGTACCCGCTTCACCGTCCGCCAGTTCTTTTCGCAGTTCGTCCAGGCGGCCTTCGGCATGGTGTGGACGTAGGCGAGAGCCAGGCAATGCAGCAACGCTCCATCTGCACCCGTGTGTGGGAGCCGACCCCCACGGGTAGATGGTGAGATGGGTCGTCAGTCACCCGCCGCCGTGTCTGCGGGCGCCTCGCGATGTCGCAGGCCGATCGCGGCCGCGATGTGGGGGCGCGTCGCGATGAGGCCCTCGAGGTGGGCCTCCGGCCACATCTCGATGTGGGGTCGGACGCCCCGCGCGTTGTGGCTCTCCACCCACTGGACCGCGTCGGTCGTGAATCGGCCGCTGGTGGCGATGACGAGCACGTCCACGGGCGGGTCGCCCCACAGGGTCATGTAGGCGGACACCTCTGCCAGGGCGTCCACGTTGACCGACCTCGCGAGCCAGTGCTTGGCCTGCACGATCACCCGCTCCCGCCGCGTCCCGGTGAGGACGTCGGTCCGGACGAGGTCGGCCGAGAGGTCGCGGCCCCGGTCGGGCGCGTTGGTGGCCGTGAGCCACTGGGGGTTCTCGTAGCCGGGCGCGTCGCGCAGGAGCTCGAAGATGAGCCGCTCGAACGCCTCGGCGCTCAGGGACGACCAGTCCAGGGCCGTGGTGACCCGGCCCTTGGGGCGAGCGGCGACCAGGTCCCCGAGGTCGTCGGCGTCGACCGGCAGGGGGTCGAGCTCCGAGTAGAGGTTGTCCTGCAGGGCCCTCCGGATGTCGGGCCAGTCGCGGCGCTGGATGTCCGCCATGTCCTGCGCCTGCCGGAAGCGCACGTGCCGGCGCATGTCGGACCACGCCTTGCCGCGGGGCGCGAGGGGGCCGACCAGCCGGTCGAGCTCCTCCAGGGCGCCCGCCAGGGAGTCCCACTCCGGTCCGTCCTCCCGGCCCGTCTCGGTGAACCGGCCGATGAGCGCCCCGAGGTCGCGATCGACCTGGGCCGAGATGCGCTCCACGTGCTCCCGGACGAGCTGCCGGCGTGTCCGCTGGAGCCGGCCACGGTAGTGGTCGATCTCGACGCCCGGCTGCCCGACCTCCTCGTCGAGGGAGACGCGTGCCGAGAGCTCCCCGAGCTCGGCGACGTCGAACCGCGCCTGCCCGATCGCGTCCAGGCTCAGCGGGCGCGCCGTGATGCGGTAGCCGGACAGGGCCGGGAGCGCCGTCGCGATCCCCTCGAAGGCCTGCCCGAGCTCGCGGTACCGCCGGTCCTCCGGGCTGCCGCCGACGAAGGCGATCCCGTCGGGCACGAGGCCGCGCATCTCCTGCCAGATCGCATCCAGGCGCCGCAGGTTCTCGTCGACCGCGTCGAACTGCTCGAGCGCGTGGCTGAGGTCCGCCATCTCGCAAGCCTAGCGCCCGCGCGGCCCATGGCAGCGCGGGATGATCGAACGCGGC
>JAXLXC010000046.1:0-28090 GCA_046328155.1 Chloroflexota bacterium
TCGACCTGTACGGCCTGCCCCAGATCCCCCATCGCCTGGGCGAGGAGCTGGGTGGCGCGGCCCGGTATCTCATCCGCGAGGGCGTCTGCCCCTGGTGCCGGCTGGTCCGCGACGAGGTCGCGCGTCGCGACCGGCTCGTCTACCAGGACGCCTCGACCGTGTGCTTCGCGCCCTGGGCCTCGCGCTCGTCGTTCGAGCTGTGGGTGGTGCCGCGACACCACGAGGCGGACTTCGGGCGTGCCACGGACGAGCAGCTGGAGGGCGCCGCGGATGCGCTCCAGGGCGTGCTGCGGGCGCTCGGCGCGCTCGACGACCCGCCCTACAACCTGGTGCTGCACACGGCGCCCGCCAAGGAGCGCGTCGATGAGACCTACCACTGGCACTGGGAGCTCCACCCGCGGCTGCGGGTCATCGCGGGGCTGGAGCTGGGCACGGGCTTGCCCGTCAACCCGGTGAGCCCGGAGGAGGCGGTGCTCCAGCTCCGGGAGCAGGAGCGACGCGTCAGCGACGACGGCCCGCGCGACTGGGACGACTTCCCTCGCGGCTGACCGCGCCCTCCACTTGCCCTCGTGGCGACGCATACGTATGATCGCCGGTATGCGAACCACCCTCGTGCTGGACGACCGGCTCGTCCGCGAAGCCAAGCGACGTGCCGCCGACACGGGCTCCACGCTGAGCGACGTCGTCAACGACGCGCTGCGAGAGGCGCTCCGTCCGGCACCAGAGGCAACCGTGCCGCCCTTCCGGATGATCACGTACGGCGACCCAGACGAGGTCTTCCAGCTCACACCCGAGGCCATCAAGGAGATGGAGCTCCAGGACGACATCGACCGTCTTCGATGAGCCTCATGCCCGACGTCAACATCCTGGTGTATGCGCACAAGCCTGCTGCCCCCGCGCATGCGGCGTACCAGGCCTGGCTCATGTCGCAGCTTGATGGCCCAGAGACGCTCGCCCTGAGCATGCTCGTCGCCGTCGGGTTCGTGCGCGTCGTGACCAACGGGCGCATCCAAGCCAATCCGACGCCGATGGCGGTGGCCCTGGCGGCCATCGAGGAGCTGGCGCGACACCCTCGCTGCCGGGTCGTTGGGCCGGGTCCCCATCATCTCGATGACGTCGCCCGCCTGTGCCGGGCGAGTGGCGTGACGGGACCAGACGTGAGCGACGCGCAGCATGCCGCGCTCGCCATCGCGGAGGGCGCGACGCTGGTGACCCGCGATGCCGGCTTCCGACGCTTCGAGCCCCACGGCCTGCGCTGGCAGCATCTGGTCCTCGAATGAGCCGCCAATCCGGGGATGAGCCAGGGACCGCCGGCCAGCCCCGGGTGGTCGAGCTGTTCGCCGGGGTCGGCGGCTTCCGGCTGGGCCTCGAGCCACATGGCTTCCGGACCGTCTGGGCGAACCAGTGGGAGCCTGCGACCAGCCGGCAGCACGCGTTCGACTGCTATGTCGCCCGCTTCGGCGACTCGCCCGCGCATGTCAACGAGGACCTCGAGCGGGTCATGGACCAGGCCGAGGCCGGCCGCACCGAGATCCCCGACCACGAGCTGCTGGTGGGCGGCTTCCCGTGCTTCGTGGCCGGCACCGTGGTGCTCACCGCGACGGGCCACCGACCCATCGAGGAGGTCGTCGTCGGCGACCTGGTGCTGACCCATCTGGGCCGCTGGCGACCGGTGACCGCGGTGATGTCGCGGGAGGCGCCGTCGACCCTCGTGGTCCACGGCCACGGTCTGCCGGACATCCGGACCACCGAGGAGCACCCGTTCTGGGCGCGTCGCCGCGACTACACCTGGGCAGGCCCGCGGAGCCTCGACCGCTGGACCGACGAGCCACGCTGGATCGAGGCCCAGCTGTTCGACCGGGACACGCTGGTGTGCCAGGTGCTGCCCACCGACGGCCCATCGGCCGAGGAGGCGCGCGCGGCCCTCGGCAGGGGCGAGGGCCCAGGCGGGGGCCTCGGCGCGCCCGACGCTGGCCCCTGGTCGACCGAGACCGATGACCGGGGCCGGGCGTTCGACCTGGCCCTGCTGGCCCAGCGCGCCTTCGACGTCGTCCCATCGATCCGGGCGGTGCAAAGCGCGGGTGGCGGCACCACCTACCGGCTGAGCCTGCCGGGCGGCGAGCGGCTGTCGTTCGTGGAGGGCGCCCATGGCTGGCGCACCGTCCGCTCCATCGAAGCCGCGCCCGGCGCCACGGTCCACAACCTCTCGGTGGCCGACGACGAGTCGTATGTCGCCGACGGCTGCGTCGTCCACAACTGCCAGGACTACTCCGTCGCCCGGACGCTCAACCAGGCGCTGGGAATCGAGGGCAGGAAGGGCGTCCTGTGGTGGCAGATCCATCGGCTGCTGACCATGAAGCGGCCGCCCTGGCTGTTCCTGGAGAACGTCGACCGGCTGCTCAAGTCGCCCGCGGGGCAGCGTGGCCGCGACTTCGCGGTGATGCTCGTCACGCTCGCCAACCTGGGCTACGAGGTCGAGTGGCGGGTGGTCAATGCCGCCGACTATGGCTTCCCCCAGAAGCGTCGGCGGGTCTACATGGTGGCCCGGCTGGCGGGCCCCGGGCCACGCGACCCGGCCGAGGTGCTCCACCGCGGCGTGCTCGGTCGGGCGCTGCCGGTGGCGGACGCGCCGCTGGGCCAGCTGTTCGAGTCGTTCGAGCTGCTGGGCGACCCGGTGGAGGTCTCCGAGCAGTTCGGGGCGCGACGCGGCGAGACGGCCTTCCGGAACGCGGGCTACATGTCGCATCGCAAGGTCTGGACCCAGGACCTCGCGCCCGTCTGGGAGGAGCCGCGGGTCACGCTTGGGGACATCCTGGAGCCCGAGGCCGACGTGCCCGAGGCCTTCTTCGTGCCCGAGCGCCAGCTGGCAGCCTGGAGCTATCTCAAGGGTGCCAAGCGCGAGCAGCGCGTCCACAAGGGCAGCGGCACTCCCTACGAGTACGCCGAGGGCGCGATCCCGTTCCCCGATCCGGTCGACGGCCCATCGCGGACGATCCTCACCGCGGAGGGCGGCCCAACGCCGTCACGCTTCAAGCACCTCATCCAGACGCCGAGCGGGCGCTTCCGGCGGCTGACGCCGCGCGAGCTGGAGCGTCTCGATGGCTTCCCGGACGATTGGACCGACACCGGGATGCCCGACGGCCGACGCGCCTTCATGATGGGCAACGCCCTGGTGGTGGGCGTGGTCGACCGGATCGCCGCCGAGCTGGCTCGGGAGGTCGAGGCCGAGCGCAGCTGATCGCCGGTCAGCGGCCGAGCAGTCGGTCCATGAGGCTGCGACCGGCATCGTCCGTCCGGCTGCCCTGGTCGTGGCCCTGGCAGCGTCGCGATGCGGGCACCCCCCGCATGACCTGGTCGACGTGGCGACCGCAGCCGGACCAGGTCGTCTTGCCGCACACGCGGCAGGTGGCGGGTGAGCACATGGGATCCTCCGATGGTGGTGGTTGGGTGGCCCGCCTGCGACGGGTGGTCGGGCTCGCCGGGCTCAGGCGAGCATCAGGAACAGCCGCTCCAGCTCGTCTGTGGTGAGGCGGTCCGGCCGCTCGGTCGCCGGCTCCGCGACGCAATCGCGCATCGCGGTCGCGATGATCGCGAAGCCCGCCTTGTCGAGCGCGCTCGAGACGGCGGCAAGCTGGGTCACCACGTCGCGGCACGATCCGCCGGCCTCCACGGCGGCGACGATCGCCGCGAGCTGACCCTGGGCACGTCGCAGGCGGTGGAGGATGGCTCGCTGCGCGTCGCGGGGCGGGACGGTGGCGGCAGGGGTCATGGGTCGCTCCTCGGATGCGGGTGGGGGTGGGGTGGGTCAGGCTGGCGCGGCGAGGTGCGATACGGCTAGGCCGCGAGCGGCGCGGGCGAGCCGGTCACGAGCATCGGCTCGACCTCCGGCCCACGCGCATCGAGCAGGGTGATCATGCCGCCCGACAGGGTCGCCGAGTCGAAGCCCTCCTGCGTCAGCACCCGATGCGCGAGGTGCGAGCGGAAGCCCGATGCGCACAGCAGCCGCACGGGTCGCCCGGCCGCCAGGCTCCGGACCTCGTCGAGCCGCTGCCGCAGGGCCGTGTGCGGGATGTTGCGGGCCGTGGGCAGGTGGCCCGTGGCGAACTCGGCCGGGCCGCGGACGTCGAGCAGCAGGCTCGACGCCATCACGGACTCCAGGTCCTCGGGATACCAGAGCACGACCGAGCCCTGCAGCACGTCCTCGCCGAGCATCCCCGCGAGGTTGACCGCGTCCTTGGCCTGGCCATAGGGCGGGGCATACGTGAGGTCGAGGTCGATGAGGTCGGCGACCGACATCCGGGCCCGGATCGCCGTGGCGAGGACATCGATGCGCTTGTCGACCCCGGACCGCCCCACGGCCTGGGCGCCGAGCAGCAGCCCGTCGCCCGTTCGGAAGTGGACCACCAGGTGGATGGCCTGGGCGCCCGGGAAGTAGCCGGCGTGGTCGTTCGGGTGGATGTGGATGGTGCGATGCTCGATCCCCTGGTCGACCAGTCGCGCATGGCCGGCGCCCGTGGTCGCCACCGTGAGGGACCCCACCCGGACCACGGCCGTGGCGACCGGTGGCGGGACCGGCCGCGCCTGGGACGGTCGCAGGATGTCGTCGGCGACCAGACGCCCCGCACGACTCGCGGGACCCGCGAGCGGCACCGGCGCCCGGACGCCAGTCACGGCATCCACGCTCGCCACGGCGTCACCCACCGCCCACACCCCTGGCACGGAGGTGCGCCCGTGCTCGTCGACCACGATGGCGCCCCGCTCGCACGCGATGCCCGCGGCCTCGAACAGGGCGGTGTCAGGGCGCACGCCGACCGAGACCAGCACCAGGTCGGCGGCGAGCACCGAGCCATCCACGAGCACCACGTCGTCGCGCCCCGATGCATGGTGGATGGCCGTCGCGGCCGTGCCGTCGTGGACCTGGATGCCCATCGCGCGCAGCTCGGCCGAGACCCGCGACGCCAGCTCCGGCTCCAGGGCCGGCAGGACGTGCCGGGCCGCCTCGACCACGGTGACCTCGAGGCCGCGGCCCCGCAGCGCCTCCGCCACCTCGAGCCCGATGAAGCCTCCGCCCAGCACCACGGCATGCCGAGCACCCGACCCGATGTCGTCCATCAGCCGCCGCGCGTCGTGGATCGTGCGCAGCGTGCGGACGCGCGGCGAGTCCATGCCGGGGATGGGCGGCCGGGCAGGCAGCGAGCCGGGCGACAGGACCAGCGCGTCGTAGGCAAGGGCCTCGACGCCCGTGTCGGAGCGGACCGTGACCGTCCGGTGCTCCACGTCAAGGCCGGTCACCTCGTGTCGCACGCGCACGTCAAGGTCGAGCGAGGCCGCCAGCGACCGCGGCGTCTGCACCTGGAGCCGGGCTTCGTCCGTGATCTCGCCGCCCAGGTAGTACGGCAGCCCGCACGTCGCGACCGACACGTGGTCGCCACGCTCCAACAGCACGATCTGGGCATGCTCGTCCAGTCGGCGGGCGCGCGCGGCGCAGCTCATGCCCCCGGCCACGCCCCCCACGATGACGATGCGTCGCCGCACTGGGCCGGTGGCCGCAGGCGTGCCTTCCGACCAGCTGAGCCTCGGGTCGACGGGCGGGCGATTCTCGTTCGGCGTGGCCTGCATGGCCCAGAGTGTATACCCCTAGGGGTATCTGCGCGGGCCGCGGACGCGGGGGCGCGGGGCGGGGGCGGGGGCGGGGGTGCCCAGCCGAGGCAGTAGGCCAGGCCACGGTGGGCAAGTGGCGGCTGTCGGACGTCATCGCGACACCCATCGACCCGCGTATCGTGTGAAGTGTTGCGAGCCAGCACATCGCGACGCGCCACGGCCACGGGACCCCATGAGCCGCCACTGGACCACTCGCCGCGGGCAGCTTCGGGTGTCGCCAAAGGACCAGTCGTCCCAGATGGCCGCCCACGAGCCCCGTGCCGACCTCGCCGATGCTCCCAGGGAGACTCAGCGGGGCTCCGTCATGTCCCCAGGAACGCCTCGCCGAGGCAGTTGGGTGGCGCCCAACACTACACACGATATCGAGGCGCGGATGACCGGCGCAGCCACCACGCCGGCCGCACCCGAGCCGCCGCGTTTGCCGACCCGCACCGCCGCGCCGGCCCAGACAGCCGTCGCCGCTCCCAGAATCAGGGCGTAAGGACGGCGGAGGCGCCGACGCGGCCACCCGGCGGGCGCCGACGCGGCCATCGGGCGGTCTGCTGGGGGCCTGCTCGGTCGTCCTGCCCGGAATCTGGGCGCGCGGGCACCGTTGCGGGGCCTTCCGGGGCGTCGGCACGAACGCGGGGGCCTCGGATGCGCGCTGGGCGTCGATAGGCCCGGAATCTCGGGAACCGCGACAGACGGGGCCTGGGTCAGGCCCGCAGGCCCTGGGTGGGGACCAGGCCCCCGCGCGCCCAGGCCCGCCCGTGCCCCGGCCCGCCCGCGCCCAGGCCCCCGCGCGCGACGGGCGCGGCCACCCCGGATCCCTACTTCACGGAGCCGGCCGTGATGCCTTCCACGATCTGGCGGTTGAACACGACGTAGATGACGACCATGGGGATGGTCACGATGGAGAGCGCGCTGAACAGCAGCGAGTAGTCGGTCACGTAGCGCGACGAGAATGCCAGCAGCCCCGTCGGGATGGTCTTGACGTCGTCGGACTGGAGATACAGCAGCGCCAGCAGGAACTCGTTCCAGCACGCGAGCGCGGAGAAGATGGCCACCGTCGCCAGCCCCGGGCGCAGCAGTGGCAGGGCGAGCTCCAGGAACATCCGGCCGTCACCGGCCCCATCGATGCGCGCCGCGTCGAACAGCTCCTCGGGCAGCGCGTCCAGATACACCTTGAGCAGATAGATGGCGAGCGGCAGCCCCATCGCGGTGTACGGGATGATCAGGCCGACCAGCGTGTCCGTCAGCGCGAGCTGGGTCCACAGCTTGGACTGCGCGATGAAGTACGACTGGAGCGGCAGCAGCAGCCCCAGCGCGAACACGCCCAGCATCAGCCCGCGCCCGCGGAACCGGTAGCGGCTGAACGCGAACGCGGCCGCGGCGCCCAGGACCAGGATGAGCGTGACGGAGACCCCGGTGACGATGGCGCTGTTGACGGCATAGCGACCCAGGTTGCCCACCTCCCAGGCCTCGGCCCAGCGTCCCAGGTCGATCTCCTTGGGCAGCCCGAAGGGCGAGCGGAAGATGTCCCGGTTGGTCTTGAAGCTCGACAGGACCATCCAGACCATCGGGAAGATGAACACCACGCCGATGGCCAGGAACGCCAGCCGCACCAGGATCCGGGGCACCAGCTGGCCGTCGCCGCCCACGTCCGAGCGTCTGGCCCCGTCGACGGTCACGCCGCCACCTCCGCCCGGGCCACCCGCGCGGCACGCTCGGCGGCGGCCTGGCGCCGGGTCGACAGCCGGGCGTACACGATGCCCACGCCGACCACGATGGCCGTCAGCAGCACGGCCATCGCCGAGCCATAGCCCACGTTGCCGAACTGGAACACCGTGCGCACCAGCAGCGTGGTCGGGATCTCGGTCGCGCCGTAGGGCTGCCCGTTGGTCATGACATAGAACAGGTCGAAGCCCTGGAAGCCACCCGTCACGCACAGCAGCACCGCGACCGCGATGGCGCCCCGGATCATGGGCACCTTGACCTGTCGGAACAGCGCCCACTCGCCCGCGCCGTCGAGGCGTGCCGCCTCGACGACCTCGCCGGGCACCTGCCGGAACGCGGCGTAGAAGATCATCATGTAGAAGCCCGCGTACACCCAGCCCGACACCACGCTCACCGCGAGCAGCGCGGTGTCCGGGTCACCCAGCCAGATGCGCGCGAGCCCCCCGAGCCCCACCGACTCCAGCAGGCCGTTGAGCAGGCCGAAGTCGGGGTTGTACACGAAGCGCCAGAGCACCGCGACGACCACCATGGGCAGCATCACGGGCGTGAAGATGGCGACCCGGAACCACAGGCCGCCGCTGCGCATCGAGGCGAGCCCCGCGAGCACGAGGCCCAGCAGGACCTCCAGCACCAGAGTCGCCGCGATGTACGTCAGGACATGCACGAACGACCCGATGAACACCGGGTCGCCGAGCGCCTTGGCGTAGTTGTCGAGGCCCACCCAGGTCATGGGCCCGAAGCCGTTCCACTCCGTGAAGCTGTAGCCGGTGGTGAGCACCATCGGCAGCAGCACCGCAGCCGCGAACACGAGCAGGGCAGGCCCCAGCAGCAGCCACGGGACGATGGCCCGGGTGGGCTTCATGGTGGTGGGAGGGCTGAAGGGCCGGTCACGGACGGCGTCGGCGACCGGCCCCTGGACCAGCTATCGACCGAGGGTCGAGTCCATGGTGGCGAGCGCCTCGGCCGGGGTGGCCTGGCCGCCCAGCACCGCCGCCTCGGCGCGGTACAGCGCGTCGGCGACCTCGAGGTCATAGCCCGTGTCGGGCGGCAGGACCAGCGCCGGCGCCGCGGCGAGCATCTCGCCCAGACGCAGCGACCGACCCTCGACACCCGCATCGGCCACCGACTTGGCGATGGGCGCGATCTCCGCCTCGTCCACGAACCGCTTGACGTTGTCGGGGCTGTTGAGCATGGCCAGGAAGTCCGCCGCGAGCGGGATGTTGGCGCTGTGGGCGTTGACCATGTAGCCGGTCTCGACGCCGATGACGCTGCCCTGGTCGCCCACGGAGCCTTCCGGCATGGCGGGCAGGTTGACGAAGTCGAACTCGAGGTCCGGCGCCTCGTCGATGGCCCAGCTGACCAGCCACGAGCCGATGGGATGCATTGCGGCGATCTCCTGGAAGAACAGCTCCGCGCCCTCGTTGTCGGCGATGGCGTTGACGCTGTCGTTGACGCACTTGTGGTCGCGCAGCTGCGCGATGTAGCCGAAGGCCGTCTCCCACTCGGGGTTGGAGAACTTGCCATCGCCGGACAGGAGCGCGTCGTACGACTCCTCGCCGACCACGCGCGAGACCATGTGGGCCAGCCAGTTGCCGGCCGCCCAGAGGTCCTTGTTGCCGCTGGCGATGGGCACGATGCCCGCGGCGTTGAGCGTGTCGCACGCGGCGAGCAGCTCCTCGAACGTGGTGGGCGGGGTGATCCCGTTCTCCGCGAGCAGCGGCACGTTGTACCACAGCACGTTGGTCACGTCGGCGGTGTGGGGCACCAGCACGACCTTGCCGTCCACCGACGCCGACGGCCACACGCTGTCGTCCCAGATGCCCGCGAGCGGCCCGGATGCGACGAACTCGGACAGGTCCGCGGCGTAGCCGTCCGCGGCGCGCTGCGCCATCCGGCTGCCGGTCCACTCGAAGTAGATGTCGGGCGGGTTGGTGCTGGCGAGCGAGTTGAGGAGGCCGATGGTCTCGTACAGGTCGTCGTCCTGGTAGTCCATCTGCACGTCCACGCCCGGGTTCGCCACCTCGAAGTCGGCGGCGATCTGGTCCCAGACGCGGATGCCCGCCTCGCCGGGCGAGCCCATGGAGATGCGCAGGACCGTGTCCTGCGCCAGCACGCTGGTGCCCGTCGCGCCCACCACGAGCGCGGCCGCGGCCAATGCCGTGACCCCCACGCCCAGGGTGTGCCGTCGATGCTTCCTCATGTGGCGCCTCCTTCCGCTTCCGGTACCTCACCCGGCCGGAACAGGTATCCGGACAGGTCGGACAAGGTCATCTCCAGGACATCCCCGTACACGCGCGTGCGCGCCCGGCGGAGCCCGATGAGCAAGGGCCGCAGCTCGGCCGGGCCATCGGTGGCCAGTCGACCCTGGGCCGCGAGGTCCGCGACACGCGCCAACGCGTGCGCGCCCTGCTCGAACACGACCAGCCAGGGGCGGCACTCGTCCATGAGCGCCCGATTGGCCACGCCATGCCCCTGCAGCTGGGCGGCGGCCACCAGGAACCGGTCCGCCAGCGCCCGCAGCTCCTGCGCCGCCTCGCGGGTGGCATCCGCGCCCTGGTCCAGCGCGTGCCCCAGCCGCTCCAGCGTGCGACCCAGCACGGGCGCGTCGTCATCGGTGAGGCACGACGACCGCACGTTGTCCGCGAACAGCCCGAACGCCTCGGCGTCCTGCTCGCCAACGACGTCCCGGATCGCCCGCTGCCAGCTGGCCTCGGGGTCGTAGCCCTGCGGGTCGCACAGGTAGTCGGCGATGGTCGCGAACGGGATGCGCGATGCCTCGAACAGCTCCATGCCGTTGGCCACGATGCCCGCGGACGAGCGCCACAGCAGCGGGTCGCGCCCACGGTACGGCCCGATGTGCAGCTCGTAGCCCATGGCCACGTCGTTGACCGGGTAGTTGTCCCAGTACAGCGGCGGGCGGAGCGTGGCGCGCGTGAACGCCGCCGCATCGGCGAGGTCGAGCGTGGGCGAGCAGATCGCCCGACCCGTCCAGAACAGGTCGATGCGGGGGTCGATGCCCGCGGCCAGCCGCACCAGATAGTCCTCGGTGCCCGTCCCTCGATAGAGCGTGGGGCAGACCACCAGGTGGGCGCCCGGGGGCAGCCGCTCGGCCACCCGGCGCACCACGTGGGCATGCGCCTCCGCGAGGTCCGCGAACGCGGCGCGGTCCGCGGCGTGGCGCAGGTCGCGCGGGATGTCATCGAGCAGCAGGCCAAAGGAGTCGACGCCCAGGCCCGCCACGCTGTCCAGCTTGGCGGAGAGGGCATCCAGGTCGGCGTCGTCGGAGTAGCGCATCGAGAGCCCGGGCGACACGCACCACGTGAACCGCATCCCATGGGCGGCGCACCGGTCGAGCAGCTCCCGGAGACGCGTCAGCCAGACGCCGTCATAGGGCAGTCGCCAGTCGCGTCGCAGCAGCGGGTCGTCCTTGGGGCCATAGATGAAGCTGTTCATGCCGCGCTGCGCGAGGAACGGGATGAGCGCCAGCCGCTGCTCCTGGGTCCAGGGACGGCCGTAGAAGCCCTCGATGACGCCCCGGATGGCGAACGGCGAAGTGCCCGTGGTCATCGACCGCCCAGGTCGCGGAGGTAGCGGTCGTTGGCGGCATCCCCGCCGGCCACGTTGCTGCTGGCGTAGACCTCCGGGACCACGCCGCGAGCCACCAGCCGCTCGACGGTCTCGGCCACCAGGGCCTCGAGGATGGCGGCTCCGACCACCGTGGACGTGGGCGCCACCCGGGCTGAGCCCTCCACCTCCACCGCCGCGTCGCCCACCGCGCCGCCGTTGTCGATGGCCACGTCCACCAGCTCGTGGAGCCGCCGCCCGTCGTGGACGCGCGCCGAGCCGGAGGTGGCATGCCGCAGGCTGGTCACCCCGATGGTCCGCGCCCCCGCCGCCCGGGCCAGGCTCGCGAGTATTGTCGCCGCGTTGCTCCCCGAGTTGGGCCAGGATGAGCACGTCGCCCGCGTCGATCGGGTGGTCCGACAGGAGGATCGCGGCCAAGCCGGGCATCCGCTCCAGCGTGGTGCTGAGCAGAGCCGCTGGCATGGAGCATCAGCCCCTCCGAACAGGATGGGTCGCACGCGCACCAGACCACCCGCCCGATGAACAGCTCCTCCGCGAGCATGTGCAGTGGCCGCTGCCAAAGGCATGGATGACATGCCCCGAGGCGATGGCGTCCGTCATCAGGTCGGCCGCCGCGGCGGTCCGCGGCCACTCCTGGTCGAGCAGGCGCGCGGTCGGGTCGACGGTCGGAGGTAGCGCCGCCCGGCCGGTTCCAACGGCCCGCTCACGATAGCCCTCCCTGGGCCGACACCGCGGCCGGCTCGCGCCGAACGTGGACCAGCGACGCGTACCGGCCCGGGTCGGGGCGCATGCTGCGCAGGCGCGCCATCGAGCGATGTGCCATCAGCCGTGCTGCACCGCCGCGCCCATCGCGCGCTCCGCCAGCTGCGCCTCCAGCCGGCGTCGAAGCGGCCTGCCCTCGGCCAGCAATACCCCCGACCGCCACCGGGACCACCATGCCCTGGTCGGTCGACCCAGTGCGCCGCCCCCGGCCTGCCTCCATGAGCACGACCAGCTCGTCCACGCAGCGTCCTGCGCGATGCGCTCCGCAACCACATCCCCTGCGTCCGCCGCGCCCAGCACGTCCGGCGCGAAGTGGGCGATGTCGTTGACGGGGCGCGGCACGCTGTGGACCCGGATGCCCAGGTCCGCCAACCCCCGAGCGCGCGGCGGCGGCGGCCACCAGCGCCGTGGCCGGGCCGCGGCCATCGGACGCCCGAAGGAGCTGCCACCTGGCCCCTCGCGGCCGTCGAACGCGCCCTCGTCACCCAACAGATAGCCGTGGCCGGACAAGACACGCGGCTCGCCCGCCCTCCGGCACCACCAGACAGGCGACCCCGGTGCCCGCGGTGATGCTCACGCCCCAGCCGAGCGACAGCGACCCCGCGTGGCAGGTGACCGTGTCATCCGCCAGCCACACGTCCGATGCCCCGATGACCCGGTTGACATGCCGGCACAGCCGCACCTGCGAGGCTCGTCGGCGGGTGCCGTGGAGAGCCCCAGGACCACCCGGTCGCAGGCACCGAAGCCGCTGCCCAGCCAGCCCTGGGCGATGGCGGAGGCGACCAGATCGACTGTGTCGCCCTCGAGCCGAGACACGCCATGGACCTCCACCACCCGCTCCCCGAGGGTGGCGAAGGCAGATGGCCGACTGGCCGCCATCGACCGCGAGCATCAGGCAAGCCGCCGCCGCTGGAGAGTGGGCGCCACCGCGCTCGGCACGCTCGCGCTCAGCTGGTATCGGTCACCGCGATAGACGCAGTCCGCGACCATGATCGCCCCGACCCCGGGTGTCGGAGTCGGTCATGCGGAGGCGCAGGCACACGCCTGACGAGCGGGACGCCCGGGGCACGGCGGACGGCTGGCTCCGCGAGCACCGGCTCGATGGTCACGTTGGCCGAGCCCCGGCACGATCCAGGTAGCGAGAGCAGCTCGTACAGCGAGCCGTCCAGGTCCTGGGGCGCGAGACCCGGCACCAGCCGGCGGCGACCCACGTGGTCTCGACCGCCATCGGCTCGCCTGCTGCCCAGCCGGAGCCAGGTGAACCGGAGGACCTGCTCGCCGGCCGCGATGTGCAGCTGGCCCCGCGAGGCCGGCGTCCGCATCGACCACCTCGAACGCGAGCAGCCGGCTCGATGGCACCAGGCCCGCTCGCGCATGTCCTGGGTGAACGAGGTGAGGCCCAGGAAGCGCACCACCGGCTGGGGCAGGACGTAGGTCCCGGAACCTGCCGCCGCTCGAGCCCTTCCGTGACCAGCGCATCCGTGGCGTTGCGCACCGTCATCCGCGCCACGCCCCAGCGCTGGCTCAGCGACCGCTCGCTGGGCAGCCGGTCGCCGGGTGCCGCGCCCGCCACGGTCTCGCGCATGCGCGCCCGGAGCGCGTGATCGGGCAGCTCGTCTGCCGTCCGGGTGGACCCATTCCACGGTCGATGCCACCGGCTCAGGTTATCGATTCGGCAAGTGGTCCACAAGTGGTCTCTAGACCAGCTCTCCGCCCTCCATAGGGCGTTCGAGACCCCCGGACCCTGCGTGCAGAGCCGCCCTGTCACAGTGGAGAGGAGGTCGCGTGACCGGTCGAGGGCCGCCGAGCCGCGATCGAAGCATCAACCTCCCGCCGGGGTAGTGTCTGCCCCGCGTCCACGGCTGGACCATCCGCTCGACCAAGCGGCGCGCGATGTCGCTGACCTTCGCGGTGGTTGCCATCCGGCGATGTGGCCAAACGCGAGGTTCGCGACAGCAGTACCAGGCGGCTGCTCGGCGGGTGATGATGATTCATGGCCAACAAGGTGGTGGTCCCAAGGATGGGCAATGGTAGACCTGCTCCCGTGAGGGCCCTGCGCCCGTCGAAGGCGGAGATGGACGGGTCGAAGTCGTCTAGCGCAACCTCAAGCGATGCCGGCACCGCCTACAGCTTGGCCTGTGCTCAAGTTCACCCGGAATTCCGCGGGTCTTCATCCTCCGGGTCCGCCACGCCTCCGCCCATCCGTCTTCGGTGCTATCAATGCGCAGGCCATCGATAGCGGTGCGATTGGTCGTCCAGCGCACTCCCGGTCGATGGCCGTGATGCGCCCAGGGCGTAAGGAGCAGTAGCAATTCATGCCTCCAGAAGGCTTTGAGCGTCGACCGGACCCTTGGTCGGCAGCACCTTGAAACTCGGAGAGGTCGAGCACATCGCCCAGAAGGCGGTACCTCTCGGCAACGCAGGAGCCGGTCGAGTCGGCGTCCGAAGAGGACCGACAGCGCACGGACCCTGGATGCAGGGCAAGGAACGTGCAGCTCCATATCGAACCTGCCTTGGGCTCAACCGCAATCCAGACCGAACGGGGCCGGCGGGCGCAACAGAGCTCGAAGTCCGGGCGACCACGTGGCCGCTCGACGACTGATGCATCCGAATGTGGCCATAGGATCGTCGTCATTCATGTTGGTCACTTGTCCGGTCGGAAGAAGCGATGCATGACGGCTTCGGTGCGACCGCTCGTTGACGGCCGCGTGAAGATGCCATAGGAGCCAGTGCGTCCGTTGAGACTGCCGGGCAGCATGTACTGGACGGAATCGGTCCAAGGTTCGCGCAGCGATCACCGCCAAAATCGAACTGTACGGTGCGGGTGCCTTGAGAATACCACGTCGTCGAAGGACCCTGGGAAGTTGTGGAGCGGCCCAGGCTCGTCTGCCATCCGTTCCGAGCACCCGACGGAGTAGATCTTGCTCGTCGCCGCCCTCCGCTCGACCCGCGCCACACCGGTGACGACGTCGGCCACCTCGTCGGCGTGCTTGAGGGCCTGCTTGCCGAGGGAGCCCACCCGGGGCACCGCGGCGCCCGCGTTGAGGAGCGCCTGGAAGCCCGCGTTCTCGTCCCCGTGACGCCCAGCGGGCGGCGTCAGCTCCGCCCGGCCGAGGGTCGACTTCGTCCCCACCACGGGCACGAAGCCCACCGCGTCGAGGAAGGCGGCGCGACGTCGAACCACCCGCCGAGTCGAACCCCTTGGCCCCTGGGCGCATGCGCGGTCGCAGTGCTCGTCCCGGCACACCGGGTACTGCCCGGTGAGGCGGCCAGGTTGACGGGCAGGGCGCCGGGGCCGAGCCCGGGCCCGGCCGCGCCGCCCGGGCCGGCCACCCTCCCGAGCAGGCCGCCCGGCATGCCCCCCAGCGCCGCCACGAACCGCCCCCGACGGGTCGGTGTGGCGGAGCGGGTCGCCCAAGGAGCGTAGGCGTAGGGGGCGCCCGTGGCAAGAGCCGCCGGGACGCCACGGACGGGGTCCCGCGTCAGGAAGGACTGGAGCGACGGGTCGGCCGCCCCGGGCGCGCAGGTCGGCGGGCCGGTGGCGTCCGCCCACTCGCCGGCGAAGCCGACGCCATCAGGCAGGGTCGAGCCCGACGCAGCCCGCCGTAGGGGGTCGTAGCGGGCGACGGGGCCCATGGCGCCCGCGGCATCCACCGCCGCGAGCACCGAGCTTGGGCGTCGGCGAGGGTGGCGGCCCAGCCGGTGCCCGTCGGCGTGGCCCAGGGACTGGAGCCCCGGCAGGTAGGCCCTGGTCGCCCGCCGCGAGGACCGACGACAGGTCGCCGCGCAGGTCGAGGTCGAGGGCGTGGTGACCCGAGTCGACGGTCTGGGAGACCCCGGTGCCGTCGCCGTCGAGCAGGTAGGCCGCGGCGTGGCCGCCGCCGGAACGCCGGTGAGCCTGCCCAGGGCGTCGTAGGAGAAGGTGCGGGTGCCGTCGGTGAGCAGGGCCCACCGGCGTCGTCGTACAGGAAGCCGGCATCGGCGATGCGGTCCGCGGCGTCATGCCCGGGCGACCGTGCCCGAGGGCGAGTCCACGGAGGTGATGTTGCCCACCGCGTCGTACCCGCGCGTAGTCCCCCGGCCCGGGGTAGTCGGCGGAGGTCAGGCGGTCGAGATAGCCGTCGTAGGCGAAGGTGGTCGTCCCCTGGTCGTCGGTGCGCGACGTGAGCCTGCCCAGGGCGTCGTGCGCGTAGCCGAGCTCGAGCAGCGGGGTGCCGTCGCGGGCATGGTCGACGGCGGTGACCCGGGAGAGGGCGTCAATGCGCCAAGGTCGTGACAGGGTCGGCGGGTCGGGTGATGGTGGTCACCCGGTCGAGCGCGTCGTAGCCCAGGGTGGTCACGCGGGCGTCCCAGTCGCTGACCGTCGTGAGGCGGCCCTCGGTATCGTGGCCCAGGGTGACCGCGTCATCTCGGGGGGAACCGTTGGCAGCGGCCTGTCGGTACCTTCGTTCATTGACGCCGGGGGTACGCTGCCGAACCTAGGGCGACGTTGGCCGCCGCGACTTCGGGAGGGGTCGTGCGATGGAGGCGTTCCGGTCCGGGCGAACTGGCGGCATCGTGCGCGCCGCCGTCATGGCTGTGTTCGTCGTTGGCTCCTTGCTCGCGCCGAGCCCGGCCTCAGCGGCGTCCAGCCCGAACCTTGTGCGGTATCCCACCGGCACGTCGTGGGCAGTGGCAACTGCGAGCGAGATCTACAGCGCGAGCTACCCTGCCTCGGCGGCCATCGACGGCAACACGACCACCGACTGGGCGGAGATCGGATACGCGCCAGGCGATTGGTGGCGGGCGACGCTTGGCCAGCCCATCACCCTCGATCGAGTCAGGCTGTACCCGCGCGACGGCAGTTGCGAGACCTTCGGGTTCGGGCGGGTCCGGTTCTCCGACGGCACCGCAGTACCGTTCGACCTTCGAGGCACCACCAACAGCAGCAACCCGCTGACGCTTGACTTCGCAGCCAAGGAGCGGATCGCCTGGGTCGAGGTCGTGACCGATGGCGGCGGCAGCACCTGCAATTCTGGTCTCGCCGAGGTCGCGGCATTCGACACCTCGGTGAGCACGTCGGCAAACCTCCTGCGCCCATCGGGCCTCGCGTCGTATTCCTCGAGCACCGCCCATGGGAACCAGCCAACGCCGCTTGCAGCCGATGGGAACACCCAGACGGACTGGGCGGTGGCTGCGCGGGCCGTGGGCGCCTGGTGGCGCGTGGACTGGTCCACGCCCCAGACGCTCGACCGTATCCAGCTCTATCCCCGTGACAACGCGAGTGACAACTTCGGAATCGGCACCATCCACTTCTCGGACAGTTCCACGGTCGCGTTCAACCTCACCTCCTACACGAACAGCTCCGTCCCGCTCACCCTCGACTTCACGCGCCGCAGCGGCATCACGTGGATGAAGGTCGTCACGGACAACGGTGGCGGCAACTCCTAACCAGGCCTGGCGGAGGTCGCGGCATTCGACACCGTGGCTCCGCCCGTCTCGAGCATCCCGGATCTCGACGCTGCATCGGACACCGCGTTCCTCGACCCCGTGCCCACCACCATGGTCCTGCGACCCACCGCGGACGCTGCGCTCCTCAACGCGACACTCACGTCCGGGACCACGGCGTGGAACCTCGTGGATGAGGCGTTCCTCGACGCGAGCGACAACGTCTACGCAGGCGCCAACGGCTATGCGTTCGTCTCGTTCGGATCCTCGGGGCTCGACCCTGGGCAGGCGATCAGCCAGGTCGTCGTGCGTGCCAACGTCAGCAACAACGCGCCGGCCAACGGTGCCTGGATCGCCATCCGCAGACCGAGCGATGGCGAGGTCGACAACGTGGCCTCCGTCGCGCAGAACGGCGCGAACGACCAGACGGTGACGCTCCCGGTCCGGACCTGGGACAGCCTTCCCTGGACGGTCGACGACGTCGATGACATCCAGGTGGGCATCGTGGCGCCGGCGAGCTCATCGGGCATCCGACTCCGACAGGTCTGGGTCGAAGTGACGTACTCGACGCGCGAGCCTGCTGGATACGACAGCGACCAGATCACCGCCGACACGACCCCCACGTTCACCGGCACTGTCGAGCCTGGCGCCGATCTGGCGGAGCTGTTCGTGGATGGCGAGCTGGTTGCCTCTGATACGAGCCTGAGCGGCGGGACATGGGAGGCCACCAGCGACGCCCTCGCCGACGGAGACCATCTCGTCTGGGTCAAGGTGACGGACACGAACGACGAGGAGACCGAGACCGGCGCCCTCGTCGTCACGATCGACACGCAGTCTCCAGCGCGCCTGACATCCGATTCGGACACTGGCGCACTCGTGTCCACGCCGGAGACCATGATCCTCCGACCGGATGGCGACGTCGCGCTCACCGGGGAACGCTTCCCTCTCCTCCGGGTCAACGGCGTGGAATCTCATCGACGAGGCGATCCTGCGGGCGAGCGACCACGTATTCGTGCGCGGCGGGTCTGTGACGGTGTCGTTCCCCGATTCAGGCATCGACACCTCGGCGATCATCGACTCGGTCACCCTCAAGGCATCTGTGCGCAATCCGGCGTCCGCGCAGACGGGCGCACTGTTCGTGACCGACCCTGCGACGTCAGTCAAGTACAACGTCGGCACGGTCCCGCAGAACCCGCCTGCCGCCCAGTCGGTGACGCTCTCGTCGCGCCCCTGGGACGGTTCGCCGTGGACCGTCGCGGACGTGGATGCCCTGCTCGCCGGCGCGTCGTGCAACTGCCCCTCGCTCCAGCAGTTCCGGCTCGACCAGCTGTGGGTCCAGGTGGCCTTCACGGCCCTTCGCGAGGGCGCCTACGACAGCGATGGCATCACGTCGGATATGACCCCAACCGTTGGTGGCAACAACTCGACCCTCGCGGAACGGGTCGACGTGCTCGAGGACGATGTCGTCCTCGCGTCGGACACCACCGTCGCGGACGGGACGTGGGAGGTGACGCTGCCGCCGCTCAGTGAAGGTCCACACACGCTCGAGATTCGCGCGTACGACGGCGACGACGCGGTCGTGGGCGGGGCCCCGCCGCTCGAAGTGGTGATCGACACGATCGCGCCGCCTGCGCTATCCACGCCTGACTTGGATGCCGGCTCGGATACGGGTGTGTCCTCGGGGGATGACATCACCGATGACATCACGCCCACGTTCAGCGGCACGGTCCCATCCGGGGCCGTCCAGGTCGAGCTGCTGGTTGGCGGCCCCCGGATGGGCTCGGACGGGACGATCGGCGACGGCACGTGGTCGGTCACGGCTGCACCGCTGGTCCCAGGAACCTACGACGTCCGGGCGCGCGCAGCGGATGCGGCCGGGAACACCGGCCTCTCGGACGCCCTTGAGGTCAGGGTGGTCGCCCATCTGCTCGCCTTCGTCACGTCGACCATGCCGACGGGGACCGTCGGCTCCGCCAACTACGTGACCGTCGTGATCAACGACGAGACCGGTCAGCCGGTCGTCTCGTGGACCGGGACCATCTCGCTCGCGAGCTCGGACCCCGCAGACTCCTTCCCTGACGGCGCCACCTTTGCCGTGACGTCCCCGGCGTCCGGCACGGGTCACACGTTCCGCGTGGTGTTCGGGGACACGGGCAGCCGGACTCTCACCGCGAGCGCGTCCGGGGTCATCCCAGGGGCGTCCTCCCCGGTCACGGTCACGGACGTGGACCTCGATGTCCAGGCGCCAACCAGCGTCGTCGTGGGCCAGCCGTTCCCGCTCACCGTCACCCCACGGCGGGCGGACGGTCGCGTGGCGCGCCAGTACCTGGGCCAAGTCACGCTGAACTCGACTGGCTCGGGCACTGACTACGGGCCAGACGTCGACGGCCAGCGTCGGTATCAGTTCACCTGCGTCTGTGGCGATGGCCACACGTTCATCATGAAGTTGACCGCGACCGGCACGCAGACCGTCACCGTCACTGACCCCTATGGCAACAGCGACGCCGTCGAGATCGCGGTGTCCACGGCGCCCACCACGGGGACCGACCCCGTCGTCGCGGTGCGCGCGGTCCGCTGGGAGTTCGGGACGATCGTGGACTACTACCTCCAGGCCAACTCCCCGTTGACCGTCCTGGCCGTGGAGGACATCTCCACGAGCAACAGCGTCCTCTCTCGACAAGCCGTGGGCCTCTCGCTCGGGAGCGGCTATCACCAGTTCAGTGCTGCCGCCCGCAGAGATGGCCACGTGGCTGCATCCAACTGGTACCAGGCGTCGAGCCATCGGATCTGGTACCTGAACGCGTCGGGGCGGCTGTACTCCAAGAGCGTGTCACGGGTCAAGCGGTTCACCGACGTGCCCGATTCGGCCCAGTACGACGCCATCGACCCGGGCGAACCCGTGATCTCATGGACGGTGAGCTCCCGGGACGACACGGCGACTCGCATCCAGTTCGTGTCGGGCGAGCCGTTCGTCATCACCAGCGTCCAGTACTCGTTCCAAGGCACCGGCTGGACGCAACCGGTCGGCACGTACTACGTGTCCTCCGGGACCAATGTCATCGAGTTCAGCAACGACCCAGCGACCTGCTACTTCAACACGTACAAGGAGAACAACAACATCCTCATCGAGTACGAGGGGCTCGCGAACGGTCGCCAGGGCAGGATCATCAGCGGCATCGTCCACGGGGACCAGCGCTACTCGGGCAGCTGCACCATCGATCCGCCGGCGAGCCCAGCCGGTCAATCCTGGCTCGGCCCCAGCCTCCTCGACATCCTGTCGGACATGGCCGAGCGGCTACTCACGATCATCGGCGACCCGATCGATGCCTCGGACGGGTTCGCGAACAGTCCGGTGACCGACATCGACCTCGGCGGCCTCGCCCCCGCACTGTCCTTCACGCGCGTCTATGACGGCGAGGCTGCGGAGCGAGCGTTCGGGCAGGGCGCACCAGACACGCTGCTCGGGCCCGGCTGGCTCACAAGCCTCGACTGGCGCATCGAGACCTTCGGCACCGACCCCGAGGGCGTGATCCTCCGCGCAGGGGACGGCGGGCGGCTGGCGTTCCTGCGCAACCCGGACGACAGCTATACCGCGATCGGCGGCGCACCGTTCACGTTCGAGGAGGTCACCGGCGGCTATGAGCTGCGACGCCTCGACCGGACCGGCTACCGCTTCGATGAGAACGGCCGCCTGGACGCCGTGCTGGCGCGCTCCGACCTGGAGATGGAGCTCGCCTACGACGGATCAGGCCACCTCGATTGGTTCGCGGACGCTGCGGGTCGCACCGCCACGGTGACGACCGATGGCGACGGGCTCGTGACCCGCATCGACCTCCCGGACGGGCGTCACGTCGACTACGCATACGACGGCCTCGGACGCCTGACGGGCGTGACCGACCTGTCCGGCAACACCCTGACCTACGAGCTCGACCGGCGCGGTCGCATCCTGCGGATCCTCGATACGTCGCAGGCCACCCTCCTGCAGAACATCCACGACGGCCAGGGCCGCGTCATCCGCCAGGTCGATGGCGCTGGCGGCGTGACGGACCTGAGCTTCGACCCGCAGACCGGCACGACCCAGGGCCTCGGGCCGCGAGGCGACCTGACGACGTTCTATTTCGACCAACAGGGCAAGCGCATCGCGACGTACGACGCGGAGGACGCTGGCGACGCGGTCGACTATGACTCGTACGGTCACCTTCGCCGGGTCACGGACCAGCTGGGTGCGGTGACCCACCTGACGAACGACCCCATGGGCCGTCTCCTCGAGGTGACGGACCCGCTCGACCGGGAGATGACGGTCGAGTACGACACCGATGGCGACCCGACCGAGATCGTGGATGCCGAGGGCCGCTCGTTCGAGGTCGACTATGACCTGAACAAGCTGCCCGACGAGCTGACCGTGACGTCCGGAGCCAACAGTCGTCAGGCGGCCGACTATGACTGGACCATCCTCGAGCAGCTGGACAGCCTGACCGAGCCCGGCGGCGCCACGACCAGGTTCGACTATGACGCCGCCGGGTACCTGGAGTCGGTCGAGGACGAGGAGGACCGGGAGACGACCTACGAGGTCGATGACCGAGGGTTCGTGACGACCGTCGTGGACCCGCTCGGCAACGAGCTTGGTGGTACGCCCTCCGATCACGACTGGCTGTACGACTACGACGACCTTGGGCGCCTGGCCAGCGCCGCGGATCCCACGGGGGCCACATGGGCCTACACCTATGACGAGCTCGGGCGCGTCGCGACCTCCACCGACCCGGCAGGCCTCGAGACCACGTACGCGTACGACGGCGCGGGGCGGCTGCTGAGCACCTCGATCGCCATCCCGGGCGACGACCCCGCGGTCACCGAGTACGAGTACGACGCCGCCAGCAACCAGACCGCGGTGGTGGACGCGGAGGGACGTCGGACCGAGTACGAGTACGACCTCGTGGGCCGAGTGGTGCTCGTCCGGGACGCCGGTGACGCCGAGTGGCTGACGGCATACGACGCCAAGGGCCGCGTCGTCAGCCGGACCGACCCCACCGACCGCACGACGACCTACACGTACGACGACGCCGACCGGCTCGTGACGGTCGCCGATCCGGGCGGCCACGAGACCAGCTACACGTATGACGACGCCGACCGCGTGCTCACGGTCACCGACGAGCTCGACGGCGTCACGACCTACGAGTACGACTGGCTGGGACGCCTTGTGGGCGTGACGGACGCCGAGGACGGGCTCACCGAGTACGCGTATGACGCGGCGGATGACCTGGTGTCGATGACCGACGCCCTGCTCAAGGTCACCGAGTACGAGTATGACGACACGCACCTGCTGACCAAGGTCATCGACGCCCTCGACGGCGAGACGGAGTACGACTACGACGCCGCGGGCCGGCTCGTCGAGCGCGAGGACGCTCGGGGCAACAGCGAGACCTACGGCTACGACGCAGCCGGGCGACCGACGACCGTCACCGACCCGCTGTCGCACGAATGGCTCACGGTCTACGACGCGGCGGGCAGGGTCGACCACACCATCGACCCGGAGGACCGGGAGACCACGTACGCGTACGACCCGCTGGGCCGCATCGAGACGGTCACCCCCGACTCGGGTCCTGCCATCAGCTACGCCTGGGACCTCACGGGACGCCGGGACTCGATGACCGACGGCTCGGGCACCACCACCTACGGCTACGACCCGGTGGGCCGGCTCACCTCGAGCGCGCGAGGCGGCCGCACGGTGGGCTACGGGTACGACGACGCGGGACGCGCCACGTCGGTGAGCTACCCGGGGTCGCTCGGCACGGTCACCCTGGGCCACGATACCGAGGGCCGCCTCACGACGGTCAGCGACTGGGACGCCCGCGTGACCACCCTGGGCTACGACGCGCTCGACCGGGTGACCACCATCACCCGACCCGCCGACCTCGTCACGACCTATGCGTACGACGCCCTCTCCCGGGTCACCGCCGTCGACCATGCCCGCGACGGCACCCCGCTGCTCGAGCTCGGCTACGCCTACGACGCCCTGGGCAGGCTCGCGTCGCGCACCGACGACCAGGGGACGACCACCTTCGGCTACGACGGCCTCGACCGCCTGACCTCCGCCGACTTCCCCGGGCCGGGCGACTACGCGTACGGGTACGACGCGGTGGGCAACATCACCTCCGTGACCTCGCCCTCGGGCACGGTCGCCCGGGCGTACGACGCCGCGGACCGCATCGCCGATGCCGGCTTCCTGTACGACGACGCCGGGGCCCTGCTCACCGACGGCACCCGCACCTTCTCCTACGACGCCCTGGGCAGGCTCACCGGCGTCTCCGGCGGCGGCCACGCCGCGGCCTACCTGCTCGACGGCGACGGCACCGGGTCTCCCAGACCGTCGACTCGGTCACCACGCCCCTCGACCTCGACCTGCGCGGCGACCTGTCGTCGGTCCTCGCGGCGGGCGACCAGGCCTACCTGCCGGGGCTCCAGTCCCTGGGCCACGCCGACGGCACCGGCTGGGCCGCCACCCTCGCCGACGCCCGGGGCTCGGTGCTCGCGGCGGTGGACGCCGCGGGCGCCATGGGCCCCATAGCCCGCTACGACCCCTACGGCGGGCCGCGGCCATCCACGACCCTGCCCGCGGGCATCGGCTTCGCCGGCGAGTGGGCGGACGCCACCGGCCTCGTCGACCTGCGCGCCAGGGCGTACGACCCGTCGCTCCAGTCCTTCCTGACGCGGGACCCCGTCCGTGGCGTCCCGGCGGTCCCGGCCACGGGCGCCCCCTACGCCTACGCCCTGGGCGACCCGCTCCGCCACACCGACCCGTCGGGGCGGTTCGTGGCGGCGCTGGGGGGCATGCCGGGCGGCCTGCTCGAGGCGCTCGGCCTGGGCGGCGCGCCGGGCCCGCTCGGCCCCGGCGCCCCGTTCGTCAACCCGGGCTGCCTCACCGGGCAGTACCCGGTGTGCCGGGACGGCTACCCCGTGACCGCGTACGTGCCCAGGGGCCAAGGGTTCGACCTCGGCGGGTGGTTCGACGTCGCGCTCGACGCGGTGGGCTTCGTGCCCGTGGTGGGGGACGCAGTCGACCTCGGCCGGGCGGGCTTCGACGCCGCCCGCTGGGCGCTCACGGGGGACGAGAACGCGGGCTTCCAGGCGCTCCTCAACGCGGGCGCCGCGGTGCCCTGGGTGGGCTCCCTCGGCAAGCAGGCCCTCAAGCACGCCGACGAGGTGGCCGACGTCGTCACCGGTGTGGCGCGGGTCGAGCGGAGGGCGGCGACGAGCAAGATCTACTCCGCTCGGGTGCTCGAACGGATGGCAGACGAGCCTGGGCCGCTCCACAACTTCCCAGGGTCCTTCGACGACGTGGTATTCTCTCAAGGCACCCGCACCGTACAGTCTGATTTTTACAGATTGCCAAGGGCGAACCTTGGACCGGATTCCGTCCAGTACATGCTGCCCGGCAGTCTCAACGGACGCACTGGCTCCTATGAGATCTTCACGCGGCCGTCAACGAGCGGTCGCACCGAAGTCGTCATGCATCGCTTCTTCCGACCGGACAAGTGACCAACATGAATGACGACGATTCCATGGCCACATTCGATGCATCAGTCGTCGAGCGGCCACGTGGTCGCCCGGACTTCGAGTTTGTTGCGCCCGGTGCCGGGTCTCGTTCGGTCTGGATTGCGGTTGAGCCCAAGGCAGGCTCGATATGGAGCGGCACGTTCCTTGCCCCAGATCCAGGGGTCCGTGCGCTGTCGGTCCTTCTTCGGACGCCGACCCCGACTGGCCTCTGCGTTGTCGAGAGGGGTACCGCCTTTCTGGGCGATGTGCTCGACCCTCCGAGTTTCAAGGTGCTGCCGACCAAGGGTCCGGTCGTGGACGCTCAAAGCCTTCTGAGGTATGAATTGCTACTGCTCCTTACGCCCTGGGCGATCACGGCCATCGACCGGGGAGGAGTGCGCTGGACGACCAATCGCATCGCTATCGATGGCCTGCGCATTGATAGCACCGAAGACGGATGGGCGGGAGGCGTGGCGGACCCGGAGGATGAAGACCCGCGGGAATTCCGGGTGAACTTGAGCACAGGCCAAGTTGTAGGCGGTGCCGGCATCGCTTGAGGTTGCGCTAGGACGACTTCGACCTGTCCATCTCCGCCTTCGACGGGCGCAGGGCCCTCACGGGAGGTGTCTACCATTGTCGATCCTTGGGACCACCACCTTGTTGGCCATGAATCACTATCACCCGCCGAGCAGCCGCCCGGTACTGCTGTCGCGAACCTCGCGTTTGGCCACATCGCTTGATGGCAACCACCGCGAAGGTCAGCGACATCGCGCGCCGCTTGGTCGAGCGGATGGGTCCGCCGACGCGGGGGCAGACACTACCCCCGGCGGGAGGCTGATGCTTGATCGCGGCTCGGCGGCCCTCGACCGGTCACGCGACCTCCTCTCCACTGTGACAGGGCGGCTCTGCACGCAGGGTCCAGTTCTGAACGCCCTATGAGTATGGAAGTGGTCTAGAGACCACTTGTGGACCACTTGCCGAATCGATAACCTGAGCCGGTGGCATCGACCGTGGAAGTGGTCCACCCGGAGGCAGACGAGCCGCTCCATCACGCGCTCCGGGCGCGCATGCGCGAGATCGTGGCGGGCGCGGCACCCGGCGACCGGCTGCCCAGCGAGCGGTCGCTGAGCCAGCGCTGGGGCGTGGCGCGGATGACGGTGCGCAACGCCACGGATGCGCTGGTCACGGAAGGGCTCGTGGAGCGGCGGCAGGGTTCCGGGACCTACGTCCTGCCCCAGCCGGTGGTGCGCTTCCTGGGCCTCACCTCGTTCACCCAGGACATGCGCGAGCGGGGCCTGGTGCCATCGAGCCGGCTGCTCGCGTTCGAGGTGGTCGATGCGGACGCCGGCCTCGCGGGCCAGCTGCACATCGCGGCCGGCGAGCAGGTCCTCCGGTTCACCCGGCTCCGGCTGGGCAGCGGCGAGCCGATGGCGGTCGAGACCACGTGGGTCGCCGCCGGGCTGGTGCCGGGTCTCGCGCCCCAGGACCTGGACGGCTCGCTGTACGAGCTGCTCTCGCGGCGCTATCGGATCGTGCCGGGCTCGGCCAACGTGACCATCGAGCCGGTGCTCGCGGAGCCAGCCGTCCGCCGTGCCCTGGGCGTCCCGCCTCGTCAGGCGTGCCTGCGCCTCCGCATGACCGACTCGGACACCCGGGGTCGGGTGATCATGGTCGCGGACTGCGTCTATCGCGGTGACCGATACCAGCTGAGCGCGAGCGTGCCGAGCGCGGTGGCGCCCACCCTCCAGCGGCGGCGGCTTGCCTGATGCGCGTGCTCGCGGTCGATGGCGGCCAGTCGGCCATCCGCCTTCGCCACTCCTCGGGGGAGCGGGTGGTGGAGGTCCATGGCGTGTCTCGGCTCGAGGGCGACACAGTCGATTCGGTCGCCTCCGCCATCGCCCAGGGCTGGCTGGGCAGCGGCTTCGGTGCCTGCGACCGGGTGGTCCTGGGGCTCTCCACGGCACCCGCCGACGAGCCCTCGCAGGTGCGGCTGTGCCGGCATGTCAACCGGGTCATCGGGGCATCGGACGTGTGGCTGGCGGATGACACGGTCACCTGCCACGCGGGGTCGCTGTCGCTCGGCTGGGGCGTGAGCATCACCGCGGGCACCGGGGTCGCCTGTCTGGTGGTGCCGGAGGCGGGCGAGCCGCGTGTCTTGTCCGGCCACGGCTATCTGCTGGGTGACGAGGGCGGCGCGTTCTGGATCGGCCGCGAGGGGCTGCGGGCAGCCCTTCGGGCGTCCGATGGCCGCGGCCCGGCCACGGCGCTGGTGGCCGCCGCCGCCGCGCGCTTCGGGGGGTTGGCGGACCTGGGCATCCGGGTCCACAGCGTGCCGCGCCCCGTCAACGACATCGCCCACTTCGCGCCGGACGTGCTGGGCGCGGCGGACGCAGGGGATGTGGTTGCGGAGCGGATCGCGCAGGACGCCGCGGACGAGCTGGTCGTGCTCATGGAGGCAGCCGTGGGGGCGGCGCGCACTGGGTCGACCGACCAGGGCATGGTGGTCCCGGTGGCGGTCGGGGGCAGGCTGCTGGCCGAGGGCAGGCCGCTTCGACGCCGGCTGGAGGCGCAGCTGGCGGAGCGCGCGATGGGCGCGGCGGTGCGCACGGCTGATGGCACATCGCTCGATGGCGCGCTCGCGCTGGGCATGCGCCCCGACCCGGGCCGGTACGCGTCGCTGGTCCACGTCTGGCGCGAGCCGGCCGCGGTGTCGGCCCAGGGAGGGCGATCGTGAGCGGGCCGTTGGAACCGGCCGGGCGGCGCTACCTCCGGACCGTCACGGACCTGATCGCGCGCCTGCTCGACCAGGAGTGGCCGCGGATCGCCGCGGCGGCCGACCTGATGACGGACGCCATCGCCTCGGGGCATGTCATCCATGCCTTTGGCAGCGGCCACTCGCACATGCTCGCGGAGGAGCTGTTCTATCGGGCGGGTGGTCTGGTGCGCGTGCGACCCATCCTGTTCGAGGGGCTGATGCTCCATGCCAGCGCCCCGCTCAGCACCACGCTGGAGCGGATGCCCGGCTTGGCCGCGATCCTCCTGTCGGACCACCCGATCGACGCGGGCGACGTGCTCATCCTGGGCTCCAACTCGGGGAGCAACGCGGTGACCACGGAGCTCGCGAGCCTGGCCCGGGCGGCGGGGGCGCGGACCATCGGGGTGACCAGCCTGCGGCATGCCACCTCCGGCTCGGCGCGCGTCCACGACGGGCGGCGGCTCCACGAGCTGGTGGACGTGGCCATCGACAACGGCGGCGCGGTGGGCGACGCGGCGGTGGAGGTGGAGGGGCTCGGGGCCCGGGTGGCGCCCACGTCCACGGTGGTCGGAGCCGCCATCCTCGAGGCCCTGGTGGCCGAGACCGTCGAGCGGCTGGTGGCTCGCGGCGTGGTCCCGGAGGTCTACGCCA
>JAXLXC010000047.1:0-24809 GCA_046328155.1 Chloroflexota bacterium
TGTCCGTGACGGCCGGCGTGCCGACCGTGATGGTGCCCGTCTTGTCGAGCACGATCGTGTCGATTCTCTTGGCCGCCTGAAGGGCGTCGCCGGAGCGGATGAGGATGCCGTGGCTGGCCGCAAGGCCCACCCCGGTCGTGAGCGACAACGGGGTCGCCATGCCGAGGGCGCACGGGCACGCGATGATGTGCGTCGTGACCGCGACGATGGTCGCGTAGGCGAAGACCGGCGTCGGCCCGAAGTCGTACCAGATGACGAAGCCCAGGATCGACAGGATGACCACGGCCGGGGTGAAGTACCCGGAAACGACATCCACGATGCGCTGGATGGGCACCTTGGACGCCTGCGCGTCGCCGACCATGCGGACGATGGTCGCCAGGGCGGTGTCGGCGCCGACCTTGGTGGCCCGGAAGCGCAGGCTGCCGGTCGTGTTGAGGGTGGCACCGATGACCTCGTCGCCCGGGCGCTTGGCGACCGGCATCGATTCGCCGGTGATCATGCTCTCGTCGAGCGCCGAGGATCCCTCGGTGACGATGCCGTCGACGGGGACCTTGGAGCCGGGCCGAACGACCACGATGTCGCCGACCACGACCTCGTCGACGAGGACATCGACCTCGGCGCCGTCACGCACGACCCGTGCCGTCCGCGGCGCCAGGCCGATGAGCTTCTCGATGGCCTCGGAGGTCCGGCCACGCGCCTTGACCTCCATGGCCATGCCCAGGACTACCAGTGCCGTCACGACGACGGTGACGTCGTAGTAGACATCGGTCATCTCGGCGGACGGGAAGAGCTGCGGGAAGAGCAGGGCCACCGAGGAGTAGACCCACGCGGTGCCCGTGCCGATCGCGATGAGGGTGTGCATGTTCGCCTGCCGGTGGCGCAATGCCTCCCATGCACCCGTGAAGAACTGGCGCCCCGAGTAGGCGAGCACCGCGAAGGACGCGACCCCCATGACGGCCCACAGGACCCAGAGGGCGGCGCTGCCCCGAACGAAGATGTCGCGCAGGCCCGGGATGAGCCAGGGGTACGAGAGGAACATGGTGGGCGCACCGACGGCCGCCGCGAACCACCACTTGCGCATCAGCGCCTGGTATTCGGCGTCGCGGTCGACCTTGGCGACGCGCGGGGCGGGAGCGTGCAGCCGCGCTGTCGCCGTCGACAGGACGGCCTGCCCGTCAGTGGCACGTGTGTGAGCGATGCTGGTCATCTTCGATCCCATCTGTGTCTGATGCGTCCGCGGCCCGCGATCCGGCCCACGCATCCGAGCCTGCGGTGCTCCGCTGAGTGGCAGGTGAGACCGGACTGAGATCGCCGCCATGATCACGGTGATCGCTGCCGGCCCCATGGCCGCCGTGGGCGCCGTGGCCGTGGCCTCCCAGGTGCATCGCCATCATCCCCACGATGAAGCCCCCGTAGGCCACGACGGAGAACGGGATCACACCGGCCAGCACGAGCGCTCCCACGACGGCGGCGATCGCGATGCCGGGCAGGAGCCAGCGCGGACGCCGCCGAGGCGATACGGCGCCCGATGACGCGGGTGGGCGTCGGCCGCGGGCGACATCCGCAGGCGTCTCATGGAGATGGGCGTTCATGGTGAGGACCTCCGATAGCGATGGGTCCGGCGGGCCCTCAGGGCCGCCCGGACGCGTGAGGCGTGGACGACGATCGCTCGTCCTCGTGCGAGTGGGAGCGCTCGCGATAGGCCCAGAGACAGCCCGCTGTCCACGCCACCAGGGCGAACAGCGCGCCCGGGACGATCGCGCTCGAGTCGAGCGCGAGCACGGACAGGGGGGCGCTGAGCGGCAACGAACAGATCCAGAGGCTGGCCGCGAGCCCGCGCGCCTCCTCGTGTCCGGAGGCCCAACCACGCAGGCGGGCGGGAGCCGAGCGAGGGCGATCCTCCACGAGCTGAATCACCCCTCGGTAGCGACCCATCCCACATGTGTAGCGGACCTCGCCCGGGGGCTGAGGCGGCAGGCGCACGCTCGTGTCGGCGCCCGGCACGAGGTGGCGCTCCACATGCGGCGACGAGAACACCACGCGCTCCGAGCACTCGTCCTGGTCCTGCTTGCGGAACACCAGGACGAGAGGCTCGCCTGCGGGCGCGACGACGCGCGTTGGTCGGAAGCCATGATCGACCGTGATCTCGATGAGGTGATCCGGGGACGTTCCGTCGTGGTGCTGAAGGGGTCGACGGTCGCTCCTTCGGAATCGATCGATCAGGATCGATGTGCGCGAGTCCATGCCACCATCGAAGCGGACGCGGCTGAGTGCGGCCTTAACGAGTGCTGACGGACTGGTGAGAACATCGGTGCGAACGCCGTCACAGGCACTCGATGCACTCGACGTGGGCCAGCTCGGCGTCGGGGACCACGATCTGCCCGAGGAACTCCTCGCGGCAGCCACGGGAGCAGAAGAAGTACGTCTCGCCCTCGCGTTCCGCGCTGACGGCTCGCTCCCGCTCGACCGCCATCCCGCAGACCGGGTCGATGACCATGGTGACCATGTCCCTAAACGCGCCGTCCTCGAGCCACAGGACCCGATCGGCGATGTCGCGGATGCGCTGATCGTGGGACACGATCACCACGCTGCGGCCCTGATCCTTCGCGATCCGCCGCAGGAGCCGCATGATCTCATGGCCGATCCTCGAGTCGAGGTTCGCGGTGGGCTCGTCGGCGAGGACCAGCGTCGGGTCGTTGATGAGGGCCCGTGCGATCGCGACGCGTTGCTTCTCGCCACCCGACAGCTTCTCGGGCAGGAACTCCAGCCGCTCGCCAAGGCCCAGGTCCGTCAGGAGGCGCCGTGCCTTGTCGCGCGCGGTGCGGCCAGGAACCCCCGCCAGCTCGGCCACCACCGACACGTTCTCGAGGACGGTGAGCGCAGAAAGCAGGTTGAAGTCCTGGAAGATGAACCCGAACCGGTGCAGCCGGATGTCGGGCAGGCGGCCTTCGGACAGATCCGAGATCGCCGTCCCGTCAAGGTGGATCGAGCCGTCGGTCGGCCGCAGCAGCGCCCCCATCATCGAGAGCAGGGTCGTCTTGCCCGAGCCCGAAGGGCCCATGATCAGCACGATCTCGCCTGGCTCCACGGCAAGGCTCACGCCACGCACCGCCAGCACGCCCGTCTGGCCGTCGCCGAAGCGCTTGGTGACATCACGAACGTCGAGCGTCGGTCCGCTCATGTCGCGGCTCCTCTCCGGAAGACGACGGCCGGGTCGACCCGGGCGACCTGCCGGATCGGCAGGATGGCGGCCAGCCCGGCGATGACCGCCCCGAACAGCCCGACCTTGACGAGCGACGGGGCTGTGATGGCGAGCTCGAGGTCGAGGTCGGTGCGCGCGATCGCGGCCGCGAGCAGGACCGTGAACACCAGGCCGATCACGAGCCCGATGATTACCGTGGCGATGGCCTGGACGAGGACGACGCCGTAGAGCATCCGGTCGCGGGCGCCGAGCGCCTTGATGACGCCGTAGTCGCGGCGACGGGCCTGGGTCGCGACATACACCGTGAGGGCCACCACGGCGAGCGCCACGACGAACCCGATGACGCTCATGATCGCGATGACGTCGGTGCTCATGTCGGTCACGATCCGCCGTTCCTGGTCGATGAAGGCAGCGCGCGATTGCGCGGTCACACCCGGCACGAGGCGCTCGATGTCGGCGGCGACCCGATCCGCGGATCCGCCCTGCTCGACCCGGACGAGGACGAAGCTGATGACCGGAGCGCCGCCCAGCATCGTCCGGAAGTCATCGAACGGGACGAACGCGATCGAGTTCACGAGGCTGGCGGTCCCGCGCGACAGCCCGGCGATGCGCGCGGGTCTGCCGAGCACCTGGACGGTGTCCCCGATGGTCACCCCAGCCCTGCGCGCGAAGCCGCGATCGAGGATGATCTCGCCGCTCCCGACACGAGCCGATCCCTCGGCGACGTCCCAGGGACCGCCCATCGAAGCACCCGCCGGAAGCCCGATGACGTACGCCACGGCTCGCTGATCGCCGGCGGCGACCGTATCCGTCGCTTCCAGGATGGGCGTCACCGCAGTCACACCGGGGATGCCCTGGACCTCGTCCACGACGCCGTCCGGCAGCGTCGAGACGACCATGTGGAGGTTGCGGACGCCCGACTGCGACACCCAGACGTCGGCTCCGGCGCGCTCGATGTAGGTCGTGATCTGGCCGGCGACCCCCGCGAATATCGCGTCGAACGCGAGCGTCAGCGACAGCGCGAGCGCGACGCCGCCCAGGACGCCGCGAACCGCATGCGGTTCCGGGTCAGGTTCCGGTGCGCCAGGAGCATGCTGGCACTCATCCGCGGAAGACCTCGGCGGGCTCGAGCCTCGCGACCGAGCGCGCCGGGATGAGGGCCGCGAGGAGTGCCATCAGCAGGCTGCTGAGGAGCACCACCGCCATGGTCGGCGGCTCGATGGCCACGAGGAACTGCGGACGCCACGACATGAGCGCGGCTGCGATCGCGTAGGCAAGGACGATGCCCGCGACCGCGCCGACCGCCGCGGCGATGAGTGCCTGTGCACCCACGACCCGATACAGGACGCGGTCGCGGGCGCCGATCGCCTTGAGGGCACCGTACTCCCGCCGCCGCTCGATGGTCGCGGTGTAGATGACGAGGCCCACGACCACGACACCCACCACGAACGCGATCGCGACCATGAGCCCGATGGGGGCGTCATAGACGCGGGCCAGGAGTCTCGCGTCATTCGCGATGACGTCGGACTTCAGGAGGACCTCTGCGCCTGGCACCGCGAGTCGGTCCCGAAGGGCATCCGGGCTGACGCCCTCGGCCGGCGTCACGAGCAGGAAGCTGCGGAGCCCGGGCGAGCGGGACAGCGACTCGAGTGTCGCGATCCGCGCGAACGCGATCGACCCCGCCCAGAACGTCGTCCCGTCGGACATCCCGACGACCGTGGCGTCCCGGTCGAGCAGGACGACCTGGTCACCCAGCTCGATGCCGTGCTGGCGCGCGGCCGTGCGGTCGATGACCAGCTCGTCGTCCGCCACGGGCTCCCGACCGTCGACGAGGTCCCAGGGCCCGCCGCCGACAGCCGCGTCGTAGCCGATGAGGAAGAAGCCGTCCTTCCGACCGTGCAGGTCGAACAGGACGAACCGCGACACGACGGGGATGACGCGCTCGACGCCGGGCGCGACCTCGACCGCCTCGACCGCGCCCGGCGGCAGGATCGAGTTCGTGCCCATGAAGTCCCGGACACCCCTCTCGGCCACCACGAGGGAGCCGGGCGAGTTGTCGAGGTACGCCGCGGCCTGACGGTAGACACCCGCTCGATAGCCCGCGAGGACGAGGATGAGCGCGATCGAGACGGCGACCCCGAGGACGCTCAGGGCGAACCGGGTCCGGTCACGGAACAGGTTGCGACGAGCGATGAGCACGGGGAGAGGATCGCCTCGCGACCTGAGCACAGGGTGAGGCGCATCTGAGGATCACGACGTCGCTGCAACACTCAGGGGGCTCTCAGCCTGTTCTTATCCCCTTGGGCAGAAATGAATAGTGCTCCGGTAATGATTTCCGGCATCACCCACAGGAGGACCAAACATGCTCCCCAGACACCGGCTCGCCGCGACGTTCGCTGCGACCACCATCGCCGCGCTCACGGCGGCCGTCGCCGTCGGCCCCACCGCAGCGCAGGCGCCCGGGATCGTCGGTCCCACCGGGACCGTTTGGGTCGCCGACGAGTACGGGAACAGCGTCACCGTCATCGACGCTGCGACCAATGAGACCGTCACGACGCTCACGGGGATCGAGGGTCCCCACAACCTCCAGGTCGCTCCCGATGGCGAGAGCGTCTGGGTGGTGAGCGGCCACACGTCCACCGCGGCCATGATCGATGCCTCGACGTACACGCTGCATGGCGCCGTGCCCACTGGCAAGGACCCGGCTCACATCATCGTGACCCCGGACGGCGAGACCGCGTACGCGACCAACGGATCGGACGACACCGTCACGGTCATCGACGTCCCGACCATGCAGGCCCTCGCCACCGTCCCGGTGGGCTCGTATCCCCACGGCCTGCGGCCGAGCTCTGACGGCAGGTGGGTCTACGTGGCGAACGCCAAGGCCACGACCGTCAGCGTCATCGATACCGTGTCGAACACGCGGGTCGCGGACATCGAGGTCGGGCAGAAGCCGGTCCAGGTCGCCTTCTCGCCAGACGGATCATCCGCGTACGTCTCCCTGAACGGCGAGGATGCCGTGGGCAAGATCGACGTCGCGACCCGGTCCCTGGTGGGCAAGGTCCCGGTGGGCATCGGTCCCATCCAGGTGTTCGTGACGCCCGACGGGCGGTACGTCCTCGCGGCAAACCAGGGGACGCAGGACGCGCCCTCGACCACCGTCTCGATCATCGACACCCAGACGTTCAGCGTCGTCGCGTCGGTCGAGACCGGCAAGGGCCCCCACGGCGTGGTGATCGATTCGGGGAGTCGCTATGCGTACATCTCGAACATCTACGGCGACGACGTGGCGGTGCTCGACATCGCGGCCCGAGAGGTGATCGCGACCGTGCCCAGCGGCGACGGACCCAACGGGATCAGCTACTCCGGGAACGCGCCCGCGACGCCCGCTGCGTCGGAGATCGCGATCGCGATGCCCACCCACGAGGAAGACGGGATGTCCGGCATGGACCACTGATCCGACGGGCCACGTACCCGCCCGACTGATCTCCGCAGACAGGGACCCCGGCCTTTCGGCCGGGGTCCCTGGTCGTGGCTGAGCCTCAGGCTCCGGCGCGCGCCAGACCCGGGTCCATTGGTCGCGCGGCCAGGGTATCCACCCGCGGCGGACGGAAGCGTCGGAGCCGGAGTGCGTTGGAGACGACCGTCACCGACGACAGGGCCATCGCGGCCGCGGCGAAGATGGGATCGAGGAGCACGCCGGTGAAGGGGTAGAACAGCCCGGCCGCGAGCGGGATGAGGGCGACGTTATAGGCGAAGGCCCAGAACAGGTTCTCCTTGATGTTGCGCATCGTCGCGCGGGAGAGCGAGAACGCGGTCACGAGCGCGCGCAGGTCCCCGCTCATGAGCGTCACCGACGCGGATTCGATCGCGATGTCCGTGCCGGTACCGATGGCCACGCCGACATCCGCCTGGGCGAGCGCCGGGGCATCGTTGACGCCGTCTCCCACCATCGCGACGAGCTTGTCCTCGACCTGGAGCCGGCGCACCTGGGCGGCCTTCTCGTCGGGGCGCACATCGGCTAGTACGCGATCGACGCCGGCCTGCCGCGCGATCGCCTTGGCGGTGACCTCGTTGTCGCCGGTGAGCATCACGACCTCGAGGCCCATGCGATGCAGCTCGGCGACGGCCTCCAGCGAGCCCGCCTTGAGCGTATCCGCGATCGCCACCACCGCCGCCACCCGGTCGTCGATGGCGACGAACACCGGCGTCTTGCCGGCAGCGGCGAGCTCGTCGGCAACCGAGCGGAGCGACCCGGTCTCGACTCCGCGATCATCGAGGAATGCCGGCCTGCCCACGAGCACACCGTGGCCGTCCACGGTCGCTGTGATGCCCTGACCCGACACGGCCTCGCATGCGGTCGCGAGTGGCGGCTCGAGCGAGCGATCCTCTCGGGCGTACCGGACGATCGCCTCGCCGAGCGGATGCTCCGATCCTCGTTCCGCGCCAGCGATGAGACGCAGCAGCGCCTGCTCGTCCGGTGCATCCGGCGCCCGGACGACGTCGGTGACTCGTGGCCGGCCCTCGGTCAGCGTGCCGGTCTTGTCGAGCACGACGGCACGCACGTGATGTAACCGCTCCAGCGCCTCGGCATTCCGGAACAGGACGCCGTTCTCGGCGCCCTTGCCGGTCCCGACCATGATCGAGGTCGGCGTCGCCAACCCCAGCGCGCAGGGGCAGGCGATGATGAGCACGGCCACGGTGTTGAGGAGGGCGAGGTTGAACGCGGGCTCGGGCCCGAACACGAACCAGACGACGAACGTCAGCGCCGCGATGACGAGTACCGCCGGTACGAAGTAGCTCGTGACCAGATCGGCCAGCCGCTGGATGGGCGCCTTGGAGCCCTGGGCGTCCTGGACGAGCCGGACGATCTGGGCGAGGACGGTGTCGCGACCCACTCGGGTCGCCTCGAAGCGGAACGCGCCCGAGGTGTTGAGCGTGCCCCCGATGACCTCGTCGCCGGCACCCTTGGTGACCGGCATGCTCTCGCCGGTGATCATGCTCTCGTCCACGGCCGAGCGGCCGTCTTGGACGAGCCCGTCCACCGCGACCTTCTCGCCCGGCCGGACGAGCACGACGTCGCCCAGCACGACATCCTCGATGGCGATGTCGGCCTCGACCCCGGCGCGCAGCACGCGCGCGGTCCGCGGTTGGAGCCCGATGAGCTTCTTGATCGCATCCGAGGTGTGGCTGCGGGCCCGCGCCTCGAGGTACCTCCCGAGCAGGATGAGGGTCACGATCGCCGCGGACGTGTCGAAGTAGAGCGGCAGGGCCTCCTCGGTCGCGATCCCGGCCGCCGCGAAGAACCCCGGGAACAGGATGGCCGCGAGGCTGTAGAAGTAGGCGGCCGAGGTGCCCACGGCGATGAGCGTGTTCATGTCGGTCGCCCGATGGCGCGCGACCTTCCAGGCGCCCTGGTAGAACGGCCAGCCGGCATAGAACTGGACCGGGGTCGCGAGGGCCAACTGGAACCATGGGTCGGTGAGGAAGGCCGGCAGGAACGGCGCGATGGTCATCGAGGCCAGCCCCAGCAGGAGGGGCGTCGTGAGCACGGCCGCCACGATCAGGCGTCGGCGCGTGTCGGCGAGGTGGCGCTCCGCGAAGGTCATCCCGGGCTGCGTCACGGCCTCGGGGTCGGTGGCGTGCGAGAAGGCCGCATCCGGAGCAGCCGCGTCCGAACGGGCCGGCGCCTGCCGCAGCGGACCTGCCTCGACCGCGATCCGCGCGTCGTAGCCGGCCGCCTCGATCGCCTCCATGAGCCGCTCGACCGTGACCCCGGGCTGGGCGACCACCGACGCCCGCTCGGTCGCGAGGTTGACGTTCGCTTCGACGACGCCGTCCACCTTGCGCAGGTAGCGTTCGATGCGGTTGACGCACGAGGCACACGTCATGCCCTCGACATCGAGGGCAAGCGTGCGTGGGGCGTCGACCGGCGCCGCCGGTCCCGGGATCGCCGACGGGGTGGTCATCGATCCGACCTCACATGGATGGGACGTGGTCCGGGGCGACGAACCGCTCCGGGTCGTCACCGAATTCCAGCTTGCAGCCCTTGCCGCAGAAGAAGTAGTCGATGCCCTGGTGCGTGGTGTGGAGGCCCTTGGCCTCAGCGACGATACGGTCGACCGTCATCCCGCACACCGGGTCAAGCGCCTGCGCTTCCTGGGCGCCGTGATCATCGTCGCCGAGGTCGTGCCCCTGATCCGGATGATCGTGCCCGTGGTCGGGACCATGGACGCTGGGACCGATTGACCAGGCAGCCTCGAGGGTCTCGCCCCATGGCGCCTGGAACGTCCGGAGCTCCGGGTGGAACCCCTCGCGCGGACGGAGACTCGCAGCAGCGTGGGGGCCGACCGCGAACTGGTTGCCGCAGCAGCAGCCCTCATCGACGAGCGCTGTGCCCCGCTGGTACTCCACCGCGGGCGTGCAGCCGCAGGGGCAGCTGTAGCCCGCGCGGACGCCGGCAGCGTCCGCTCCGAGGATCGTCAATTCCATCGTCTGGTTCGCTCCCTTCCCTAGGGTTGATACTCCCATGGAGTATACAAGACGCTCACGGGGGCCCGACAGATGATGGCGTTGCCCGGAACCGCTCAGCTCGCCAGACGAGCCAGGCTCCGACCACCGTCGCGATCACGACCAGGCCCAGGATCGCCAGGAGCTCGAGCGGCGCGCGTTCCCGCGGGACGACGGTCTCGTTGGCAGCGTCCGCGGGTCCCAGGACCTGAGCACCGCCGGCCGCGGCCGCGACCGCCAGCGGCACCCTCAGCGTCTCGTCCCCGATCGCCTGCAGCTCATAGGAGCCGGCTGGCAGGTGGCCGGGGATGGCGATCTCGCGCGAGAACATCCCGTCGGCATCGGTGGTGACGCTGCCGAGAGCCACCGTGAGGTCGTTCCCAACAAGGACCAGGACCCGGTCACTGTCTGGCTCGATTCCGCTCCCCGCTAGGACGACCGACTCGCCCGCCGTGATCGAGGAGGGTTCGACCTCCAAGTCCTCCCCGCCGCCGCCCTCATGGGCGCTCACCACGGGCGCGGCGGCACCGAGCACGAGCATGACGACCATCGTGGCAACCAGCGACCTACGCATCGTTCGACCCCTTCCCGCTGCCTCCGAGCAGAGGCGTGATGAAGCCGGCGGAGCCGGAAACCGTCAAAGGCACCCCTACGACGAGCACCAGCAGCCAGCCCGCGGGGGAACCCTCGATGAGCGCTGGGCCGAGCCCGATCTCCACGATGCCCATGCCCAACGCGAGCAGGATCAAGCGGAACAGGACGGCGGCCATCACATCGCCTCCTGGACGTGCGCCTGGGGCACGGTGACACTGGCATAGACGACGAGCAGGACGGCAGCGATGGCAACGACAGCTCCGATGACGATGACCGCCCGTCGGCGTCTCCACGAGCGATACGGACTGCGATCGACGAAGGGCACCAGCGCCAGGAGGCCGAACAGGATCGCCGGGACCCACAGCAGCGCCGGGAGCCCGAACCAATCCTCGAAGGGATAGAACGGGAGGAACATCCAGGGCGGCTTGGTGGTCTCGGTGCCCGGTATCGGCCGGTCGCCGAGTCCGGCGGGCCAGATGAGGGTCAGGACCGTCGCGGCTGCCAGCACCAGCAGCCCGAAACCCGCCATCCGGACCAGATGCGCGGTGAACGTGGAGCCGCCCTTCGGCGGCACCGGTCCACCGTCGACCGCCGCGTCGTGCGCGGCCGGGAGAGACGAGATCCCGTGCCGCTTGACGAGCAGGAAGTGTGCGATGAGGAGCAGCGTGCCCAGGGCCGGCAGGATGGCGATGTGGGCGATGTACAGGCGGCCGATGATGGGCAGGCTGGTCGTGAAGTCACCCGAGAACCAGAAGCCGAAGGCACCCAGCAGGTCGCCGATCTCGACGTTGTGGCCGAGGGCCTCGTAGCCCTCCTGGTCCCACTTGAGGACCGTGCCCGTGAAGATGAGCCCGAGCGTGGTGGCGAGCAGTCCCAACCCGATGAGCCAGTTCGCCTCGCGTGGTCGCTTGTAGGACCCGGTCACGAAGACGCGGCCCATGTGGAGCAGGACGGTCGCCATGACGATGTTCGCGACCCAGAAGTGGATGCCGCGCACCACATCGCCCAGGGGCGCCGTGTTCATGATGTACACGACGCTCTCGCGAGCGGTGTTAGGTGTCGGGTGGTAGTACTGGGCGAGCCAGATCCCGGTCCCGGCGAGGATCAGGAAGCCGAAGAAGCTGATGCCGCCCAGGACGTAGCCGATGCCGTTCGCATGAGCCGGCACCGGATATGCGAGCCCACTGATGCCCAGGCGCTCGTCGATCGCCACCCATGCCCGGTGCCATCGCCCGGTGCCCGCTGTGGTCGTGCCTGCCGTCATCGGGCCGGCCCTCGCTTTCCCTCTCATCGCCACGCAGCAGGCGCGTGAGCGTTCGGGAACGATCTGCGCCGACGACCTGAATGCCACATGAGGCGAGGCTGAGGATGGGGTGAGCCGGTCTACGGCGACCTGGGCCGAGCGCGCCGGTTGCTTTTCAGGACGCGCTCAGGTCACTCTCAGGTCGGGGAGCCACGATCGCTCGTGATCCGAGCCGTATCGCAACGGCGGCGGTTCGGATCCCGGCCACCCGTTGTCGACACATGGGGAGATGCATGGCCACCGACGTCTTCGAAGCCGGCGGCCTCCTGCGGGCGAGCAGCAGCGGTTGCCTCGAGGAGTGCTTGCGGCGTCACCCCGGGGTCGCGCGCGCTGACGCGAATCCCGTCGCGCAGACCGTGACCGTCGAATACGACGAGTCGGAGCTGAGCGCGGACGATGTGCAGGGGCTGATCCGCGGATTCGGTTGCTCGTGCGGCGGGAAGGTGGTCCCCAGCCACCTGTCCCACGATGGGCAGCCGGCCGTGATCGGAAGCACCGTACGACCGAGCGCAGTCCGCCCCGCGACCGCGGGCCACGCGGAGCACGCGGGCCATGCGATGGCGATGCCAGCGACCGGGCGGCCGGCCGAGGGCGAGATGGCCCAGATGGCCCACGCGATGGGCCACGGCGCCGGGATGACGATGGACGAGATGGTCCGCGACATGCGGAACCGGTTCCTCGTCGCCTTCCTGCTGTCGATCCCCGTCTTCCTGTACTCCCCGCTCGCCACCGAGGTCTTCGCGATACACCTCGGCACGCCGTTCGGCATCGACCCGGACGTGCTGATGTTCCTGCTGGCCACGCCGGCGGTCCTGTGGAGCGGCCAGATCTTCTTCGTCGGTGCGTGGCGGGCCTTGCGCAACAGGACGCTTGACATGAACGTGCTCGTCGCCCTGTCCGTGGGCAGCGGCTACCTGTTCAGCGTCGCGGCCACCTTCCTGTTCGAGGGCGAGGTGTTCTACGAGGCGTCGGTCGTCCTGCTCGCGTTCGTGCTGCTCGGCCACTGGCTCGAGATGCGCGCCCGGGCCGGTGCGTCGGACGCGATCCGCACTCTGCTCGACCTTGCCCCGCCCAAGGCAACGGTCATCCGCGACGGTGAGCCGGTCGAGGTCGCTACCTCTGAGGTCGTCGTCGACGACATCGTCCTCATCCGACCCGGCGACAAGATCCCGGTCGACGGCGTGGTCGTCGAGGGCGCGTCCGCGGTCGACGAGTCGATGCTCACCGGCGAGAGCGTCCCCGTCGACAAGGCGGCGGGCGCCAACGTCATCGGGGCCTCGATCAACAAGACGGGCACCTTCCGGTTCCGGGCAACGAAGGTCGGTGCCGACACGGCCCTCGCCCAGATCGTCAAGCTGGTCCAGGAGGCCCAGAACTCCAAGGCGCCCGCACAGCGGCTCGCGGACCGCGCCGCCCAATGGCTCGTGGCGGCGGCGATCGTGCTCGGCGTGGTCACGTTCGTCGGCTGGCTGACGATCGGCCACGCGACGTTCGTATTCGCACTCACGATGGCGATCACGGTCGTGATCATCGCCTGCCCCGACGCGCTCGGCCTCGCCACGCCGACCGCCATCATGGTCGGGACCGGCCTGGGCGCGCGCAACGGGATCCTGTTCAAGAACGCCACGGCGCTCGAACAGACATCGAAGGTCGCTGCCGTCATCTTCGACAAGACGGGAACGCTGACCGTGGGTCAGCCGCGCGTCGTCGACGTCGTCGCCTCGGGAAACCAGGTGGCGGAAGATGAGCTGATCCGACTTGCCGCCTCGGCCGAGGCGTCGTCCGAGCATCCGCTCGCGGCGGCCGTTGTCGACGCCGCAAAGGATCGCCGCTTGACGCTTGCCGAAGCGTCGGGATTCCAGGCGGTCCCGGGCCACGGCCTCGAGGCGAAGGTGGACGGTCACCTCGTGCTCGTCGGGAACGCAAAGCTCATGCGCGACCGCGGTACCTCGTTCGACGGGCTGGACGCGCGGGCAAAGGAGCTCGAGGGTGCCGGTCGGACGGTCGTCCGGGTCGCGGTCGACGGCGAGGCTGCGGGGCTTGATTGCGATCGCCGATGCCTTCGCCCGACGGCCAAGGAGACGATCGAGCGCCTCCACAACCTCGGCGTCCAGGTCGCGATGCTGACCGGCGACAACCAGGCGACCGCCGACCGGATCGCGCGCGAGCTCAGGCTCGATACGGTGTTCGCCGAGGTGCTGCCGGGCCAGAAGGCCGACAAGGTCAAGGAGCTCCAGGCGAGCGGCAAGCTCGTGGCCATGGTCGGCGACGGCATCAACGACGCGCCGGCCTTGCCCAGGCCGACGTGGGGGTCGCGATCGGCGCCGGTACCGACGTCGCGGTCGAGACGGCCGACGTGGTGCTGATGAAGAGCGAGCCGATCGACGTGCTCGGCGCGATCGCGCTCTCGCGTGCGACCGTGCGCAAGATGCGCCAGAACCTCGCGTGGGCGGTGGGCTACAACACGGTCGCGTTCCCGATCGCGATGGGCCTCTTCTATCCCTCGCTCGGGCTGCTGCTGCGGCCGGAGATCGCCGCCATCAGCATGGCGGGCAGCTCGCTCCTGGTCGCGGTGAACGCGCTGCTCCTCAAACGCACGAGGCTCGAAGGGATCCGGCGCTACGGCGCGAACTGACGTGCCGGGCGTCCGGGCCCGCGTCGACCGGTCCACCCATCTTCCCCAAGGAAAGGAGCGCTCCGATGACTGACCTGGTGAAGGATCCCGTCTGCGGCATGGAGATCCGGCCCGAGGATGCCGCCGCGACCGACGTCCACGAAGGTCGGACGTTGTACTTCTGCAGCACCGCATGCCACGATGCGTTCGTGCGTGATCCGCACCGATATGGTCATCCGGCCGAGGACGATCTCGGCCACGGGGGCCACACGGCTCACGGGGGCCACTGACGACGGGTGCGGGCGCGAATGGGACTCCCCTCGCGCCTGCATCCGCCCAGGGGCCACGGTCCTACGTCAGCTCGCGCAGGACGTGCCCGTGACCAGCGCGGCGCGGGATGGATGTGAGCCCGATGCCCACGAGCAGGGCCATGGTCCCGAAGAGCGCGGAAGGCGCCAGCCGGTCCCCGGCGAGGATCCCCGTGACCACCCCCACCACGGGGACGAGGAACAGGATCGCTCCCAAGCGCGCGAGCGGCATCCTGCCCAGCAGCCAGAACCAGGCGACGTAGGCCAGGCCGGTTCCGAGGACGCCGAGGAGCAGTGTCTCCGCGACGACCGTCAGCCCCCATGTCGAGCCAGACCACCCTTCGAGAACGGCACTCGCGCCGAGGAGCATCAGCCCGCCGAGCAGGAACTGGGCGCTCGTCGTTGCGAGCAGATCGATGGTCGCTCCGAGGCGACGCATCACGACCGTCCCGATCGAGGGCGCGATGGCCGCGAGCGAAGCCAGTGCGATGCCCTCGGTATCCATCGCGCCCGTGCTCGCCGTCGCGACCAGGACGACGCCGGTCATGGCGACCGCCAACCCGACGACCATCTGGACGGAGCCACGCTCGCCGAAGAGCGCCACGCCCGCGGCCGCCAGAAGCAACGGCTGGCTCCCGGCGAGGATCGAGGCGATGGACGCCTCCGTCCTGCCAGCGGCGAGGTACATCGCCCCGAGCGCGAGTGTGGCGTTCGTGAGCGCCAGGGTCAGAAGGAGCGGGAGCGAGGGCAGAGACGGATGGCGGGCATCAGGCGGGGCCGACACCGTGCCGCGTCTCCGGCCTGCCGCCGACCCGCGGGTGAACACCATCCAGCCCACGAGCACACCGCCGCCGATGACAGTCCGAAGGCCCGCGAGCAGCAAGGGAGGGGCTCCCGGCAGCGACGCCTGGATGACCACGAAGCAGAGACCCCAGATCACGGCCACGACGATGGCCAACGCGCCGGGTGGAAGAATCTTGAGCACTTCGATGGCCGGATCTCCGAGACGTGCGCCGAGGCGCACTGGACAGGTCAGGCGCTGACGAACACGGCCCCCGTCATCCCGGCCGCAGCGTGGCCAGGGAGCGAGCAGCCGAACTGATGGACGCCGGGCGCGTCGAACTTCAGGGTGAGCGTGCGGGTCTCGCCGGGTTCGAGGATGGTCTCAGCCCCCTTGAGCCCAGGCATGTGCCCGGACGCGAACGCCAGGTCATGACGCTGGACGCCGGCGTTGGTGATCCGTAGCCGGATGGTCTGCCCCACTCGCGCGTCGATGCGGTTCGGGGTGAAGCTCATCTCCGAGAGGGCGATGTCCACGGTGCCCGAACCGGATACGCGCGAGCCACCCAGTGTCCCGAGCGCGCCCCATACCCAAACGGCCAGGACACCCACCACCGCGACGATGGCCAACTTGCGGCTCATGTCCAGATCCTCCCTGCTGATGACACGACGCTCGCAGGTGCCGCTGAGGGCGATGTGAGCGCATCCTGAGAATCACGTTCGGTACGGAACCCGCGCCCTGGGTCGGCGTCCGGCCCCAGACCCTCCCCGTGATGCCGGGATCCGGTCACGCGCCTCCGATGACGACCTTCGCATGGCGTCGCCAGGACGCCTCTCGGCGCTCGGCGCGCAGCCGGAGTGATGCCTGTCGGACCAGCGCGTAAACGAGGAACGCCGCGATGAACACCATCCCGCGCACTGGCACCACGCCCGATACCACCAGGCCAGCCGACGCGATACCCAGCGACAGCCCGACCAGCGACTCGAGCCATTGCGTCGGAACGCGCCGAGCGCCGACTCGTCGGTCCGACGACCAGACCCCCCACCGCGAGCGGGTCAGACGACCGGCGCAACAGCCGGCGAAGAAGCACCCCACCCGACCGATCGCGACTGCGAGGAAGAGACCGGGTGTGCTGTCGTCGAGGTACGTCCCCACGGGGAGCCCGACCATGAGTGCAAGAGCGACCGACACCGCCAGCGCTGTGACGAGGAACCCGTCGACCGCCCAGCCTCCCAACCGGGCGATGCTCCAGGGGCCAGGATGGAGGTACGCGTACCACGCCTTCGCAGCGATGAGGCCACTCACCACCGCGAAGAAGGTGACAGGTCCGTACCGCTCCACGGGGATCACGTCGCGTTCCAGGAGGGCCGCATGGCCGGCCAGACCGACGAGGGCCGCGAGCAGACCCAGGAGCGTCCAGCTCCCGAGGAGCACCCCCGGGGCGACCGCCAGCGGAGCGAGCGGCTCCCAACGCGTACGGACCGGCTCCTCGGGCGCATCCGAGAGCGACCATCTGAGCCATGACCACGCGGCTTTGGCGACCAATCGTGGCGGACCACCGCGAGGACGAGAGGGATCGGGACCGGGCGAGAGCAGCTCGGCGCGAACCTCCCATGTGCCCGGTGCGAGCCCACCGACCTGGGTGGTGAGCGCGATCGGTCCGCTGCCGGACGGGACGTCATGGATGGTCTCGTCGCGGCTGAATGTCGTCGGAGCGGTCGCGCCGTCCGGGCCCTCGAGTCGGTGACCGCTGAGGCGGATGGTCGCAGGCCCGAGCCCCTCGCGGTCGTCCGGGTCGAACCAGTGGGTGACCACAAGAGCCTCGGGCTCGATGGGGGCAGCAGCCGAGTGGCCGTCGCTCGTGCTCCCCCGATCGACCGCGCCGGGGTGGGATACGTCCTGTGGACCGGATTGGCGTCGCCCGGTGGAGGCGGTGCGCCGCGCATCCCGCGCGGCCTTCCGTCGCTGCGCCCTGTTCGCCATGGCACCTCCCTCGTCGCGCTGGGGAGCGAGCCCGGTCGATCACGGGCTTCGCGGCGGGCGTCCCGTCAGGCGGGCGCCGTGCGCAACCGGATCCGGAACGGGAGGAACCGGGGCGTCGCCCGGGCGTACCGCTCGTAGGCGTCCCCGAACGCCGCGCGGACCTCGCGCTCCTCGCTAACCGCGAGGCGGGCATACGCCACGCCCAGCACCGGGAACATCACCAGGGTCAGCAGGGTCGGCCACTGCAGGAGCAGTCCAGCCATGATCAGCAGGAACCCGGCGTATTGCGGATGCCGGACCCGCCGATACGGGCCGGTGGTTGCAAGGCGGCCTTCTCGCTGCGCCCGCCACAGGACCGGCCAGGCGTTGGCGAGGACCACGAACCCGGCGCCGATGAGCACGTAGCTGGCGATATGGAATGGGCTGATGTGCGGGTCACCCTGCCAGCCGATGAGGTCGTTGAGCAGGTGGCCCCCTGCGTGCGTCGGTGCGAGGGCTGGGAAGCTCGCGCCGAGCAGACCCGAGAGCACGTAGATCGTGAGAGGCAGGCCGTACATCTCGGTGAACAGGGCCACGATGAAGGCCGCGAAGGACCCCATCACCCGCCAGTCGCGCCTGGTCCGAGGATGGAAGAAGCCGAGGCGAACGCGATGAAGATCGCCGAGTCCACCGCGACCAGGAGCCACAAGCCACCACCGAAGTCGTCACCGCCCACCGTCATACACCTCCGCGATGCATGCCGGAGAGGCTGCGTGGCGGACCTGAGTACAGGGTGAGCCGGCCCTGAGAAGCGCGATCAGCCCCGGCGGGGCAGCGTCACGGTCGCGACCGCGCCGCCGCCGTCCCGGTCGAGGAGCGCGATGCTGCCCCCATGTGCCTCGGCGATCCAGCGGGCGATAGCGAGGCCCAGACCGGTCCCGGCAGGGCGCAGCTCACGGGCACGCGTCCCTCGATACAGGCGCTCGAACGCGTGCTCCCGGTCCTCGTCGTCGAGACCGATTCCGGTGTCCGCGACCCGGATGATCACTTGGGCCCCGTCGACCTCGAGGGACGTGGCCACGGCCCCGCCCTCAGGTGTGTACCGAGCCGCGTTGTCGAGGAGGATCCCCACCAGTTCCACTAGCCGGTCATGGTCCCCGTCCACGACCGCCGGCTCGACCCGTCCCAGCGTCATCCGCACATGCGGCGCGGCCTGGCGATGGTGACGGACGGCCCCGATGAGGAGCGCGTCGATCTCGACCGGTTCGAACCGGAGTCGGTCGCCCGATTCGGCACGCGCCAAGGAAAGCAGGTCGCCGATCAGCCGGCCCATCCGCTCTGCCTCATCCCGCGCATCGGACACGATCTCCCGTCGCTCATCGTCAGCGAGGCCCGGCCGTCGGAGGAGATCGAGGTTCGCCCTGATCGTGGTGAGCGGCGTGCGCAACTGGTGGGATGCGTCGCCAAGGAATCGTTGGAGTGCCAGATGGTTCTGCTCCAGGGCCGCCAGCATCTCGTTGAATGCGATCTCGAGGTCAGCGATCTCGTCACCGGATGACCCGGCCTCCACGCGAGCGCCGAAGTCGCCCGAGAGCGCGATGGCACGTGCGGCGTCAGTGATGTCCGCGACGGGAGCCAGCGCCTTCTTCGCCAGCACGAGACCGGCCGCGAGCGCCAGGAGCACCACGATGATGCCGCCGACGATCAGGGAGGCGCCGACCGTCCCGAGGGGACCGCGGAGGGGGGCGGTCGACTGCGTCCAGATGGCGTATCCGGCAAGGTGCCCATCGGGCGCCAGGACCGGTTCGACCGTCAGGTGGATCGTGTCGCCGTCGACGGCGTCCTCGCGGATCGCGTGCGTGTGTGTGGCCCCGAGGGCCAGGTCCTGGGTCGTGAACGGGAGTGGCGTGACGCCGGGTGCCGCCGAATCGGCGATCAGCCGTCCGTTCGCGTCGAGGACGGCGACCCGTCCTCCGGTCGACGCGAACAGGTCGACGAGCGCCTTGTCGACCTTGAGTGAGCCCTCATCGGTCACCTGTTGCGCGAGGACCCCCGCGACATGCTCGGCGTCGGCGCGAAGGCCGTCATCGAACGAGCGCTGGAGCTCCGACCGAAGGACCAGATACGTCCCCGCCCCGAAGGCGACGAGCGCTGCGGCCAGGAGCCCCGTGTAGATGAGCGCAAGGCGTGCCCGGAGTGACTGCCGTCGGACGGCGGGGCTCACTCCTTGAGGACGTAGCCCGCGCCGCGGACCGTGTGGAGGAGCCGCGATCCCCCGTCCGCTTCGGTCTTGGTCCGCAGGTAGCGCACGTAGACCTCGAGGATGTTCGAGTCGCCGTCGAAGTCGTACGCCCACACGTGCTCCATGATCACGTCCCGGGTCAGGACCTTCCGCGGGTGGCGCATGAAGAGCAGGAGCAGGTTGTACTCGGTCGTGGTGAGCTCGATGGTGCGGCCCGCCCGGCGAGCCTCCCGGGCGTCCACGTCGAGCTCGAGATCGGCGAACCGGAGGACCTCGCCCGCGGGCGCCGCCTTACGCCGCAGGAGCGCATGGACCCGGGCGAGCAGCTCCTCGAAGCTGAACGGCTTCACTAGGTAGTCGTCCGCGCCCGACTCCAGGCCGGCGACGCGATCGCTGACCTCGTCCCGTGCCGTGAGCATCAGGATGGCCGTGTCGTCGCCCGCGGCACGCAGGCGACGGGTGACCTCGATGCCGTCGATGCCCGGCAGCATGACGTCGAGGACAACGAGTTGCGGCAGGTGCTCGCGCGCCTTCGCCAGTCCCTCCTCGCCGCTCGCCGCATCGATGACGCGGTAGCCCTCGTAGGACAGGCCCCGGCGCACGACGGCCCGGATCTTCGCGTCGTCATCCACGACGAGGATCCGGGTCACCTCGCCCATCGGTTGGGGTCCTCCGGTCAGCGGCTCTACCGTGCGTCACATCCCCGGCATGCCCGGCATGTCGCTCGCGTCGGGGGCCATGGTAGGCACCCCACTCGCGGTGGGGATCGCCGACGGCTCCGGGGCGCCTGCTTCCCGGACGCGGATCACGGTGATGAGTCCACCCGGTTCGACCCCGGCATTGGATGCATGATGGAGATCGTGGCAATGGAGCAGCCAGGTGCCCGGATTGTCCGCGATGAAGGCGACGTCATAGGTCTCGCCTTGCTCGATCGGCAGGGTGTTGAGGCGCTGGGGCTGCGCCAGCGGCTCACCATCCTTGGCGAACACGGCCATGTCCGTGCCATGGAGGTGCATGGGATGGATCGTCTGGCTCGGGTTGATGAACCGTAGGCGGACCAGGTCGCCCTGCTCCACGTCGATGACCTCGGTGGCCGGATACGACTTGCCGTTGATGGTGAAGTAGTCGTAGGCCATGCTCATCGAAGCGCCCTGGTCCGAGCCCTGCATGCCCTCCATCGAGTCCACGCCCTCCGCGCCCCCGGACCCGACCATCCAGCCCTGCAGCGCCAGGACGTACTCCTCGTCGGCTGCGATGGGGTCCGGACCCTGCGGGTCGATGATGAAGGGCGCGTAGAGACCCTTGTCGATCTGCTCGCGGCTCCGGTCACCGTGTGCGTGGTACATGAACGTCCCGGCGTGGGGTGCGATGAACCGGTACGTGAACGTCTCCCCGGGCGCGATGGGGGGCTGGGTCACACCGGCGACCCCGTCCTGGTCGTTGGGCACATGCAGTCCGTGCCAATGGATCGAGGTCGGCTCGTCGAGCTCGTTGCGGACGACGACCTCGACCGTGTCGCCCTCGGTCACCCTGATGGTCGGACCGGGCACGGTGCCGTTGAACGTGATGGCATCGGTGGTCACGCCCGGCAGCAACTCCCACGGGGTCCGCTGGACCGCGAGGTCGAACTGCATCGTCTGTCCCGTTGGCTCGACAGCACGCTCCGCGAGCAGGCTCTCGAGGGTCGCCCGATCGACGCCCGGGGACGCGGTCGGCGACGCGGCGAGCGACGCCCCAGCGAGCGCGGATACCGCCGCGACCGCGATGGCAGCGGCTAGGGGCAGGTGGCGCAGAGAAGGCATCATCATTCCTCGTGAGTCTTGGATCCCTCGATAGGTTCGGGCCGGAACCTGAACGTACCCTTAGAGCGCGCTGAGACGTGTCTCCTCGGCTCCGGAGCCTTGGGCGGCGTGAGTCAAAGACGAGTCGGCTCGGACGAGCGGCGTCTTGCCGACCGTCGTCCTCGGGATCGCCCGGACCGACTCCCACGTGATGCCGCCTACGGTCGCGCCGGCGGCGTCCAACGCTGCGCGGATGGCGGACGTGACCGCCAGACCGTCGAAGTCCGATCGAGGACCCGCCACCAGCAGTCGCAATCTGTCGCCTTCCTGGACGACCTGCCACTGCCCCGCGGGGACCCGATCGAGCACGTCGTGGAACAGGTTCGGGTGGATCGCCACCGTGGCACCGTCTCCCGCCGGGAGCGTGATGACATCCTCTTGGCGCCCCTGGATGGCGTCGAGCAGGGGAAACGGGCGCCCACATGCGCACACCTCGTTCGACCGGCGCACGCTATCGCTGATCGCGTAGCGGATGAGCGGCTGTGTCCGGCTGAACAGCACCGTGACGAGGATCCTGGCTCCGAACTCACCTGGTGGGACCGGACGGTCGTCCTCATCGACGATCTCGGTGATGACGAGGTCGTCGTACAGGTGGAGCCCCGTGTGGCGATCGCATTCCGACGCGATGCCAGCGGTCTCCGTCGCCGCATAGACGTCGAACGGTGGATGTTCCCAGGCTGCTGCGACCAAGCGACGGGTGTCGTCGGTCAGCACCTCGGAGGCCGACATCACGGCCTTTGGGCCGATCCGCAGGTGGCCGCTCGCGCGCTCCTCGGCCAGGAGCCGATGCATCGAGGCGTATGCGACGAGCGAGTCGGGCTGGAACTCGTTCAGCCGGGCGACGATGTCTGCGAGCGGGTCGGTCGCGTCTAGCCGCAGCGTCCTGACCAGCGGGTTCCGGACGCTCGCGCCGACGCGCGCCGACTGGTGCCAGCCAGTGGTCGTGCTGACGACCGCCAGCCGCATCCGTCGGACGGGACTGATCGCGACACCGGCCCACTCTTGCGCACGGGCATACGAGGCGATCACCGTCGCCCACTCCCGGGGATCAGAGAGGAATATCCCCCGCAACCCGGTCGACCCGGAGGTGGCGACCACCCGGTATCGGTCGAGGAACCGGCTGTCACCGACCACGGACGGGAGATGGGCCTCGACGTCGGAGAGCCGGACGCGACGATCCGTCACGAGCTCATCGAAATTCCCCATCAAGTCGGGCTTCGTCACGACCGGGAGCTCCTCGAGCGGACGGTCGAGCAGGCCACGATGGAACCGTTGGTAGAACGGTGATCGCGCGTAGGCGAAGGCGCGCAGATCACGGACGGCGCGCTGCTGGTGCTCATCGAGCTGCGGGCGCGTCCATCGCTCGTGCGCCCGGAGGCCCCGGCGCAGGGACAGCACCTGCATGACCAGCTCGAGGTCCACTCCATGCCCTCGCTGCCCCACTTCGGGGTTACGAGCCCCGCTCGAGCATGCCGATGATGGTCTCGAGCGGTAATGCCGTGCGTCGCCCAACGAGGCGAGCGATGCGCGTCAGGTCGCCGTGCGTGCGCGACAGCTTCCTGCGATCGAGTCGAGGCCACGTCGCGAGGGCTCGGGTCTGTGCGTCCACATGGGTCACACGAGCCGCCTGCGGGGGTTGGTCCTGACCGTCCACGGTGGTCGTCCTCCAGGGGCTGGCCGCCCGATCCGGCCAGGGGCCAGCGAGACACCACCATCGCGTGCGCGGCTGAGGCGGACCTGAGTCGAACCTGTGACTGGCGCTGATGACCGGCCGCGATTCGTGGCCAGGCCATCACATCGAGAGCAGGAGTCCGAAGGTCATCGCCACCACCGCGAGCGCAAGGACCACTTTGACCGTGCTGCCATGGCGCTGGTTCCAGCGGCCCAGCCGACCGAGGACACGCCGATCGGAGATGAGGAGCAACAGCGCGAGCAGGGGTGCGATGAAGGCGATGTTGTAGAGGGCCAGCAGCGCGAGCCCGACCGGGCCGCCACCGGACGCATGGAGGACAGCCACGATGTCCAGATAGATCGCACCGGAACAGGGGACCGTGCAGATACCAACGAGCACCCCAGCGATGAGCATCCCGGCGAGGCCACCGCGGGACATCGCACGATGCATCCAGCCCTTGGTGCCGGACGGCGCGATCATCGACGGGCCGACGCCCGGCAGGAAGACATCCTTGAGCATCCAGATCGCCATGACGAGGGCGATGACCGACGCCGCCCGGGCGACGAGGTGGTCCTGCCCGAGCCAGCCGAGGAAGCTGAACAGGCCCAGGCCGATGATGAAGTAGGTCACCACCACGGCCATGACGTAGAGCGACCCTGCCCCCAGCAGCGTCCGTCGCGCGGCGACCGTGGGCGTGCCATCGGCCGTGACCGCATTGACGAGCGTCAGCGTGTAGGTCGCGAACAGCACCAGGAGAGCGAACGCGCATGGATTGAATCCATCCGCCACGCCGGAGGCGAGCACGACGGGTGTGGTGAGGCGGCCGAACATCGCCGTGTCGAACGGGACGAGGGCGATGGTCGCCGCGGACACGACCGTCGTGACGCCCAGGAGTGTCGCGAGCGCGATCGCCGGCCGAGGGATCCCGGTGCCCTCCTTCAGCGGCACTTGGGGCCCGTCGAGCGGGCCATGATCGTGACACGTGGCCCCTGGCTGGAGGTCGGTCGCCCGGTCGGTCATCGCTCAGACCTCGACCACGAGCGTGCCGTGCATCGTCGGGCTCTCCTTGCCGCCACAGCACGTGTCGCAATAGAAGTCGTACGAGCCGGCGGTCAGTGGTGCGGTCACCTGGATCGTCCGCCTGGCCTCCGCGGGCAGGGTCTCGTAGATGCCGAGCTCGGGCGCGATGAAGGTGTGCACCCCACCTCCGTCGAGGTGCATCGAGTTGTCGAGGTTCCACCAATCGATGGTCAGCGTCTCGCCGGGCTTGGCGCGCAGCACGTTGGGGTCGAAGCCGGCCATGCTGCTGCGCATCGTGATTGCGCCGGCGACAGTGGTCGCTCCCCGCTGGCCGAGGAAGCCACTGAACGCCAGGTACAGGCCACCGCCAAGGATGATGACCGCAGCTGCGAGGAAGCCCGCCACGCGCATCCGGCGGGCCTTGCGTTCCGCCGCGCGGCGGGCGGCGATGTTCTGCGCCTTACGGGAGTGCCCCTGACCCGGTTCGCTGATGGTGCCGAGCGTGCTCATCGTCAGGCAGCCGGGCTGGCGGAAGGATGATGCGGGTCAGGGGTCGGCAGGCCCGCTCCAGTGGGTGCCGGAGAGGGCGTCGAGGTCGCACCCGGAGCGCTCGTCATCCCTGGCCCGCCCATTCCCTCGGATCCGGTGTCGGGGCTGGCCATCGGCTGACCGCTTATGGGCCCCTGGCAGGTCATCGTGCCCTGGCAGGTCATCGTGCCCTCGCCGCCCATCATGCCCTGGCCGCCCATCATGCCCTGGC
>JAXLXC010000048.1:0-24255 GCA_046328155.1 Chloroflexota bacterium
AGCCGCCCCGTGCGTGCGCGCGGCAGGTGGAACCAGCCCTTGACCGGCGAGCCGCCAAAGCCCGCGAACGTGACGTCGAACGTGTCGATGAGCGTGAGCCCCGTGTCATACGGCTCGAAGGTGGGCGTCAGCGGATGGCGTCGGGCGTCCGCCAGCGTGGAGGCCCAGAACTCGGCCAGGTCGTCGGGCACCGAGAGGTCGGGCGAGTACGCCCGCATCTCGTCGAGCGGCAGGTCCCACTGGGCCACGAGGCTGTCCTCCACGGTCGAGCGTGCCTCGGCGCGAAGGTCGCGGAGGCTGTGGGGATCATAGGCGGATTGGGGGGCGGCGCTGGGAAGTGGGGCTGACGCGGCCGGACTGGCCGCGCGCTCCTACACTCCGCCGGTGCACCTGCCCATCGCCCCATCGCGCGTGAGCCGCCGCATCCATCCCGCGTGGGTCGTGGCGGCCGTGGCGTTCCTCGCGCTGCTCGGCGCAGCCGGGTTCCGCGCCGCGCCCTCGGTACTCATCGTGCCGCTCCAGGAGGAGTTCGGCTGGTCGCGCTCGGTGCTGTCGCTGGCGGTCAGCATCAACCTGGTCCTGTTCGGGCTGACGGCGCCGTTCGCGGCGGCGCTCATGGACCGGTTCGGCATCCGACGCGTGACCGCGTGCGCGCTGCTGATGATCGCGGGTGGCAGCGCCCTCACCGTCCTGGTCACCGATTCGTGGCAGGTGCTGCTCACCTGGGGCGTGATGGTGGGTCTGGGCACGGGGTCGATGGCGCTGGTGTTCGCGGCCACCGTCACCGACCGCTGGTTCGTCGAGCGACGTGGCCTGGTGAGCGGCGTGCTGACCGCGGCGAGCGCCACCGGGCAGCTCATCTTCCTGCCGTTCCTCGCCATCCTGGTGGCGGGCCCCGGTTGGCGCGCGGCATCGCTCCTGGTCGCCGCGGGAGCCCTCGTGGTGGTGCCGCTGGTCTGGCTGTTCCTCCGCGACCGACCGTCCGACCTCGGCGTGACGGCGTACGGCGCCGACCCTGACGCGCCTCCCACCCCGATGGACCGGTCGGGCCCGGGGCCGGCGCACCGCGCGCTCGACGCCCTGCGCACGGCCTCGCGGACGAGGACGTTCTGGGCGCTGGCTGGCGCGTTCGCCATCTGCGGCATGACCACCAACGGGCTCATCGGGACGCATCTCATCCCAGCGGCGCACGACCACGGCATGGGCGACACGGCGGCCGCCGGGCTGCTGGCGCTGGTGGGCGTGTTCGACGTGGTGGGCACCATCCTGTCGGGCTGGCTGACCGACCGCGTGAACCCGCGGCTGCTGCTCGCCGCGTACTACGCCTTTCGCGGGCTGTCGCTGCTCATGCTGCCCGCGCTCCTGGGTGCGACGGTCGAGCCCAGCCTGGTGGCGTTCGTGGTCGTCTACGGCCTCGATTGGGTGGCGACCGTGCCGCCCACCATCGCGCTGTGCCGGGAGCTGTTCGGCTCGCGCGGCACCATCGTGTTCGGCTGGGTGTTCGCGTCGCAACAGCTGGGTGCCGCGGCGGCGGCGCTGGGCGCCGGCATCATCCGTGACGTGACTGGTGCCTACACCATCGCGTGGCTGGGCGCCGCTGGGTTGTGTGCCGTCGCCGCGATCCTGTCCGTCAACGTGCGACGCCAGCAGGTGTTCGTCGAGGCCTGAGGGAGGCGCCTCAGCTGGGCCAGTCGATCGCCTCGTTCAGCGCCGTGCCCGTGATGCCCAGGATCGAACTGCCGTCGGCGGGCTCGAAGGCGCCAGTGCCACGCGCGAACCATTCCACGGTGCGTGCCCGCGGGTCCACGATGAGGAACTCCTCCACGCCCACGGCGAAGTAGTGCCCGAACTTCCGGCGACTCTCGTCGCCCGGCGAGACCACCTCCACCACGACTGCCGCGCCCATGTGCCAGGTGACGCCCTTGTCGCCACGAAAGAAGGCGAGGTCCGGCACGCGGAAGTCGTGGGGCCCGCCGATGTTGCTGGGGCCGCGAACCTGCAGGCCAGCCCGGTCGGCGAGCGGCGCCAAGATACGAACGAGCTGGACCCGCACGTCGGCGTGTCCGTCCGTGGGTGCAGCTGCCACGTGGTACTCCCCCTCCCAGACCTCGTCATAGAGGTCCTGACCGAGGGCCTTGCGCTGGGCGATCAGCTCCTCGATCTCCGGTGGCGGGTCCACGAACAGGGTTCGCATGGCAGCCATGCTACCGCGCGATCGTTATCTGCCGATCATCGACAGCTGATGCGCCGACCATCGGCGCAGGGGCGCCAGCGGCGGTGGCGGGTCAGGCGTCGGGAGCGACCGGCAACTCGTCACGCATGCCCGTGTGGATGGCGAACGCGTTCTTGATGGCCGCCGCCAGCGAGCCCTCGATCCAGCGTCGGCCCACCCGGTCGCAGGCGTCGTTGGCGAACCACAGCCGGCCCACCGGCCGGATCACATCGTCATACGCCTCGCCGCACATCTCGAAGGGCCGGAACAGCGGCCCGATGCCCCCAGCCCACGGGTCCAGCGCCCAGTCGTAGGCGTAGCCCGTCTCGAACGTGTCGCGCGCGGCCGGATGGATCCGAGACAGGTCCTCCAGCGCCTGGGCGACCCGCTCGTGCTCGGGGAGGTTGCTCCACGACATCGAGTCCTGCTCCCAGGCATACGAGCCGATGAGCACGCCCCGCACGCCGCTGGGGTCCTGCCCGGCTGGCGTGTAGACCACCTGGCGGATCGGCAGGTCCGTGATGGACGCGCCGTGGGTGATGCCCTCGTCGGCCCACCAGCGCCGGCTGAACGACAGGAAGATCTTGTGGGCGCGGCCGTAGTAGACGTTGCGCAGGTTGAATGCCTTGCGGACGTCGAGGCCGCTGGTCTCGATGTGGGTGAGGCCGATGAACGGCACCGTGATGACGCACTCGTCGCCGCCGACGCCCATCCGGGTGCCGACCGCATCGCGGTAGTGGACCTTCACCCCGTCGGGCGTCTGGTCGATCGATGTGACCACGGCACCCAGCCGGGTGTCGGGCAGCAGGAGCGGGCCAAAGGCCTCCGGCAGCCTCGATGCGCCCGCCTCGATGTACTCCAGGTCGCCAAAGATGTCGTGGTGCCAGTGGATGAACCACTCCACGAGCGAGAAGTGGAAGCGCCCCTCGAGGTTGAACAGCGGGCCCAGCAGCGCGCGCGCACCCTCGCTGACGCCTCGCTCCAGCAGCCAGCCCAGCAGCGAGTACTCGTCGTAGCGCCGGATGATGCCGTCCCAGTCGCCCGCGTCGGCGAGCTCGATGAGCGGCTCCATCGCCCGCCGCAGCAGGTCGCGGGGCGGCACGCCCACCTCGTGCGGGGCCAGCGGGAAGTCGAACGAGGCCTCCGTGAACTCGCTTCGCCGCACGCCCCTGCCCTGGAGATGGATCCAGGTGTCGTCGTCGTCCATGGGGAAGGGCCGGGTGGCGAGCCCGAACCGCTCGTGGATGAGGTGCTGGCCCAGCCGATGCTGCCGGGGGAAGCGCATCGCGCCGATCTCGCCGTACATCCCCGCCGGGAAGCCGCGATATGTGAAGATCCGACCGCCCAACCGGTCGCGCGCCTCGAGGATCGTGACGGCGTGGCCGGCCTCCTTGAGCAGCATCGCCGCCGTGAGCCCGGCGATCCCGGCACCCACGATGACGACTCGCTTGGGCTGGGTCGTCGGTGGCAGGCCGTCGCGCAGGGTCGCGAGCAGGTCGATGCTGGTGGGCACGGCGAGGGGGGTCAGGGCGCCGACGAGGGCGTGGGGGCGCCGATGGCGGCCAGCAGCGCTGTGGCGAACGCGTCCGCGATGGGTCGGATGCCCTCCACGGTGTCGGGCAGGCCGTAGGCCGCCAGGCCCACCAGCACGTAGCTGTCCGGCCCACGCAGGGTGAGGCTGAGCTCCGCGCCGCCCGGCTCGTCGGTCCACACCCGCTCGTACGCCGGGACGCCGAACCGGTCGTCGACGGCGACGTACTGGTCGTTGAGGAAGGCGTCCTGGAACAGCGCCCACTTGGCGTCCGCGCTGCCGTCGACCGAGTACTCGAGGTGGACGTTCCAGGCCGTGTCAGACGGGTTGCCGGGGAGCCGATAGCCGCACATCCAGCTCGTCGCGCCGTCGATGGTCTCGCCCTGGAACACGGGCGCGCCGTCGTACACGGTCGCCGGCTCGAGGTCGCGACCGGCGATCGCCGTCGCGGTCGCGAGGTCGATGGGGCACGCATCGAACGTCCGCTCAGGTGCGCCGCTCGCACCCGCGCTCGCACGCGCGGTGGGCGGCGCGCTGGATGGCGCGCCTGACTGCGCGTGGACGACCGAGGTGGCCGCCGTGACGAGCATGGACATCGCAAGGACCGAACCGATGACCCCGGACCGACGCATCGACGACCTGTCCACCGCTGGCCTCCTCCTTCGCTGGTGGGCGGCAGCGTAGCCGGTGCGCGCCCCGCAGAACAGGCCGACCGGCGCTGGGAACCTGTCGCGAGCTGGCAGGTCCGCGCGGCATCATCGTGTGACCCGCCGCAACCGAGAGGAGCCGTCGTCATGGCCGAGCAGACGTCGAGGACGCCCGCACCCATCATCCTGGTGCCTGGGTTCTGGCTGGGGGCGTGGGCCTGGGACGAGGTCGCCGGGCTCCTCCGAGCCGAGGGCCACGACGTGACCGCGCTCACCCTGCCCGGCCTTGACTCGGTGGCCACCGACCGCTCGACCATCCACCTCGTCGACCATGTCGATGCCATCTGTGCGGCCCTGCAGGCGGTGCCGTCGCCGGCGGTGCTGGTCCTCCACAGCGCCCGTGGGTTCTCTGGCTATGCGGCCAGCGACCGGATGCCCGAGCGCATCGCGGCGATGGTCTACGTGGACACGGCACCCGGCGTGGGCGCGCTGGACCCCGAGTTCGCGGACGCGGACAAGCCGCTCGACTGGGCGCAGATCGAGGCTGAGGAGAACCTCGATGGGCTGAACGAGGCGCAGCAGGCGACCTTCCGCGAGCGGGCCGTGCCCGAGCCCGGCGCCATGCTGCGAGAGACCATCGAGCTCACCAACGACGCCCGCCGCGACCTCCCCAGCACGTTCGTGTGCACCGGGTTCTCCGCCGCGGACTACCAGACCTACGCCCGCGAGCATCCCGACTGGGCGTTCCTCGCCGGCATCCCGGACCTCCGCGACACCACCTGGATCGACCTGCCCACGTCGCACTGGCCGATGTGGTCACGCCCCACGGACCTCGCCCGGATCATCGGCGACGTGGCGAGCGCGCACGCGAGGTAGGCCTGGTCAGGCCCTTCCAAGGTCATTGGCGAACGCCTGGGGCGCGTACTGCCGCACCAGCGCGCCGATCTCGCCGGCGCGCCAGTCCTTGTCGAACAGGCCGACCGGGATCGCGTCCTTCTGGCCCTCCAGGCTGCTCGAGGGCACGACGCCCCCGCCAAGGAACGCAGCCACCGATGCGGCCGGCATCAGCCGATACAGGAAGGCCATCCAGCCCGACATCTCCAGGCCCGACCCACGCAGGATGAGCGAGTCGTAATCGTTGGCACCCAGGACCCGTCTGTCCCAGCCGGTCACGTCCGCCCAGCTCCCGCTGACTCGATAGCCGATGGCGTGGTACGTGACCCGCTCTGGGCCGACCTCCAGCCGCGTGCGGGTCATGAGCCACAGCCCGATGGTGCCGGAGAGCAGGAGCACGGCCGCCACGATGGCCACGATGAACCAGTCCTCGGCCGGCGTGAGCGCGAGCAGGATCGCCACGGCGATGCCCCCGAACAGGACCAGCGGAACCAGGGGTCGCCACGGCGAGCGGACGCGGAACGTTCGGCGCATGGGTGCGATCCTCGCACGAAGGGAGGGCGGGCTGTCGAATTCGGGCGTCGTGGTTCGTCCATGATCCGTCAACGCCACCGCGGCAGATCGCCGCAGCAGGAGGGACAGGACATGTCGCAGACCTGGATGGTGCTCATCGTCGAGCCCGAGTGGGATCCCGCCCAGCACAGCCCCCAGGAGTTCCAGGACATGGGCAAGCTGCATCGGCAGTTCGCCGAGGCGGTCGCCGCGGCGGGCGCCAAGATCCTCGATGGCGACGCGCTCGAGCCGTCGAGCAAGGCGGTGCGGATCCGGCCCGCCGCGAACGGCACCCCGGCGGTGTTCACCGACGGGCCGTTCCCGGAGCTCAAGGAGCTGGTCACGGGCTACTACAAGCTCGAGACGGACAGCCCGGAGCAGGCGCGGCAGCTCGCGGCGCTGTGCCCCACGGGCGGCCACATCGAGCTGTTCCCCATCTTCGACACGACCGGGATGATGTGACATGACCCCGGGGCTCGACGAGGAGGTCGCGCGCGCCTGGCCGCGCCTCCTCGCGGGCCTCGTCCGGGAGCTCGGCAGCGTCGAGCTCGCCGAGGATGCGCTCCAGGAGGCGTGGATCCGCGCGTCGGTCCGCGATGACATCGCCGACCCGGTGGCCTGGGTCCTGACCGCGGCCCGGCGCATCGCCATCGACGACCTGCGCCGGGAGGCCGCGCTCCGTCGTCGGCTGCCCCAGCTGGCAGAGACGCCACCCCAGCCGGGGACCACGGGGGACGAGCGCGTGGAGCTGCTCCTCCTCGCCTGCGACCCGGTGGTGCCCATCGACTCGCGGCTGCCGCTGGCGCTGCGCTTCGTGTGCGGCCTGCCCACCGCCGCGATCGCGGATGCGCTCCATGTCCAGCACACGGCCATGAGCGCGCGGCTCACCCGAGCCAAGCGTCGCGTCGACGAGGCGGGGCGCCGGCTGGGGGCCGCCGACCCCTCACGCCTGCCCGACGGGCTCGCCGTGGTCCACGTGATGTACACGCTGGGTCACACCGCCATCGAGGGCGACCGCCTGGCGCTCCCCGACGTGCCGCGCACCGCCATCGCCCTCGCCGAGGAGGTCATGCGGGCCTACCCCGCCGACCCGGAGGCCCGTGGGCTTCTGGCACTCCTCCTGTTCACCCAGGCGCGGCATCCGGGGCGCCTGGGGCCTGACGGCCGACCGACCACCTTGGAGCACGCCGACCGCTCCACCTGGGACCTCCGACTCGCCCGCCGTGCCCTCCCCTTGGCCACCATGGCCCTGGCCAGCGGCGGCCGACTGGGCCTCGAGGCGGGCATCGCCGGCATGCACACCATGGCCGCCCGCTGGGAGACGACCGATTGGGTCGCCATCCGCACGCTCTACGACCGGCTGGTCGAGCGATGGCCCTCCCCCTCGGCACGCATCGCACGGGCGCTGGCCGTGGGCTATGGGCCCGATGGCCCGACCACGGGGCTGGCCGAGCTCGAAGCCATCGAGCGCCCGGCCGCCGGGGCGGGGGCGCGCCAATGGGTCCTGGCGCGGGCGGACCTGCTGCGGCGCGTGGGACGTCGGCCCGAGGCGCGGCTGGCCTATCTCGAGGCGCGCGCCATGGAACGCAACGAGGTGCTCGCTGGCTTCCTGGACGAGCGGCTGGCCGACCTCGAGGAGGCCGCGCCGGACGGCTGATCGCCCATCCCGACCGCTCGCGTGCCCGCTGCTCAGGCCTTCGGGGGCCCTTCCGCGGTCCGGACCGGGCGCGCCCGGGACGATCTCGGGGATGCGCCCGAGGAGCGCCACGAAGTGGGCCACGATCTCGGGCTGCTCGCGGGTCCCCTGGTGCTCCACCATGACCATGCGTCGCTCGATGGGCTCCACCCCCGCCAGCGCCACCTCGGTGAGCGTCCCATCGACCAGCGACTGGGCCACCGCCGTGCCCGGCAGCAGCGCGACGCCCAGCCCCCGCTCGACCATCCGCTTGGCCGCCTCGATGTTGTCGAGCTCCATCACGCCGCGCGGGATGACGCCCGCGCCCCGGAACAGCGCGTTGGTGAGGTCGTAGTAGGACGAGGTCCGGTCGAACAGGATGAGCTGCGCGCCATGGATCGCCGAGATGTCGATCCGCCCGGCCGCGGCGAACGGATGGTCGGGCCGCGCCACCAGCACCAGCTCGTCCTCGAACAGGGGGCGGTTGACGATGCGCGCATCCCGCATCTCGCGCACCACCGCCAGCTGCACCTCGCCCCGCACCACCATGTCCACCAGCTGCTCGGAGTGCGAGGTCCGGACCACCAGCCGCACGTTGGGGAAGCGCTCGGTGTAGCGCGCCAGCAGCTCCGGCAGGACGTAGGCGCTGACCGCAGGCGCGGCGCCGATGGCCAGCTCGCCGGTGACCCCCGCGGACAGCTCCGCGACCAGGGCCGCGCCACCCCGCAGCGACTCCAGCGCGCGCTGGGCGTACGGCAGGAACGCCCGACCGGCATGGGTCAGCTCCATGCCGGCGCGGGTGCGTCGGAACAGGGGCGTGCCCAGCTCCGCCTCCAGGCCCTGGATGCGCGCCGTGAGCGCCGGCTGGCTCACATACAGCAGCTCCGCGGCACGGCGGAGGTTGCCCTCGCGCGCGACCGCGACGAACCCCTCCACCTGGGCGTTCAGCATCGGATGATCGACGGGGCGACTCTCGGCATCGCCTGATGATAGGCCCCGCCGATCGCCCGAGACCGGGTCAGGGCACGGGGTGGCCCGCCTCGCGCGCCCTGCGTGGCGCGAACGCCGGGCCTTGGAGACCGCGCCACGCGATGAGCGCGCCCAGGGACATGAGACCCGCGCAGGTGACGAACAGCGCCGGCCCACCGAGCGACCCATAGATGGCACCCGCGAACGGCCCCGCGACGATCGCGGCCAGCCCGCCGCCCACGAAGTGCGCCATCGACTGGCCGGTGGCCCGCAGCGCATGGGGCAGCACGGCGCCCACGATGAGCACCACCGCGGTGTAGCGCAGCACGTAGGAGATGCCACCGACCCCGTTGACGATGGCGATGAGCATGGGTTCGCGGGCGAGCGCGATGACCAGCGAGATCGCCCCGGCGAGGAGCAGGCCCGCGACATACAGGCCTCGCAGGCCGAGCCGCTCGCTGAGCCAGCCGGTCGCAGGGAACAGGGGCACCTCCACGACGGCGGGGATCGCCGACGCCAGGCCGATGAGCACGGCGCTCCCACCGGCATCCAGGATCAGGAGCGGCGTGAAGCCGCCCGACGCGCCGTTGGCGACCCACTCGAGGAAGGTCGCCACCAGGAGGGGCACGAGCACCGGTGCCACGGCGAGCGCGCGGCGGAGCTCGGGCAGCAGCGGCTGTCGGGTGGCGGAACCGGTCGAGCCGCCCCGCCGCCACGAGCGAGCGTGACGCGGCCGGAGCGTGATCGCCAGCAGCAGCGCCGCCCCCAGCACGAACGGCACGAGGATGCCGACCGGCCCCGCCACCGCGTACAGCACGCCGCCCAGGAGCGTCGTGGCGGCCCACCCCACCGACGCCCACAGACGGAACCGGCCGTAGCGTCGCGATGCCTCGCCACCCAGCGCCTGGAGCACGAGCGCGTCAGCGACGGGCTCCCATGACGCCATGCCGAAGGGCATCAGCACGGCGCACACGCCCACCAGGAACGGGTCGCCCTGGACCACGATGAGCGCGGTCCCGATGATGGCCGCCACGAGCGCCGCCGCGGACACGCTCCGCTCGCGACCCAGCGGACCGTCCGCGAGCAGGCCCCACGTCGGGTAGGCCACGAGCGCGACCAGCGCGCTCGCCCCCAGCACGGTCCCGATCGCGACCGCGTCCAGCCCGTTGTCCAGCAGCATCAGCGGCAGGAACGGGTAGAGGAACCCCATGGTCCCGCCCGTCAGGCAGCACAGCAGCCGCAGGCGACGGAACGACACAGCCGCAGCGTACGGCCCCGATCAGGGTTTCGTCCGCGGCTGCGGGCCCTCTGCGGCGGGCGCGGGGCGGGCGCTGGGCGGGCGCGGCGGCCTTCCACCATACGAACGCCACGCCGGGGCTTATGCGCCTCGTCCGCCGCCGCCCGCGTCGCCAAGTAGCCCGGTCCACGCTCGCCCTGGGCTTGTCGTCCGTCATACGCCGCTCCCGCCGACGCGTATGGCGCCTCGCGGGTCGTCGCCACCCGCATAAGGCCCGCCCTGGCGGTGGTTTGGCGGTTCGCCACCCCGGCGGTTCGCGGCCGGTGCGGCCCGCCTGGCGGTTCGCGGCCGGTGCGGCCCGCCTGGCGGTTCGCGGCCGGTGCGGCCCCCGGTCAGCGGCCGGTCAGGGCATCGCTTGGAGCACCAGGTCGATGGCCGTGCCGTTCGCCTGCGTCTGGACCTGATACCGCAGCAGCACCCCGCTGGCCACGTCATACGTGAACCGTCCCGCGGCACCCACCATCTGCGACTCGATGTCCAAGGTCGGGCCGGTGGGCCCACTCCCGCTCGACCCCACCGTGAGCGTGAGCCCCGTCACCGGGTCGGTGTCGAGCACCTGTCCGGTGGTCATCGCCGCGAGGGCATCGGGCGACCACCAGAAGAGCCCGGTGCCGCTGCTCACCCCGTCCTGCTGACCGGACTGCGCGACCCCGTTGATGGAGGTGACGCTGCGCAGCGCGGAGCGGGCCCAGGTCGAGCCCACCTCGGGGAAGGTGACGGTCGCCTGCGTCGGCCATCGCACGACGATCGAGGGGTCGATCGGGTTGGTGATGGTGGTGCTGCCCGAGTAGGCGAGCTGCGTCGAGGTGGAGACCCAGTCCGGCACCGTGCTGCCGATCCCGGGCGCGCCCAACTGGCGCGTGGACACGAACCGACTGATTCCCAGGGCATCGGCGGCCGTGGGCGGGTCCTGGCCGGGCAGCCGCACCGGGGACGCCCTGACCGGCGGTCCGGGTGGTCGAGGCCAGCAGCTTGGCCAGTCGGTCGGTCATAGGAGTAGGAGGCGTAGGCGCCAGGCGTCGAGTTGACGATGCTGATGGTGTCGTACGTGGTGCCTTCGAGCTGGTAGTACAGCACGAGCACGCACCCGCCACGTCGCCGGTCTGGGCGTGGCGAGGTAGTCCCGGAGTTCGCCCAGACCCATCCAGCAGGCCGCCGGGCTGTCGCCAGCCGCCGACGGGCTGCGGGTCGACGTGCCCATCCCCCGGTTGATGCCATACAACGTGTAGCTCACCACCGTCGTTCCCTCGACCGCGACCACGTCGATCTCCATGAACGCGCCATCGCCGCTCGCGCCGCTTCCACGCGCTCTCCGCATGATCTCGTCCGTCTTGCGGTAGTGCTTGCCGGTGGTCGGGTCGGCACATAGGGCCGTCAGGGTCCTCGATGAGCTGATAGCCGCTGCCGCTCACCGCCGCGCCGGCCGCATACCCCGTGACGCGCGTCGGCGGTCACCCAGTCGGGCCAGGCCATACCCCGGCGATATCGATGGGTGCCTGGGCAGCGGCCGGGGCCGGCCCAGCCAGCAGGAGGGCGAGCGCCAGGGACCAGCGGTGTCGACGCGATGCTGCCAACGGCCGATGATAGCGGCGAGCCCAGACCCGCGCGACTATCCTCGGCCATGTCGTCCACATCCGTTGCTCTGCTCGAGGTCTTCGCCGAGCCCGGGCGGCGGCCCTGCTGCCGATCATCCTCGACGCCGACGACGTGTCGGACGAGCGGATGGCGCTCGTAGCGCTCCGGATGCGCCGGTCAAGGACATCGTTCGTCAGACAGCCACGGACCCGGCGGCGAGGAAGCTATCGCCATCGCATCTGGACGGTGGTCGAGGCTGCCGTTCGCGGGGCATCCGTCGGTGGGCACGGCCGTGGCCGTGGCGCTCCCCAGGGCGCGTCGACCGCACGCCTCGTCCAGCAGACCCCCTGCCGGCACCCAACGGCCTGGACGTGACCATCGCTCCCGACCGGCGCAGCGGCCATGCGGCGCTGCATCAGGCCCCGTTGCAGCTGGGCGGTGGTCGACCCGACCAGAGCCTCCTGCGAGCCTTTGGCCTGGGTTCGAGGACGCCGCAGGAGGGCTCCCGGCGCAGGTGGTGTCCACGGGACTGCCGGCGATCGTGCTGCCGCTCCGTGACATCGACGCGCTGGGTCGGGCGCGCATGGACCCGGAGCCCGTCCGCGCGGCGCTGGCAGCCCTGCCCCTGGGCGACGCGGGCGCCCACAAGGCGCTCAACTGCTACCTCGCGACCCCCGTGGGCGGCGAGCATGCCATCGCGACGGAGTGGCGCACACGCTGCCTGGCCCTCGACCTGCCCGGCTACGAAGACCCCGCGACCGGTTCCGCGGCGGGCCCATTCGGCGCCTGGGTGGCGGTCCAGGGCGGCCGGACCCGGATCCGTGTCATCCAGGGCGTGGAGATGGGCGACCGCAGCGACATCGACGTCGACACCCGCGATGGCATCGTGGTCAGCGGCCAGGTCCTGGTCCGCGCCACGGGCACCATCGAGCTGTAGGGCAGCCGCGTGGCGGATCTCTCGGCGTTCCTGCTCGTGGCCGGGGTGGTGGTCATCACGCCCGGACCGGACATGGCGGTCGTGGCACGCAACGCACTGGCGGGCGGGCGCAACGCCGGCATCGCGACCACGCTGGGCATCGTCACCGGCCTGCTGGTCTGGGCGGCCGCCGCCGTCCTGGGCCTCGCCGCGATCCTGCGCGCGTCATCGGAGGCATGGGCGATCATCCAAGCCGTGGGTGCGGTCTATCTCGTGGTGCTGGGCGTCCAGACGCTGGCGGGCGACCTGGGTCCGCGGGCACCAGCACGATGCCGCTCGTCGCAGGCGCATCGGCATCCCACCAGCTCCCCGTTTCGCCAGGGCCTGCTCACCAACCTGCTCAACCCCAAGGTGGCGCTGCTGTTCACGAGCTTCCCTGCCCCAGTTCGTTTCACCGGGCCCGAACGCCGCGCTCGAGACGGCACTCCTCGCCGCCGCGTTCCTGGGCATGGGCCTCATCTGGCTCATCGAACTGTCGGTGTTCACGACCTCGTTCGGGGACGTGCTGCGCCGGCCGCGCGTGCGTCGGGCCATGGACACCGTGACCGGCGTGGTGCTGGTGGCCTTGGGGTTGCGCATGGCCACCGAGGTGGGTCGCCGTGCCTCGCGATCGGGAATCCACCCAGGTCCGCGATGGGCAGTGGCCATCTCCGTGAGTCCGATAGGTGCGTCACCTGGGAGCTGCCGGAGGGGAGCGGCGCCGTCGCGGCTCCGCCCGATGCACCCAACGGACTCGATCGGGGCGCAGGCCGCCGGCGAGGCTCCGGCCCGAGGCGCACCCTGGTCGGCAGGGCTCGCAGGGCTAGCGGAACAGCGCGGAGTAGCCGTTGAGCGCCGGCTGGCCGCCCAGGTGCGCGAACAGCACGTTCGAGTCGCGGGCGATCTCGCCGGAGCTGACCATGTCGATGAGCCCGGCCATGGACTTGCCCTCGTAGACCGGGTCGGTGATCATGGCCTCCAGCCGCCCGGCCAGGCGGATCGCCTCCAGCGTCCGCTCGTCGGGGATGCCGTAGATGCCCGCGTGGTACCGCTCGTCGAGGATGACCTCGTCGTCGCGCAGCTCGCGGCCCACCTCGATGAGCGCCGCCGTGGCTCGCGCGATGCGCGTCACCTGCTCCCGCGTCTCGACGGGCTTGGCGGAGGCGTCGATGCCGATGACCCGCCGCGGCCGACCCTGGGCGGCGAAGCCCGCCACCATGCCGGCCTGGGTGGAACCGGTGACCGAGCACACGATGATGGTGTCGAAGAAGACGCCCAGGTCGCGCTCTTGGGCCTCGACCTCCATGGCCCAGCTCGCGAAGCCCAACCCCCCGAGTCGGTGGTCGGACGCCCCGGCCGGGATGGCGTAGGGCGTGCCGCCCGAGGCCTCGATCTCGGCCAGCGCCTGCTCCCAGCTCTCCTTGAAGCCGATGCCAAAGCCGGCCTCCACCAGCCGCACGTCGGCGCCCATGATCCGGGACAGCTGGATGTTGCCCACCCGGTCGTAGACCGCGTCGGGCCAGTCGACCCAGCTCTCCTGGACCAGCACGCACCGGAGGCCGAGGTGCGCCGCCGTCGCGGCCACCTGGCGGGTGTGGTTGGACTGGACGCCGCCGATGGACACGAGCGTGTCCGCGCCCTGCGACAGGGCGTCGGCGGCGAGGTACTCCAGCTTGCGGACCTTGTTGCCACCGAACGCGAGCCCGGAGCTCACGTCCTCGCGCTTGGCCCACACCTGGGCACCGCCCAGATGTGTGGTGAGCCGGTCGAGCCGCTGGATGGGCGACGGGCCGAACGTGAGCGGGACGCGGGGAAAGGTGTCAAGGATCATGGGCCGCCAAGGATAGGCGACCCATGACCCGTCGGGAGGCCCGCTTCGGGCGGGCGCACGAACGTCAGGCCGGCGCGCGGAACCGGAAGAACAGGTTGTGCACGGAGCCATCGATGAGCTGGACGCGCAGCTCGCGGCAGGCCATGGCACCCGAGCCCCAGGCCGCCGGGACCTTCCAGCTCAGGCTGTAGGTCTCGGTCGCATCCGAGTAGGCGAGGTCACCGCCGAGCGGTCGTGTCTGCCACTCGGTGCCGGCGATCGGCTTGCCCGTGGTGCAGCTGACCCGACGCACCTTGGGCCATCCGCCCTTGACCACCTTCGTGCCCCAGTCGCCGCCCAGCGAGAAGCTGACCGTGACGGTCTGACCGGCTGCGGTCTTGTTCCAGGCGGGCGCTGACTTGGCGCCCACCCAGCTCAGGCTCCCGACAGCCTTGGTGACGAACGTCTGGAACGCCACGTCCAGGGCGCTGATGGTCTGCCACCGGCCGTCGCCGTAGGCCATCGAGCCGCGCGTGTAGACGTCGCCGGAGCGCGACACTCCCAGGATCGCGTAGTGGTTGACCGTCACCGTGACGACGTACATGCGCCCGGCGGCGACCATCGCGGGGTCGTCGAACCGGATGCGGATCCACTCGTTGGTCGAGTTGGTGGTGACGGTCTCGCTTGCCAGGATCGTGTCCTGGGGCGTGCCGTCCTTGACCGCGCGAACGTGGACTGTCTCGCCTGCGAGGTCGGTGATCGGCCAGAGACGCACCTCGACCAGATAGCCGGTGCGGCCAGCCGTGAACGTCTGCCCCAGCTCGCCTCCAACGACCATGTAGCCCGACCCGGCATCGAGCTGGACCTGGTCCACATTGGCGGCTGCCGCGGTCCCCGCGAGCACGAGCGAGAGGCCGAGCGCGACCATGGACGAGCGCAACAGGCGCATCAGAGACAACCCCCAGACGATCGGCCGTCCGGACACCTGGGTGGACGGTCCGACGCGACGGTAGGGCCCTCCCACACGCCACCGGACCCACCCGAACGTACCGATCAGGTGGCGGCGACGTCCCCCAGCGCGGCCTCGAGGCCATCGACGAGCGTCGCGACCTGGGCCTCCGTGATCACGAACGCCGGCGACAGATGGAGCGCCACGCCACGCAGCACGCGGGTGGCGACACCGTGGTCCCACGCCTTCGCGACCACCTTGTCGACCACGCCGGGGTCGGCCGCGCGCGCGTCCGGTGACAGCTCCACCGCTGCCGTGAGGCCCACGGTGCGGACCTCGTTGACCATGGGCGCCCGCTCCAGCCGTCGGACCTCGCGGTCGAACAGCGGCTCGAGCGTCTTGACCCGGTCGACCAGCCCCTCGCGCTCGATGATGTCCAGGTTGGCCATGGCCGCGGCGCAGGCAGTCGCGTGGCCGCTGTAGGTGTAGCCGTGGCGGAACACCCCATCCGGCGTGGGCGTGGTCCAGAACGGGTCAGCGACACGGGGGCCCACGAGCAGCCCGCCCAGCGGCACGTACCCCGACGTGACGCCCTTGGCGAAGATGACCATGTCCGCGGGGATGGCATACCGGCCGCTCCCCCACCACTCGCCGGTGCGCCCGAACCCGGTGACCACCTCGTCCGCGATGAGCAGCACGTCGTGCTCGCGGCACAGCCGGGCGACCTCGCCCCAGTAGTGCGGCTCGGGCGGGATGACGCCACCAGCGCCGATGACCGGCTCCCCGATGAACGCCGCGATCTCGTGGCCGCGCCGCTCGAACAGGGCGCCCAGCGACTCGGTGTCGCGGGCGCCCACCGTGACGACCTCCTCGATGATGTCGCCCGCGTACCCCGCCTTGTTGCCGGGGATGCCGCTGAGGGCGGTGCCCCACGCGTGCATCCCGTGATAGCCGTGCTCGCGGGACACGATGACCCGACGCTCCGGCCTGCCGACCACCTGCCAGTAGCGACGGGCGAGCTTGGCCGCGGTGTCCACCGAATCGGAGCCACCCGACGTGAGGAAGACGACGCTGTCATCGATGGGCGCGAGCGCCGACAGCCGCTCGGCGAGCTGGACGGTGGGCTCGGTGGTGTAGCGCCCGAACGAGGAGTACGCGACGAGCCGCTCCATCTGGGCGGCGGCCGCCTGGGCGATCTCGGACCGGCCGAAGCCCACGTTGCAGTACCACAGCGCCGCGGTCGCGTCGATGTACTCGCGACCGCGGGTGTCGCGGATGACCACGCCCTCGCCGGACTGGAACACGATCTCCGCGTCCTTGACCGCGTGCATGTCCGCGAAGCCGTGCCAGAACCGGGTCATCGATGCCTCCTCTTCCTCAGGCATCGGATGGTGCCACGGGCGGACCTAGGGGTTCTCGGTCGCCTCGAACGTGCCCGGCCCGCGCCGGTACACGCGCAGCTCGATGACCGCGGGGACGTGCCACTCGCGCGAGTACATCACCGGGCGGCCCGCATGGTCGATGTCGATCTGGACCACCTCCTGGAGCGGCGTGCCCACCACCACGTCCAGGATCCGCGCCAGCTCGCGGTCGGCCACGGTCGGGTTGAGGATCGCCTCGCCGTGGTCGATGGGATGGCCGTGCTCCGCCAGGAACCGGTACAGCGACCCGGTGAACGCCTGCTTGTCGCGGACCGGGTCCACGATGTCGATGGGCAGCGCGTCGACGGAGTAGATGGCGGGTCGGCGGTCGGCCGTCCGGACGCGCCGCAGCTCCAGCACCTCGGTGCCCACGGGAATGGCGAGCGCGGTCGCGGTGTCCTCGTCCGCGGTGACCTTGCGCGACCCCAGGACCTGCTTGCCGGCGGGCAGCCCGGAGCTCTCGATGTACTCCGTGTAGCTGAAGTTGCTGTCCAGCGAGTTGCGCAGGTTGGGCCGCCGCGTGACGAAGGTGCCCGACCCCTGGCGCCGGACGACATAGCCGTCCTCGATGAGCCCCCGGACCGCCTCGCGGACGGTCACCCGGCTGACCCCGAACCGCTCCGCCAGCTGGTCCTCGTTGGGCAGCTTGACGCCGAACGGGAACTCGCCGGACACGATGGCGCGACGCAGCTCGTTGCGCACCACGTCCGCCAGGAGCGGGCGGGACCGGACTCGTGCCATCAGGCTCTCGACGCCTCCATGCGGGGTCTTCGTCTATCGTCCCACGACCCGTCGCGGCTCGTGGGCGTCGGGCACCTCGCCGGTCGGCCGCACCACCGGGTGGGCGCGGCCTCGGGTGCTTGACGACCACGATCGCTGCGACTAGCGTTCCGATGAGTCATCATACGACTAGCGAATAGCCCTGAGACGCGTGTTGGTGAGGATCCGGATGTCGGCCATCGGAGAGGGAGCGGACACCCGCACGGCCTCCTCGCTCGAGGATGCCGAGGCGCGCCTGTCCCGCGACGGGCACCGCGAGCGTCGCCGACCCATCGGCCTGCGTCGGATCGTGCAGGGCGACGATGTCCTGTGGGCCTTGCCCGCGCTCGTGGCGGAGTTCGCGAGCCCAGGTCCCGTGCTGGTGCTCGCCGACCCGGTGCCCATGGAGCGTGACGGGGTCGACCTCAAGGAGCACGTCGTGTCGCTCCTGGCGGACGCCGGCGCGCGTCTGGTGACCCTGGGCACGGCTGGTGACGAGGTCCACGCCGACATGGCCACCGTGGACGTGGCCCGGGCCGCGCTGGCGGGCGCCGGATGCGTGGTCAGCGTGGGCTCGGGAACCCTGTGCGACATCGGCAAGAAGGCCACCGAGGGCGTTGGGGGCACGCCGCCCATCCCGTACCTCGTGGTCCAGACGGCCTGCTCCGTGAACGCGTTCTCCGACGACATGGCGGTGCTCCTGCTCCACGGCGCCAAGCGCACCCTGCCGTCCCGCTGGCCGGACGCGCTGGTCATCGACCTGGGCGTCATCGCCGACGCCCCGGCGGAGCTCAACCAGGCGGGCGTGGGCGAGCTGACCTCGATGTTCACGGGGCCATCCGACTGGCGTCTGGCCGACCTCGCCGGGCTGGACCCGGGCTATGACGATGCGGTCGTGGGGCTGTTCCGGGACGGCGGCGAGGAGCTGGAGCGGGTCGCGGCGGGTGTGGCCACCGGTGACCACGCGGCGCTCGCCTGGCTGTGCGACCGGATGACCCTGTCGGGCCTCGCCCTGGGCGTCGCGGGTCGGACGGCGCCCATCTCGGGCGCCGAGCACGCCATCAGCCACCTGCTCGACATGGCGGCCATCCGGACCGGCGACCCCATCGGCTATCACGGCGCCCAGGTGGGGGTCGCCAGCGTGGTGGTCGCGGCGCTCTGGGAGGACCTGCTCGAGGGCATCGACCCCCAGCGGCTGCTGGACCCACCCCCGGACGAGGAGGCGGCCCGCGCGGACATCGAGCGACGCTTCGGGGTGTTCGACCCGTCGGGCGAGACGGCCGCCGAGTGCTGGCGGCTGTACCAGCGGAAGCTGGGGGCATGGGCGGCGGGCCGCGCGGCCCGCGAGCGTCTCGTGGCCGGCTGGTCGGGCCATGTCGCCCGCCTCACGGAGGGGCTGCGGCCACCCGAGGCCATCGTGGCCACGCTGCGTGCCGCGGGGGCGCCCGCCAGGTTCCGAGACCTGGGCGTGGACGCCGAGACGGCACGCTGGGCGGTGGGTGGCGCGCATCTGCTGCGCGACCGGTTCGGGGTCCTGGACCTCGCCGACCTGGCGGGTCGCTGGGGCCCGGCCGACGTGGACCGGGTCCTGGAGCGGGCCGCCGCCGCAGGTGGGGGGCTGTGATCCCGACCCGGGCGGACCGGCGCTACCAGGCGTATGTGTTCGACCTCGACGGGACGGTCTATCTCGACGACCGGCCGACGCCCGGTGCCCGCGAGGCGCTCGCGTGGGTGCGCGCCACGGGCGCCGCGGTCGCCTTCCTGACCAACAACCCGCTGCGGCGCGGCACGGCCTATGCGCAGAAGCTGCGCGCGCTCGGCGTGGACGCGGACGACGACGAGGTGCTGACCTCGCTGGATGCCCTGGTCGCCTACCTCCGGGCGCACCCCCCGGCCGGCCCGATCATGCCGCTCGCCGAGACGCTGGTCCAGGAGGTGCTCCACGAGGCTGGGTTCGCCCTGACGGTGGACCCGGCGCAGGCGGCCATGGTGGTGGTGTCGTGGGACCGAGGCTTCGACTACGCCAAGCTGCTGGCCGGCTTCCGGGCGGTGCGCAACGGCGCGCGCATCGTGGCCACCAACCCCGACCCCTTCTGCCCCACCGCCGACGGCGGCATGCCCGACTGCGCGGCGATGCTCGCGGCGCTGGAGGCGTGCTCCGGCGGGCGAGCCGAGGCGATCGTGGGCAAGCCCTCGGCGCACATGGCCGCGGCCATCCTGGGGCGACTGGGGCTCCCGGCGGCCGACGTGCTCATGATCGGCGACCGGCTGCTGACCGACGTGGGGCTGGCGCGGACGGCGGGCATGGCCAGCGGGCTTGCGCTCACCGGCGCGACCACGCTCGCCGATGCCGAGGCGGCGCAGCGGCCACCCGACCTGTGCCTCGCCAGCCTCGTCGACATCATCCCCGAGGACGACCACACCCCCTACCAGGTGGTCGCCCCGACCGCAGCGGAGGCACGTCCGTGACCGAGTTCATCTTCATGCTCACCCACAACGACGCCACGCTGCCCGACGCGCTGGACGTGTACGGGACCCTGCGGGGCATCGAGGGGCTGCGCTACGTCGGGTTCAAGGACGTGGGCGCCCCGTTCGAACAGCTCCAGGCGCTGACCGACGCCATCCACGCCGACGGTCGGACCTCGATGCTGGAGGTGGTCTCCGAGAGCGCCGAGGACGAGCTGCGATCGATCGAGGCGGCGCGGCGCCTGGGCGTGCAGTGGGTCCTGGGCGGCACGCATCCGGACGCGGCACTGCCGGTGTTGGCGGGGAGCGGTGCCCGCTACTGCCCGTTCCCAGGCACCGTGATCGGCCATCCCAGCCTGCTGCGGGGCACCATCGACTCCATCGCCGAGTCCGCTCGGGGACTCACGGCGCGGAAGGGCGTGTACGGCCTGGACCTGCTGGCATATCGATTCGATGGCGACGTGCCCGAGCTGGCGCGGGCCGTGGTGTCGGCCTCCGCGGGCCCGGTGATCGCCGCGGGCAGCGTGGACTCGTACGAGCGCATCTTCGCGCTGGCGTCGGCGGGCGTGTGGGGCTACACCATCGGTGGCGCCATCGTGGAGGGCAAGATGCCCGGCGGGCCATCGGTCGCCGGCCAAATCCGCGAGGTCCTCGCCATGACCGCGCGCGCCGACGCCGAGGCCGCCGCGCAGCGCTGAGCCTCGGCCCAACGCGACCCGAGGCGCGAGTGGCCCGCTGTTGAGCCTCGGCGCTCGCCCAGGGATCCCCAGGTCGCGATCGTGCCGGCCGCTCCCAGAATCTGGGTCTATCGGCACGGCAAGGGCGTGTGTCGGTAGCGCCCGAGGCCCGACGGGGTCTCCGCAGGGGGTCTGGTCGGCGATCCTGCCCTGATTCTGGGCATGCCGACCACGAAGGGCGTCGCCGAGCCCGGCGTCGGCCCGTCCTCGCGCCGTCCGCCGTCGATAGGCCCACATCCTGGGAGCGCCGATGACGAGGGCGCCGCGGAGCACGCGGGCCCCGGGTGGGCGGCGGGGGCGTGGCAACGCCGCACCACGCCGGCGGCCGCTCTACCGGAAGGCCGGGATGACCTCCTCGGCCAGCAGCCGGATCTCGGACATGATGTGGTCGTGGGGCATGCCCGGGAAGAACAACCGGCAGATCAGATGGTCGATGCCCAGCTGCTCCTGGAAGCGGCGGATGCGATCGATGCAGGTCGCCGGCGAGCCCACGATGAACCGGTCCCGGCCGATCTCCTCGAACACGTCGACCCGCGTCTCATCCTGCGCCCCGATCAGCGGGTGCTTCCAGGTGCCGCCGCCGTACTCGTCGCGGTAGTTGACCATCAGGTGCCGCTCCGCGAGCTCGCGCGCGGCCGCATCGGTGGGCGCCACGATCACCTCCCGCGTGATGGGCCGCGGCACGGACGCGAGGTCCCGCCCGGCCCCCACGAGCGCCTCGTCGTAGGCCGTCCGCAGCTCCAGCAGCTTGGGCATCGCCGCGGTCGGCCCGGGCACCCACGCGTCGGCGAGCTCGGCGGCGCGTCGGATGGTCAGCGGCCCCCAGCCGCCGATCCAGATCTGGGGCGGCGTCGCGGGCACGGGCTCGATTCGGCCGCGCACCCGATAGAACCGTCCGTCGTGGTCCACCGACTCGCCAGCCCAGAGCGCGCGCAGCAGCCCGATGAGCTCCTCCAGCTGGCCGCCGCGTCGCTCGAACTCGGCGTCGTACAGCGCGAACTCGTCCGGCCGATAGCCGATGGCCGCGCCCAGGATGAGCCGGCCGCCGGTCAGCGCCTCGATGACCGCGACGTCCTCGGCCAGCCGCACCGGGTGATAGAACGGCGTGACGATGACGTCGGTGCCCAGCAGGATCCGGCTGGTCCGGGCACCGAACGCGGTCAGCACCACCAGCGGCGAGGGCCAGTAGTGGTTGGTGACGCCGTGGTGCTCCTCCATCCACACGGAGTCGAACCCCAGCTCCTCGGCCAACTCGACCTCCGCGAGCGCCTCGCGGAACATCGCGCCACCCTCCGTGGGGATGATGCCGAACCTCATGGTGCCCCCCTGGTGGACGTCGACCTGGCCTCCGGAGGATGACCCGCCATGACATCATACGTCTGACGACCATCCCATTGACTCCGCGGAGTCAGCATACCCATGATGCTCCACGACCTGACTGGACCGGCGTGCTCGGCGACCCGGGGCGTGGAGGGAGGACCCATCGTCCAGCCATGGACCATCCGAGGCATCGCCACGACCGGCCCGCGCGGGTGATGTCGTGAGCATGGCGGGCGACATCGTCATCGGCTGTGACGTGGGCACGGGCAGCTGCAAGGCGCTGGCCCTCGACCAGGCGGGGGACGTGGTGGCCCGTGCCAGCGCCGACCACGCGCTCCACCATCCGAACCCCGGCTGGGCCGAGCAGGACGCCCGGTACTGGGTCGACGGGCTGACCGCGACCATCCGGCAGGTGGCCACGGCCGTCGGCCCCGCGCGCGTGCGCGCCATCGGCGTCTCGGCGCAGGTGGATGGTGTGGTCGCCGTGGACCGCGCGGGCCAGGCCGTGGCACCGGCCATCCTGTGGCTCGACCGGCGTGCGTCGACGGAGTCCGCGGTCCTCGCGGAGCGCTGGGGGGCCGACGCGATCCGGCGCCGCACCGGTATCAACCTCGATGCCTCGCACGGCGCCGCCAAGGTCGCGTGGCTCCGGGCGCAGGGCGGCCCGGCCGCGACCGCCGACGCGTATCTCGTGCCGGGCGCCTTCGTGACGTCGTGGCTGTGCGGCGTGCGTGTGACCGACCCGGCAGCCGCCTCCTCGACCATGCTGCTCGACCTGGCCAGCCGTGCCTGGGCGACCGACCTGCTGGCCGACCTGGGCCTCGGGCCCGACCAGCTGGGCGACATCGCCCCGGCGCACGCCCCCGTGGGCACCCTGCGGCCCGAGGTCGCCCGGACGCTGGGCCTCGGCCCGGACGTGGTGGTCGTGACGGGCACCGGTGACGAGTTCGGGGCGTGCCTCGGCGCGGCGATCGTGGAGCCGGGCATCGTGGGTGACATCACGGGCACCGCCGAGCCGGTCGGCGCGGTCGCCACGACCCCCCTGCTGGACCCGACGGGTCTCGTGGAGACGCACCCCCACGCGGTGCCCGACCGCTGGCTGCTGGAGAACCCGGGGTTCGTGTCCGGTGGCGCCCGACGCTGGCTCGCGGAGTCCGTGCTGGGCGTGCCCGCCGATCGGGTCGCGGAGCTTGCCGCCCAGGCGCCGCCCGGGTGCGACGGGCTGGTGTTCATCCCGGCGCTGGGCGGCGCCGTCACGCCCCGCTGGAACGACCGCGCACGAGGCACCTTCCATGGCCTGCGGCTGGGCCACGACCAGCGCCACCTCGCCCGGGCGGTGCTGGAGGGGTGCGCCTTCGCGCTGCGCGACCTGGTCGACCGACTGGACGAGCTGGGGCTCGCCGGCGATCGGGTGCGGATCCTGGGCGGCGGGGCGCGGGACGCGCTCTGGCCGTCCATCAAGGCGGATGTCACGGGCCGGGTCATGGAGCGGCTCGTGGAGCCCGAGGCGACCGCGCTGGGGGGTGCCGTGCTGGCGGCGACCGGTGCGGGCTGGTACCCGGACGTGGCGTCGGCCGCCGCCGCGAGCGCCCGGGTGCATCCGGAGGTGGCCGTGCCCGATCCGGGCAACCGCGATCGCTACGACGCGGCGTATGCTCGGTATCGCGCGACCTTCGACGCACTGGAACCGATCGACATGGACGCATGAACCCGCTCGAAGCTCGCTCCCAGACCCTCGAGACCCTCCGCCGCGAGCGGTTCGATGTGCTCGTGGTGGGTGGCGGCATCACGGGCGTGGGCGCCCTCCTGGACGCCCGCTCGCGGGGGCTGTCGGCGGCGCTCATCGAGCAGGACGACCTCGCGGTCGGCACCAGCTCCCGCAGCTCCAAGCTCATCCACGGCGGCCTGCGCTATCTGGAGCAGTTCCGGTTCGGCCTGGTGCGCGAGGCGCTGTCCGAGCGCGCGACGCTCATGCGCATCGCGCCCCACCTGGTGCATCTGGAGCCGTTCACGGTGCCGCTCCATGGCTCGCCGCTCCAGGTGCCCTATCTCGGCGCGGGGCTGACGCTGTACGGGATGCTGGGTGCGGGCTTCCCGCGCTATCTCACGCCGGGTGCCGCCAAGCGCGCCATCCCGGCGCTGCGCGCCGACCGCCTGCGCGGCGCGCTCGTGTATCGCGATGGGGTGGAGGATGACGCGCGGCTCGTGATCGCCGTGGCGCGCACCGCGACCGAGCGTGGCGGGGTCCTGGCCACGCGGGTCCGGGCGACCGGCCTCGCCAAGGGACCGGACGGTCGGGTCAGCGGCGTGGAGGCGCTGGACGTGGTCAACGGCGAGGCGTTCCCGATCGCCGCCGACGCGGTCATCGACGCCACGGGTGCGACCGGCGGGGCCGGCGGCCCGTTCGCCCGCGACGCGGGCGAGGTCCGGGTGATGCCAAGCCTGGGCATCCACATCGTCCTCGACCGTGCCCGGATCCCGGCGTC
>JAXLXC010000049.1:0-23812 GCA_046328155.1 Chloroflexota bacterium
TCGCGCCCCTCCCCTTCCAGGGCGTCCAGCACCTCGATCCCGGCGAGCGCGTCGCCGCTCGCGAGCGAATCGATGAACCGGTCGACCGAGGCCTCCTGGGCCAGGCCCAGCAGGTCCTCGACCAGGGCCGCGTCGACCATCTCGTCGGAGGTCGCCAGCACCTGGTCCAGCAACGACTCGGCGTCGCGCATGCCACCGCCGGCGAGGCGGGCGATCAGCTCCAGCGCGTCGGCGGACGCGCCACGCCCCTCGGCCTCGAGGATGCGCAGCAGCTTGCCCCGGATCTCGTCCTGGGAGAGCGGCCGGAACGTGAACCGCTGGAGACGGCTGACCACGGCCGGCCGGATCTGGCTGGGGTCCGTGGTGCAGAACACGAAGAGCACCCCCTCGGGCGGTTCCTCGAGCGTCTTGAGCAGGACGTCCCAGCCCTCCTTGATGCGCTGGACCTCGTCGATGATGAACACCTTGCGTCGCAGGTCCGAGGCCGCGGTGTACACCCGAGGCACGAGCTCCCGCATGTCATCGACCCGGTTGTTGGAGGCGGCATCCAGCTCGATCACGTCGAGCGCACGACCCTCGCGGATGGCCACGCAGCTGGGGCAGGCGTCGCACGGCTCGCCGTCCCGCAGGCCGGTGCAGTTGACGGCCTTGGCCAGGATCCGCGCCGTGGAGGTCTTGCCGGTCCCGCGTGGCCCGACGAACAGGAGCCCGTGGCCCAGTCGACCGAGGCGGATGGCGTTGCGGAGGGTCTCCACCACGGCTCGCTGGCCGACCATCTGCTCGAACGTCTGGGCGCGGAACCGGCGGTAGATCGCCTGGTGGGACGCGCCGAGCGCAGGGGTCGCGGCGGCTGGGTCGTTGGCTCCGGTGGGCATCCCCGTCAGCATAGCCGGACGGGGCATGGGGGCAGGGTGGAAGTGCCGTGCACCCCCTGTCGACCGAAGACGCCCGTGGGCCCATCCGGAGCGTTCGGCTCGGACCAGGCCGGTCCGCGGCACCCGGCGAGCAGCGCTTAACGCTGCTTCCTTCCGGACCTGACGTGGTTCACGCGTCGCCGCTGCGCGGGACCCGATCCTCAACGCCGCTCGCTCCGTCGGCATCCGCGAACGCGGGCCTCGAGAGGGGATTCAGCCCTGCTGAAGCGGTTTGCAGGTTCAGGGCACCGCTAGTTCCCCGCCTAGCACGGCCCCGGGATGATACCCCCGGGAGCCAGATCGGTGACGGGCCCGGTGAGGAGGGTGAGCGAATCGACGGTCGCCCTCCTCGCGGGTCGGCGTCGCTCGTGCGTGCCGTGTCACGGGCGGACCGGCATACCGCTGACTGGTTAGGCCTCCTGCGGGACGCCCTCCCGGGCGTACCGCGATGGCCACGTGTGGAGCGCGGTATGGCAGTCGGTCACGCTCGGGTCGAACGTGTGCGGGGCGTCCGGACGACGGAGCTGCCCGGAACGAGCCGCATGGCGTGCAACCAGTGAGTCGTATGGCGGCTCACAGGGTGCCGGGGTGGCCCGGGTGCCTGGGGGCCCCGCGGGCCATCAGGTGACGTTGATGTCGCCCTGTCCGGGCGATGGTGGCCGTCGCCCCGTGGGCCAGGTGTCCCGCGAGCAGGCCTACTTGTACTGGAACTGGATGAGCAGGCCGCCGCTCGACCCGTCGCGGCTCTGGAAGCCGCCGCCCGCCGACAGCGGAGGACGGAAGAGGTACGAGTCGCCGCTGCTGGAGTTGTGGATGAAGCCCACCTTGCTCGCCTTGACGGCGATGTAGTCGCCCTTGTTGACCGTGAAGCTGACGTTGAAGGTCTGGATCTTGTAGTTGTCCTCGTCGGGGCCGCCGCAACCGCCGGACTGGGTGTCCTTCTTGTAGTCGATGACCGGGCCGTTCTTGACGACCTTGTATCTCTGGCTGCCGGACTGCTTCCGGGCGACCTGGACCGTGAACGTCCCCTTGACGCACGAGATGAGCCGGACCTTGCCGATGGTGCCCGCCTTGGGCGCCTTCTGGTTGTTGCCGGTGCTCATGTTCTCGAACGCGACCACCGCCACCCAGGTGCAGGTGCTCGTGCTCGACCCACCGGCGTTGTCATGGCAGGTCTCGGCGGGTGTTGGCTGGGTGTGGCGGGTGAGCTTGGCGCCGAAGCGCACGGTCGCGGCGCTCGCGGGCGTCACGGGCAGCACCGCCATCAGCAGGGACATGAGCAGGCCGGAGAACCACAGGGTGCGTCGCATGCGAATCCACCTCAGGCACGCCGCCCGTCGATCGGAACGAGCGGTCGTATGACGACATACTATTCCGGGTCTCGGCGTCTGCCAACCGCCGTGAGCAGGACGCGGCGCGGCGCTACACCACGATCCGCGGGAAGAGACGCACGGTGGTGAGCGTGAACAGCGCAAGGCACGCGGCCAGGACCCCAACATCCGCCGCGAGCGCCAGCAGGTCGACCTCGGGCGCGATCATGAGGCTCCGGAGCGCGCCCACCATGTAGGTGAGCGGGTTGAACGCGGCGATGACCTGGAGCCAGCCGGGCATCGAGCTGATGGGGTAGATCGCGTTCGAGGCGAAGAACAGGGGCATCGTCAGCAGCTGGCCCATGCCCATGACCCGCTCGCGGGTCTTGACCATGAACGCGATGGTCAGCGAGAACAGCGTGAACACCGCCGAGCCCAGCACGACCACCCCCGCGATCGCGACGAGTCGCGGCACGTCCAGCTCGAGGTGGACCCCGAGGACCAGCGCCAATGCGATGACCGCGACCGCCTGCGACAGCGCGCGGACGCCGGCCGCGAGCGCACGACCCAGGACGAGCGAGCTCCGGGGCGCCGGGCTGACGAGGTATCGCGCGACCACCCCGAGGTCGCGCTCCATGATGATGGTGATGCCATAGAAGATCGAGGTGAACAGGGCGCTCTGGGCGAGGACCCCCGGCGTGAGGTACGCGAGGTACGCGACGTCCCCGGTGTCGATGCCGCCCCGGGTGGCCAGCACCTGGCCGAAGATGAGCAGCCAGAGCACCGGCTGGACGGCCCGCGTGACCAGCTCGCTGGGGTCGTGGCGGACCTTGCGGACCTCCACGTCCGCGACCGCCAGCGTGTCCTCGACGAACCTGCGGAGCGGACCTGGCTCAGCCCACGCGCTGGGCCGTGCGACGGGTGCGAGCGACGTCACGGTACGTGCCTCCGGTGTCGATGTCATGTCCGGCGTGGGCGACGAAGACGTCATCGAGGGTGGCCCCCGGGCCCAGCCGTGCCTTGAGCGCGGTCGGCGTGCCATCGATCGCGATGCGCCCCCGGACCATGATCGCGACGGAGTCGCACAGCTCGTCCGCCTCGTCCATGTGGTGCGTGGTGATGACGATGGTCGTGCCGAGGTCCTCGCGCAGGCGCCGCAGGTGCTCCCAGATGGCGCCTCGGGCGACCGGGTCGAGGCCCACGGTGGGCTCGTCGAGGAACAGGATCTGCGGCTGATGGAGCATCGCCGCAGCCAGCTCAAGGCGGCGATCATGCCCCGGAGTAGGTCTTGACGAGACGGTCGGCCGCGCCGGACAGACCCACCGATGCCAGCCCGTCGGCAATCCGCTCGGCCCGGAGCCCACGTGGCAGGTGGTACAGGCGTGCCGAGAGCAGCAGGTTCTCGCGCGCTGTGAGGTTCGCGTCGGCGGACAGCAGCTGTGGGACGTAGCCGATCGCCCGCCGCACCGCCGATGGCTCGCGCACGATGTCGTGGCCGGCCACGTTGGCCGTGCCGCTGGTCGGCGGGAGCAGCGTCGTGAGCATCCGGATGGTGGTGCTCTTGCCGGCGCCGTTCGATCCCAGCAGCCCGAGGATGCTGCCCTCGACCACGGCCAGGTCGACGTGGTCCACCGCGGTCAGCGAGCCGAACGCCCGGGTCAGGCCGTCGGTCGCGAGGGCGAGCGACGGCGTGGTCATCGAGCGGCCGTCCGGTGGGGGCCGGTCGTGGGGTCGGGGTCCCAGCCCTCGATGCTGTCGAGCAGGACGCCCATGGTGGTCACGATCGAGCGACGCTCGGCGCCGGTCCGGCCGGCGAGTGCACGGGCCAGATGGCGACGCGTGGCATCCATGGCCGCGCTGAGGCAGGCGCTGCCCTCGGGCGTCAGGGTGAGCATCACCTCGTCGCCGCTCGGCAGGGTCCTGGACCCGGTCCACGAGGCCGCGTCGGACGAGGCGGTCGACGAGCGCCGAGGCGCTCGCGAGGCCGATGCCGAGATGCTCGGCCACGGCCGAGACGCCGGCCCCGGGCGTCCGCCGCAGGAACATCAGCACCCGGGACTGGGGCACCGTGACCTCCGCGCCGGTGGTGGCGCGGTTCGCGGTCCGGATCCAGCGCATGAGGCGCGGCACCGCGTCGATCACCGCCGCGGCCGTGGTGTCAGGGTCGCCACCGCGGGGCGCCAGCGTCGGCGTCGTGCCGGTCGTCACTTCGTGCTCCACATGGTTCGTGCAACGAAGCATAACCCGCGACCCGCGGTCGTGGGTTGCTCCCGGAGGCGCCGGGCCTGGTCAGGGGGAGTGGCGGAGAGGGAGGGATTCGAACCCTCGATGGGTTGCCCCATACCGCATTTCCAGTGCGGCGCCCTCGGCCACTAGGCGACCTCTCCGGGGCGTCGGATCAGCCGGATGCCCGGCTCGGGGATGAGGGTGGCGGAGAGGGTGGGATTCGAACCCACGGTGCTTTCGCACACCGCTTTTCGAGAGCGGCACCATCAACCACTCGGACACCTCTCCGCGCAAGAGGATAGCAAAGGTCGTCCCAGGGCCCGGTCGAGGCGCTCGGCGCCCGGGCGGTCAGCGCTGGTCCGCGCCCTCGCCAGCGAGCTGGACCAGGTCGGGACGGAGGTCCGCGGCCTCGTCCGCGAGGATCCCGGAGACGACCCGCAGCCGCCCGCCCGACACGCCCTGGCCCACGATGCGATGGCGGCTGCCACAGGCACCCTCGCGTGCGTCCGCGAGCGCGAACACCACGCCATCGACGTCGGCGGCGATGAGCGCGCCGGCGCACATGACGCAGGGCTCCACGACGCAGAACAGGCTGACGCCAGCCAACGACGCCCGGCCGAGCCGGTGGCTCGCCTCCCTGATCGCGGCGACGACCGCGTGGGCGGTGGGATCGATGGTGGTGCGGCTGCCATCCCGGCCCCGGGCCACCATGGCCTCGTCCAGGACTGCCACGGCTCCATCCGCCCGGTCGCCTCGGGCGGCGGCCGCCTCGGCCTCCGCGAGCGCGGCGCGCATGAACAGCTCGTAGTTCACGTGGCACGCCGGCGTGGCGCCGACCGTGCCATCGGGGTGTCGAACGGCCCGTGGTTCACGGGCCGATGCTACCAGCGCCCATCGGGCGGGCGGCGGTACCATCGCCACGCCGCGGGAGGGAGGGACCGCGCGCAGGCGGCGCCCGGAGGGCGTCCCCGGCCTGGCCGGGCCGCCGGCTCCCGTGTTGGGGCCCGGCGCGACACACCACCAACCACGTCAGAGGACCGTCATGGCTCGCACACGACGCATCGGCATCCTGACCGGGGGCGGCGACGTCCCGGGGCTCAACGGGGTCATCAAGAGCGTCACCTATCGCGCATCCGAGCAGGGCTACGAGGTCGTGGGCATCCGCCGCGGCTGGGAGGGGCTGACCCACCTGCGCTGGGACGGCGACACGCCCGACCCGCGCTACGTCCAGCCGCTGGACCGGATCAACACCCGGACCATCGACCGGACGGGCGGCACGATGCTCCACACCTCCCGGACCAACGCCCGCAAGATGAAGGCATCGGCGCTGCCCAGCCACGTCCCCCAGGAGCGGCTGGCGACCATGACCGCGGACGGGCAGACCTACGACGTCACGCCCATCGTGCTCGAGAACATCGAGCGGCTGGGCCTGGACTACCTCGTGCCCATCGGTGGCGACGACACCCTGAGCTTCTCCCAGACGCTCGCCGACCACGGCGTCAAGCTCGTGGCCATCCCCAAGACCATGGACAACGACGTCCAGGGCACCGAGTACTGCATCGGGTTCTCGACCGCCATCACGCGCGCCAAGGACGCCATCAACCGTCAGCGCACCACGCTGGGCTCCCACGAGCGCATCGGCGTGTTCCGGATCTTCGGCCGGGACGCCGGGTTCTCGGCGCTGTACACGGCGTTCGTGACCGCCGGGCGCTGCCTCATCCCGGAGGCCCCCTTCGACCTGGACCACCTCGTGTCGGTGCTGGCCGAGGACCATCGGCTCAACCCCAGCCACTACAGCTTCGTCATCGCCGCCGAAGGCGCGATGTGGTCGGGCGGGACCCTCGCCGAGGTGGGCGACGCGGACATGTTCGGCCACAAGCACAAGGCCAACATCGCGGAGTCGCTGGCCGCCGAGATCAAGCGGCGGTCGGGCATCGAGACCGTGTTCAGCGAGCTGACCTACGACCTCCGGTCGGGTGAGCCGGACGCCATCGACACCATCGTGGCCACGACCTACGCCAACATCGCGATGGACCTCATCGCCGACGGCGTGAGCGGCCGGATGACCGCGATCCGCGATGGTCGGTACGCCCATGCGCCGCTGCCGGACCCGGCCCTGGGGGCACGCACGGTGGACGTGGAGGTGATGTACAACGCGGACCGCTACCGGCCGCGCTACACCGGGTTGCTGGGCAGGCCGCTGCTCCTGGGCACGCCGCTGGGCCCGTCGCCCGCCTGACCGCCGGGGCACGCGACATCCAGCCCTCGACCCCGACCGTCGCCAGCGCGCCTGCCCGGCTGCTGCTGTGGCAGCGCGTGCTGGTCGCCGCCGGGGTCGCCGTCGCCATCCTGCTCGTGGTGGTCATGACGCTGACCGCCGAGCCGTTCGAGCCCGATGGCCTCGGGCCGGGCCAGGACGCGCGCGCCTACTGGGCCGCGCCGCTCGACGCCCCGTACGAGCCCGGCTCGGTGGGCCACGAGAGTGCCTACCTCTACTCCCCCGCCTTCCTCCAGGCGCTGGCGCCGCTGCGGGCGCTGCCCTGGCCCGCGTTCCTGTGCCTCTGGACGATCGTGCTGCTGCTGGTCCTGCGCTGGCTCTCCGGGCCGCTCCTGTTCGGGCCGCTCATCGTGCTCACCTTCCCGGAGCTGTGGGGCGGCAACATCACCATCCTGCTGGCCGCGATGATCGTCATCGGCTTCGTGCGGCCTGGTGCCTGGGCGTTCGCGCTCCTGACCAAGGTCACCCCGGCCGTCGGGCTGCTGTGGTTCCTGGTCCGGCGGGAGTGGCGGGCCCTGGTGGAGGTCGGCGTGGCGACCGGGGCGATCGTGGCGGTCTCCTGGCTGCTCGCGCCGGCCCAGTGGGCGAGCTGGGTCGACCTGCTGGCGTCGAGCGCGGGCTCGTCGACCGTCCCCGGCTCGGTGCCCATCCCGCTGCTGGTCCGGCTGCCGTTCGCGGTGCTGGTCATCGCGTGGGCGGCGCTGCGTGGTCGGCGCTGGCTGCTGCCCGTGGGCGTGCTGCTCGCGATGCCCGTGGTGTGGTGGGGCGGGTTCGCCATCCTAGCCGCCAGCGTGGCCCTCGAGCGTGGTCGGATCGAGGCCGCGCTGGGACTGCTTCCGGGGAGACCCGCACCGAGCCGGGACGAGGTGGCACCGACCGGTTGACGTGGCACCCTGCGAGGGTCACGATCGCGCCCGATGCAGACGCCTGCCGAGCCGGAGGGGACGGGCGCGGCGCATGACCCCGGGGACGCTGGCTCACAGCCGCCGGTCGAGCCCGGTCTGGCGCTCGCGTTCCTGTTCACGGACATCGAGGGCTCGACGCGGCTCGAGCAGCAGCTGGGCGCGGCCCGCTACGGAGCGCTCCGGGAACGCCATCGGCAGCTCGTGCGGGCTGCGGTCGTGGCGGCGCGCGGCACGGAGCGGGGCACCGAGGGCGACTCCTTCTTCGTGACGTTCGCGACGGCGCGGGACGCCGTGCGCGCGGCGGCCGACGCCCAGCGGGCGCTCGTCGCCGAGCCGTGGCCGGAGGACGCCCGCGTGCGTGTCCGCATGGGCATCCACTCGGGCGTGGTCACGGAGGTCGGCGGCAGCCTCGTGGGCATCGACATCAACCGGGCGGCGCGCATCGCGGCGGCAGCCCACGGGGGGCAGGTCGTCGCGTCCGCGGCCGTCCGTGCCTCGGTTGGCGAGTCGCCGGGGCCTGGGCTCGCCTGGCTGGACCTGGGCGAGCACGCGCTCAAGGACCTGGAGTCCCCCGAGCGCATCGCGCAGCTGACCATCGACGGGCTGCCCGCCGAGTTCCCACGCCTGCGGGGCACGGCCGGCGCCGGGGACCTCCCCGTGTCGCTGACCACCTTCGTGGGTCGCGCCGAGGCGATCGACGAGCTCGCCGCGCTCCTGGGGGAGCGTCGTCTGCTGACCCTCACCGGCCCGGGCGGGACGGGCAAGACGCGTCTCGCCCTCGAGGTGGCGCGCCGCGCCGAGCCCGCGTTCCCCGACGGCGCGTGGTGGGTCCCGCTGGAGGCGATCCGGGACCCGGACCTCGTGCCGGCGACCATCGCGCAGCGGCTGCGGCTGCCGGACCGTGGCGGCACGGACCCGGTCGCCCGCCTCGAGCAGCATCTGGCCGGCCGCACCCTGCTGCTGGTCCTCGACAACTTCGAGCAGGTGACGGGCGCCGGGTCGCTCGTCACCCGGCTGCTCGCATCCGCGACCAGCCTGAAGGTGGTGGTGACCAGCCGGGAGGCGCTGCGCGTCTCCGGCGAGCAGGAGTACCAGGTGCCACCGCTCGCCCTGCCCGACCCGGACGCGGTGCAGGGGCTGGACGGGTTGCTCGCGACCGAGGCGGGCACCCTGTTCCTGGAGCGTGCGCGCGCGGTCCAGCCGGGGTACGCGCCCTCCCCTGCCGACGCGCGCGCGATCGCCGAGATCTGCCAGCGGCTCGACGGCCTGCCGTTGGCCATCGAGCTCGCGGCGGCGCGCATCCGGCTGCTGTCGCCGCCCGCCATCGTCGCGCGCCTGGGCCAGGGCATGTCGCTGCTGGCCGGCGGCGCACGGGACCTGCCCGCCCGCCAGCAGACGCTCCGGGATGCCATCGCGTGGAGCCACGAGATGCTCGACGCAGGCGACCGGCGGCTGTTCGCATGCCTCTCGGTCTTCGCGGGACGGGCCGACATCGAGGCGGTGGAGGAGGTGTGCGGCACGCCCGACGCCGATGTCCTCGACGGCCTCTCGTCGCTCGTGGACAAGAGCCTCGTGCGCCGGCGCGACACCAGCGACGGCGAGCCTCGCTTCGGCATGTTCGAGACCATCCGGGCGTTCGCGGCCGAGCGGCTCGCCGCGGAGCAGGACGCCGGGGCGGTACGCGAGCGACACGCGCGCCACTACCTGGGCCTCGTGACGCGTCTCCACCCATCCGCCGAGGAGGGCGCGCGGGAGGCGCTCGACCACCTGGAGCGGGACCACGTCGACCTGCGCGCGGCCATCGGCTGGGCGAAGGAGACGGGCGACCTGCGGGTGGCGGTCGGCCTGGTCGCGGGGCTCTGGCGGTTCTGGCAGAAGCGCGGCTATCTCGTCGAGGGCCGCCAGCAGGCGGATCGGGTGGTGGCGGCCCTGGGGCCGGACGCGCCCGATGACCTCCAGGTCGCGGCGCTCGACGCGCTGGGCGGGCTGACCTACTGGCTGGGCGACCAGCCGGCGGCGCAGGACGCCTACGGCCGGGCCTTGGCGGTGCGTCGGCGACAGGGCGACGAGGCGGCGATCGTCGAGGCGCTCTACAACCTGTCGTTCACCTACACCTTCCAGTCGGAGCCCGACGAGGGGCTGCGGCTGCTGGACGAGGCGGCCCGGATCCTCGAGCGGACCGGCGACGAGCGCGGCCTGGCCCGGGTCCTGTGGGCGCGCGCCAACCTGGAGTGGACCAGCGGCGACCGGTCGCGGGCGGCCACCGCGCGCGACTTCGCGCTCCGCGCCCTGGCCCTGTTCGAGCGCGCCGGCGACCAGTTCATGATCGCGTGGTCGGAGTACACCGCGGGTCTGGGCGCCCTCGTGGACGACGACCGGCCCCAGACCGCGCAGCGGATGCGCCGGGCGCTCCGCCTGTTCCAGGCCTCCGGCGACGTCTCGGGATACACCCTCGCGCTCGACGCGGTCTCGGCGCTGCTCGCGCGGACCGGCGACGTGGGGTCCGCGGCACGCCTGGCGGGCAAGGTGCACGCGCTCGAGGCAACCACCGGGACCGGCCTCAACCAGGTCAACCGCCAGGCGTTCGGATACGTCCCCGGTGCGCTCGCGGAGGACCCGGCCACCAGGGATGCGTTCGCCGAGGGCGAGCGCATGCCCATCGAGGAGGCCGTTGCGCTCGCGCTGCGACGGCTGGAGCCGCTGGCGGGGGGAGGCTGAGCGCGGTCGAGCCAGGCCATGCCTGCCGCCCGGGCGACGCCCCGCGCCGCCCTCGCGTATCGTCCGGGGCATGGAACCCACCCGTGTCACCATCTGGAACGAGCACGTCCAGGAGCGGACCCAGCCGCAGGTCGCGGCGGTCTATCCCGACGGCATCCACGCCGCGATCGCGACCGGCATCGCACCCCTCGCGGACCTCGCCATCCGGACCGCGACCCTCGCCGAGCCGGACCATGGGCTCACCGACGAGGTGCTCGCCGCCACCGACACGCTGGTCTGGTGGGGGCACGTCGCCCACGAGCAGGTCTCAGATGCCGTCGTCGACCGCGTCCAGGCCGCGGTGCTGGGTGGGATGGGGCTGGTGGTCCTCCACTCTGGCCACGAGTCGCGCATCTTCCGACGGCTCATGGGCACCACGTGCAGCCTCCACTGGCGCGAGTCGGGCGAGCACGAGCGGCTCCACAACCTCCGCCCGGAGCATCCGATCCTGGCCGGGATCGGGGCCACCGTGGAGCTCCCCGAGGAGGAGATGTACGGGGAGCCGTTCGACGTCCCGGTGCCCGAGGAGCTGCTGATGATCGGCTGGTTCCCGGGCGGCGAGGTGTTCCGGAGCCTGGCCACCTGGGGGAGGGGTCTGGGGAAGGTCGTCTACCTCCAGCCCGGCCACGAGACGCACCCCACGTACCGCCACCCCGACATCCTGCGCATCGTCGCGAACGCCTGCGCGTGGGCGCGGCCCCGGGTGCGTGGTCAGGCGCGCCAGTCGGAGAACAGCCCGGCGCTGGATCCGAGGCGGGGCGAGCGGTGAGCCACGCCGGCGGCGGTCGGCCCCTCCGGGTCGGCATCATCGGCGCGGGCAACATCGCCCGGAACCACGTCGAGGGCTACCGCGCCGCGGGCGTGGAGGTGGTGGCCATCGCCGACACGCAGCCCGACACCCTCGCCCGGCGCGCCCGAGAATGGGGCGTCAGCGAGGCGTTCGCGGACCATCGGCAGCTGCTCGCGCAGCCCGGCCTCGACGCCGTGTCCATCTGCACGCCCAACGCCGCGCATCGTGACGCCACCCTGGCCGCCGCGGCGGCCGGGGTCCACGTCCTGTGCGAGAAGCCCGTGTCGCTGTCGCTGGCCGAGGCCGACGAGATGATCGACGCCTGCGCACGGGCGGGCGTGGTCCTCGCGGTGGACCATCACCTGCGCAGCAACCCGGCCGTGGTGCGGGCACGCACGATGATCGCGGACGGCGTCATCGGGCGGCTGACGTTCATCCGGCTCCGGCAGGCCCACGATTGGGCGGGCGCCGCGGAGGTGCCGATGGGCTTCCGCACGCCGGCCATGGCCGGGGGCGGGACGCTCCTCGACAACGGCTGCCACCTGTTCGACCTGGCGCGGCATCTGGCCGGGCCCGTCGCGGAGGTCTACGGGCGGACCGCGACCCTGGGGTTCGACATCGAGGTCGAGGACACCGCCCAGGTCAGCCTGCTCTTCGCGAGCGGGGCGCTGGGCCAGGTCGAGACCGCCTGGACCTCCACGGGCTGGGACCAGTCGTTCGTGGTCAACGGCACCCAGGGGTCGCTCGAGTACACCGAGCGCGACACGCGCCCGGTGCTCCGGCACCTGCATCGCGGACCGGGCGAGCGCGAGTTCGCCGCGACCCGGGTCACCGCCTGGGAGCATGCGGGCGCCAACGACCACACGCGGGCGGTGGCCGCATTCGTGGCCGCGGTGCGTGGCGAGCGGCCGGTCGCATGCAGCGGCGAGGATGGTCGCGAGGCGGTCCGCCTGGCGCTCGCGAGCTACCAGAGCGCGACCCTGGGGCAGCCGGTGGCGATCGAGCCCTGAGCGCGCCGGCGCGACTCGCGCGCGTCAGCTCGCCTGGAGCGCCTCCAGCAGCCGAAGCCCGGTGACCCAGTCATCCGGCCGGCTCCGATGCAGTCGGTCCGCCTCGGAGCGCAGGTGGTGGAGCTCCGCGTGGCGATCCGCGGAGAGGGCGGGCGCCTCGGCGAAGCCGTTGATGGCCCCCGCGAGGTAGGCCGCGTAGCGCGCGGACGGGGCCATGGCGGTCACCCGGGCATCCAGCAGCGGGTCGCGGCCGAGACACGCCCGAAGCCGCCCGAAGTAGGCGGCCAGATGCGCCGAGCCTGGGTCCCAGCCCTGGGAGTGGCCGCCTCGCCGGACCATGGGCCCCGGCGTGGCGAGCACGGCGATGCGTGCGCCGTCGACACGGCCTGCGGTCAGGTGACCCCCGAACGTGAGGAACTCGTTGGCCACGCCCAGGCGGTCAGCCACGCGGATGGTGCCCCACGAGAACGTGGTGTCGAGTGGCAGCAGCACGGACTTGTCGAACGCGACCGGGCCGTCGTGGACGCCCTGATGCGTCCAGTACAGCACCGACTCCGGGTCGTAGTGCGCGAGCGTGGGATGCTCGCGGATCGCGACGAGGAGATACGCGGTGCTGTCGCGACCGGGGGCCCCTGGCACGACCAGGAAGCCCAGGTCCCCCATCACCGAGGCCGCCTCCTCCGGCGTCAGCGCACCGGCGCCAGCTGTCTGGGGGCGTTCGAGTGTTGGGTTCGCGATCGGGGAGACGTGCTCGTCCATGCCGCGATGATGCGGGTCCGCGCCTCCCGCTGCGAGTGCCGAAGCGCCCGGCCCGCCCGGGACTGTCGGCCCCAAACGCCACGCGGCGGGCCGCACCCTCCCATGCGACCGCGTGGGTGGGCTACCGTGGGCGCATGGCCAAGCCGCTCACCATCCTGCTCGTCGGCGAGTCGTGGTTCACCTACTCCGTCCACCAGAAGGGCTTCGACACCTTCCAGACGGCCGAGTACACGGAAGGCGCGACCGACTTCATCGATGCCCTGCGCACGCTTGGGGACGAGGTGCGCCACATCCCGGCGCATCGGGTGGATGCCGACTTCCCGGTCGACCCCTCGGGCCTCGACGGGGTGGATGTCGCGGTCCTGAGCGACGTAGGCGCCAACACCTTCCTGCTGGGCAAGGCGACCTTCGGTCGGTCGGAACTGGTGCCCAACCGGCTCGAGTCGCTGGCGACCTGGGTGCGCGGCGGCGGGGCGCTGCTGATGGTGGGTGGTTACATGTCCTTCTCGGGCATCGACGGCAAGGCGCGCTATGGCCGGTCCCCGCTCGCCGACGTGCTGCCCGTGACCATCAGCGACCACGACGACCGGACCGAGGTGCCCGAGGGCTTCGTGCCGCTCGTGGTGGAGCCGACGCATCCCGCGCTGGCGCGCGTCCCGACGACCTGGCCGCGGCTGCTCGGCTACAACCAGCTCACGGCCAAGGCCGACGCGACGGTGCTGGTGACGCGCGGCGATGACCCGATCCTGACCGTGGGGGTCTGTGGCGCGGGCCGCAGCGCCGCGTTCGCCCCGGACCTCGCCCCGCACTGGGCGCCACCCGAGTTCGTGGCATGGCCGGCATACCCACGGCTGTGGCAGTCCCTGCTCGAGTGGCTCGCCCGACGGTCGTGAGCGCCAGCGCGTGGGCGCCGGGGCGTGGGCGCCGGGGCCCAGGCCCACCGCTCAGGCGCCGAGGTCCTTGCCCATCTCCACGCCCGCCAGCTCCACGCCATCAGGGTGGGTGATGGTCACGCGCTCGCGTGCCACGAAGCCGAAGCGCTCGTACAGCGGGACACCCGGTAGCGTCGCCATCAGCGACAGACGACGGAAGCCCTCGTCGCGGGCCGCCGCCTCCGACGCCTCCAGGATCCTGGTGCCCAGCCCCCGTCGCGTCCGGTCGCCACGCACGAACATCGCCCGGATGCGTGCCGGCTCGGTGGCCGGGTCCAGCAGCCGCGCCCGACCCTCCTGCTCGGCCGAGCCGCTGAACAGCTTGTCGCGGCGGCTCCAGCCGCCGCTGGCGACCAGCCCGTCGACGCCCTCGATGACGAACAGCGTCCGGTCGTCGATGAGCATCCGGTCGACGCGACCCACGTACACCACGGCGGACTCGGTCTGGCGCTGGTCGTAGCAGCTCGGGAAGACGGCCCGGATCGAGGCCTGCATGAGGGCGTCGATGGCAGGGCCATCGGCAGGCATCGCGAGCCGCAGGATGAGCTCGTCCCCGTTGGTCACGGAGGCGACGCCACCGGTGGGGCGACCACCGTGCCACGGGTCGCGACATCGATCATGTACAGCGAGCTGGTGGCCGTGATGAACAGCCGGTCGCCAGCCGGGCCACCAAAGACGCAGTTGGAGCACACCTCAGGGACCGGGATCCGCCCGAGGCGACGGCCGTCCGGCGCCACGACGTGGATGCCATCGTGGGCGGAGGTCCAGACGTTGCCATGGACGTCCAGCCGGAAGCCGTCGGCGATGCCGCCCGGCACCTCGTAGAACACCCGCGGGTTCGCGAGCGACCGGCCGTCGATCACATCGAAGGCGACGATGTGGTGGGCGCCGGCCCGGTCGTGCGACCTGCCCGTGTCCGAGACGTACAGGATCGATTCGTCGGGCGAGAAGGCCAGGCCGTTGGGCTTGTCCAGCTGGTCGGCCACCGCGCTGATGTCGCCGCCGCGTGGGTCGAACCGGAACACCAGGCTGGCGCCGATCTCCGATTCGGCCGCGTGCCCCTCCCAGTCGCTCATGATTCCGTAGGGCGGGTCGCTGAACCAGAACGAGCCATCGGACTTGACGACCACGTCATTGGGCGAGTTGAGGCGCTTGCCCTCGTAGCGCTCCACGATGGGCGTCACGGTCCCGTCCAGCGCGAGCCACTCGATGCGCCGCCGGCCATGCGAGCAGGCGACCACGGACCCGTCCAGGTCGAGCGTGTGGCCGTTCTGGTATTCGGCCGGCTCGAGGAACACGCCCACGGTCCCGTCGGGCGTCCAGCGCAGGACGCGGTCGTTGGGGTTGTCGCTCCACAGCACCGACCCGTCGGCCGGCACCCAGACCGGTCCCTCCGCCCACACGCAGCCGGTCGCGAGGCGGTGGAGAACGGCGTCGGGGCGCAGCAGCGCCTCGAGCCCGGGGTCCTCCACGATCGGTGACCATCCCGCCACGGGCGCGCCGTCCGGGACGGGCTCCAGCCCCAGCTGTGGATGCGCTGCCATCTCGCCATGCCCTCCGATCACGCCCGCCGGTCGGGCACCGCTGGAAGTGCTCGGTCACGGAGACCTCGATCACCTTGGCGACGACGGCCGGCTCCTTGGGGAGGGGCACCACCCGCCCGTCATCGAGGATGATCCCCCGGACGTTCCAGCGGTAGTCGCGGACGGCGCCCCGGAGCCAGGCCTTGATGCCCTCGAGGGTGGTCAGGTCCGCGGACGCCTTGGGCATCCAGCGATTCTACGCATGCCGTGTTGGTGCATCCGCGCGAGCTGCCGGCGGCACGGACCTTGGTGCGCGGCCTGCCCGACGTTCGCTTCGTCATCGACCACGTCGCCAAGCCCGACATCGCCCATCGGGAGGTCGAGCCGTGGGCGTCGCGCCTGCGCCTGTTCGCCGACCTGCCCAATGCCTGGGTCAAGGTCTCGGGCATGATCGAGGAGGCCGACTGGCAGGCCTGGCGGCCAGACGACATCCAGCCGTACCTGGACCGGGTGCTCGACTGGTTCGGGCCCGGCCGGCTCGTGTTCGGGTCGAACTGGCCCGTGTGCCTGGTCGCGGGATCCTATGCGCAGGTGTACGACGTGCTGTCCGAGGCCCTCGGCGCGCTCAGCGGCCCCGAGCGCGCGCTGGTCTTCGGCGGCAACGCGACCGAGGCCTACGCACGTGCGCTCTGACCTCGGTCATGCAAGGCCCTGGTCGGGCCCGGCGGCTCGCCGGCGGCGTCGCCGGTGTCCGAGTCCCGGGCCGGGGCCTCGGGACGGGTGTCGTCCACCTCGCCCGTCTCGACGCCACCCACCGGCTCCAGCACCAGCGTCATGACTCCCGATTCGGACACCCGCGCAGGCTGTGCCGGTCGGAAGGTGGTGGGCGCCACGCCGGCCTCGAACAGGCGCTTGCCGCTGCCGAGGGCGACGGGGTAGAGCCACAGGTTGAGTCGATCGAGCAGCCCAGCTGCGAGCAACGCGCGGAGGAGCTGGCCGCTCCCCCAGGTGTGCACCTCGCCGAATCGGTCGCGCAGCGGCGCCACCTCGGCGGGGTCGCGGAGCACGGTGGTGTCGGCCCAGCTCGGGTCCTGCAGGGTGCGCGAGACCACGAACTTGGGGATGGCCGCGAACCTGGCTGCGACCGGGTCATCGGGCGACTGGAACGGCCAGTATCCCGAGAAGATGTCGTAGGTCCGACGACCCAGCAGGAGCGCGTCGGTGCGCTGGATGCTGGCCATGATCGACTCGCCGACGGTGGCATCGGGGAACGGCGCCTGCCAGCCGCCATGCTCGAAGCCACCCGATGTGTCCTCCCCTCGCCCGCCGGGCGCCTGGTACACCCCGTCGAGGGTCAGGAACAGGTCGGCTGCGATGATTCCCATGAGCGAGACTCCTTGCGCGTGCGGGTCGGTGAAGGCGTCCCACGCCCGCCATCATGGGCCGCACCGGCATCTGTCGCGGGTGCCGCGGAGGTGTCGATTCCTTAGCCTCGCCACATCATCGGCCGACACCGTGGCGGCGACACGCTTGGGCCGGCGCGACCGTCTCATGGTCGGGCCCGGCTGTGGGCCCTCGATGCTGCATGGAGGTCCGAACGATGGATGCCTCGCGGCTCCCTGTCCGAGCGCGAGCGGGCGCGATCCTCGTCACGATGGCCGTAGCCATCCTGACCCTCATCCTGGCGACAGGTGCGTCGGCGGCGTCCTGGTCGCAGCGGCGAATCACGGATGACCCGCCCCTGGCCATGGCAGTCGACGATTCAGGGCACGTGCATGTGGTCCTGGAGTCGGGTGCCGGGCTTCGGTACATGAGCAACGCCACCGGCCGATGGACCAGCGCATCCATCACCTCCTTCGGCAGCCAGCCCTCCATCGCCCTGTCGGCCGGGAAGGTCTACGTGGTGTTCGCCCGGATCGGCGACTGTGATGCCGAGGATGGCTGCACCAAGGACCCGAACCAGGGCCTCTACTACGCCACCAATCGCTCCGGCGCCTGGAAGACCCAGCGACTGCCCGACACCAAGCCCGCGTATTGGCCGTCGCTCCGGATGCGGGATGGCAAGCTCTCCATCGCCTACAACCACCTGAACGGCATCCGCTACCTGACGAACAGCTCTGGCTCCTGGGTGGACCGCCAGGTGTGGCGGACGTCGACCACGCTTACCTCCTCCGCCCGGACGTCGCTCGCACTCGACGGCAGCGGTCACCCGTACATTGCGTTCATGCGCACGCGCTGCACGCGGACCCCGCAGTTCGGGTGGTGTGCCGCGACCCGGACCACGCTCAGGGGCATCTCGCTGACGACCCGCAGTGGCGGCGAATGGGTCACCAGCGTGGCGAGCCAGCCCGGCGACACGCAGGACACGCTGGACCGGGTGGTCATCGACCCGGCGGGCAAGCCGATCGTGGGCTTCACCCACGAGCTGGCGTCCGGGGCGCTCCGCTTCCGGGTCACGCGCTTCGATGAGATGGATTCCACGTCGAGCCGCACGCTCCCGGGCACCGGCAAGGGCTCGTTCGCGCTGGATGGCCAGGGTCGCATCGAGCTCGTGCGATGGGCTGACGGCACGCTGACCTGGCGAGCGGAGCGCACGTCCGGCTGGCTGTCCACGTCCTGGTCGACGCCGCGGGTCTCGGCTGCGTGGGTGCGCTCCGTCGATGGCGTCACGACCATCGTGCGCAACGGCTTCGCCAAGCAGCTCCCCGCGTATGCCGCATGGGTCCTCACGCGCGACTGACCGACACCGATGCCGCCAATCGGATCGGGTCGGTCGGGCTGACTCAGCGCGTTGTCGCGTACCTGGAGATCACCACACCGCCGGGGAACGCCTGGGTCTCCGCGAGGCTCAGGTCCACCCTCGTGTCCAGGGCCGCGAAGAACGGGATGCCGCCACCCACCAGGGCCGGATGCGTGACGAGGATGTACTCGTCGATCAGGCCGGCGCGCATGATCGCGGCGGCGAGCGTGGCGCCAACGATGTCCATCGGGCCTCCGTCCTCGGCCCTCAGCCTCGCGATCTCGGCGACCGCGTCACCGGTGACCAGGCGGGCGTTCCAGTCGACCGTGTCGAGGGTCGAGGAGAACACCACCTTGGGCATGGCCCGCCAGCGGCGCGCGTACTCGATCGTCGCCGGCGTGGCACCGGGCTGCTGGTCGGCTGTGGGCCAGTGGGAGCTCATCCCCTGCCACACCCGCCGCCCGTACAGCGCGAGGCTCGTGGCCGCCACGCGGTCGGACCACCACTGGAACAGCTCGTCGCTGGGCACGCTCCAGCTGAGGTCGCCGCCGGGCGCGGCGACATAGCCGTCCAGGCTCAGGTTCATCGCGAACGTCAGTCGTCGCATCGCGTCTGCCTCCCGTGGGTTGGTGCTCGAACCTGCCGACCAGCAGGGGCGCCGGAAGTCATCGGCCTGGGCCGGCGCCGCCGGGCCGGGGCTCAGACGTGGGGCGCGACGCCCTCGGCGAGCTGCCGCATCAGGTCCAGCTGCGCCTGGTCGTCCAGGATCGGCAGGTGGCTCCGGGCCACGAACTCGACGGGCACGCCCACCTGCCGTCGGATGTCCAGCAGCGCCTCCACGATCTGGTCGGCGGTCCCGGCAATCGTGGCGCGGCCCCGTACGAGCGAGTCCATGCGGCGGGGGTCGAACGCGGGCGGGGAGACCGCCGGGAGCGGCCGGGTGGCGGAAGGGACCATGTCGGAGTACTTCCACTGCATCGCCCACACGCCGTCCGCGTAGCGAGCCAGCGCCTCGTCGCGGGATGGCCCGGGCAGCAGCACCGAGTAATGGACGAACCGGAAGGTCGACGGGTCGCGCCCGATGCGCTCGCACTCATCGAGCGCCCAGCCCACCTGCTCCACGAGCTTGTCGGTGGTGACGTTGGCGAACAGGCCGTCGGCGAGACGCGCGGCGCGCCGGATGGCGGGCTCCGCTCCCCCGCCGATGAGCACCGGGATGCGCCTCGAGGGCGTGGGCCGGACGCCCAGCGTGGGCAGTCGGTAGACCTCGCCCTCGTGGGCGAAGGGCTCGCCGCCCCATGCCTGGGGCAGGATCCGGAGGATCTCGTCCATCGCTGCACCGCGGCGGCGTGCGTCGGCACCCAGTCCCGCGAACTCGATGTCGGACCAGCCCAGACCGAGTCCCAGCATGAGCCGCCCGTGGCTCAGGAGCTGCACCGTCGCGGCGTCCTCGGCCAGCCGCAGCGGGTGATGCATCGGCGCGAGGATGACGCCGGTCCCGATGCCGATGTGCGACGTCGCCTGCGCGATCGCCGCGCTGACGACCAGCAGCGAGGGCATGTAGCCGTCGTCGACGAAGTGGTGCTCGGTGGTCCAGACGGACGCGAAGCCGAGCCGCTCCGCCTCGACGGCGAGGCGGATGGTCCCGTCGTAGGCTCGGGTCCAGTCGGTCTCGCCGGGTCGGAGTTGCGCGCTCAGGAGTCCAAAGCCCAGGCCCATGCCACCGACCATAGCACCGGCGAGGCACGCTTGGCGTCGCGAAGCACCACGTGCTGGGACTTGACCCCGCCCGGAGGGCATCACAACGGCCTCACCGGACACCCGATGAGGCCTCGCTGCGATCGGATCTGTGGCGCGCCCGGCGAGACTCGAACTCACGACCTTCAGGTCCGCAACCTGACGCTCTATCCACTGAGCTACGGGCGCACGCGCTGCATCCGGCGAACGGATGGCGGAGAGGGAGGGATTCGAACCCTCGGAGCAGGTTACCCCACTCAACGGTTTAGCAAACCGCCGCACTAGGCCTCTATGCGACCTCTCCGTGCCTGATGCGGCGCCGATCATAGCATCGGCTGCCGCGACCCGGTCACAGGCGGACGAGGAGCCCCCCGGCCACGATGGCGGCGACGACGGTCGCCAGGATGAGGGGCGTCCCGAAGCGCACGAACAGCTGGTTGGTGTAGCCGCCTGGCCGCATGACCATGAGGTTGGTCTGGTGGCTGAACGGGTTGATGAACGTGAACGAGATGCACGTCCCGATGAGCGCCAGGATGATGGTCGGATCCAGCTGCATCTCGGCGGCGATGGTGAGCGCCACGGGCGTCAGGATGGACGCGGCGGCGGAGTTCGTGGTCACGTTCGTGAGGATCGCGGTCGCCACCGCGAACACCACCACGACGAGCACCGGCTCACCGGCCGAGAGGGTGCGCACCACATCCGCGAACAGGCCGGCGAGGCCGCTCTGCACCACCACCACGCCGAGGCCGATGGAGCCCGCCAGGATTCCCAGGACGTTGAGGTCCAGCGCCCGTGCCGCGGAGCCTGGCCGGAGCACCCCGGTGAGCACCATGAGCACGGCGCCGGCCACCGACGACAGCTCGATGGGCAGGATGCCGAAGGAGGCGGTGAGGATGACGCCCGTCAGGATGGCGAGCGCGACCCACGTCCGGCCCGGCTGGGGCACCCGGCTCGCGGCGTCCTGCCACAGGCCGATGGGCGCGCTGTCGCGCACGGCCCCGACGTCACGCGCCGCGACGAAGCACAGCGCTCCCGGCGCGAGGCTGGTGTCCCGGAGCCGCTGGTCGGTCCGGGCCGCCACCACCCGGACCGCGCCGTCATCGAGGTCGCGCGCCAGGGTGTCGCTGCCGGAGCGGATGGTCACCGCATAGAGCCGGTCGGGGGACGTCCCGAAGTTGGGGCTCCCCCACAGTGCCCGCACCCCCGCCTCGGTGGCCTCGAACACCAGGACGTCGCCCGCCTGGATGGTCTGCCCAGGGTCGAGCGACTCGTCCCATCGCTGGACCTCCGCGAGCTCGAACTCCTGCGAGTGCGCGACGCCCAGGCTGGCCGCCGTCCGACCCTGGACCAGGGCGCCGCCGACCACCGGGATCTCGACGCGCCAGTCCCGGGTCGTCTCGTCGTGCGCGGTCGCGCCACGCAGGACCCGTGGCGCCAGCAGGTAGATCACGACCCAGCCCACGAGCATCACGGGCAGCGCCACCGGGGCGAACGAGAGCATCCGCATCTCCACGCCCGCCTCGGAGGCGATCCCCGCGATGAGCAGGTTGGAGCTGGTCCCGATGAGGGTGAGCGAGCCGGCGAGCGTGGTCGCGTGGGCCACGGGCAGCAGCACCTGACGGGCAGGGATGCCACGCGTCTGCTCCAGCTCGCGGGACGCGGGGATGAGCATGGCGACGATGGGTGTCGTGTTCATCACCGCGGAGGCCGCCCCGATGGGCGCCAGCAGGCGGCGGATGACCTGCGCTGCCGAGGTGGCCGTGCGCAGCAGCAGCCACGTGACGCGGCTGACGACGCCCGTGGCCACCACGCCCCGCGCCACGACCAGCATGGCGCCCACGGTGATGACGCCCGGGTTCGACAGACCCGAGGCAAGCTCGCTCGGCGTCGCGATCCCGGCGATGCCCGCGGCCACGAGGCCGGTGACGAGCGCCAGCAAGGGCGCCACCCTGCCGGACGCCATCGCCACCAAGGTCGCCACGACGATGACCGCCGCGAGGAGCATCGTCAGGTCGGCGTGGCTCACGGATGGCCCATCTCGGTCCGCATGCTAGCCGCCCGGAAGCCTTCGGCGGCGCCCGCGGTATCATCGAGGTTCTGGCGCGCTGTCCCCGGGGGGCATCGGGAGGTGCTGCAGCGCGAGGTCCGAACCGAGTCCCAATCGGCGGTCCCCTGTCGGCCGCCTGCGCTGGAGATCCGTATGACCAAGCGTGTCGCCCTCATCGGGCATCCGGTCACCCATTCCCTGTCGGGGGTGCTCCAGCAGGCTGCCTTCGATGCCATGGGCATCGACGCGCGCTACGAGCTGGTGGACAAGCCGCTCATCGAGCTCCCCGAGACCATCGCCGGGTTGCGTGACGCGGACACCCTGGGGGCCAACATCACGGTCCCGTACAAGGAGCGGGTCGCACCCATGATGGACCGCCTCTCGGAGGAGGCCCAGGCGACCGGTGCGGTGGACACCGTGACGCGCGAGGGCAACCGCCTGATCGGCCACAACGCGGATGTGGCCGGCTTCCGCAAGGCGCTCGAGGAGCTGGTGGGCAAGCAGAAGATGCCCAAGGCCGCCGTGGTCCTGGGCGCGGGCGGTGGCGCGCGCGCCGTGGTGCATGCCCTCATCACCGGTGGCTTCCAGCACGTCATCGTGTTCAACCGCCACCTCCATCGGGCCGAGGCCATGGTCCGGCACTTCGGCCGGAGCGCCTCGCACATGGAGCTGCGCGCCAAGCCATGGCACGAGTCGGTGCTGGAGGCGGAGCTGGCCCGCACCAAGCTGCTGGTCAACGCCAGCTCGGTGGGTCGCGTGCCGGACGAGACGCCCATCCCGGCGGAGCTCCTGCCCTCCGACCTGATGGTCATGGACCTGCTGTATACGCCTCGCGAGACGCGGCTCATGCGCGAGGCGGCGGCGGCCGGTGGCACGGTCCAGAACGGCGACCTCATGTTCCTCGAGGAGAGCGCGGTCGCCTTCAACCTGTGGACCGGGCAGGAGGCGCCCTTCGACCTGCTGCGCACGACGCTCGACTCGGCGCGCGACACGGCCCCCGAGCCTGTCGCCGAGGTGGCGGAGGCCTGACCGGCGCGTGATGCCGGGTGGCTCGCCCGAGCGTGCGGTCGCGCTCGAGGCCGTCCGTGCCGCGGCGCGTCTGACGCGTTCGGTCCGATCGACCTTCACGCCGGACCTGGCGACCGCCAAGCCCGATCGCTCGCCGGTCACGGTGGCCGACCTGGGCGCCCAGGTGCTGGTCAGCCTGGCCCTGGCCGAGGGGTTCCCCGACGACCCGCTGGTGGGCGAGGAGGATGCCTCGCAGCTGTCCTCCGATCCGATCCGGGGCGCGCTCGAGGCCCGGCTGGGGGAGGCCCGGCCTGGGCTCGGCTCGGTGGACATCGTCCGAGCCCTCGACCGAGGGGGCTTCGGCGGCGGCCCGACCGGTCGCTGGTGGACCCTCGACCCGGTCGATGGGACGTTGGGCTTCCTGCGCGGCGGCCAGTACGCCATCGCGCTCGCGCTCGTGGTGGATGGGGTCGTGCGGCTGGGGGTCCTGGGGTGCCCGGCGCTGGAGCGAGCCGATGGCACGGTCGGCAGCCTGTTCGTGGCCGAGCGCGGTCTGGGCGCCTGGGAGCTGCCGCTCGACGGCGATGGGGCGCCGGTGCGGCTGGCGGTCGCGACCTGCGCGAGCGCGCGCGAGGCCCGCTACGCGGAGTCCCTCGAGGCCTCCCACTCATCCCAGGACGAGGCCGCGCGGATCGGTGGGCTGCTGGGCGTGACCGCCCCTCCCCTGCGGCTCGACAGCCAGGCCAAGTACGGCCTGGTGGCGCGCGGCGACGCCTCCATCTACCTGCGCATCCCGCGCGGCGACTACGTCGAATGCATCTGGGACCACGCGGCAGGGTCGATCGTGGTGGAGGAAGCGGGCGGGATCGTGAGCGC
>JAXLXC010000005.1:0-125325 GCA_046328155.1 Chloroflexota bacterium
GCGAGAGGATTTGAACCTCCGACCCCAGCGTCCCGAACGCTGTGCGCTACCAGGCTGCGCTACGCCCCGACCGAATCGCGCGCGCTCGAAGCGCCGCGCGGACGACGAAGTATAGCCGCGGATGCCCGATCTGGCCGCCGACAGATCTGGCCGCCGAGGTGTGGCGCCACCACGAGCTGCGCTGACCGGCTCCCCGGCCTCCCAGCCGCACCGCTCCCCTCTCGACCCGCCAGTACGCCTGGGTGACTATCCGCCAGCGCGCCCATGGCCTACGGTCGCGCGATGGTACCGGCACGCCGATCACGGGCCCTGCTCGCGTCACTGGTCATGGCCGCCAGCGCGCTGACCGTGCCCGCCTCGGTGGCCGCGACGACCTTGCCGACTCGCTGGGTGGGCAACGGCCACGCCTCGAGCTGCACCTCCGCCAAGGTGGTCGCCGCGGTCAAGCGGGGTGGCATCGTCCGCTTCAGGTGCGGCAGCAAGCCGATCGTCATCAGCATGCACGCGACCGCCAAGGTCTACAACGACCGCCCGAACGTGGTCATCGATGGCGGCGGCAAGGTCACGCTCGACGGCGGCCACGAGCGGCGGATCCTGTACATGAACACCTGCGACCAGTCGCTGGTATGGACGACCGACCACTGCCAGGACCAGCCCTTCCCCACGCTCACGCTTCGCGACATCACGTTCCGCAACGGCCGCTCCACCGGGTCCGACACCATGGATGGCGGCGGCGCGGTGTTCGTGCGGGGCGGTCGCCTCACGGTGAGCGGCGCACGGTTCTACGGCAACCGCTGCGCGACCACCGGGCCGGACGTGGCCGGCGGCGCGCTCCAAGTGTTCTCGCAGTACCACGGCCGTCCGGTGCCCATCATCCGGAGCACCTTCGGCGGCAGCGGCTGGAAGGCCAACCGCTGCTCCAATGGCGGCGCCATCGCCAGCATCGGCGTGTCCTGGACCATCACCGACAGCGTGTTCGAATACAACCAGGCCACGGGCACGGGTGCCAACCCGCCCAAGGACGGCCTGCCGGGCGGCGGCAACGGGGGCGCCATCTACAACGATGGCAACGACATGACCCTGCGCGTCGCGCGCACCCGGCTCGCCCACAACCGCTCGAACGGCGAGGGCGGCAGCGCCATCTTCTTCGTGAGCAACGACCGCACCGGCGACGTGGTGGTCCGGGACTCGACCTTCCGGTCGAACACGGGCTCGACCTTCGACAACCGCCCGGACACGTTCTTCCTGGGCGACGGCTGGACCTTCTCCGGCAACTCGGTCCGGTAGGCCCGCCAGGCGGGCTGCGTCAGCCGCCGGTCTGCGCGTCGAACTCCTCGCGGGTCATGGGCTCCGCGGTGCCGAGCGACGATGTCCCGGCGATGGGCGAGCTCTGGCTGGCCACCAACCACCGGTCGCCGTAGCGGAGCAGCGTGAGGCCAAGGGCGTACGTCTGGCCATCGAGGTCGACGAGGGTCAGCCGCTCGGTCAGCTCGTCGGCGCCGTAGATCGCCGCCTGCGCCTGGGCATTGGCGAGGTATCGCTCGTTGGTCGCCATGTCAGGCACGGGGAAGCGGTCATCGACCACGCTGAGCCCGGCGAGCTGGCTGGGGTCGACGGCGGCCGCGAACGCGGCGATCCGCGCCGCGTCGACGGGCGCGATGACCGAGCCGTCGATGTCCTCGTCGGACAGCAGGCCATACGCCAGGTTGCGCACCTGCCCCAGGAGGAGCGCCGCCTGCTGGTAGCGATCCATGGCCGCGTACATCGGGTAGTCGGCGGGCGCCAGGCTGGTGACCGGGATGAGCGCCTGGACGCGCTCGGCGTACGCCTGGAAGTCGAACCCGCTCGCCATCTCGTCGACCGCGCTGGCCGCGAGGATGCCGTCCACGTCACCCGCGGCGATGGCCGCGACATAGGCGCTCACCGCGTCCTCGGGCGTCGCGGACTGGGCGGATGCGCCCACGGGCAGCAGGGCGAGGCCGATGGCCAGCAGGCCGACAGCCATGGCGGACAGGGGGCGGCGTCGCATGTTCAGGCCTCCGATCGATGGTGCGTGCTGGTCAAGCCTAGCTGAGCTGGTACGCGCGCAGGCTCGCCGCGTCGACCACGTCCACCATGGACGGCTCGGCCGGGACATGGGCCTCCCAGCCGGGGATGGGCGTCGCCAGCCGCCGTGCGAGGATGCCGATGATGGAGCGCGCCTTGAACGGCGAGATCCCGGGCAGCGCGCACAGCCGCCGCTCCACCTCGGCCGCGTCGGCAGGCGGGGCCCAGATGCGGGCCACGTCGCCCGCATGGTCGCGGACCACGATGGCGCACATGCCCTGGACGCGTCGCGCCATCATCCGGGGGAAGCGATGGAGCGCCGGCGGGTACTGGCCGGGCCAGCTCCAGGTCCACCGTGGGCATCGCGGCGATGACCCGCGCGTCGAGCGTGCCCCGGTGCGCGACGCGGCAGCCCACCGAGAACGCCTTGGGGATGGTCACGCGCTGGTCCAGGATGAACCCGATGACCAGCGCCAGCGGGTCGCAGGAGAAGGAATCGGCCTCGGGGTCGCCGGTGTAGGAGCGAGGTCAGCGCCGGGTCGGTCCATGGCGCTCGATGGTAGCGGCGGATGGCCCGCAGGTCCCGCCGACAGGCGCGACTCCTCGAGGTCCAGCTCGCGCTCCATCGCGCAGCACGCCATCGTCGATCGGCCGCGCTCGCGCATCTCGGCGAGCGACCGCCGCCGGCGGTGAGCACGCTCGCCAGGATCGTCCGATGGTCGAGCCGCTCCTGCTCGGTCTCCGATGCCTCGCCGTCCTCCGACAGGTGCTCCATCCGATGCTCGAACTGCGAGGTGAGCTCGGTCGATGAGCGGCAGGTGGCCGGGCCACACGCCCTCGCAGCCGGTCGAGCCTCGTCGAGGGCCGCGCGGGTGGAGGTCCGGCGCGCCTCCTCCTCCTCGCGCGCGACCTCGTCCCCGGGCTCGATGCCCAGGGCCTTGATGAGCGGCGCGCGAGCGTCGGGCCCTGGCCCACCAGGGTCACGAGGATGACGCAGAAGGCCAGGAAGATCAGCAGGTCGCGCTCCGGGAAGCCGGGGGCAGGGCCAGGGCTGCGGCGAGGGAGACGGCGCCCCGCATGCCCGCCCTGACACCACCAAGGTGCCGTCACGGCACCGGCGGGTCCCACGGCTCGCGCCGGGCACGAGCCGTGGCAGGTAGGTGGCGGCCAGCACCCACGTGCGCGAGCCGATGACCGCGAGGCTGACCGCGACGGCCCACAGGAGCAGCTCCTCGGTGGGGCGCCCCGGACCGCATCGACCACGGTCGGCAGCTCCAGGCCGATGATGAGGAACGCGAAGCCGTTGAGGGTGTAGGTCACCCAATCCCACACCGACCCGCCGAGGACGCGCGCGTCGGACGACAGGATGCGCGCCTGCTTGTGGCCCAGCAGGAGCCCGGCCGTCACGGCTGCGATGACCCCCGAACCATGGAGCTGCTCGGCCGGCAGGTAGGCGAGGTACGGGACCACCAGCGACAGCGAGATCTCCACCGGGGGGTCGGAGAGGCGCGCCCAGACCCAGCCCGACACGACCGCCGTCACGACGCCCACCAGGATGCCCACCGCGAGCACCCACAGGAAGTCGAGCACCGCATGCCCTGGCTCGAACACGCCGCTGGCAACCGCGGCGACCGAGACGCTGAACGCGGTCAGCGCGGTCGCGTCGTTGACCAGGCTCTCGCCCTCGAGGATGGCGAGCATCCGACGGGGCACCGCAAGCGGTCGCAGCACGGCGATGGCCGAGATGGCGTCCGGCGGGGCGACGATGGCGCCCAGGGCGAACGCCGCGGCGAGCGGCAGCCCCGCGATGAGCGCATCCGCCGTGTACGCCACCACGAACGTGGTGAACAGCACCAGCCCCACCGAGAGGAGCACGATGGCGCGCCGGTAGCGCTTGAAGTCCTGGACCGGCGTGTACCACGCGGCGCCGAACAGGAGCGGCGGCAGGAACACCGTGAGCACCAGGTCCGGGGTGATCTCCACGTGCCCGAACTGGGGCAGCAGCGTGAGCCCCAGACCCGTGATGACCAGCAGCACCGGCCACGGGGCACGGATCCTCCGCGCCACCGTGACCACGATGCCGATGACGACCACCAGCACCAGGACGAGCTCGAACCCTTCCTCCATGGCCACGGATGGTACGGGCGCCGACCGGCGGCCGACGCGCATGCATGCCGGCGGGGTGTCGCGGCACCAGGGCAGCGGGCCGCCCACCCCGGCACCGGCCGCCACACGCTTCCGGGCGCTGCCTCGGTAGACTCGTGCGATGACACACGACGACGGGCGCGAGCGATGGGCGCTGGTGCTGGGCGCCAGCTCGGGGTTCGGTGGTGCGGCGGCCAAGGGCTGGGCGGCGGCGGGGTTCCACATCCTGGGCGTCCACCTCGACCTGCGCGGCACGATCGCGGCCGCCGACGCGGTGCGCGAGGCCATCGCCGCCACCGGCGTCCAGGTGGTGTTCCACAACGTCAATGCCGCCGACGATGAGCGGCGCGCCGGTGTGGTGGCGGCCATCGGCGAGCTGTTCGCGGAGCGACGCGCGGCGGGCGCAGACCCCTACATCGGTGCCTTCCTGCACTCGCTCGCCTTCGGCGCGACCCTCCCGTACATCGCCGGCGAACCGGGCGGCAAGGAGCTGTCCCGCAAGCAGATGGAGATGACGGCCGACGTCATGGCGCACTCGATGATGTACTGGGTGCGCGACCTGTTCCACGCGGGCCTGCTCGGCCGGGGCAGCCGCCTGTTCGCGATGACCAGCGAGGGGGCGACCCTGGCGGTGCCCACGTACGGCGCGGTCTCCGCGGCCAAGGCGGCGCTCGAGGCGCACGTCCGCCAGCTGGCGCTGGAGCTGATGCCCCACGGCATCACCGTCAACGCCATCCGCGCCGGTGTCACGGACACGCCTGCGCTGCATCGCATCCCCAACTGGGAGCACCTGCTCGGCGAGGCGGAGCGGCGCAACCCCGGCAACCGCACCACGCGACCCGAGGACGTCGCCGACGCGCTGGTGGCCCTGGCATCCCCGCTGACCCACTGGATGACCGGCAACGTCATCGGGGTCGATGGCGGCGAGGTCATGGGCCAGCGCGACCCCAGCCGGTAGGGTCGGCGGCTCAGCCCCCGCCGGGCCGCCGGCTCAGGCTCCCGCTGGACCGTCGGCGCGGGTGAAGTCGGTGATGATCCGGACCACCTCGTCCGGGTCGTCGGTGAGGGTCAGCAGGTCGAGGTCCGTCAGGTCGACCGCACCGTGGGCGACCGGCATCGCCCGCACCCAGTCGAGGAGCCCCTGCCAGTACGCCGTGCCCACGAGGATGACCGGGAAGTGGCGCACCTTGTCGGTCTGGATGAGGGTGAGCGCCTCGAACAGCTCATCGAGCGTGCCGAACCCGCCGGGCAGGATGACGAACGCGTCCGCGTACTTGACGAACATGACCTTGCGCGCGAAGAAGTAGCGGAACTCGACCCCCAGATCCACGTATGGGTTGAGCCCCTGCTCGCGCGGCAGCTCGACGTTGCAGCCGACCGACAGCCCGCCGGCCTCCCGACAGCCGCGGTTTGCGGCCTCCATGATGCCGGGGCCGCCACCCGTGATGACCGCGTACCCAGCCTCGGCGATGCGTCGGCCGATGGCCCGGGCGAGCTCGTAGTCGGGCGACCCCTCCTGGGTCCGCGCCGAGCCGAACACGGTCACCGCCGGCCCCACCTCGGCCATGGCATCGAAGCCTTCCACGAACTCGGCCAGGATCCGCAGGGCGCGCCACGGGTCGGTGTCCAGGAACGCCGATGCCGGCTGGCGCTGGAGGAGCTTCTCGTCCTCGGTGGAGATGTCGCGGGAGATCCGAGCGGCGGCATCGGGCGTGACCCGGATACGGCCCGCGCGGCGTGATCGGGCTGCGGCGACGTCCTCTGGCATCCGCGCAGCATGACAGGTGGACCGCCCGCGACGCCCGGCCGACACCTGGGTCGCGGTGCAAGCCGCCTCCGCCTCCAGCTCCCGGGCCGCCTCGGCGGCCTCGCGCAGGTCCAGCCGGCGCAGCGCGGGTGCCACCACCGCGACCAGCCCCGTGACGCCGAGTGTGACCAGGCCACCCAGGAAGACGGATGGCACCGTGCCCAGGAGGTGTGCGGCGAGGCCGCTCTCGAACGCACCCAGCTCGTTGGAGGCGCCGATGAACAGGTGGCTCACGGACGCGATGCGGCCCCGCATGTGCTCCGGCGAGTACATCCGGACGGAGACCTGACGGATGACCATGCTCACCGCGTCGGTCGCGCCCAACGACAGCAGCGCCAGCATCGAGAGCGCGAAGTTCGTGGACAGGCTGAACACGAGGATGGACGCCCCGAACCCGCCGACGGCCCCGAACAGCAACGCCCCGGCATGGGCATGGGGTGGCCGGCGGGTGGTGATGAGGAGCGTGCCCAGCGCGCCCACCGCGGGCGCCGTCCGCAGCAGCCCGAGCCCGAAGGGGCCGACGTGGAGGATGTCCGCCGCGAACCCCGGCAGCAGCGCCTCCACGCCCCCGAACAGGACCGCGAACAGGTCGAGCGTCATGGCGCCCCACAGGACCTGGCGTCGGAACACGAACCTGAGCCCCTCGCGGATGCTGTCGAGCGCCGACTCGCTGGACTCCGATGGCGGCATGGGCTTGCGGGCGATGCGCAGGATCCCCAGCGGGGAGGCCATCAGCACGATGGCGATGACCAGATAGGTGGCCGGCACGCTGGTGAGCGCGACCGCGAGGCCACCGACCGAGGGGCCGATGAGCCCGCCGGCCGTGCCCGTGCTGCTGACCCACGCGGCCCCCTGGGTCGCACGCGACAGGGGGATGACCTGGGCCTCGAACGCCGAGAGGGCGGGTCGCTCGAAGCCACTGGCGACGCCCGTCAGGAACACCACCACGAAGATCGTGGGCAGCGTCGCGTCCGTCGCCTCGTGGGACACGAACGCCAGCACGAACACGAGGATGGCCAAGCCTGACGACGTGGTGAGCACGATGAGCCGGCGGTCCCGCCGGTCGGCCAGGTGGCCGCCGAACAGGCCCAGCGCGAGGGCAGGCAGTCCCGCCACCAGCCCCAGCACGCCTAGCATCAGCGGGTCGCCGGTGATCTGGTAGACCTGATAGCCGAGCACGGTCAGCAGCGCGCTGCTGCCGACGGCGTGGGCGCCACGCGCCACCAGCAGCCAGCGGAGCTCCGCCAGCCGGAGCACGCTCTCTGGGCCCGGCCCGATCCGACCGATGCCCAGGCTCACGCGTCGCCTCGGCCGTCCACCCAGGTCGTGGCGTCCGCGCCATCGTGGATCTCGATGCCAACGTCCACCAGCGCATCCCGGATCCAGTCCGCACGCCGCCAGTCGCGGTCGGCACGGGCACGGTCGCGCAGGTCGACGAGGAGGTCCACCAGCGGCGCGAGCCGGTCGTCCGAGGTCGTGCGACCGACGGCCTCCGCGGCCTCGCTCAGACGGACGACGCACGAGCGATACGCCGAGCGTGCCCGGTCGAGCTCGCCGGTGCCCTCCGTGTCGCGGGACCAGTCGAGCAGCAGCTGGTCGAGCGTCAGGAGCGTGCCCACCGCGTCGCCCGGCGCGCCGGCGTCGAGCTGGGCGCGGAAGCGCGCCTCGAGCTCGCGGACCTCGTCCTCCAGGGGCGACCCGGCGGCCGTGCCCGGGGATGGCGTGACGACCGCTGCGGGCGCCGGCCCGGCGTCGCCGCTCGCATCCGTCCCGCCGCGCGCACCCGTCCCGAGGTCCCGCGCCATGTCCGCGAGCGCGGCGATGGCGACGCTGGTGCCACTCGGCAGGACCCGCGAGCGTCCCTGCACCCGCACGGTCACCCCACCCAGGCCCAGGACCGCGGCCGTCCCGGCGTCGAGGTCCAGCACCAGTGCCGTGTGCGAGTCGATGCCCAGGACCCAGTGGCCCGCCGGCAGCTGGGATTCGAGCATGGACAGCCGCCCCTCCCCCAGGTAGCAGAAGCGGGTGTCGTGGGTGCCGCCCTCGGCGTTGTCGTAGTGGGGCACCACGGCCACCGGCAGGCCGAGCGGCGCCAGGAGGTCGAGGCCCGCCAGCCAGGTCGGGTCGTCGCCCACCTTGTAGATCTCGTACACCGGCACCGTGTGCGCACCAACGGTCAGCGCGGCAGCCGACGCGAAGGTCACGATGCCGCCGTCGCGCAGCTTGTCGGCCACGATGCCCGGGATGGGCGTCGGCCGCCACTGGGCGAGGGCGTAGCTGGGGCTACCCGGACCCGCGAACAGATACGCAGCCTCGCGGGCGCGAGCGACCGCCGTGGCGGTTGCCAGCGCGTCCCCGTCCGCGCGCCGCAGCGAGGCGATGGCGATGGGGTGGCCCACGTTCCGCTCGAAGTACTCGAGCGTCCGTGCCGTCACCTCGTCCGCGTTCTCCTGGAAGCCATAGGGCGTGTCCAGGAGCACCGCGGGGCTGCCGGCAGGCAGGCGCGCGAGCAGCGCGCGATGGACCTTGGCCATGGTCGGCGCCGTCTCGCCGCTGCCCATGAGGGCCAGGACGCGCGGCAGGGAGCCGCTCACGCGACATCCTGGGCGAGCCGGGCGATGGCCGCGGCCACGCGCTCGGGGAACTGGGCGTGCAGGTCGTGGTCGCCGGGTCGGAACCACTCGACCCGGACGTCCGCCCCGGTGGCGATGATGGCGTCGACGGCGGCGTGGCGTCGCTCGGCACCCGTGTCGCCTGGGTCGGCGACCAGCAGCAGGGCCGGCACCTGAAGGCGGCGGTAGCACGCAAGCGGGTCGTGCTCCCACAGCGCGCGCGATGGCCATGTGGCGCGACCGGGTGAGCCACGGCTCGACGGTGCCGTCGTCCCGGACCCGGAAGTTGGCGAGCGCGCCCGCGATACCCGCCTCGGGCCAGCCCGGGTGCCGCGCGCGGATGCCAGCCTCGAGCTCCACGAGCGGCCGGCCCGCGATCGTGGGCGGGGCCATCGCGACCTCCGCCGCGGGCCAGTCCGGGAGCACGTCGCGGAGTGGCAGCAGCGCGCCATCGATGCACACGACCGCCGCGACGCGCTGGGGATGCCGGGTCGCGAGCTCGAGGGCCACGTTGGCGCCCCACGACTGACCGACCGCCACCGGCCGCCGGAGGCCCGTGGCGTCCAGGACGGCCACCAGGTCGGCGGCCAGGGTCCCGAAGTCGAAGCCATCGTCCGGCGCGTCCGAGCGGCCATGCCCACGCTGGTCGACGGCGACGCTCCGATGGCCCAGGCGCGCGAGCTCCTCGCCCACGCCATCCCACATCCGCGCGTTGGACGCCAGCCCATGCACCAGGAGCGCAGGGACACCGGGCGCGACGTCGGCCGCGGCGTCGCGGACGATGACGGAGAGCTGGGTGCCGTCCCCCGCGGGGACGCGCTGACGTTCGGGTTCCGGGACGGGCATGTGCCCCAAGGGTAGCGTGGACGACCCCGGGGTCGAGCGTCAGGGGCCCGGCGGCGGGATGACTGCGGGATCGCGCTCCACGGGCAGCCCCACGGAGCTGCCCCACTCGGTCCAGGAGCCGTCATAGACCCGGATGTGGTCCCAGCCCAGGACGTGGCGCGCCGCGAAGCGGATGCTCGAGGCGCGATGGGAGAGTCGGCAGTAGGCGATGGCGCCGGTGGTCTGGTCGGGCGCCGCACCGATGGCCCGGAACATCGCCTCCAGCTCCGCCCGGGGCTTCATGGTGAAGTCGTCGGGGTCCAGGAGGTCGCGCGCGTGCAGGTTGCGCGCCCCCGGGATGTGGCCGTAGCGCTCCGCGCCATGGTCGAACGCAGGCGCGGGCTTGACGCGCGTGCCCTGGTGCTCCTCGGGCGTGCGCGCGTCGATGAGGAGGCGGCCCCCATCGCCCAGCCCGGCCAGCACCTCGTCGCGGAACGCCCGCGACGAGTCATCGCGCTCGCGCGAGGGGGCGGGATAGGCCACGGGCGTCACCGTGGGGACCTCGGTCGAGAGCGCCCGCCCATCCAGGCTCCAGCGCTTCTTGGACCCGTCGAGCACCCGCACGTCCGCGTGCCCGCCCATCTCCTTGATGACCCAGTAGCCATACATCGCGTAATGGTTCCGGCCGCTGTACAGGACGAGCGTCGTGTCCGGCCCCACGCCCAGGGCGCCGAGTCGCTCGGCCAGCTGGGCGGGCGTCGCGAACTCGCGGTCATGGGTGTCCCAGAGGAGCTCCTTCCAGGGCACGCTGATCGCGCCGGGGATGTGGCCGGGGGTGTAGTCGTCGATGTCCGGCTCGTGCATCAGCTGGAGGATGCGGACGCTCGGGTCGTCGAGGTGCTGCTCCAGCCAGGCTCCGGTGGCGAGGGCGTTGGGGTCCATGAGGCTCCTCCGTGTCTCCCGGTCGGGCGTCGATGGTCAGGCTGCGAGGGACAGGTCGACGATGGTCTTGCCGTGGTGGTCGCGGCCCATCAGACGGCGGTAGGCTCCGGGCGCCTCGGCCAGCGACACCACGCGATCGATGGGTGCCCGGAGCTGCCTGTCGCCCAGCATCGCGAGCGCCTCCTCGAAGGCCGCGATGCTGGACCCGGAGCAGCCCACGATCGAGACGCGCTGGCGGAACAGCCAGTTGAGGTCGAGCTGGACCACCGGGCCGGCGTGGGCGCCGATGACCGCCACGCGCCCACGCCGCGCGAGGCACGCGGAGCGCCTCGGACCACAGGGCCGGGTCGGCCGATGTCTCGACATGCACCGAGACGCCCCCGGGCACCAGCTCCCGGACGAGCGGCGCGAAGGCCGGCGTACGCGGCGTAGTCCACGATGGCGAACGGCTCGGCCGGTCGGATCGCGTCGGCGTGCGCGGCGCCGCCCACGGCGGCGATGGCACGGGCGCCCAGCACCCGCACGAGCTGGACGACGGCCCAGCCGATGGCTCCCGAGGCGCCCGTGACGAGGACGGTGTCGGCGGGGGTCACGCCCACGCGCCGCAGGAGGGTCAGGGCGACCGGCAGGCTGTGAGCCGCGGCGGTCGCCTCGCCGAAGGTCACGCCGTCGGGGATCCGGAACACGCTGCGCTCCGGCAGGGCGACGTACTCCGCGAGCCCACCCGGGCGATGGACGCCGATGCTCCGCAGGTCGGGGCAGGCGTCGTCCTCGCCGGAGCGGCACAGCTCGCATGAGCCGCAGCCGATGGGCGGCTTGGCCACCACCCGGTCCCCCACCGCCACGCGGGTGACCGCGGCTCCCACCGCCGCCACGCTGCCTGCCGGGTCGAGCCCGGGCACGTGCGGCAGCCGCAGATGGGGGTTGGGGAAGCGCCCCGCCATGGTGATGATGTCCTGCCGGTTGATGCCCACCGTCGCGACGCGGACGAGCACCTCGTCGGCCGCGGGCTCCGGGCGGGGCAGCTCCCGCAGCGCCAGGCGGTCGACGCCGCCCAGCGCATCGATGGCCATCGCGCGCATCGTGGGCCCGCTCATCCCAGCAGCGAGCGGACCGCGTCCACCACCTTCGCGGCGGTCGGCTCCACGAACGCCTCCATGGGACGGCCGAACGGGATGGGCACGTCCGCCGTGGCCACGCGTCGGATGGGCGCCCGGAGCGAATCGAACGCATGCTCCGCCACCCGCGCCACGATCTCCGCGCCCACGCCGCAGCTCTGGTGGCACTCGTCGACCACCACCAGACGGCCGGTGCGCCCCACGGACGCGAGGATCGCGTCCGTGTCGAAGGGCACGAGCGTGCGCGGGTCGATGACCTCCGCGGAGATGCCGTCCGCGGCCAGGACCTCGGCCGCCTCCAGGGCCCGCCGGACCATGAGCGAGGTGCCCACGATGGTCACGTCGGTGCCCGCGCGCTTGACCTCGGCCACCCCGAACGGGATCCGCTCCTCCGCGTCGGGCGCCTCGTCCAGGTAGTCGAACAGCTTGACGTGGTCCGCCCAGAACACGGGGTTGTCGTCCTCGACCGCGGTGCGCAGCAGCCCCCGCACGTCGCGCGCGGAGCTGGGCAGCATGACCTTGATGCCGGGCGTGTTCCACATCATGGCCTGGGGGCTGTGCGAGTGCTGCGCCGCGCCGCCACCCCGGATGCCGTGGTTGACGTGGATGACCATGGGCACCCGGGTCTGGCCGCCGGTCATGTAGTGGATGTTGGCGGCCTCGTTGACCACCTGGCTGAAGGGCTGGAACAGGAAGCTCGCGGTCGCCACGTCCACGATGGGCCGGAGCCCGGAGATCGCGGCACCGATGCCCGTGCCCACATAGCCGATCTCGGCGATGGGCGGGTCCCAGACGCGTCCCGGGAAGCGCTCCCGGATGTCCACGGTCAGCCGGCGCCAGGGCGTCAGGCCAAAGAAGTACTGGCCCATGAGGCGCACCCGGTCGTCCGCCGCGAGCGCCTCGCGCATCCCCAGCGCCATGCCCTCGGCGTAGGCCAGCCGGCTCCTGCCGGGGCGTGGGGTCGCCTCGACCGCGACCTCAGGCGAAGACATGCTCGAGCGCCTCCTCGGGTGCCGGGTACGGGCTCTCCAGCGCGAACGAGATGGCCGCCGCCATCTCCTCGCGCGCCTCGGCGTCGATGGCCGCGGCGTCGTCCCGGGTCACGTGGCCGGCGTCCAGCAGCTCGCGCAGGAAGCGCAGCAGGCCGTCCTGCTGGGTCCACCACCTGGCGTGCTCGGCGGGGATGGCCGCCTCGTCCCACGCGAATGCCACGTCCGTCTCGCCGGTGAGCAGCTGGGGCCACAGGGGCCGGTTGCCTGGCCAGCGCACCGTGCGTGCCTCGATGAAGCTGGGGCCGCCACCGGTCCGGGCGCGCGCGACGGCTTCGGCCATCGCCTCGTGGACCGCCCGCGTGTCCGTGCCGTCGATGGCCACCGCGGGCACCCCGAAGGGTTCGACCAGGTCCGTCAGGCGCACCGCGGCGAGCGTCGACGAGGGGTACTCGTTGGCCTTCTGGCCGAGCGCCTCGAGCGAGTTGTTCTCGCACAGGAAGATGATGGGCGCCTGGCGCATCGCGGCGATGTTGATGGACTCGTGCCAGGCACCCTCCTCCAGGGCACCATCGCCGAACAGCGCCACGCTCACGAAGGGCTGGCCCAGCTCCTGGAACGCGAACGCGGACCCCACCGCGATGGGCAGCGGGCCACCGACGCTCGACGAGGTGGTCGGGAAGCCATGCGCGGCGGACGCGAGATGGAGCGTGCCGCCCTTGCCCCGGTTGATTCCGGTGGCCTTGCCCAGGATCTCGGCGGCCATGCCCGCCGGGGACACGCCCCGTGCGATGAGATGGCCATGGTTGCGGTGCGTGGTGTAGGCCACGTCGCCGTCGCCCAGCAGGGCGAGCGCCGGGACCCCGGTCGCCTCCTGGCCCACGTAGACGTGGAAGTGGCCGATGTCGTGGTCGGCGGCGAGCCGGATGAGCGCCTCCTCGAAGCGCCGGATGCGGAGCATGGTGCGCAGCTGCGCGACCAGGTCGGTGGCAGGGACGTCGGGCAGCATCAGACCCTCGCCAGACGCCGCGGGGCGAGGACGCGGCGGGCGGCGGCCACGATCGCCGCGTCGTCCGGCACGAACGCCTGCTCCAGCTCGGGTGCGAAGGGCGGCGGCACGAACGGCGCGCCGACGCGTGCGACCGGCGCAGCGAGCTCGTCCCAGGCGCGGTCCTGGACCTGGGCCGCGACCTCCGCGCCCAGGCCACCCGACGTCACGGCCTCGTGCGCCACGACCAGGCGGCCGGTGCGAGCGACCGACGCGAGCAGGGTGTCCATGTCCAGCGGCAGCAGGCTGCGCAGGTCGATCACCTCCGCCTCGATGCCCTCGCCCGCCAGCTGGTCGGCGGCGGCGAGCGCGGTGCCCACCATGTGGGACCAGCTGGCGATCGTCAGGTCGCTGCCCGACCGGCGCACCACGGCACGACCCAGGGGCACGATGGCGGCGTCGTCGCCGTCGGGGACGTCCCCCTTCTGCCAGTAGAGCCCGCGATGCTCCAGGTACAGCACCGGGTCGTCCGAGCGGATGGCCGACTGGAGCAGCCCCTGCGCATCCGCGGGGGTCGAGGGTGCGACCACCGTGAGGCCGGGCACGTGGGCGAACCACGCCTCGAGGCTCTGGGAGTGATGGGCGCCCATGGACCCGCGTGCTCCCCCCTGGGCACGGATGACCATGGGCGCCCGAAGCAGGCCGTCCGTCATGTAGCGCAGCTTGGCCCCGTGGTTGACGAGCTGGTCCATGGCGAGCGTGATGAAGTCGATGTACATGACCTCCATGACCGGCCGCAGCCCCGAGAGCGCGGCGCCCACGGTGAGGCCCATCACGGTCGCCTCGCTGATGGGCGTGTCCTGGATGCGGCGGCCGTGGGCCTCCGCCAGCCCCTTGGTGGCGCCGAACGGCCCGCCATAGCTGACGTCCTCGCCCAGGACCACCACGCTCGGGTCCCGTCGCAGCTCGATGTCGAGCGCGTTCCGGATGGCGTCGATGAACCGCAGGGTGCTCACGCGGGCGCGCCCGCGGTGACCTGCGCGAGCAGCTGCTCCACGGAGGGTGGCGGCGCGGCGAGCGCAGCCTCGGTGGCGGCGTCGACGACGGCGCGCGCCCTCGCCTCGCAGTCGGCCGACGCCGCGCCCAGCCCCTGGTCGGCCACGAAGCGGGCGATCGGGTCGCGCGCCTTCCAGTCGGCGAGCTCCGAGAGCTCCCGGTACTTGCCCGGGTCGCCCTCGTAGTGCCCCCGGAGGCGATACGTGAGCGCCTCGACGAACGTGGGCCCGCCCCCGCTCCGGGCGCGGGCGACCCCCGCGGACACGGCGGCCAGCACGGCGGCGGCGTCGTTGCCGTCCACGGTCACGGCCGGGATGCCGTACGTCTCGGCGTGCTCCGCCAGACGCTCCACCTTGGTGTGCGCCGAGAGCGGCGAGAACTCGGCGTAGCCGTTGTTCTCGCACACGAACAGCATCGGCAGCCCCCACAGCGAGGCGATGTTGAGCGACTCGTGGAAGGAGCCCGTCTGGCCCGCGCCGTCGCCGAACGCGGCCACGCCGATGGAGCCGTCCTGCGCGATGGTCGCCGCATAGGCCGCACCGAGCGCGAGCGGGATGTTGCCGGCCACGACCCCGGTGGCGGTCACGAAGCCCACCTCGGGAGCCGCGATGTGCATGGTGCCGCCCTTGCCACCGCAGCAGCCGGTGGACCGGCCCGCGATCTCCGCCAGCAGCCGCGTCGGGTCGGCGCCCCGGGCGAGCGCGTGGGCATGCGCGCGGTGGCCGCCGAACAGGCGGTCCCGCGGCTCCAGCGCCCATGCCAGCCCGACCGCCACGCCCTCCTGCCCGATGCCCAGATGGAGCAGCCCCGCGATCCGATTGCGGGCATACAGCTCCGAGACGCGCTCCTCGAAGGCACGGATGAGCCACATCCGCTCGAGCATCCCGAGCGGATCGGCGACCTGGGTCACGCGGCGGCGCCCGCGCCTGCGCGACCGGCGCGCAGGGCGCGCGTGGCCTCCTCGTCCAGCGTCGGCGGGTCGCCATCCACGATGACCACGCCGTACACCTCCCGGGCGTAGGGGATGGTGGTCATCTCGTCGATCACGTCCTCGAGGACCTTGCGGGGGTCCCGCTCCAGCGGCTCACCCACGCCGCCCCCACCACCCGAGACCTTGCCCAGGACCTCACCGGTCTTGATCTGGACCATCCGATGGGTGCGCGCCGGGGTCACCTCGTCGCCGCGTCGGATGTAAATCCGCGACAGCGGGCCGTCCTCGCCACCCAGCGCGCCGGGCGGCTGGGTCAGGTCACCGTCCGAGGAGCCCGTGGCCGCGCCCACGTCGCCGCCCAGGTTCTCCACCTCCCAGAGCATGCCGCAGGCGCCGCGCCACTTGCCGGCACCCGACATGTCGGGCACGAAGTGCCACTGCACGGTCCGCCACGGGAAGCGGATCTCGATCTCCTCGACCGAGCCTCGGTTGATGGAGCCGAGGCCGGACATGCCCAGGGCGCCCTCGTAGCCATCGAAGCCGAAGACCGCGCCCGCGCCACCATCGGCGTCGGTGGTCGTCTGGACGTATCGCTCGCCCGTCCGGGGGTCGACACCCGCGATGTAGTGGCCGCGACGACGCCCCCAGCCCGCGATGGCCTTGTCGGGCATCGCCTTGGACAGCGCGTTGACGGTCGCCTCCAGGACCTGGGTGCCCACGTTGACGGGCGAGCCGCCCACCGTGGCGGGGTACGTGGCGTTGACCACGCTGCCCTCGGGGGCGATGACCGTGACCGGCCGCATCGACCCTTCGTTGTGGAACTCCGCGAGCGCGGAGTCGAAGTACAGGAACGAGCCTGCCACCGCGCGGCTGTAGGTGGACGAGTAGGTGCAGTTGACGAAGCCCTTGCGCAGGCCGTCGCTGCGCGAGAAGTCGAGGATGAGCTCGTCACCCTTGATGGTCGCGTCGCAGCGCACCGTGACCTGCTCGTCGAGCACCGTGCCGTCGTCGTCGGTCGAGGACTCGCCCGACCAGGTGCCGTCGGGGACCGCCGCCAGCTGGCCGCGGACCGAGCGCTCCATGCGATCCATCATCTCGTCCACGCACTCCAGGACCGTGTCCCGGCCGTACTTGTCGAGCAGCGCCACGATCCGGTCGTCGGCGACCTGGAGCGCGGCCATGAGCGCGTAGTTGTCGATCTTGACGCCCTCGGGCCAGCGCACGTTGTTCCAGATCAGCTCCAGCACGTCGGTCCGCTCGACGCCCTGGTCCACGACCTTGATGGGCGGGATCATGATCCCCTCGGCGTGGATGTCGTAGCCGTTGGGGAAGTAGCCGCCCGGGAACGCGCCGCCGGTGTCCAGCTGGTGACCGCGGGTGAGCACGATGAACAGCAGCTCGCCCTGGTAGAACACGGGCCGGAAGAAGCCCCAGTCGGGCAGGTGGTTGCAGTAGCCCTTGTAGGGGTCGTTGCACAGGATCACGTCCCCTGGCTTCAGGGTGTGACCCATGCGCTCCATGATGTACTTCACGGTGAAGCCCTGGGACAGGAACATCGAGGTCGGGCCCTCGGGCACCGCGATGGTGTTGCCGTGGACGTCCCAGATCCCGGCGGCCATGTCATGGAGCTGCGCGATGAGGTAGTTCTGCGCGGTCCGGTCGATGACGTGGCGCATCTCGCGCCCGATCGACTGGAAGCCATGCCACACGGTCGACAGGGTGATGGGGTCGATGGCCCGGTCGGTGGCGGCGCCCTCCGCGCCGGTGCGGTCGGCCTTCGTCATGCGGCACCTCCCACGAGCTGGGCGCCCTCGGCGACGCGGGCCGACACCTCGGCGTCGCGCGTGAGCACGTAGTTGCGAACCTCGTCCACGCGACACGCGTACCGGGGCGGGATGATCACGCTGGTGGTCGTCTCCTCCACGATGGCCGGACCGTGGAACTCGTTGCCGGCGCGCAGCAGCGCGCCGTCGTACACCGGCGTGTCCAGGGCCGCGCCGTCGAACCAGACCGTGCGCCGCCGCTTGAGCGCGCCCGAGCTGTCCGGGCCACCCTGCTCGATGGAGCGCATCGAGAACGGCGCCTTGGGCGTGGTGGCGCGCAGCCGGAACGTGAGCAGCTCCACCTGCTGCCAGGGCATGTCGAAGGTGTACAGCTGGCGGTGCCGCTTGTGGAAGTCCGCCAAGGCCGCATCGATGGCGGCCTGGTCGATGGCGCCCGCGGGGACGCTCACCTCCACCTCGTGGAACTGGCCCAGGTACCGCACGTCCGCGGTCCGCGCGAAGGTCACGTCCGCGGCATCCACGCCCAGGGCGCCGAAGCCCGCGATCGCCTCCGCCTCCATCTCGGCGTACAGGGTCGCCACGCGTGCCGGGTCGAGGTCCTTGGCCCGGGTGATGTAGGAGCGGGCGTAGTTGCGACCCACGTCCATCGCGAACATGCCGAACGCGGAGTAGGTCGCCGCGATGGGCGGGATGACCACCTGGGGCATGTGCAGCAGGTCCGCGATGGCCGCGGCGTGGACCGGCCCGGCGCCACCGCCGGCGACGAGCGCGAAGTCCCGCACGTCGTGGCCGCGTCGCGTCGCGACCTCGGTGATCTGGTCGGCCATGTAGGAGTTGACGGTGGTGAAGATGGCGCTAGCCGCCTCCTCCACCGACAGGCCGAGCGGGTCGGCCACGCTGGCGATGGCGGTCCGCGCGGCATCCGCGTCGAGCGCGATCTCGCCACCCAGGAAGTAGTCCGCGGGCACGTAGCCCAGGACCAGGTCGGCGTCCGTGACGGTCGGCTCCGTGCCACCCTTGCGGTAGCAGGCGGGGCCGGGGTCGCCACCGGCGCTCCGGGGGCCGACCCGCAGCAGCCCCAGCTGGTCGATCCAGGCGATGGAGCCACCCCCGGCGCCACCCGACTGGATGTCCACCATCTTGATGGCCACCCGCTCGTCCTGGACCCAGGCCTCGGTGGTCGTGGGGATCTCGCCGTCCTGGACCATGCAGATGTCGAAGCTGGTGCCGCCCATGTCCACCGACAGGATGTCGCGGGTGCCGATGGCGTCGCCGATGTGGAGCGCACCCGATGGGGCCGCCGCGGGCCCCGACCCGATGAGGTACACCACGCGCGGGATGCAGTAGTCGACCGTCTCCACGAGGCCGTCCGAGAGCATCATCAGGAGGTTGCCCGCGAAGCCCTCCTCCGCGAGCCGCGCCACCAGCGTCCGCAGGTAGCGCTCCACGATGGGGCCGGTGTAGGCGGACACGACGGCCGTGGAGAAGCGCTCGTACTCGCGCCACACGGGGAGGATCTCGTGGGACGCCGTGACGTAGGCGTCCGGCAGGACCTCGCGGGCGATGGCGGAGGCCCGCTGCTCGTTGGCGGGGTCCGCGTACGAATGCAGGAAGCCCACGACGACGGCCTCCACGCCCAGCTCCCGGAGGCGCTCGGCGGCGGCGCGGGTCTCGTCCTCGTCGAGGGCCGTGAGGGTCTCCCCGGAGTACAGGGCGCGCTCGGTAGCCTCCAGGCGCAGCCGTCGCGGCACGAGCGGCTCGTAGGGCGGCACGAACACGTCGTACATCGAGGTGCGCACGTTCTTGAAGCCGCGCCGGATCTCGATGATGTCCCGGAAGCCCTTGGTGGTGATCATCCCGGTGCGCGCGCCGTTGCGGTTGATGAGCGTGTTGGTGGCGAGCGTGGTGCCATGGATGATCAGCTCGACCTGCCCCAGGAACGCGGCGAGGTCCGGGTGGCCATAGCCCACGGACGCCTTGGTCAGCGCGTCGAGGAACCCCTGGGACGGATCCCGCGGGGTGGTGTACGACTTGAACTGGCGAAGCGTGCCCTCGCCGTCCATGACCAGGCAGTCGGTGAAGGTGCCTCCGACGTCGATGGTGATGCGGTACATGCGACCTCGTCTCGTGGCGGACCCCGCGCGCACGGCGCCGGAAGGCCTGATGGCGACCTGCGTGAAGCCCTCGCAGTGTAGCGCGACTCGCGTCCGAGTGCGCGCGTTTTGGATACAAGATTGGCAGAAGTGGCAACAGACCAGCCGCGGAGGACCGCAGGGTCCGTGGGCTCAGGGAGCGGGCGGGTCGTCCACGATGACGATGCCATAGCGCTCCCGGAGCCGGTCGTGCTCCGCCGGGTCGAGGCCACCGTAGTCGAGGCCGACACGCGCGGCATCCGAGAGCTCCCGCGCGCGGGCCACCGCATGGGCACGCGCCCGGAAGTAGCCCTCGGCGCCGCCCGGTGCGAACAGCGTCAGCCAGCGCACCCGCCCCTCCCCCGGGGTGCGATGGCCATGGGCGGTGCCGCGGGGCACCAGCACCAGGTCGCCCGGGCCGGCCTCGAGCTCGTCGCCCGCGACCTGCACCATCAGCCTGCCCTCCAGCACATAGAACAGCTCGTCCGCGTCGCGGTGGATGTGGGCGGGCACCTGCACGCCCGGCCGTCCCTCCAGCTCGAGGAGCGCGAACCGACCCTCGGCCGCATCGTCGCCCACGAGCAGCCTGCCCAGCCCGATCCCCTCGCCCTCGCCGCTCCGGCGCACGATCGGCGCACGCGCTCCTGCCATGGCCCGACCATAGCATCGGCAACTGGAACGTGTACGAGATTGCCCGGATGGAATACATTCTTGGGGACTTCGCATACGCGACCGACCTGGCGACCATGGACGGGCACGTCCGCGCCGGGCGGGGGCGTCGACCTTGGGAGGGCACGGCCGCATGGACAAGACCTTCGTCAACCCGCCGGACGTCTACAAGGCGCCGTGGCGCTTCAACCAGGCCATCAAGGTCTCGGGCGGCGGCTCGCTCGTGTTCCTGAGCGGCATCGTGGGGTACGATCTCGACGGGTCGCTGCCCAAGGACATCCTGACGCAGGCGGAGAACTGCTACGCCAGCATCAAGCGCATCGTCGAGGCCGCCGGTGGCTCCCTGCATGACGTCGTGAAGACCAACGTCTACGTGGGCGAGGAGTATCAGATCCACAAGGACGAGCTCCGGGACATCCGCGCCCGCTACTTCGATGGCGAGGACGTGCCCGCCACCACCCTGCTGCGCGTCGCCGGCTTCGCGCAGACCGGGTACCTCATCGAGATCGAGGCCATCGCCGTCCTCCCCGACTGACCCAACCGAACCCACCTCGCCGACCTGGCCGGCGGGCGGCCGGGCGCACCGGAGACCGACATGGCCCATATCGACATCCAGGACCTGACGGTCGAGTACGAGCTGAGCGACCACCGCAACATGCTCATCGCCCTGTGGCAGGTCAACCTTGCCATCGAGCAGGGCGAGTTCATCGTGGTGGTCGGGCCCAGCGGCTGCGGCAAGACGACGCTCATCAACGCGGTCGCGGGGCTCCTCCAGCCCACGTCCGGCCGGATCCTCATCGACGGCACGCCGGTGAGCAAGCCCGGACCCGACCGCGCGATGGTGTTCCAGGACTACGCCCTGCTCCCCTGGCGCACGGTCGTCGGCAACATCCGCTTCGGGGTGGAGATGCAGCGGGCGCGCGCGCATGTCGGCGACCGGGAGATCCGCCAGGCCATCGACCTGGTCGGCCTCAAGGGGTTCGAGGACAGCTTCCCGCATCAGCTGTCGGGTGGCATGCGCCAGCGCGTCGGCCTGGCGCGCGCCATCGTCGCGCAGCCCAAGGTGCTGCTCATGGACGAGCCGTTCGCGGCGCTCGACGCCATGACCCGGGAGGTGATGCAGGGCGAGCTCGAGCAGATCATCTCCGCCGCCAAGCAGACCGTCATCTTCATCACGCACTCCATCGACGAGGCGATCGCCCTGGCGGACCGCATCGTCGTCGCGTCCGCGCGGCCGGGCCGGATCCGGGAGATCATCCCGGTCGACCTGCCGCGCCCACGACGCGAGTACGACGTCAAGTCGCATGCCGGCTATGGCGCGCTGCGCGAGCACCTCTGGCTGCTGCTGCGCGAGGAGGCCATCATCCACGCCCACCGCGCCAGCGCGGACGCGTGAGGCGATGCCGGCCGTGAGCCAGGCGCAGCCGCCCCTGGCCGGACCGTCGGTGGTCGGCGCGAGCCATCCCGGTCACGCCGCGGCATCGACCGACACCGGGCGCACCATCTCCACGGGACCGCTGCCGCCGCCCATCCGGGCGCGCACGGACCGGCAGCTGCCCATCGCGCAGCTCCTGCTGGTGGTGGAGTTCGTGGTCATCATCGCCATCTGGGAGTTCGCCCAGGGCTCGCTCAAGCTGGTGAACCCGGTGTTCCTGCCGCCGCCCAGCAGGGTCTGGGACGCGCTCATGCGCATGATCGGGAACGGCACGCTCATCGACGCGGCCGTGTACAGCGTCACCAACTTCCTCATCGGCTATGGGCTGGCGGCCGTGGCCGGGGTGGTCCTGGGTCTGGTCATCGGCAGCTGGCGACCGGGCATCAAGCTCATCGCGCCGCTCGTCTGGGCGCTCTACGCGATGCCCCTCATCGCAATCCGGCCCATGACCACCATCTGGTTCGGCTTCGGCGCGACGCCCATCATCTTCCTGGTGTTCCTGAGCGCCATGCTCCCGGTGATCCTCAACACCATGGCGGGCGTGAGCACGGTCGACCCGTCGCTCAAGCGCGCGGCGCGGGTCTTCGGCGCCGACCGGTTGCAGACCTATCGCAAGGTCATCCTCCCGGCCACGGTGCCGTTCGTGCTCACGGGTCTCCGCCTGGCGGTGGTGACCGGCTGGATCATCCTGCTCGCCTCGGAGATCCACGGCGCCCCCAACGGCTTCGGGGCCCTGATGTCCGTGGCCCAGAGCCGCTTCCGGGTGGACCAGGCGTTCGCCATCATCGTGGTCATCGTCATCCTGTCGGTGTGCTCCGTGCGGCTCATCGGCCTGCTGGAGTCGCGGGTCTCCTCGTGGCGCTCGACGGTGCGCTCGTGACGAGCCCCGCGATCCCCCTCGCCCCGGTCGCGCCGCCGCCGTCGCATCTGCGACCCATCCCGCCTCGCGGGCTCCTGCGACGCGTCTGGGACCGCATCGGCTGGAACGTCGCGCTGTTCCTGGAGATCGTCGCGATCATCGTCATCGGCCAGGTCATGGTCTCCGGCCTCGGCCTGTTCAACCCCGAGTTCGTGCCGCCCCCCAGCGACATCTGGGGCGCCTTCGTGCGCATGGCGGAGAAGGACGTCCTCGTTGACAACATCTGGTTCAGCCTGTCCAACTTCGCCATCGGGTTCCTGCTCGCGGCGGTCGTGGGCATCCTGTTCGGGCTGGCGCTGGGGACCATCCGGACCGTCCGGACGCTGGCCGGCCCCGTGGTCTGGATCGCGTACTCCACGCCCCGGGTGGCGCTGGCGCCGCTCATCGTGATGTGGCTGGGCTTCGGGCCGTCGTCCAAGATCGCGGTGATCTTCCTGATGGCGGTGTTCCCCATCATCATCAACGTCTGGGTGGGCGCGAGCTCGGTCGACCAGACGCTGCTGCGGGCAGGGCGGGTGTTCGGGGCATCCAACGTGGACCTGTACCGCAAGGTGACGTTGCCCTACATCCTGCCGTACACCCTCACGGGGCTCCGGCTGGGGATCGCGCGAGGCCTGGTGGGCGTGGTCATCGCAGAGTTCATCGGCAGCGCGGCGGGCATCGGCTACATGATCCGGCTGCTGTCGTCGGAGTTCGACCTGGCAGGCGCGCTCGCCCTCACGCTGGTGCTGATGCTGGCCGCCAACGTGTCCATGATCCTGCTCGACCTGATCCGGCGCCGGCTGGCGCCGTGGTATCGCGAGGGGGCCGTCTAGGCGCCGTCGACAGGGCGCCGTGTCACCAAACGGGACCTTGACGCATGCCGGATACTCGGCGCGTGCCTGGATCGTAGACAGAACAGGCAGTTCTGCATCCAATCTGGTACGCCAGGGATGCGGAGACCATCGAGCGCCCGGAGGCGGGCCGTGGAACATCAGGAGGAGGCGTGATGCAGATCCGTGGTCATCGGCGGACCGGCCGTCGCTCGCCCACGCTCGCGGCGGCATTGGCCGTGAGCACCGTCCTCGCGACCGTGGGCGGGGTCGCCGCACAGTCGCCGTCGGCCGGCCCGCTGCCCACCCCCATCGAGCCCTCGTTCGCGCCGACGGCACCGCCGGTCGGCAGCCTCGGCACCCCCGAGGTCGACACGGTCACCCTCGGGTACCGGCTGCCGTCGCTCAACTCGGTGGCGGCACTGCTCATCGCCAAGGACCGTGGCTTCTGGCAGGAGTGCGGCCTGGCTGACGTGCAGCTCATCCAGACCGAGCAGGTGACGCCGGGCATCGCCTCGGGGAGCCTCAACTTCGGTCTCGTGGAGACCGTGGACACCGGCCAGGCCCAGATCGACGGCCTGCCCCTCAAGGTCATCGCGGGCTACCGGCCCTACAGCCGCAACGTCATCGCGGTGCGACCCGAGATCGCCACGCCGGCCGACCTCGCGGGCAAGGACATCCTGCTCGGCGGCACCCCGGGCACGCGCGACTTCGACGTCCGCTTCGAGCTGCTCAAGGAGAACGGCTACGACCTCACGGGCGTGCCGTTCAACGCCGTCTCCGTCGACGGCGGCTCGGACGCCTGGGTGGCCCTGCTCGAGGAGAGCAAGCTGTTCATGACCCCCATCTTCAACCGCCACTACGAGAAGCTGAAGGCGGAGGGCATGCAGTTCTGGGTCGACCAGCAGGACTTCGGCTCCGACCACGTCGCCGCCAACGCGGACTTCGTGGCGGCCAACCCGAACACGACGGCCGCATTCCTGTGCGGCCTCATCAAGGGCATCAAGGTCTGGGGGGACCCGGCCAACAAGGAGTACGTCCTGAGCCTCGGCGCCTCGACGGGCATCGAGATCACGGATGGCATCCGCAACGCCTACGAGCTGGACATCGAGAACTACAAGCCGTTCGACGGCGGCTGGCCGCTCGACCTGATGGAGCAGCTGTTCGCCAAGAACCTCGACGGCACGGTCGACATGAGCCAGCTCCTGGCCCTCGACCCGCTGTATGCGGCACAGGCGTATCTGGGCCTGCCGCTGGACCCCGCCCCGGCGCAGTGACCCACGCGGCCCGGGACGCCCGTCCCGGGCCGCCACCCTTCCCGCCCGCGGGCGTCGTGCCACCGCGAACGTCGCCCGCGGGGACATGGTCCATATTCCTTATGTACTATGTGGACAACCCGCCACCGATCGGAGCCTCGGAGGAGATCCCATGACCCAGACGCATCTCGCACGCCGGATCGGCGTCGCCGCGGTGGGCAGCCTCGTGCTGACCACGTCGCTGCTGGCGCCCGCGCTCGCGCAGGACGCATCCCCCAGCGCCGCGCCGAGCATCACCCCGCCCCCCAGCGTGGCACCCGCGCAGCCGCCCGCCCTGGCCAAGCCGGACCTGCCGGCGCCTGAGCAGACGTCCATCACCATCGGCTACCGGCTGCCCAACCTCAACAGCCGGGCGCCGTTCCTGGTCGCGCTCGACCGGGGCTACTTCGCCGACGCAGGCTTCACGGACGTGCAGCTCGTCCAGACCGAGGAGACCGCGCCCGGCCTCATCGGCGGCAGCCTCCAGTTCGGCACCGTGGAGACCCTCGACACCGCCAACAGCTTCGCCGAGGGCCTGCCGCTGACCGCGGTCGCCGGCTACCAGAACTACACCGCCAACACCATCGCGGTGCGGCCGGAGATCTCGACGCCCGCCGACCTCGCGGGCAAGGACATCCTGCTCGGCGGCACCCCCGGGTCGCTGGACTTCGACCTGCGCGCCAAGATGCTCGCCGATGCCGGCTTCGACATCACGGGCGTGCCGTACAACGCGGTGACCGTGGACGGTGGCTCCAACGCCTGGGTCGCCCTGTTCCTCGACGGCAAGCTGTACATGACGCCAATCTTCAACCGCCATCGGCAGCAGGTGCTGGATGCGGGTGGCCGGCTCGTGCTCGACACTGTCGACTACGGCTCGGACATGCTGGCCGCCAACAAGGACTGGGCGGCAGCCAACCCGAACACGGTCCAGGCGTTCCTGAGCGCCTACGTCCGGGCCCTGGCGGACATCAAGGACACCGCCAACGCCGACTACGTGTTCAGCCTGGGCGAGCGCGCCGGGATCACCATCACCGACGGCATCCGTGCCGGCTGGCCCAACGACATGGCGTTCTTCGCGCCCTTCGACGGCGGCTTCGGTGACGCCGCCAACGGCGGCGGCCTGGGCGAGCTGGAGGGATACCTCTCGGCCAACCTGCCCGAGGGCGTCACCGTGGACCTCAGCCAGTTCGTGGACGCTGCGCCGCTCAACGCGGTGCAGACCGCGCTGGGCCTGGCCGCCAACCCGGCGCCAGCGCAGTGACGGGGCGCCGCCGGCATCGCCCGGCGGCAGACGGCAGACCCACGGAGGCCCGGGGCGCGATGCCCCGGGCCTCCGTGCGGTCCCGGGTGCGTCGCATGGCGCGCGCCACGACCGGGTTCGCGCTGGCGTCCACTCGACGCACACTTGTATCCAATCGCACGGTGAACGGATACACTGACCACGGGAGGTCCTCTGGCGTGACCATGGGCCGTCGACTGCACGCTGCCGGGGTGGGCCACCGCCCCGGCTGACCTGGAGGGACCATGACCGAGCTCGTCGCCCCGCTCCCCCCTCGCGGCCACGTGGTGATCCGCGATGCCCTGGTGCTCTCCCAGGACGACGCCGTCGGCGAGCTCCGCGGGGACATCGAGGTCCGGGACGGTGCGATCGTCGCGGTGGGCCCCGCCCTCGACGCGCCGGGCGCGACGCCCATCGATGGCGCGGGCACGGTCGCCATCCCCGGCTTCGTGGACACCCACTGGCACCTCTGGGGCACCCTCCTGCGGGGCGCCATCGGCGACGGCCACGAGGCGGGCTGGTTCGCCCGCAAGGCGCTCCTGGCGCCCCATCTCGAGCCCGCCGACACGGCCACGGGCGTGCTGCTGGGTGCGACCGAGGGCCTGCTCGCGGGCATCACCACGGTCCATGACTGGGCCCACAACGTGCTCAGCCGCGCCGATGCGGACGCCGACCTGGGCGCGTTGCGGGCGCTCGGGCTCCGGGCGCGGTTCTCGTACGGGGCGCCATCGACGAGTCCGCTCATGAGCATGGAGCAGATGCGCGCCGTCATGGCCCAGGTGGGCGTCTCGCCGGACGAGCCCATGGACTTCCCGGAGATCGGGCGCATCCGCGACGACTGGGCGCCCGCGTCCGACGGGCTCATCGAGGTCGGCTGCGCGGTGCGCGGCCCGTCGCGCTCCTCGCCCGAGGTGTATCGCGAGGAATGGCGGCTGGCACGCGAGCTGGGGCTGCCCATCGCGATGCACTGCGCCGGCACGCGCCAGGAGGTGGCCCGCATCCGTCAGGTCGAGGTGCTCGACGCCGACGGGCTGCTGGGGCCCGACCTGCTGCTCGCCCACGCCAACTGGGTCTCGCCCGATGAGATGGCACGCCTCGCGGCACACGACATCCCCGTGAGCGCCAGCCCCATGAGCGAGCTGCGGCTGGCCATGGGCTTCCCGCAGCTGAGCGAGCTGCGTGCCGCGGGCGTGCGCGTCAGCCTGTCCCTCGACACCACGGCCATCTCGGCCAGCGCCGACCCGTTCCAGGCCATGCGGGTGGCCCTCGGCCTGGAGCTGACCCGGGCGGGTGACGCGACCCTCATGAGCCCTCGCGACATCCTGCGCATCGCGACCCTCGAGGGCGCGCGGTCGCTGGGTCTGGGCGACCGGGTGGGCTCGATCACGCCCGGCAAGCGCGCCGACATCGTGCTGGCGCGGCTCGATGGCCTCGACGCGGCCCCCATGGTCGACCCCGCCGTGGCGGTCGTCCACAGCGCGGGCCCGGCCGACGTGGACACCGTGCTGGTCGATGGCCGGGTCCTAGTGGCGGCCGGTCGGCCGGCCCACGTCGACCCAGCCGCGCTGGTCGCCGATGCGTCGGCGCGCCTCCAGGCTGTCGCAGGCCGGGCCGGCTTCGACCTCGGGACGGTGTGGCGCCCGGCTCCCGGCGCCGCCGCGCAGGCCTGACCCGGCACCGCCAGAGGAGCACGAGATGGCCGTACGACTGCGCATCGGCGATGCCGAGATCACGGGCATGGTGGACCGGCGCCATGCCATCGACCCCGCGTGGCACTACCCGGACGTGCCCGCCGAGGCATGGGAGCCCTACCAGGAGCTGCTCCTCGACGACGTCTGGTCGCTGCTCAACTTCCGGGCGTTCCTGGTCCGCGCCGACGGCCGGACCATCCTCATCGACACCGGCTGGGGACCGGTGCATGCGCCGCCCGGCGCGCCCGCGACGCCCGCCGCGCTGCTCGACGAGATGGCCGAGGCGGGGGCGACGCCCGACGACATCGACCAGGTCGTGTTCACGCACCTCCACGCCGACCACGTCGGCTGGAACCTGATCCGGGACGAGATCGGCATCCGGCCGCGCTTCCCGCGCGCCCGATACCTGGTGCCCGCCAACGACTGGGCCCACTACAACCGGATCCCCGAGATGCATCCCAACATCCGGGAGCAAGCGTTGCCGTTGGGCGACCTCGGCGTGCTGGACACCTTCGAGGGCGAGTTCCAGGTGCTGCCCTCGCTGCGCGCCCTGCCGACCCACGGGCATTCGCCCGGCCACTCCAGCTTCGTGCTGAGCAGCGGCGGCGAGCACTGCTTCATCCTGGGCGACCTCGCCCATCACCCGATCATCGCGTACGAGACGGAGTGGCATCACCGCTTCGACTACGACCCCCCGCGTGCCGCCGAGCAGCGGCGTCGGGTCATCGAGCAGCTGGAGCGCGAGGGGACGCTGGTGGCCTCCAGCCACTTCCCGCAGCCCGGGTTCGGCAGGTTCGTGCGCGTGGACGGGCGTCGACGCTGGCGGCCCATCGAGCTGCCGCGGTGAGCCCGTGCTGACCTCCGCCTACGGCTGGCTGCTCCTGGTGCACATCGGTGCCGGTCTGGTGGGCCTCGGACCCAGCTTCGTGTACGGCCGGATCACCCAGGCGGCGGCGAGTGCCGGGCCGGGTCAGATGCCGTTCGCGGTGCGGCTCACCCGCGAGCTGTCCACGCGCTGGACGCATCCCCTCGCCGCGATCGTCCTCCTGAGCGGCCTGGGCCTGGTCTGGACGATGCACTACGACATCCTGCGCACCCCCTGGCTGCTGGTGTCGACCGCCCTGTTCCTGGCCTCGTTCCTGTACGCCACGTTCATCCAGAACCGGGACACCATGCGCTCGCTGGAGCTGATCATGGTCGGGCTGCCCAACCTGTCCGACGAGCAGCGCGCCGAGGCGGCGCGTCTTCGGAGGCGCATCCGCTGGGGCGGCCTGTTCATGCGGGTCGTGGTCCTGGTGGTGCTGTTCCTCATGGTCATGAAGCCCCAGCTCTGGTGACCCCCGGGCCATCCGGCTCGGTCCCGGAACCGCATGGCCGGGCTGACGCCCGGCCGTCGCTGTACACCTCGTCGTTCGTGGCGCTGTGCGCCCTCATGCTCCTGGGCTTCTGCTCGTTCAACGTCATCAACCCGGTCATCCCGGTCATCGTCATCGACGCGGGGGGCGACGCCGCCCTCGCCGGGATCATCGTGGCGATGTTCAGCATCCCGAGCGTGCTGCTCCGGCCGTTCTTCGGTCGCCTGGTCGACGAGTGGAGCAAGCGACGGGTGCTCGCGCTGGGGGTCAGCGGCCTCGCCCTCAGCAGCCTGCTGTACCTCGTGCCCGGCATCGTCGCGATGGCCGGCGTGCGGCTGCTCCACGGCACGGCGTGGGGCGCCTTCAACACGGGGGGCAACTCCTCGCTCGCGGACATCGCGCCGCCCGAGCGCCGGGGCGAGGCGTCAGGCATCTATGGCCTGATGCCGGGCCTGTCGCAGATGGCGATGCCCGCCCTCGGGCTCGCGCTGCTGGGTGCGTGGGGGGCACCCGGTCCGTTCCTGTTCGCTGCGATGCTCGCGTCCCTGGGCATCGGGATCGCGGTCTTCGGGCCGAGCCTGGCGAACCGGACGACCCGGGCGGCAGCGACGCGCTCGACGGGTCTCGGGTCGTTGCTCGAGCGGCGGGTCGTGCTGCCCATGACGCTCGAGTTCCTGTGGATGAGCACGAACTGCCTGTTCTTCATCTTCCCGCCCGTGTGGGCGCGCGAGCACGGCATCCCCGTGGAGGCGCTCGCGCTCTACTACCCCGCCCTGGGCTTCGCGATGGTGGTGGCGCGGGTCATCATCGGCCCGCGGCTGGACCGGTTCCCACGGGGCTGGCCGGTCATCGCGGGGGCCGCACTGGGCACGATGGGCCTGATGGTGGCGATCGTGGCGCAGGACGTCGCGGTGCTGACGGTGGGTGGCGTGCTGTACGCGATCGCGGCGTCGCTGACCTCCCCCATCCACCTCGCCATCGCCATGGACCGCGCCCTGCCGGGTCGTGTCGGGGCCGCGATGGCGACCTACAGCCTGGGCTACCAGCTGGGCCTGGGCATCGGCTCGGCGGCGTATGGCGTGGTCATCTCGATGGCCGGGTTCCCGGCGCCCTTCGTCATCGGCATCGGCGCGATGCTGCTGATGGTCGCGGCGATCGCAGGCATGCGCGCCGACCTGCTCCGCCCCCGCGCGTCGATGACGGGCTGACCTCGCCCCGCGAGCTCAGCTGGCGACCACCGCCACGTCGGGCGCGGCGATCGGCGTCGTGTCGGGTGCCGCGACCGCCGGCCTGGCGCTGCCCAGGAGCGCCAGCACCGGACGCCATGTGGCGGCCACCACGCCCAGCGCCGGCACCACCAGGAACATGCCCACGATGCCCGACACCGCGCCCGCCGCGGGGATCGCCAGGAGCACCACCGCCGGGTGGAGCGACACGGTCCTGCCGTACACCAGCGGGCTCACGATGTTCCCCTGGACGATGTTGAACACGATGGTCCACACACCCATCAGCGCGATGTCGAGCGGCGAGCCATACGCGACCGTCAGCAGGAACGCGATGCCCGTCGACAGGAAGCCGCCGACGTAGGGGATGAAGCACAGGATGAAGGAGAGCACCGCGACCGGGAGCGCGAGCGGGATGCCCAGGATGACCATGATCAGCCATTGGCTCGCGGCGCCCACGCCGGAGATGGCCGCGGTGCCCAGCATGTAGCCCCCGAACACGCCCAGGGCCCGAGAGCCGGCATCGCCGATCTGGGCGCGCTGCTCGGCCGGCGCGCGGCTCACGATCCGGTCCCACAGGCGGCCGCCATCGCGCAGGAACGACACCGCGAGCAGGAGCCCGATCAGCAGCATCGCGCCGAACGTGCCCAGGGCGCCCGCGAACGTGAGGAAGGTGCGGACGTGGTCCACGAGCGCCCTGACGCCCTGGACCGTGGCGCTGACACCCAGGCCCAGGGTGCCGCCTGCGCTCGCGTCGACCGACCCGGCACCGGCCTCCACGCCAGCGCCCACCTGCGACACCTGGTCCGCGAGCGAGACCGTGGCGAGGACGAGCAGCAGCGCCACCAGCAGGGCGCTGCCAGCCACGGCCACGATGGCCGAGCTGGTGCGGCCCCAGCCCCGTCGCATCAGCGCGGCGACCAGGGGGTCGAGGGTGGCGGTCGCCACGAGCGCGATGACGATGGGTGTCACCACGAGCGGCAACAGCACTGCCGCGAGCACCGCCACGACCACCAGCCCGAGCACGACCAGGATGCGCCAGCTCCATTGCGCGACCCGGTCGAGCCACGCCGGGACGATGCCCGGCAGGGGCGGCGGCGGGTCCGGCTGGACGATCGCGACCACGGCCGATGCGACGGCGATGACGACCGCCGTGACGGGCACCGCGGCGAGCAGCCCGACGATCCCGGCGAGCTCGTACCCGGCGGGCAGGACGATGAGCACCAGGGCGGGGTGGATGCTCACGGTCCGGCCGTAGACGGACGGCCGGACGAACGAGCTCATGAGCACGTTGCGGACCGCCATCAGCCCCACCAGCACGAGCGTGGTGCCCAGGCCGGCCGCGGAGTACGCGACGATCAGGACGATGACCGTGGACACGATGCCACCGACCACCGGCACGAAGCCGGCGACGAACACCAGCAGCGCCAGCGGCGCCGCCAGGGGGAGGCCGAGGATGGCCAGGAACACGAACGTCGTCACGGCCATCAGGCCGGACAGGATCGTGGTGCCGCGCAGGTAGCCACCGATGCGCTCCAGCGCGTCGCGCCCGGCGGCCGTGATCCGGTCCCGCTTGGCCTCGCCCAGCGACTGGCACACCCACAGCCAGCCGCGGTCACCGTCGCGCAGCAGGAAGAAGATGAGGAACACCGACAGGATGACCGCGGTGACCAGGCCGGCGATCTGGGCGATGGACCCCCCGATCGCATCGAGGAGCACTCCCGCGGCCACGTGGATGCCGTCGTGCCACAGCGTCGTCACCGCGGGAGGCAGGTCGGCTGCCTCGATGTCCGCCTGCACGGCGGCGACGCCCTGGCCGAGGGCGTGGGCGAGGGCCGCGACATGTGGCGCGAAGGCGACCAGCAGCAGCACGAGCAGGCCGAGCCCGACCAGCATCCCGATGCCCCACACGATGAGCGCCGAGGCGTTGCGCGAGCGCCCGCCTGCGCGGAGCCGGAGCACGCCGGGCGCGAGCACCGCCGACACCACCACCGAGAGCACGATGGTCGCGGTCACCACCCACAGCGCCCGCGCGGTCAGCGCGCATGCCACCACCAGCGCGAGGATGACGAGCAGCCGCCAGCCCAGCCCAGCCAGGTTGGCCAGCCAGGCGGGCACGACCGGCAGTCGACGGATCGACGACTGGGCGTCAGGCAGGACGTCGATGCCGCTCATCCGTTGGTCGCGTCACCTCACCGCAGGGCGGCGGGTTCCCGCCGGACGCGCCGATGCGGGGCGTCGCGCCGATCGTAGACGGTCGGGCGCGGACCGTGGGGGTCAGCCGGCGCGGGACCGTGGGGGTCAGCCGGCGCCGACCGCCACGGGTGCGTCCACCAGCGGGAACACCTCCTCGGCCAGCCGCTGGATCTGCTCCAGCCAGTCCGGGAAGCGCATACGGAAGTCGAAGATGAGCAGGTCCGCGCCCAGGTCGCGATACCGCTGGACGCCCGCCGCGATGTCCTGCGGGCTGCCCGCCAGGATCGAGCCGTCGAGCTCCTCGATGCGGCTGAACTCGCCCGACTCGGGCTTGAGCCAGAACTTCTGGGCGTTGGCGTTCTTGATGAGGCCCGGCACGTTCATGCGCGCCGTGGCGGCCTCGAACGAGCTGTCGATGCTGGTGACCGGCACGGCGCCCGTCATGATCATCGGCTTGCCCTGCTCCGCGGTCATCTCCCGGATCTTGGCGACGCGCGCCTCGAAGGTGGGGAACGTGATCCGCCCGGGCAGCCAGCCCTCGCAGAAGTCGACCGCCAGGCGCGCCGACGCGGGCGTCGCACCGCCCCACCACACCGGCACCGGATGCACCGGCTGGGGCTTGATGTCGACGTCATCGAAGTCGTACAGCTCGCTGTGCCACTCGACCGACTCGCCCGTCCACAGCTTGCGGGCGATGAGCACCTGCTCCCTCATCAGCTCGGGCCGCTTGAGGTCGCTCTGCCCGATGACATCGAACTCGTGCTGGAAGTTGCCCGCCCCCACGCCCAGGTCGAAGCGACGCCGGGTCATCCAGGACATGGACGCCACGGAGTACGCCATGTTGATGGGATGCCGGAACGGGATGATGGTGGCCGCGCCAAGGCCGATGCGCTCGGTGACGCCGGCCAGGAAGGTCAGCGTGATGAACGGCTCGATGAAGGTGCGGTCGGTGCCCTCCATGCCATGCGGATGGAACACGAGGTGGTCGCGCACCCAGATGGAGTCGAAGCCGAGTCGCTCGGCGAGCCGCACGCCATCGATGAGCAGGTCCTGGTCGGCCTCCTCGCCGAAGTGCGGCAGCAGCAGCCCGTATCGCATCGAGTCCTTCCTCCTGTGTTGGTCAGCGCTCGGGGATGGCCTGCCGGCCCCAGCCCTGCTGGCCGGTGACCTCCCCACTCTCGTAGACGACCGCGCCCCGGACGAGCGTCCGGTCGATGGCGCCGCGCACCACACGCCCCGCGTAGGGCGTCCAGCCGATGCGCGACAGGACGACGTCGTCCGTGATGGTCCATTCCTGCTCCAGGTCCGCGATGGCGATGTCGGCGTCGAAGCCGACCTCGATCCGACCCTTGTGGCGGAGGCCGAACACGCGGGCGGGCTCGGTCGCCGTCGCGCCCACCACCCGCTCCAGGGTGATGTGGCCGGCGCGTGCCGCATCCAGCAGCAGCGGCACGTAGAACTGCGCCGAGGGGGTGCCCGTGTGGGCCTTCCAGCCGTCCGTCCAGCCGGGCTCCTTCTCCTCGCGCGTGTGCGGGCCGTGGTCCGTGGACACCAGGTCGATGGTGCCGTCGCGGAGGGCCTGCCAGAGCGGCTCCGTGTTCTCCTCGGGCACCCAGTAGGACAGCGCGTAGGACCCCAGGCGCTCGACGGTGGCCCAGTCGTTGCCCAGTAGCACGGCCCAGGGGTTCATCTCCGCCGAGACGTCCTGGCCACGGTCCTTGGCGGCGCGCAGCTGGTCCACGACGCCCTTGGTCTGGGTGTGGAGCAGATGCAGCTGGGTGCCCGTGGCCAACTGGAGCCGCAGCAGCAGCGCCGCCGCCGTGTCCCAGATGATCCCGTCGTACGCGGCATAGGCCTTGGCGTAGGCCCGGAAGTCGCGCTCGCCCCGGTCCCAGAAGCCCCGCTCGATGTGGTCCATCAGCTCCTGGTCGTGGGGGTGGACCATGAGCGGCACGCCGGTGGGCGCGATGGTCTCGAAGATCTCCAGCAGCTTGCCGTGGTGGTGCACGCCGATGCCCGGCATGTGCGGGTACGAGCGCCCGGTGTCCACGACCATGAACACCTTGAAGGCCGCGATGCCCATCGTGGCCAGCTCCGGGATCGTCTCGGGCACGGTGCCCGCCGGGTTGACGTTCCAGTCGACGATGGCCTTCGCGCGATACAGCTCGAACATCGCGGCGAGCCGCTCGGGGGTGTTGGGCGGCGGGTCCACGTTGGGCATCGCGAAGGACGTGGTCACACCGCCCGCGGCGCACGCGGACGTGGCGGTGACGATGTCCTCCTTGTGGGTGTAGCCGGGCTCGCGATGGTGCGAGTGGACGTCGATGGCGCCCGGCAGCAGGTGGCGGCCCGAGGCGTCGATGACGCGGGTCGCCTCCAGCTCCGTGCCCGGCGCGACCAGGGCGGCGATCCGACCATCCGCGATCGCGACGTCCGCGGCGACGCGACCCTCGGGGGAGACCACGGTGCCACCACGGATGACCAGGTCGAACGTGCTCACGATGCCTCCCCCTGTGGGCCGGCCGGCCGGCTCAGATGGCTCACGCCACCGTCCAGGCCCGACTCCTCCAGCACCACCTCGCCGCCGACGAGATGTCGCTGGAACCACTCCACGATCCGCGGGTTGACGATGTCCCGGTACTGGGCGTAGGCGGCGTAGTGCGTCGTGCCGGTCTGGACCAGCAGCCGCCGGGGACCCGTGGCGCGGTCGTACAGCGCCCGGGCATGGTCCTCGGGCGTGACGGCATCGTGCTCGACCGCGATGAGCATCAGCGCGCGTGCGCGGTGCGCCACCTCGATGGGGCGGTAGGCCATGATGGCGTCCGCGGCATGCAGCGCCACCTGCGACGGGACCCGCCCATCGACGTCGCTCTTGACGCTGGTGGTCTTGCGCTCGGGTGTGGGCACCATGATGCCGTCGCGGGGCGGGACGAGCGTCAGCTCCCCGGTCGTGACGTATCGCTCGCGGGCCTCGCGCACCGAGTCCAGGAACTCCAGCCACTCGTGCTCGCGTCGCATCCGATGGAGCCAGTCCCGGCCGTCTGCGACGGGCACCTGGGCGACCGTGGCGAGCACCCGCTCGTCGAGGCCCGCGGCCATGACCGCGTTGCCACCGCCCGTGCCACCCGATCCGAACAGGCCCAGCCGACGCGGGTCCACCTCGGGACGGGTCTGGAGGTAGTCGAGCCCGGCGCGGATGTCCGCCACCTGGGCCATGGGGTCGAGGAACGTGGCGTCGCCCTCGGAGTCACCAAAGCCCCGATAGTCCAGCGTGAGGACCACGAAGCCGGCCGAGGTCAGCGCCTCGTGGTAGGGCTGGTACAGCTTCGCGTCGCGCAGTCCCAGCCAGCCCGGGCCCTGGACGATGCCGGGTGCCGCCCCCACGTGGGCATCCGGGAGGAGGACGGAGCCCGCGAGGCGACACCCGGCGTTGAAGAAGGAGACCTGTTCGGCGCGCATCGCGACGACTGTATCCTATCTGTCCTGTTTTGTATACGAGTCCCTGGAGCGTGTCCCCATTCCTCGCGACGACATGGCGTCAGGCCGCGACGTGGCGGGACGCGTCGGCGGGGGTGCTCGCGCCCCGTGCCGAGGACATGCCCAGGCGCTCGTGGATCACCGCCAGGTCGTCGCGCCGGAGCTCGACCCGCACCCGGTCACCGGCCCGGAGCGTGACCGACGGGTGCGTGCGTGCGGAGATCGCGCAGCCGGTCGCGGCGACCCTGACCTCCACGGTGTCACCCAGGTACACGGTCTCCTCCACCGTGCCCGTGACGACGCCCGGCTGCCGATCCTGGTCGCCCAGCGGGTGCAGCCACACGTTCTCGGGTCGCACCGCCAGCGTCGCGGCCTCGCCCTCGGCCATGCCCTCGGGCACGTCGGCCTCGACCACGCCGTCGGCGACCCGCAGACGCATGCCGCCGGCGTCGCCCGGCCCGAGCGCCACGACGTCGAGGAAGTTGACCGTGCCCACGAACCCCGCCACGAAGCGCGTCGCGGGACGGGCGTAGATGTCGCGGGCGTCACCCTCCTGGACGATCCGCCCGCCGTCCATCACGGCGATCCGGTCGGACATCGAGAGCGCCTCGACCTGGTCATGGGTGACGTAGAGGGTGGTGATGCCCAGCTTGCGCTGGAGGTCCCGGATCTCCGCACGCATCCGGTCACGCAGGCGGGCGTCGAGGTTGGAGAGCGGCTCGTCGAGCAGCAGCACCCGCGGCCGTCGGATGAGCGCCCGTGCGAGCGCGAGCCGCTGCTGCTGGCCGCCGGACAGCTGCGTCGCGGAGCGCCCCGCGTAGTCCGCGAGCCCCACCACGCCCAGGACCTCGTCCACGCGCCGCCGCAGCTCGTCCCGGGGCACCTTGGTGGTGCCCACCCGAAGCGGGAATGCCGCGTTCTCGAACACGGTCATGTGCGGCCAGATCGCATAGCTCTGGAACACCATGCCGATGTCCCGGCGCTCCGGCGGCAGGGCGCGTGCCGCGTCCGCGACCACGCTGCCACCCAGCGAGATGGTGCCCTGGTCCGGGCGCTCCAGACCGGCGACGCATCGGAGGGTGGTGGTCTTGCCGCAGCCTGAGGGCCCCAGCAGCGAGTAGAAGTGACCCTCGGCGATCTGGAAGGACACGCCATCGACCGCTCGGTGCCATCCCGAGGCGACCGGATAGTCCTTGACCAGGCCATCGACCACGAGGCCCGGGACTGGTGTGGTCGTTGTCTGCACTCTGACCTCGATTGTCTCCGATTCACGGAAATATGCTTGACAGTAGCGTATCCAGCGCCTACCGTCAGCCCCAAGCGGCAACATCGTTGCAGCGATCGCAATCGATCGCCAACGAGCCCGGACCGACCGGGCAGCCGCGCCAGACGTCAGGGTCGTCATCGGAGGAGGTTCGATGGTTCACCGCACAGCACGCCTCGGCGCCGGGCTCCTGGGGAGCGCCGCGCTGATGGTCGCCAGCGCCGGACTGGTCATGGCCCAGTCGCCCTCGGCACCCGCGGGGTCGCCGGCTGCGGGCGGCACGCCGGTCTGCGACGCGGTGCCGGTGGGCATCGTGACGCGCTGCGAGAACTTCTACACCGACTACTGGCCGACGGTGAACGCCGCCCTCGACCAGCTCCACCAGGAGGCGCTCGCCACCAACGGCGGGCAGATCGTGATCTGGGACTGGTACGAGCTCAGCCCGGACGTCATCAACGCCTTCACGACGCGGTTCCCGGGCCTGACCATCAAGACCCAGGGCTTCCAGCAGAACCTGTCCTCGTCGATCATCACCGCGCAGCAGACCGGCACCGAGAACACGGACTACCTGTCCGGCTCGCTGACCAGCGCCACGCCGCTGTATGACGCGGGGCTGTTCGAGAAGGTCGACTGGACCCAGTACGGCATCCCCGCCGAGTGGCTCACCGTGGGCCCGCCCGAGCTGCTGCCGGACAGCCTCAACAGCTGGCTCATCAACTACAACACGAGCAAGGTGACCGAGGCCCCCACGGACCTCACGGCGTACCTCGGCGACGACTGGAAGGACAAGCTGGCGATGGCCAGCTGGAACGGCCAGTTCTTCACGGGCTATGGCATGGCCAACGGCAAGGACGCCATGCAGCAGCTCATCGGCGACCTCAAGGCCGGCAACCTGACGCTCACGGATGACCCGGGCTCGCTGCTCTCCACGGGCGACAAGCCGGTCAACTTCGCGGGCCAGCTGTTCAACCCCAACCCCGACATCGCCCTCGGCACCATCGACGACGGCGGCATCTGGATCCAGTTCGGCGGCGTCAACGCCGAGGCCAAGAACAAGCCGGGCGCCACGCTCTACGCCCTGTGGAACGCCTACGACCCCGACTGGATCACGGCACGCCTGACCACGGAGGCGCTCAACACCTCCGCGGTGCCCTTCCCCGGACTGCCGTCGACGACGCTCGACCAGGCCACGGGTCTCATCAAGACCAACGCCGACGCCATGTACCAGCAGGCGACCATCGGCCAGTGGGAGACGCAGGAGACCCGCGATCAGTGGAACGAGATGATCTCGGCCGCTGACGAGATCATGTACCAGTAGGTTCCGCTGAGCGATCGGAACGACGGGCGTCGGCCACGCAGGCCGGCGCCCGTCCTGCATCCAGGAGGGACATGCGCGTGCGTCGGCCAGCGGGGATGACCGTGGTGACCGTGGCGGTCATCGCGGCGATCGGCTACCTGCTGGTGATCCCGCTCGTCACCCAGCTGCTGGCCTCGTTCCGAGGCCCCTATCTGCCCATCGGGGTGCCCACGGCACAGTGGAGCCTGGAGAACTACCAGACGCTCCTGAGCGGCGCGGGCGACCTGGGCGACATCCTGCTCACGACCACCGTCTACGTGGGTGGCGCCGCCATCATCTCCACGCTCATCGCGTGGACGCTCGCCTGGATCGTGGTGCGCACCGATGTCCCGGGGCGGCTGCTCATCTCGGTCCTGGTGCTGCTGCCCTACATCATCCCGCCCATCGTGCGCGCCCAGTCGTGGGTGCTCATGCTCGCCCCGCAGAGCGGCCTGCTCAACCAGCTGCTCCGGGCGCTGCCCTTCGTGGGCGGCGACACCGGCCCCATCGACCCGTTCGCGTTCCCGACCATCGTGGTCGTCCAGGGGCTCGTGTCGGTGACGTTCCCGTTCCTGCTGCTGGTGCCCATCATGCAGAACATGGACGGGGCCCTCGAGGAGGCCAGCCGGACGTCGGGCGCGAGCGCCTGGCAGACGCTCCGGCGGGTGACCCTGCCGGTGCTCTTCCCGGGGTCGCTCGCGGTGGTCCTGCTGTCCACCATCCTGCTGCTGGGCAGCCTCGAGATCCCGCTCCTGTTCGGGCAGCAGCAGGGCAAGGACATCTTCGCGCTGCGCATGTGGACGCTGCTGCGGGGCAACGCGAGCGAGCTGCCCAAGTACGGCATGGCCGCCGCCTATGGCGTGGTGTTCCTCATCGTCACGCTGTGCATCTTCCGGGGCTACCTGTGGATGACCCGCGATGCGGGGCGTCGCGCGTCCGTCACCGGGAAGGGGTTCCGCCCGACGCGGCTGGCGCTGGGTCGGCGTCGCTGGCTGGTGCTGGCCGTGCTGGCGCTGTACCTCGTGCCCACCTCGATCCTGCCCGCCCTGGCGCTGCTCTGGTCGGCCATCACGCCCTACGCGATGCCCATCAGCCTCGAGAACCTGCGCGCGTACGCCAACCTGGACGCGTTCGTGGCGGTGCTCCACGACCCGGAGTTCTATGCCTCGTTCGGGCGCACCATCGTCATCGCCGGGGCGTCCGCGACCATCGCCGTGGCGCTCGCCATGGTCGCCGCGTGGGTCGTCGCGCGGAGCCGGTCGGGTGGCTGGGGCACCCGCATCCTGGACATGCTCGCGTCGTCCTCGGTGGCCATTCCCACGGTCATCGTGGGCTTCTCGACGTTCCTGTTCTACCTGGTCATCAACCGGACGGTCCCGCTCATCGGCACCATCTGGGTGCTCATCCTCGCCTACTCGTATCGGATCTCGGTGTCCTATCGCGTGGGCCACGCCGCGGTGCTCCAGATCGACCCGTCGCTGGAGGAGTCCGCCGCCGCCTCGGGGGCGAGCCGCCTGGCGACCTTCCGCCGGGTGGTCATCCCGCTGCTGCTGCCGGCCATGTCCGCGGTCTGGATCCAGCTGTTCATCCTGGGCTCGCACGAGTTCACGCTGCCGGCGTTCCTCGCCACGCCCGACACGCGGCCGCTGGCGTGGTACCTGTTCTCGCGGATCAACCCGGGCGCAGCCCAGCTGTACGACCCGTCGCAGGGCGCGGCCATGGCGCTCCTGTTCACGGTCGTCGTGTTCGGCCTCGCGTTCGTGCTGCGGTTCGTCGTGGGCCGCCGCCAGGTGGCGCGGACCACCGTGGGCGCCACGGGCGGCGGCGGCCCCATGGCCGTGGCTCGCTCGGCAGCCGGGAGCGGCGCGGCCGGCGCCTCGGATGCGGGATGACCGGCGCGTGAGCGAGGAACGGCGCGTGAGCGAGGACCGGCGCGAGGCGGTGGCGGGCGCGACCCCCAAGGCCCCAGGCGACGTCCGGCTGCGGGACGTGGCGCGCGAGGCGGGCGTCCATGTCGCGACCGCGTCCCGGGCGCTCAACCCGCGCACCCGCGACCGGGTCCATCCACGGACCGCCGCCAAGGTGGACGAGGCGGCCGCCCGACTGGGCTACGAGGTCAACCTCGCGGCTCGCACGCTGCGCACGCAGCGCTCGGAGATGGTGGGCGTGCTCATCCCGGACATCTCGCGCCCCCTCTACCCGCCCATGATGCGGGGCATCGTGGACGTGCTGGAGGAGCACGGCCACAGCGCGCTCCTGGTGGCCACCGACGAGGACGAGCAGCGCGAGCGACGTCTGGTGTCCTCGCTCCGGGCGCGGGGCGTGGACGGCTTCATCCTCGCGACCGCGCACCTGCGCCATCCGCTGCTCGAGGATGCCGCGACGCTGGGCGTCCCCACGGTGACGCTCAACCGCACGGCGACCGATGCGCCGGTCTCGTCCGTGGCGCCCGACAACGAGGCCGGCATGGCCGACGTGGCGGCGCATCTCGTCGCCCTGGGGCATCGTCGGATCGCGCACATCGCGGGGCCCGCGGACACGTCCACCGGACGGGCCCGCAGCGTGGGCCTCCACCAGGCCCTGGCACGTCTGGGCGTGACCATCGCACCAGCGCTCGATGTCGTCACGGACACCTATGCCATCGCGGAGGGCGTCCGGGCCGCCCGGCGGCTGCTCATGAGCGGCGAGCCCTTCAGCGCGGTGGTCACGGGCAACGACCTGCTCGCCCTGGGTGCCATCGACGTGCTCCGGGAGAACCGCATCGACTGCCCCGCCCAGGTCTCGGTCACGGGGTTCAACGACCTGCCCATGATGGACCGGGTGACGCCCGCGCTCACCACGGTGCGCGTGCCGCAGTACGCCATGGGACGCGCCGCCGCGCAGCTGCTGATGGACCAGCTCCTGGGCACGCATGGCGATGCTCCGGGCGCCCAGGTGCGCCACGTCGTGCTGCCGGTCGAGCTCGTGGTGCGGGAATCCACGGGCCGCCCGCCGGCATCCGGCGTCCGGCGCATGGGTCGCCCGGCGCTCCGAGCCCAGGCGGGATAGGAGCCCGATAATGCAAACATTTGCACGCCACGTGCCACACCTGCCGTCCGCGGGTTCGCCCATGAGCGTGGGAAAGGCTTGCGCAATGGATTGCACGCAGGTATCCTTGCGTCATCGGATGCCGCCGGACGGGATGCGCCGGGCACGGCGCCACGCAGACTTGGAGGATCGCTGATGCCCGAGCTCAACGCCACGAACCTGGCCCAGTGGATCGAGGACAACCGGGCGTCGCTCAAGCCGCCCGTGGGCAACAAGCTGCTGTACGGCCAGGACAGCGAGTTCCAGGTCATGATCGTCGCGGGGCCCAACGTCCGCACGGACTATCACTGCGAGCCCGGCGAGGAGCTGTTCTACCAGCTCAAGGGCGACATCACTCTCAAGGTCATCGAGGACGGGGTGAGTCGGGACATCCCGATCCGCGAGGGCGAGATCTTCCTGCTGCCGGGCAACACGATCCACTCGCCGCGACGGCCGGCGGGCACCATGGGCATGGTGGTCGAGCGCCAGCGTCGCGAGGACGAGGAGGAGTCCGTCACCTGGTACTGCGACAACTGCGGCACGCAGCTGTACCAGTTCGTGGGCGTCATCACGGACCTCGGCACGCAGCTCAAGCCCGTGATGGAGCACTTCTTCGGCGACGAGTCGCTGCGCACCTGCTCGGCGTGCGGGACGGTCCATCCGCTGCCCGCCCCCGCCACGGCCTGACCGGCGCCACGTGGCCCTCAAGCCGCCAGGCGTGACCGCGTCGGGCGCGGTCGACGTCCACACGCACATCCTGCCGCAGGCCCTGCCTGACCTGCGGCAGCGGTTCGGGTATGGCGGCTGGCCGAGCATCGTCCCCGATGGGCCGCGCACCGCGCGCATCGTCATCGACGACCGGCTGTTCCGGGTCATCGACGACGACTGCTGGGATCCGGTCCGACGTCTCGAGGACTGCGACCGCGACGGGGTGGCCATCCAGGTCCTCTCGACCGTCCCGGTGATGTTCTCGTACTGGGCGCCCGGCGCCGATGCCGCCGAGCTGGCGCGGCTGCTCAACGACCACGTCGCCGACGTGGTGGCGCGGTGGCCGGACCGCTTCGTGGGCCTCGCCACGGTGCCCCTCCAGGACGCGTCCCTGGCCATCGCCGAGATGGAGCGCGCGATGCGGGACCTGGGCATGGCGGGGGTGCAGATCGGCACCCACGCGGGAGCCCGGGACCTCGACGACCCCGCGCTGTTCGACGTGCTGGCGGCCGCGCAGGACCTGGACGCCGCCGTGTTCATCCACCCCTGGGACATGCTGGCGCCCGAGCGCATGACCCGTCATTGGCTGCCGTGGCTGGTGGGCATGCCCACCGAGCTGGCCCTCGCCTTCTGTGCCCTGACCCTGGGTGGCGTGCTCCGGCGGCTGCCCCGGCTGCGGGTGATGCTGGCCCACGGCGGCGGCTCGTTCCCGGGAATCCTGGGTCGGATCGAGGCGGGGCATCGGGCCCGACCGGACCTCGTCGCCACCATGGATGACCAGGGTCCGCGTGCCTACCTCGACCGGATAATGGTCGACTCGCTGGTCCAGGACCCCGCGGTGCTGCGGTTCCTCATCGACCTCCTCGGGCCCACCGGCATCGCGCTCGGCTCCGACTACCCGTTCCCGCTCGGCGAGCGACATCCCGGGGCCGGGATCGCCGCGCTCACGGATGTCGGTGACGGCGTCCGGGACCAGATGCTCCGGGACACCGCCCTCCGGTTCCTGGGCAGGCCCATCGCGGTGCGGGCATGAGCGACGTGACCCTCCCGGTCGCCACCGAGGCGGCCGCGCGCGCCGCGGACGCAGCCGACCCGCTGACCCGGCTGCGCGGGCTGTTCCTCGTGCCGCGTGCGTCGGACGGGTCCGAGGCGGTCTATCTCGCAGGCCACTCGCTGGGGGTGCAGCCGAGGGCAGCCCGGGATGCGGTGCTCGCGGAGCTCGACACATGGGCGTCGCACGGCGTGGAGGGGCACTTCCGGCCAGGTGCGGCGTGGGTCGAGGCGGACGGCATCATGCGCGAGCGGACCGCCCGGCTGGTGGGTGCCCGACCGCACGAGGTGGTGACCATGAACACCCTCACGGTCAACCTCCATCTGCTGCTCGCGTCGTTCCTGCGTCCCACCCGGGAGCGGAACGTGGTGATCATCGAGTCACCCATCTTCCCGTCGGACCGCTATGCCATCGAGTCGCAGCTGCGTCATCACGGCCTCGACCCGGCACGCCACCTGGTGGTCGTCGGTCCGCGCTCGGGCGAGGCGACCCTCCGTCACGAGGACCTCGAGTCGGCCATCGCGGAGGCGGGCGACCACTTGGCGCTGACCCTGTTCGCGGGCGTCAACTACGCCACCGGGCAGCGGCTCGACATCGCCCGGCTGACGGCCGCCGCGCATGCGGTCGGCGCGCTCGCCGGCTGGGACCTGGCGCACGCCGCGGGCAACGTGCCGCTGGCGCTCCACGACGCGGACGTCGACTTCGCGGTCTGGTGCACCTACAAGTACCTCGACGGTGGCCCGGGTGCCATCGCCCAGGCCTTCGTCCACGAGCGTCACGGCCTGGATCGCGCCACGCCCCGGCTGGCGGGCTGGTGGGGCAACGACCCCAGCACGCGCTTCCGGATGGCGGACGTGTTCGAACCGGGTCAGGGGGCGGACGGCTGGCGGCTCTCGAACCCGCCCATCCTGTCCCTGGCGCCCGTGTCCGTGGCGCTCGCCATGTTCGATGACGTGGGGATGGCGGCGCTCCGCGAGCGGTCGCTCCGGCTCACGGCCGCGTTCGAGGCGTACCTCGCGGCCCTCGCGCCGGCCGCGACCGTGCTCACCCCCACCGACCCCGCACAGCGGGGCGCGATGCTCTCGGTCCGACTGCCCGACGCGCGGGCGACCCTGGCCGCCCTGGAGGACCAGGGAATCATCGCGGACTTCCGGGAGCCGGACATCATCCGGATGGCGCCCGTGCCGCTCGCCAACTCGCACCTCGACGCGTTCCGCGCCGCAGCGGCGATCGGCGCCGCCACGGGGACGGCCCGATGACCGCGCCGGCGAGCACCGGCGAGCGCCCGCGGGCCGGCGCGCTGCCCACCGTCACCCACCACATCGGCGGACGGGACGTCGCCCCCCTCGCCGACGGGTGGCTCGACGACATCGAGCCGGCCACCGGTCGGCCCCATGCGCGGGTCGCGTCCGGTGACGCGGCTGACGTGGAGCGCGCCGTGGGCGCGGCCCGGGCCGCGTTCCCCGCGTGGTCCGCCACGCCGGCCGCGGAGCGCTCGCGGATCCTGGTGCGCATCGCGGACCGCGTCGAGCGCGAGCTGGAGCGGTTCGTGGTGGCCGAGAGCACCGACGCGGGCAAGCCCGTGGCGCTGGCGCGTCGCCTCGACATCCCGCGGGCCGTGGCCAACCTGCGGTTCTTCGCGACCGCGATCCTGCACGCCGATTCACCGGCCTACCAGACCGACCAGCGCGCCCTCGACTATGTCATCCGGCTGCCGCGCGGCGTCGCAGGCCTCATCTCGCCCTGGAACCTGCCGCTCTACCTGTTCACCTGGAAGGTCGCGCCCGCCATCGCCACCGGCAACACGGTGGTCGCCAAGCCATCGGAGCTGACCCCGCTGACCGCATCGATGCTGGCGACCCTGGCCACCGAGGAGGGGCTGCCACCCGGCGTGCTCAACGTGGTCCATGGCCTGGGCGCCCAGGCCGGGGCGGCCATCGTGGGCCACCCGGACGTGCCGGCCATCTCGTTCACGGGCGGCACCGTGACGGGCCGGGAGGTGGCCCGGACCGCCGCCCCCATGTTCAAGCGGCTGTCGCTGGAGCTGGGCGGCAAGAACGCGACCATCGTGCTCGACGACGCGGACCTGTCCACGATGCTGCCGGGCATCGTCCAGGCGTCCTTCGAGAACCAGGGCCAGATCTGCCTGTGCGGCTCCCGCATCCTGGTCCACGAGCGGCTGTACGACCGGTTCGTCGCCGAGTTCGCGGCGGCGGTCGGCTCGCTGGTGCAGGGCGACCCGCTGGACGAGTCGACCCAGCAGGGGGCCCTCATCTCGGAGGCCCACCGCGCCAAGGTGGAGGGCTACGTCGACCTCGCGCGTGAGCTGGGGGGCGAGGTCGTGACGGGTGGCGGGCGCCCCAGCGACCTGCCCACCCGGGTGCGCGAGGGCTACTTCCTGCAACCCACGGTCATCACCGGGCTGCCCATCGACTGCCGCGTCAACACCGAGGAGATCTTCGGGCCGGTGGTCACCATCACCCCGTTCCGGGACGACGCGGAGGCGGTCGCCATGGCCAACGCCACCAGCTACGGCCTGTCGGCCTCCGTCTGGACCAACGACCTGCGACGCGCCCACCGGATCGCCGCGGGCGTGGACGTGGGCACCGTCTGGATCGACACGTGGCTGCTGCGGGACCTGCGGGTGCCCTTCGGCGGCTCGCGCGCCTCGGGCGTCGGCCGCGAGGGTGGCGAGGAGGCGCTCCACTTCTTCACCGAGTCCCGCACCGTGGTGGTGGCGCTGTGACCGACATCACGTACTCCGAGCGCGCGCCGGAGCCCGTCGGGCCGTATCCGCATGCGCGTCGGCATGGCGACCTGGTGTTCCTGTCGGGCGTCGGGCCCCGCGTCCGGGGCCAGGGGTTCGAGGCCGGCGAGCCCTTCGAGGACCAGTGTCGACGCGTCATCGAGAGCGTCCAGGCCATCCTCGAGGACGCCGGCTCGGGGTGGGACCGGATGCTCGACGTGATGGTGTTCCTGACCCACATGGAGCGCGACTTCGCGACCTTCAACCGGATCTGGGCCGAGGCGCTGCCCGACCCCGCCACTCGCCCCTGCCGGACCACCATCGAGGTGGGGTCGCTGCCCACGCCCATCGACATCGAGCTCAAGGTCGTCGCGACGCTGCGGCCGGACGATGCTCGGTGACCACGCCCCAGCGTGCCGCCGAGCTCGATCGCCTGGCCGATGGGCTGCGCATCGCGGAGCGCACCAGGGTGCCGGTCGAGCAGGTCTCGTCCGGCAGGCCGTGGCTCACGCCCGCGGACGCGTATGCCATCCAGGAGCGGCTGGTGCGGCCGCGGCTGTCGGCGGGGGAGACGCTCCAGGGCTGGAAGGTCGGCCTGACCGCCAAGGCGATGCAGCAGCAGCTGGGGGTGGACCAGCCGGACTACGGCGCGATCCTGTCGGGCTGGGTGGTGCCGGATGGCGCGACCCTGCGGCTGGACGCGCTCATCGCGCCCCGCGTGGAGGCGGAGGTCTGCTTCCGGCTGGCGCGGCCGCTGCGCGGTCCGGGCGTCACCATCGACGACGTCCTGGCCGCCACGTCCGGCGTGTCGGCGGCCATCGAGGTCATCGACTCGCGGATCCGCGACTGGAGGCTGACGCTCGTCGACACCATCGCGGACATGGCCAGCTCGGCACGGGTGGTGGTGGCGGACGCGTCCGTGGACCCGACCACCCTCGACCTGGCCGCCGTGACGGTGGAGCTGCTGCGCGACGGCGAGGTGGTCTCGACGGGCGTCGGGGCGGCGTGCCTGGGCCATCCGGCGGCCGCCGTGGCGTGGGCCGCCAACACCCTCGGCGGCCTGGGCGTGACCCTCGAGGCCGGCCACATCGTGATGCCCGGCGCGCTCCACGCATCGGTGCCCGTGATCGGCACGAGCCGCTTCGAGGCTCGGTTCGCGGGCATCGGCTCGGTGGTCATCGGCTTCGAGGCACCCGCGTGAGCCGGGTGCCCGTGGCGGTGGTCGGCTCGGGCAACATCGGCACGGACCTGGTGGTCAAGCTGCGGCGCTCCGACGTGCTGGAGCCGGTCGCCCTGGTGGGCATCGACCCGGCGTCGGACGGCCTCCGACATGCCCGGAAGTGGGGTCTGGAGACGTCCGCGGAGGGCGTCGACTGGCTGCTCGCCGAGGCGACCCGGCTGGGCGTCCGGCTGGTGTACGAGGCGACCAGCGCCGCCGTGCATGCCGCGACGGCACCCCGCTACGCGGACGCGGGCCTCGTGGCCATCGACCTGACGCCCGCCGCCGTGGGGCCTGCGGTCGTGCCGCCCGTCAACCTCGACGCGCACCTCGGCACGCCGAACCTGAACACGATCACGTGCGGCGGGCAGGCGACCATCCCCATGGTCGCCGCCGTCCGCGCCGTGTCGCCCGTCGCGTACGCCGAGCATCGTGTCCACGGTCGCGTCGCGCTCCGCCGGCCCCGGCACCCGCGCCAACATCGACGAGTTCACCGAGACCACGGCGCACGGCCTGGTGGCCATCGGTGGCGCCGACCGAGGCAAGGCGATCATCGTGCTCAACCCCGCCGACCCGCCCATCCTCATGCGCAACACGGTCTACTGCGCGCTCCCCTCGCCCGTCGACCACGCGGCCGTGGAGGCGTCCGTGGCGGCGATGGCGGCGGAGGTTGCCGCCTACGTGCCGGGCTACCGCGTCAAGGGGGTCGCCTTCGATGACGGGCCCTTCGACACCCCCGGCGGCCAGGCCGCGGAGCGCGTCTCGATGTTCCTCGAGGTGACGGGCCGCGGGGACTACCTGCCGCCCTACGCGGGCAACCTGGACATCATGACCGCGTCCGCGGTGCGGGTCGGCGAGACCCTGGCGCAGCGCCGGTGGGCGCGATCGGGGGCCGCGGCATGACCGCCGAGCCGACCGCGACCCCCGCGGCACCGCCGACGCCGGCCTTCCGGCTGACCGATTCCACCCTCCGGGATGGCTCCCACGCGGTGGCCCATCGCTTCACGCCCGAGCAGGCCGCCGCCATCGCGGGCGCGCTGGACGCGGCGGGCGTGCCGGTCATCGAGGTCAGCCACGGCGACGGCCTGGGCGGCAGCTCCTTCAACTACGGCTTCGGCGCGACGGACCAGCACGCGCTCATCGCCGCCGCCGCGGGGGCCGTCCGCCGGGCGCGCATCGCGGTGCTGCTGCTGCCAGGCATCGGGCTCGCCCGGGACCTCGAGCAGGTGCGCGACCTCGGCGCGAGCATCGCGCGGATCGCCACCCACAGCACCGAGGCGGACATCGCCATCCAGCACCTGCGGACCGCGCGGGACCTAGGCATGGAGACCGTGGGCTTCCTGATGATGGCGCACATGGCGCCCCCCGCCGAGCTGCTGCGCCAGGCGCGGATCATGGAGGACGCGGGCGCCCAGTGCGTGTACGTGGTCGACTCGGCAGGCGCCATGACGCCCGACGACGTCGCCGCGCGCGTGGCCGAGCTGCGCGCCGGGCTCGCGCCGACCACCCAGGTCGGGGTGCACGCCCATGAGAACCTGTCGCTCTCGGTCGCCAACTCGCTGGCTGCCATCCGCGAGGGCGCGGAGCAGGTGGATGGCTGCACCCGGGGCCTCGGCGCGGGCGCCGGCAACTGCCCCACCGAGGTGCTGGTCGCGGTCGCCGACCGGCTGGGGATGCCCACGGGCGTCGACCCGCTGGCCATCATGGACGTGTCGGAGGACGTGGTGCGACCCGTCCAGACCCGGCCCCAGCTGGTGGACCGGTCGGCGCTCACGCTGGGATACGCCGGGGTGTACTCGTCGTTCCTGTTGCACGCGGAGCGCGCCGCGGCGCGCTTCGGCGTGGATGCGCGGGAGATCCTGCTGGAGCTGGGTCGGCGCAGGGTGGTGGGCGGCCAGGAGGACATGATCGTGGACGTCGCGATGGAGCTCGCGGCGCGGCCATGACCCGACGTGCCATCGCGGCCGCAGCCGAGCTGCTGGACACCGCGGCGCTGCACCGCCTGGTGGTCGACCAGCTCACCGCCGACGACGCGGACCTCGACGTCGCGACCGCCTATGCCATCCAGGACGCGCTCGTCGGGCGTCGCGTCGGCCGGGGCGAGCGGGTCGTGGGCGCCAAATTGGGGCTCACCAGCCTCGCCAAGCAGCGCGAGATGTCGGTGCACGAGCCCATCGGCGGCTGGCTCACCGACCGGATGGCGCTGGCGGCGGGCGAGCCGCTGGACACCGGCAGCCTGGTCCAGCCGCGCTGCGAGCCCGAGATCGCGTTCCGACTCGAGCGCGACGTCGCGGGTGCCGAGACCACCGCCGCGGACGTGATGGCCGCCACGGGGTCGCTGATGGTGGCCATCGAGGTGCTGGACTCCCGGTATCGCGACTACCGGTTCACGCTCGCCGATGTCATCGCGGACGACGCCTCCGCCGCACGCTATGCGCTGGGCGAACCGATGGACCCTGCCGGCGTGGACCGTGTGGGCTGCGCCGTCCGCTTCCTGCTCGATGGCACGCAGGTGGCGAGCGCCACCGGTGCCGCCGTGATGGGCGACCCCGCGGCGGCGGTCGCGTGGTGGGTGCGTCATCTGGCGAGGTCCGGGCGCGGGCTGACGGCGGGGATGGTGGTGCTCTCGGGAGCGCTCACGGGGGCGCATCGCGTGGGGCCCGGCACACGCGTGCGCGCGGAGGTCGATGGGTTGGGCGCGCTGGACCTGGCGTGCGCATGACCGGTCGCACGGCCCGGCCGGTCCGCGTGGGCGTGGTCGGCCTCGGCTTCGTGGGGACGGCGGTGGCCCGCCGGCTGGCGACCCGGCTGACGCCCGGTCTCGAACTCGCGTTCGTGTGGAGCCGCTCCGGTCGCACGCTCGACGGCGCGCCGGACGCACCCACGCTCGAGGACCTCGCGGACGCGGCGAGGCATGACCCCGACCTCATCGTGGAGGCGGCGCATCCGGACGTGACCGTGACCCACGGGGAGCGCCTCGTGGCGGCCGCGGACTACCTGCCGCTGTCGGTCACGGCGCTCGCGGATGACACGCTGCGCGAGCGACTGGCCACGGTCGCGACGACCCATGGGACGCGCGTGCTGCTGCCCCACGGCGCGCTGGTGGGCGCCGGCTCGCTCGCGGAGTGGCGGGACCACTGGCGATCGGTGACGTTCCGGATGGAGAAGCCGCCCAGCTCCCTGGGCCCCGGCTCGGAGGCGCACGCCATCGGCGGGCGGACGGTGCTCCACGACGGCTCGGTGCGCAGCATCGCGGCGCGCTTCCCGCGCAACGTCAACGCCATGGTCACGGGCGCGCTGGCGACCATCGGCCTCGACCGGGCGCGTGGCGTGATGGTGGCGGACCCTGCGCTCCGGGAGCTGCGGCTCATCGTGGAGGCGCGCGGCGTGGATGGCTCGCGCCTCCGGATCGCGCGCCGCCAGCCCGCCGTCGGCGTGTCCGGCACCGAGATGGCGGAGGCGGCGTGGGCGTCGGTCGTGGCCGCCGCCGGCCGGCAGCCTGGCTGGTCGGTCGTCTAGCGCATGGGAGGTCGTGCGGCGTGAGCTGGCTGTATCCGTGGCTCCTGTTCGCGCACGTGCTGGGCGCCGTGCTCGCCTTCGGGCCCACGTATGCGTATGGCACCTATGCCAACCTGGCAGCCCAGGAGGGTGGCGCCGTGCGCGCCTTCAACGACCGGGCGCGCACCCTGGTCAACACGCGCATGGTCATGCCCGGGACCCTCGTGGTGCTCATCAGCGGCGTCCTGATGATCTGGGCGCTGGGCTACCCCTGGACCAGCCCCTCGGCACGCTGGCTGCAGGTCTCGATCGTGCTGTTCGTGGGCATGATCGCCTACAACATGGTCACGTCCAGACGTCGTCAGGTGCGGCTCGCCGCGCTGCTGGCGGAGGCGCGTGCCGCAGCACCCGCGGGCACGGCGCCCGCGCCCACCCCGGAGATGCTGGGCATCATCAAGGCCATCCGACGCGACGGCAAGGCGATGGGCGTCATCGTCATCGTCATCCTGTTCCTGATGGTCGTGAAGCCACAGGTGGGGCTGTGAGCGGCCGGCCGGCCATCGTGGCGGCGCCCTGACGCCCACTCACGTATCCTTTGTCCACAGAACATCGAAGATCGTATCCATAGGTCGTTCGACGATCGTGTTCGTGCCGGGCGGATCGCCACCCGGCCAGCTGGAGGCGCACCATGGCTGGATCACCGTACGTCCCTGACGCCAAGAAGTACCACCCGGGTGACCTGCAGCGCGTCCCCGGCGAGCCCGCGGACCCCGACCCGTCCAGCTGGGGCATGCAGCCGGACGGCACCTTCCTGCCCCCGGCGCTGACGCCCTCGGTCCCCCGCGACATCTTCGTGGACTGGGAGGGCCAGCTCCCGGAGTTCGACCGGAACAGGTACACGGTCAACACGGAGCAGGTGGGGTTCTGGCCGTACGTCACCAACACCAGCCACAGTTGGCAGCACATCTACGAGATGGACGGCGTGCGCTACATGCTCCACTACGGGGGCGGCAATCGCTGGAACGTCTACGACATCACCGACCCGCGCAACCTCACGCTGGTCGACGAGGAGACGCTGCCCTGGAGCGGCCCAGGGTTCGGGGCGGTGACCATCGCCTGGAACGAGCGGCTGGGCAAGCGCATCGCCATCCAGGCCAACGAGACGCCCCGCTACTTCCTCAAGGGACGCGTCGCCAACAAGCACATCGACCCGACCGTGGAGCCGCAGCTCCTGGAGTGGGAGGGGCTGCGTGGCTTCCGCGTGTTCGAGGTCACGGGCCCCACGCCCCGCGACTGGGAGCTGCTGACCGAGGTGTCCACGGACCCCAACCACGGCCCGGGCGAGATCCAGGAGGGCAATGGCGTCCTGGACCTGCCGGTGTACTACGGCGGCGACTACCTGTTCGTCGCGTCGGCGCCCGATAACACGTTCACCAACCAGCCCTACAAGACGACGCTCTGGACGGCCGGCCACATCGCCTATGACGTGTCCGACCCGACGAACCCCCGGCGCCTCTCCACCTGGTGGGTGGACGGCTCCCGGAAGGGCGAGGAGGCATCGTCGCCCTATCTCGCGGACAACCCGCGCTGGGACAACAAGACGTCATGGTTCGGGTCGCGCATGGGCCTGTTCCTGCCCCGCTCCGTGGAGAGCGGCTGGAAGTACGGCTACGCCGCGCAGGGCGGCCAGGGCTTCTTCGTGCTGGACGTCTCGGACCCCGCCGACATGCGCCAGGTGGGCTGGTGCCCGCTCCCCGAGAGCGTGGCTGGCACCGAGGGGGACAACGTCGACACCACCCAGGTGGAGGCGACGGGCTACGTCTACGTCTCGGGCTACCCCATGAACACCGACTGCTACGAGCCGGCCAAGGAGATCTACCAGATCGACGTCTCCGACCCCACGGCGCCCCGGCTGACCCGCACCCTGCCGCGGCCGATGCCCCCGGCGGAGGCCCCCTTCACCGACTATGCGCAGCGACGCGGCTCGTTCGGCCCCAAGCGGTCGGGATACTTCATCAACACCGGCACGCCCCACGGCGGGATCATCCCCTACGCGTTCTACGCGGGTGGGCTCCAGATCTTCGACGTGCGCGACCCGGAGGATCCCAAGGTGGGCGCCCAGTTCGTGCCGCCCATGGGCCTCAAGGTCGACGACGACATGGCGGCGCCGGTCCACGGCATCTTCGTGGAGTGGGACCGCAACGTCATCTGGCTGTTCGCCAACCACGGCATCTACGCGGTCTCGACGCCGCTCCTGGGCGAGGTCGTCACGGGGCTGACCGGCCTGCGCTAGCGACGACCGCGGGGGCGCTATCGGCCGCGTCCGGCCAGGCGGCCCTCGCGCAGGTATCGTCGGAGGAGCGCGGCGATCTTGCGGTAGTGGCTGGCCAGCTGCTCCGCAGCGAGGTCCGCGTCCCCCGACTGCACCGCCTCCCAGAACGCCTGGTGATGCTCCGGGGAGTGCGGCACGCGCAGCCAGCGCAGCGACCGGGCGACCTCCTGGCGGAGCCGGCTGATGAGGCCGACCAGGCGTGGCCGCGCGGTCACGGCATACAGCCGCTGGTAGAAGCGCTCGCGCGCGGCCAGACGGGAATCGTCCTCCGGCGCGTCCTGGATGGCCTGGAACAGGGCCCCCAGCTCCTCGAGGTCGGCCTCCGTGAGAAGCGGCACCGCGAGTCGGACCGCATGTGTCTCGAGGACGGTGCGCAGGTCGTAGATCTCCTCGACCTCGTCGGCGTCGAGGCTGGTGACCGTGAAGCCCCGATGTGGCTCCGAGCTGACGAGCCCCTCGTACTCCAGCACCCGGAGGGCCTCTCGGACCGGGATCCTGCTGGTGTCGAAGGCGGTCGCCAGCTCCTCCTGGCGGAGGCGCGTCCCCGGGGGCAGGACGCCCCCCAGGATCGCCTCGCGCAGCGTCTCGAGGACCAGCTCCTGGGCGGTCTGGAGCCGCGGCCGCATCTCGGTGATGAGCGCGGCGAGACGCGCCGCGTCGTAGCCGGAATCGTCGTTGACGTTGACCACCCAGCACCTCGGGCACGCATCGGTCCAGCCGGTCGAGGCCGACCGGATCGGACGAGGGTGGTCCGAGTGTAGACGGATCGGCATCGCGCGGCGGGCCACGACGTGCCCACGGGTGACGGTCGATTCGCCGCACGATGCCCAAAGGTGGGTACAGAATCGGTCCGATTGGATACACTCTGCGGTGCGTGGATGCATATCGCGGGGCATCGCGGTCAGGACCGGGCCGGATGGAGCGAGGTGGGATGGGAGGCGTGCGAACGGCAGCCAGGCCAGCGCCGCCCTCCGTCGTGCGCGTCGGCACGTTCGGCGGCGTCTCGGCCCTCCCGTTGCTGGTCGCCCAGCGCCTGGGTCTCGACACGGCCCATGGGCTGTCGCTGGCGACGGCGCGGACGAGCGACTCGGGCACGCTGCGTGACGACCTCCTCGCGGGTCGCATCGACGTCGCCCATGCGGCGCCCGACAACGCGATCGCCTGGGCCGATGCCCTCGATGGCGACGCCCATCGTGGCCCGGCCAGCGTGGCCGTGTGGCTGGCCGGCTCCAACGGACCCATCACGCTCGTCGCCCGCGAGGCACCCGACATCGCGAGCCTGCGCGGCGGGCGGATCGCGGTCGATGCGCCCACCAGCGGCTTCGCGCCCATCCTGGTCCGGCTGCTCGCCTCGGCCGGCCTGGCCAGCGCCGACGTGGAGCTGGTCGCGCTCGGGGCCACCCGGATGCGCCATGCGGCCCTGCTGGAGGGTCGTGTCGACGCCTCGATGCTGACCCTGCCCTGGTCCGCGCTCGCCGTCGGGGCCGGGCTTCGGCGGCTCGGGGACCACGCGACGATCGCCGCCGGGATGCTCACGTCCGCGGCGATCGTGCGGCGCGACTGGCTGGCCACCCATGCCGAGCTCGCCGACCGCTATCGTCGGACGGTGGACGCGGCCCTGGGATGGCTGCGCGACCCCGCGTCGCACGACACCGCCGCGGCATGGCTCGCCGAGGACCTCGGGCTTGAGGCAGACACGGCGGGCGAGGTCCTGGAGGTGATGGCCGACCGCATCGTGGGCTGGCCGCCATCGGTGGTGCCGGCGGTCCGCGCCATCGAGGAGACGGCCACGCTGCGCGTGGCGGCAGGCCTGCGGCCGCTGCGTCCGGCATCCGACTACCTGGTCCTGCCATGAGCCCCGACGAGCGCGACCGCGGGCCCTGGACGGACGACCCGTTCCCACGACCCAGCGCCACCGAGGCGACGAGACGCTGGCTGCTGCTGCGACGCCTCGCGCGGGATGCCGGCGCGCGCGCCATCGTGGTCGCAGGGCACGCGGGCGGCACGGCCGAGGTGCAGCACCTCGCCAACGTGGCGGTCCGATGGGAGTCGCTCCTCGTGGCGAGCGTGGACGAGGAGCCGCCCCTGCTCCTGCTCCAGCTCGACAACCACGCCGCCGGCGCCGCCGACTGGTCGAGCGTGGCCATCGCGGTCACGGGTCCCCAGCTGGCGGAGGCGGCCGCCCGACACGTGGCCGGATGGCTCCGCCCCGGCGACCCGGTCGCCATCCTGGGACCCCGCTCGGAGCGCGTGGCGATGGCCCTGCGCGCGGCCCTGGAGGGCCATCCAATCGTCGACCGGGGGGACGCGTTCCTGCGCGCGCGGCTGGTCAAGGGCGAGGAGGAGCTGGCCTGGGTGGCGTGGGCGGCCACGGCCACCGACCGGGCCATCGTCGGGTTCCGCGCGGATTCGCGGGTCGGGATGCGCGAGCACGAGCTCGCGGCGCTCCTGAGCTGGCATGTGGCGCGCGCCGGCGCGCAGCCGGGCATCTGCTTCCTGGCCAGCGCACCCGCGAGGGGCGATGGCGCGGTGGTGCCACGTCAGGCACCCGGCAGACGTCAGACCGGCCCCGGCGACCTGCTGACGTTCGAGCTGTCGGCGGGGATGGGCGGCGTGACGACCCAGATCCTGCGGACGCTGGCGCTCGATGGCGAGGCGCACCCCGCCGCGGTCCGCCTGCACCTGGTCGCCGATGTCTGCTTCGCGGCCCTGCTGGGGACGGTGCGGCCCGGCGTGGACGCGGCTGCGCTCGAGACCGTCGGCAGCTCCATCATCGAGGGCGCCGGGATGACCATCGTGGACGACCTCGTCCACGGCTACGGCGGGGGCTATCTGCCGCCCGTGCTCCGAACCGCCGGCACGCGTCGTGCCGACCCGCCGGACCTGCCCCTGCGACCGGGCATGCTGCTCGTGCTCCAGCCGAACGTCGTCGCGGCGGACGGCCGCCACGGTGTCCAGACCGGCGAGCTGGTGGCGGTCACGGACGACGGCGCGCGCACCTTCCATGCCACGCCCCGCGGCCTGCTGGCCGCGGCAGCCGCCTCGATCGCATGGCCATGCCGGACGAGTCGAGGACGCTGCCCGGACCCGATGGCTGGGACGCCGACCTGCATCCGTTCCCGGTCGGCTGGCCCGCGCCCACGCGTCGGATGACCTAGCAGCGCTGGCTCGTGGATGCGGTCATCCGCCAGGCCGGCGTGGACTGGGACCAGGGACGGACCCGCTACATCGGCAACGCGGGCGGCGTGGATGCCGAGGTCGACTTCGGCCAGGCGCGCGAGCGGATCGGCAAGCTCGCCGACATCGAGCGGGTGTTCGCGGCACTGGGCCAGCGCCGGGAGCGGCTCGCGGATTCCGCCATCGCGGCAGGTCATGACGTGACCGCGCGCAGGTACTCAGTTCATCGGGGCGCTCCTGTGGGGCGCCGCGGAGTGGACGTTCTTCGCCTCCCCCGAGCAGGTGCGTCGCGCGGAGGCCGCCAACCGCCACAAGCTGCGCTGCTACGACCTGTGGATGGAGCGCGCGCCCCACCCGGTGCGACGCATCCGGGTGCCCTATGGCGGCGGGTCCCTGTCGGGCATCCTCCACCTGCCGGCGAACGCCTCCGGTCCCGTCCCCTGCGTGCTCCACGTGGGCGGCATGGACAGCTTCAAGGAGCACGCCGTGCTGATGTCCGGCGACCGCTACCTGGACCGCGGCATCGGCCGGTTCCTGGTCGACCTCCCCGGCCAGGGCGAGGCCGTCCTGGACGGCGCGTTCATCGGGCGGACCAACATGGTCGAGGCGGGCCTGGCATCGCTGGAGGTCCTGCGTCGGCAGCCGGACGTGATGCGTCGCGGCTCGGCATCACGGGCGTCAGCTTCGGCTCGTGGTGGGCGACCCAGATCGCGGCGCACGCACCGGGCCTGGCTGGGACCGCGGTGTGGGCGGTGGTCCACGAGGCGGGGCTGCACAGCATCTTCGAGCAGGTGTCACCGACCTTCAAGGCACGCTTCATGGCCATGGCGGGGTTCGTGGACGAGGATGCCTCGACGTCTTCGCACGTCGCTGGAGCCTCGCCGACGACGCGCCCCAGGTGACCCACCCCTATCTCGTGCTGGCAGGCGAGGACGACGAGCTGGAGCCTCATCGGCCACACGTATCGGCTGCTGGCATCGGGTGGCCGGTCCCCGCGAGCTGGTGGTGTATCGGGGCGAGCGCCACAGCATCGGTGGCGGTCCCGCGGCGCGGCTCGGCTCCCAACCCTACGGACGTCGCGGCCGACTGGTTCGCGGACTGTTGGCGGGTCGGGTGCCCCAGGAGCGGGCCACCCTCGTGGACGTCACGGGCCAGACCACGACTGAGCCGCTCGCCGTGGCTGGCGGACGCCATCGCACGCACGGAGGCGTCCCTCGACGACGTCCTCGCGGACGGGGCGCCGAGGATGCCTGACACCTGGAACGTGCGTCGCATCGGCTGGTCCGCCGACCTGGGCGGCCTGGGGACGGCATGCACGTCCAGATCCACGACGGCCACGCCTTCGTGGCCACATAGCGAGGCCGGACGAGCATCCTCGACGTCCGGGACCCGAGCGCCCCCAGGTTCGTGACGCGAATCCCGGCGGCCCTGGTCGGCATGCCCACAAGACGCAGGTCCAGGGCGACATCCTGCTCACCGCGAGCCGATGCCCTGACGCAGCGGGCCGCACGAGGCGGCCTCGTCATCCACGACATCAGCGACCCGGTCCATCCGCGGGACATCGCCCGTTGGCAGGTGGCCGGCAAGGGCGTCCACTACGACCAGGCGCCCGCTCGCCTACGTGACCGCCAGCGACGCGGGCTACCTTGACCAGTTCCTGGTCATCCTCGACCTGTCCGACCCGGCGCATCCTGTCGAGGTCGGCTGGTGGCATCCGGCCGAGCGCGACGACGAGCCGCGCGACTACGACGAGAGCTGGCGCGTCCGGCTCCACCACGCCATCGTCCGGGACGGCCTCGCCTACTGCGGCTGGTGGGACAAGGGCGCCGTCATCCTGGACGTCCGCGACCCCTCCTCGCCGTCGCTGGTGGGCCGGCTCGACCTCGGCCACGACGTGGCCCGCGCGACGCACACCCTGTGCCCCCTCCCCGGCCGCGACGTCGCGGTCACCACCGAGGAGCGAATCGCCGAGGGCTGCGTGGGCGTGGCGCCCAACGCGCGGCTGGTGGACATCAGCGACCCGGCGCGACCGCGGGGCTGGTCAGCGCGACCCTGGTGCCCCAGGGCGACTTCTGCACGCGCGGCGGCCGGTTCGGGCCCCACAACGTCCACGAGCCCAAGCCCGGCTCGCTCATCGACGGTGACACGATCTACCTCACCTACTTCAACGGGGGTCTCCGGGTGGTTATCCTCGATGCGGCAGACCCCCAGGAGATCGCGTGGTACGTGCTGGACGCCCCGCCCGGCCAGGCCTCCTGCCAGCTCAACGACGTCACGGTCGGCGAGGATGGGCTCATCTGGGTCACCGACCGGCTGGGCGGCGGCCTCCACGTCCTGGAGCTGGCCGCGATGCCGCCCGCCGCGCAGCGCGGGACGCACGGCGGTCGGCGGCGCGCGCGTGAGCGGACCCACCCTGCCGGACCGCGCCCGGCTCCTGGTGCGGGGTGGCCATGTGCTGCTATGGACCCGGGGTGGCCGGACCTCCCCCACGGGGACGTCCTGGTGGAGGACGGCGTCATCTGGGTTGTCGGCACGGACCTCGCGGCCATCGCCGGCGACGCGGAGGCTATCGACGCGGACCGGATGGTCGTGATGGGTATGGTGGGCGCCCACGAGCACCCCTGGGCTGCGCTGTTCCGGGGCGTCATGGGCGATCGCGACGGACGCGACAGCTGGTCCACCAAGGAGCGGCTGGGCACCCCACATGGATGCCGCGGCGACCGAGGCGAGCGTGCTGCTCGCGTGTGCCGAGTCGATCCACGCCGGCGTCACGACCATCGTCGACTTCGCGCATGACTGGGTGACGCCCGAGGAGCCGGCCGCCCATCTGCGGGCGCTCGTCGCGAGCGGCATCCGGGCCCGCTTCGCACCCGGGGCGCTGTCCACCAAGGGGCTGTCGTCGACCAGATGGCAGCGCCATCATGGCGCGCGCGGGGGCTGCCGGTCGACCAGCCGATGGACCTCGAGGTGCTGGCCGACATCCAGCGCCAGTGGTTCGGGGCTGCACGCGCGGACGGCCGCATCCGCCTGGGCGTCGGCGGCCCGGCGCGCTCGACCAAGGGCGTGGTGCGCACGGAGTTCGAGGTGGCCTGGGCGCTGGACTGCCCATCGTGATTGCACTGCGCCGGGCACGAGGGCCGAGGCAGGCGCGGATCCACCAGCTCACGGTGCTCGACGAGGCTGGTCTGCTGGGTCCCGACCTCGCGCTGGCCCATGGCATGCAGCTCACGGACCGCGAGATCGCGCGGATGGGCGAGACCGGGGTGACCCTCGCCGTGACACCCATGAGCGAGCTCCACCGGGAGTTGGGCCAGGCACGCATCACGGAGCTTCGGGCGGCGGGCGTGGTCGTTGGGCTCGGCTTCGACAACCCGGCGTACGCGGCGTCCATGGACATGTTCGCCCAGATGCGGCTGGCGCTGGGTCTCGAGCGAGCGCGGCTGGGCAGCGAGGACGTCCTGGGCGTCGGGGACGTGCTGCGCATGGCGACCATCGACGGCGCCCGCACGGCCGGCCTCGATGACCTGTGCGGCTCGCTGACGCCGGGCAAGCGCGCCGACCTCGTGCTCGTCCGGCGCGATGACCTCAACATGGGTCCCATGGGTCTTGCCGAGGAGCTCGTGGTGTACGCGGCACAGCCCGCCAACGTGGACACGGTCATCGCGGACGGCCGGGTGCTCCAGCGCCACGGACGCCTCACCCATCTGGACCCGGGCGCCCTGCTCGCGGACGCGACCGACGCGCTGCGCCGGACATGCGTCGCGGCTGGTCTGCGCCATCTGCTGGTGGCTCGAGGAGCCTGCTGAAGCGCCGCCGCCGTTCCGCTACCTCCGACCGACCACGCTGCCCGAGGCGCTCGAGGCCATGGCGCTCCTGGGTGACGAGGCCAAGCCGCTCGCCGGCGGCCAGAGCCTGGTGCCGATGCTCAACTTCCGGCTCGCGCGTCCCGGCGTCCTCGTGGACCTCGAGCGTCGAGGGCTCGCCGGCGTCGACGTGGGCGCCGCCGAGGCGCGCATCGGGGCCATGATCGACAGCGGACGCTGGAGTCCAGCACGTCCGCCGCGCGGCTGCCGGTGGTCCGGGAGGCGCTGCGTCATGTGGGCCACGTCCGTGATCCGACCCGCGGCACCATCGGTGGCCTGCTGGCGCACGCGGATGCCGCGGCGGAGCTGCCGGCGCTCGCGCTGGCGCTCGACGCGACGGTCGAGGCCGCGAGCGTCACCGGGTCCGCACCATCGCCGCGGCCGACCTGTTCCTGGGCCTGTGGACCACCGCGCTCGTCCCCACGAGCTGTTGACGAGCGTGCGATCCGCCTGGCTGGTCGACTGGGACCGTCCGGGAGCTCGCCCGGCGTCGGCGACTTCGCGCTGGCTGGGCTCGTCGCGGCGCGACGCCCCGCCACGACCGACGACCCTGGGGTCCGGCTGGTGGGGTTCGGGGTGGGCTGGACGCCGGTGCGGCTCCACGACGCCGAGGCCGCGCTCGCGGCCGGCGAGCAGACGAGGTGGTCAGCGCCGCGGCGGCGGAGGAGGTCGAGCCCATGGATGACATCCACGCGGACGCCGCGTGGCGCCGGGACGGCCTGCGGTCCCTCGTGGCGTCGGTCGTCGACGGGTGGGAGATCGCGGCGAGCGCCCCAGCGCACGGGGAACCCATCGACGTCCTGGACATCGAGCTGCGGGTCAACGGCACGGCGGTGCGTCAGTCAGGTCCCCGTCCGGCGCCTCCTGTCCGACCTGCGGGACGACCTGTCGCTGACCGGGACCCACGCGGGCTGCGAGCACGGCGTGTGGCGCCCGCACCGTGCTGCTCGATGGCCAGCCGGTCCGTTCGTGCCTCATGCTCGCCGTCAGCGCCGACGGCCACGACGCACCACGGTGGAGGGCATCTCCCGCGGACGGCAGCCTTCCCGCTGCAGATCGCCTGCGGCGGCGCACGGCCTGCAATGTGGCTCCGTGACCCGGAAGGAAGGAAAATGGTAGGTGGCAGGTGCCGGTGGTAGGGAAGGGAAGGATGACGCTCGTCGCTGCCAACCCCGCGGAGCACCCCACGGACGACGCCATCCGGGAGTCGTCGGGAACCTGGTGCCGGTGCACCGGCTACCAGAACATCTGCGCCGCGGTCCGCCGTGCTCTGGGATTCGGGAGCCGGCGCCGTGAGCGTCACCACCGGCTCGACCTCTCGGAGGACCCGCGCCCGCGTCGCGAGGACCCTCGCCTGCTCACCGGGCAGGGGTCGTTCGTGGCCGACGTTCGGCTGCCCGGGATGCTGGAGGCTGCGTTCGTGCGCAGCCCGCTCGCGCATGCCCGGATCCGCGCCGTGGAGGTCGAGGCCGCCCTGGCTGCCCCCGGCGTGTCGGCGGTGCTCACGGGCGCCGACCTCGCGGATGTCCAACCCTTCCCGGACCTGCGCGAGCGCACCCGGGCCGTCCGTCAGCGTCCCCTGTGCATCGAGCGGGTGCGCTACGTCGGAGCGCCCGTGGCCGTGGTGGTCGCCGAGGACCGGTATCTCGCGGAGGATGCCGCGGAGCTCGTGGACCTCGACCTCGAGGAGCTGCCGGTGGTCGCGGACATGGACGCCGCGCTCGCCCCGGACGCGCCGCTGCTCTACGACGACTGGCCCGACGACCGGGTCGTGGCCACGGCGCCGGTGGACCCGGAGCTCGATGCGCTGTTCGCGACCCATCGCGTGGTCCGGGGCACCTACGCCATGCAGCGTCATGCGCCCATGCCGCTGGAGACGCGTGGCGTGGTGGCGACCGTGGAGCGGGGTCGGCTGCTGGTCTGGACCTCCACCCAGGTGCCGCACGTGGTGCGCACCGTGATCGCCCGGACGCTGGGGCTCCCCGAGCACCGAATCCGGGTCATCGCAGGCGACGTGGGCGGCGGCTTCGGTGGCAAGCTCCACGTCTACCCGGAGGAGGTGGTCATCCCGGCGCTCGCGTGGCGGCTGCGTCGGGCCGTGCGCTGGGTCGAGGACCGACGGGAGCACTTCCTCGCCTCGAGCCACGCCCGGGAGCAGCGCCATGTGATGGAGGCGGCGCTCGACGAGCGGGGCGACATCGTCGCGGTGCGCTGCGACCTGGTGTGCGACGTCGGCTCGGGCGAGATCCTGCCACCGGGCGTGGCGCCCGCGTTCGTTTCGGCCGGCAGCGTCACGGGACCCTATCGCTTCCCGCGGTCGCAGGCGCGCCTGACGTGCGTGGTCACCAACAAGACCCCGTCGGGCGCCTATCGAGGCTTCGGCACCCCGGAGATGGTGTTCGCGCTGGAGCGGCTGCTGGAGCGGGTGGCCCGCGAGACCGGACAGGACCCGGTGGAGCTGCGCCGCCGTCACCTCATCCGCCCCGAGGACCTGCCCTACGAGACGCCCAACGGTCGGCAGATCGACTCGGGCAGCCATCTCGCGGCGTTCGAGCGCGCGGTCGCCTGGGCGACCGAGGCGCGCGCCCGTCTGGCGCCCGAGGCGCGCGGGTCCATCGGCGTGGGCTACGCCAGCTACGTGGAGGGCGTCTCGCCCAACTACCACGCCACGAGCGGCCTCTGGGCGCAGCAGGAGACCAGCACCCTGCGTATCGAGCCCGACGGCAGCGTCGTGGTCGCGAGCGGCCTGGGACCCATGGGCCAAGGCACCGAGACGATGCTCGCGACGCTGGCCTCGCAGCTCGTGGGCGTGCCCCGCGACCAGGTGGAGGTTCGCCTCGGCGACACGGACCTGACGCCCTACGGGCTCGGCTCGTTCGGGAGCCGCTCCACGGTGGTCGCGGCGGGCGCCATGCGGCTGGCGGCCGACCGGCTGCTGGAGAAGGTGCGGGCCATCGCGGCGCAGCTGCTCGAGGCCAGCCCGTCGGACATCCAGGTCGCCGACGGACGCGCCAGGGTGGCCGGCAGCCCCGACCGGTCGGTGTCGCTGGCGGAGGTCGCGCACCTCGCCTACTTCCGGACCTTCGACCTGCCCGCGGACGTCGAACCCGGCCTCGAGGCGACGGGCACCTTCGACCCACCCGGCGTGGACCACCGACCCGATGCCCGCGGCAAGCTCAACATCTGCCTGACCTACGCCAACTCCAGCCACGCGTGCGTCGTGGACGTCGATCGCGACACGGGGGTCGTCCGCCTCCTGGCCTACCTGGCCGTGCACGACGCGGGCCCGCTGCTCAACCCGCAGCTGGTCGACGGGCAGGTCATGGGCGGCGTGGCGCAAGGCATCGGGGGCGCCCTGTACGAGCAGCTGGTCCATGACCCCGACGGCCAGCCGTTGGTGACCAGCCTCATGGACTACCTGCTGCCTGGCGCACCCGAGGTGCCCGAGCTCGTGGTCGACCACCTGTCCACGCCCTCGCTGACCACGCCGTTCGGGCTCAAGGGTGCCGGCGAGGCGGGCGCGACCGGCGTCGCCGCAGCCATCGCCAACGCGGTCTGCGACGCCCTCCGGGACACCGGCCTGGACATCACCCGCACGCCCATCACCCCATCGTCGCTGCGCGCGGCACTCCGTGCCGCCGGCGACCCGACCCACGAAGGGACCTGAGATGCCGCGACTCGAGCTCGGTGTGTTCCTCGACCTCGCCACGGAATCGGTCACCCTGGCCGAGCACCTGCGAGCCTGGCGACCGCTCCTCGAGCGGGCCGAGGCGCTCGGGTTCGCATCGGTCTGGGCGGGCGAGAGCTATCCCCGTGGCGGCGGGGGGTTCCAGCACGCGCCCGACCCGCTGCTGGTCCTCGCGGCGCTGTCCCAGGTGACGTCCATGCGGCTTGGCACGGGCGTGCTGCTGCTGCCGGTCTGGGACACCCTCAAGCTCGCCTACGACACCATCGTCCTCGACCAGCTCTCCGATGGCCGGCTGGAGCTGGGCGTGGGCCTGGGCGCCGCGCCCACGTGGAAGCAGTTCGGGATCGACGCGGGCGCCGTCGGGGCCCGCGTGGACGAGCAGCTCGCGGCACTCCGGGCGCTGTGGTCCGGCGAGGCGTCGTTCGCCGGCGAGCACGTCCGATTCGACGGGGCGATCGGGCCGCGGCCGATCCAGCCCGGGGGGCCACCCATCTGGGTCGGCGGCAAGATCGGCCGGTCCGCGCGTCGGGCGGCCGAGCTGGGGGACGGCTACCTGGCCGGCACTCACTTCGGGCTCGGGCTCGTGCGCACCCAGGTGGAGCGCTATCGCACCGCGCTCGCGGAACGCGGCCAGGGACCGGGGCGCGTGGCGGTCAACCGCATCGTGGTGCTCGCCGACGACGTGGAGCAGGCGTGGGCCGAGGGCGGGCCATCCATCGAGCGGCTGCTCCGGAAGTACGCGGCGCTCAAGATGTTCCGGGGTGCCGACGAGCTCGCCGCGGCCCCAGCGGGCGACATGGACGCGCTTCGCAGCGCGGCCGCCGGGATGTGCCTCGTGGGCACGCCCGAGACGGTCGCCACGGAGCTGGCGGCGTACACGGACCTGGGCATCGACCAGATCCAGCTGCGACCCGCGCCCGGGGGCATGCCGCCAGCGGTCGCGGCGCGCGCCATCGAGCTCGCGGGGACGCGCCTGCGGGCGCTCGTGGAGCGCGCCTGAGGCCTAGACCGTGCAGCGGAGCAGGGTCAGCCCGTCGTTCTTGTCGGTCAGGTAGATGACGCCCCGGGCGTCCACCAGCACGACCTCCGACTGCGTCACCAGCCGCCCCGACGGCAGCGGCCCATGGCGTCGGACCGGGTCGGCAGGCACGTAGCACGCGATCTCGCGCGGCTCGCGCGGGTCGGCGATGTCATAGACCCGGAGGCCCGCGTTGAACCACGTGAGGTGCACCCGGTCCTCGCGGTCGTCCAGCCACGGGTTGCCCTGCGGGAGATGCGAGTCGTGCGGCCCGAAGCGGCCGCCCTTGTCGCAGTACATGCGATACGGCAGGCCGGGCGACGGCCGCGGCCGAGGGAACTGCGAGACCAGGCTCGGCTGTCGGGGGTCGCTGACATCGACCAGGCCCGCGAAGTCGGGCGCGCCCTGGCAGTCCTCGGGACCCGCCTCGCCATGGACCACCGCCAGGCCCCGGGACGTGAGGGGACGCGCGGTGTGGACGCCCGCCCCGAACAGGCCGCCCCGGAACGGCGGCGACACGGACCAGCGACCGAGCAGCGCCGGCCGCGTGGGGTCCGACACGTCGAGGATGACCATGCCCGCCCCGCCATATGACAGGTATGCCTGGTCCCCCACGACATAGGCCGGCCCGTGGAGCGAGACGCCGGAATCGGGACCTGGGTCAGGCTCGTCGTCGCGCTGTCCCGGCAGCCACCAGCGCGTCGTCTCGGTCGGGTGCTCCGGGTCGCGCATGTCCACGCCCACCAGCAGGTAGTTCCGGAACCCGGTCGCGTTGGCGGACAGCCATGCGGTCGAGCCGCCGGCCCACCAGCTGCGGTGGGCGCCCGTGCCGCCGAGCCGGATGCGGGACAGCTCGCGGGGCGCGGCGGGGTCTCGCACGTCGTACACGACCGCGCATTCCTCGAAGGCCGCGCCAGGACGCCCGCCGAACCGCTCCGGGATCCGTGACAGGCCACCCAGCAGCAGGCCATCGGCCACCTGGACCTGGGCGGTCCACGTGTCGGGCGGCCCGGGGATGAACGTGACCAGGCCCGGGTCGGTGGGATCGGTGACGTCGATGACCGACCAGCCGCGGTGCCACAGGTGGCCGGCGAACAGGTACCACCGGTCGCCCACCACCTGGAGGGCGAGCTTGAAGGGCGGCCGGCCCTCGCAGTCGAGCCAGCCGAGGCGCTCGATGCCATGTGCCTCCGCGGGCGGCCGGACCCCGGGTCGGGCATCCCCGGGCGGGCTCGTCGCCCTGCGGCTCATGCGGCGCGCACCAGGCCCACGAGCAGGCTCAGGCCGAGGAACGCCAGGACGGTGGTGGTGGCCAGGACCGCCCGTCGATCCCCCACGAGCCGGAACTCGAGCGCGGTCGTGCACAGCGCGACGACGGGCGTCGCGATGATGGCCCACACGCCCAGCGACGACCAGCCCCAGGCGCCCAGGCCGACGATCCCGGACGTGACGGCCCTCGGGTCGAGCATCGAGCCCGCGGTCCCCGGTCGGCCCAGCACCTCGAGCGCCATGCCGACCGCCAGACAGCCACCGCCCACGAGCGTGCCACCGTGGAGCACCGCGCGCGTCATGCGGCGGGGGGCGCGGGCCCGGGTCACGCGAGGCGCAGGTACATCTGGCCCGCGAAGACCAGCGCCACGACCACGAACAGCAGCCGCAGGACGCCCGCGGACACGGCCATCGAGGCATGGGCCCCCAGCCGCGAGCCGACGAGGACGCCCACCACGACCGGCGCCGCGAGCAGGGGGTCCAGACGTCCGCCGGTGAGGCTCACGAGGGCGCTGCTGGCGGCGGTGGCGCCCAGCATGAGGGTGCTCGTGGTCGTGGCCACCCGTAGCGGGACCCCCATGAGCGTGGTCATGGTCGGCACGTTGATGACGCCCCCGCCCACGCCCAGCAGCCCCGACACGTTGCCGGCCACGAAGGACACGCCAAAGGCGGGTCCCAGCCGGCTGACGGAGTAGGGCGTCACCTCCCCGGTGCGCGGGTCGAGGTAGTGGGTGTCGAAGGAGGACCCCGCGCGCGGCTCGTCCGAGGCATCGAGCTGGCCATCGATGGCCGCGGGACGGGCACGCCCGGCTGACCGCCGGAGCTCGCGCGCCATGTGGAGCGCCACGAGCAGCAGGAGCGTCGCGAACAGGAACCCGAGCACCCGCTCGTCGAGATAGCTCGCGGTGAGCCCACCGGTCAGGCCGCCCGCGACCGTCGCGATGAGCAGCGTCACTGCGATGCGTCGGTCGACGAGGCCCGCGGCGAGGAAGCGGGGCGAGGCGCCGATGGAGCCTGCGATGACGCCGATGAGGCTTGCCGCGATGGTCGCCTTGATGTCGTAGCCCAGCACCTGCGACAGGACCGGGATGATGACCAGACCGCCCCCCAGACCCACCATCGAGCCGAAGGTGCCCGCGAGGACGCACGCCGCGCACGCCAGGAGCAGCGTCACCCGCCGCCTCGGAGGCCCCGCCGCAGTCGCTCCGCCATGGCGCCCACGAGCAGCGAGCCGGCGCCCACGTCCGCGGCCCGGATGGCGGCCGCCTCCTCGGGGGTCGCTGCCGCCAGCCGTGCCCCGAGACAGCTCGCGAACTCGGCGAGGAGCCGCTTCGAGACCTCCTCGATGAGGCCGGTCCGTCCGAACTGGGCGGCTGGCCCTGCCAGGGTCAGGTCCGTGTCGAGCGAGACCAGGGCGCGCTCGGCAGCGCCGGTCGCTTCCGGCGCTCCGGCGTCCGGACCCGCCGGCGTCAGGACGTAGCGCACCCGGACCGCCCCCCGGCTGCCGCCCTTGCGGTCGGTGCCCTTGCCCTCGATGACGCCGCTGCGCGTGACTGGGTCCACCGTCACGCTCGCCTCGCCCTCGAACGAGAACGACATCGGACCGAGCTTGACCGTCACGCGGCCGCGATATCGGTCGTCGCCCAGGACATCCACGAGCTGGGCGCCGGGCAGGCAGGACGCCACCGCCGGCACGTCGAGGAACGCCTCCCAGACGCGCTCCACGGGTGCCGCGACCTCGAACGACTGCTGGATGAGCATCCCGCCGCCCTCCCATGCGCCGCGCGGCGTCAACTCCCGCCCACGACTCGATGGCAACATCATGTGCGAAGTTGGATACACTCCGTCAAGGACAGGATACATCGCGGCCCTGTCGGGTCGCCCAGGGAGGCTGCCATGCCCAGGGTCCGCTTCGCCGTTCGACTCCCGCACTCCTGGTGCATCGCGAACCGCGCCGCACTGCTCGCTGTGGCCGACCTCGCCGACGAGCTGGACATGGACATCTCGGTCCAGGACCACCTCCTCTCCGACTCGTCGGTCAGCCCCTGCGGCCACGCGCATGCCGCCAGCGGCGATGACCGCACGGTGTTCGAGGCGCACACGACCCTGGCATTCCTGGCCGCCCGGACCGAGCGGGCGCGGCTCATCGCGGGGGTGTACGTGCTGCCCTATCGACACCCGGTGTGGCTGGCCAAGGAGACCTCGTCGCTCGATGCGCTCTCCGACGGCCGGCTCATCGTGGGGGTCGGCGTGGGCGCCCTGCGGGGTCGTCAGGAGGACAAGGGCCAGAACCTCCAGGCGCACGGCTCCATCGCCATCCGGGAGTTCGACACCTTCGCCATCCACGGCAACCGGGGCCGGATGATGGACGAGTACATCCGGGTGCTCGACGCGCTGTGGACCCAGGGATCGGCCTCCTACGACGGCGAGTTCGTGCGCTTCCAGGACATCGACCTCCACCCCAAGCCCGTGTCCTCGCCACGACCGGCGGTCTGGATCGGTGGGCGCTCGGACGCGGCCATCAGCCGCGCTGCGCGGCTCGCCGAGGCGTGGTACCCCAGCCAGGCGTCCGTCGAGGTGTTCGAGACCGGGGCACCCGAGCTGGCCCGGATCGCCGCGGAGCACGCACGGCCCACCCCGACCATGGCCACCAACCTGTTCGCCTCGGTCATGGCGGACGGCGATGCGGCGCGGGACGCGATGCGCGACGCGCTGGGTCACCGCTTCCAGGGCGACGATCCGCTGTTCGCGGCGACCATCACCGGCACGCCCGACGAGGCGCGCGCCCATCTCCAGCGCTACGTCGACGCGGGCGTCACCACCTTCGACCTCAAGTATCTGCCGCTGACCCTCGAGCAGACGCTCGCCCAGATGCGACTCGTGGCCTCCGAGGTGGCGCCCGGGATCACGCCCCGCGACTGACCGCCACCGGGCCACCGGGATGCGCTCGTGAGCGCCGGAGCGCGATCGCGCCGGCGCCCATGATGCACGCCAGCGCGGCGGATGCCAGGAGCATCGCGCCGGGCACCCCGAGCAGGCTCGCCGTGACGCCCGCGAGGATCGCGCCGAACGGGCTGAAGCCCTGGAACACCGTGGTGTAGAGCCCCATCACGCGGCCACGCATCGCATCCGGCGCCGCCTGCTGGACGGAGATGAGCGCGTTCTGGACCAGCGCGATCTGGGCGACGCCCAGGAGGACGGCGAGCACGAACGCGACCGGCACCACGTGCACCAGGGCCATCGCGCTGAGTGTCGCCGCCATGCCCAGGCCACCCGCCACCAACCACGGCCGACGATCGCCGTGGGCGAACCACGCGATGAGGTAGGCGGAGACGACCGCGCCCAGGCCCCACAGCGAGATGAGCGCGCCGTAGCCACCTGCCTCCAGGCCGAGGGCCTCCGTGGCGTACAGCGGCGCCAGCGTCTGGAAGGTCTGGATGCCGAGGATTCCGCCCGCCGTCACGAACAGGAGCGCCCACCGGATGAGCGGGTCGCGGAACGCATGTCCCGCACCCTCGCGGAGCGCGGCGAGGACCCGGTCCGTGGTCGCCGGGCGCGGCCGTCGATGCCACGGTCGGCGCTCGATGACGAGGATGGTCCAGGCGACCACGACTGCGGTGACGGCAGCGAACCCGAACGTCGCCGCGATGCCCACGCTCGCGATGAGCACGCCCGCGAGCGCCGGACCGATGAAGCGCGCCGTGTTCCAGGCGGTCGAGTGGAGCGCGACCGCGTTCGTGGCGAGGTCCATGGGCACGAGCTCCGTGAGGTACGTCTGGCGCACGGGCAGTTCCAGGGCTGTGATGATGCCCAGCGAGAGCGCGCCCACCATGAGCAGCGGGATCGTCACGACCCCCGCGAGCGTGGCCACGCAGAGCGCGCTCGCGACCGCCGCGGAGAGCAGCTGGCACACGACCAGCACGCGCGGGCGGTCGAGCCGGTCGGCAACCACGCCACCCAGCGGCGCCACGAACAGCGTGGGCAGCGACTGGAGCGCCGTCACGATGCCCAGCTCCACGGGCCCGGCACCCAGCTGCAGGGCATACCAGGGGATGGCCACGAACAGCAGCCACACGATGGCGCCGCGGCCGAGCATGCCGCCGAAGTACCAGCGGAACCCGCGATGCCGAAGCGCCGGGAAGCCACGCCCCGAACGCTCGCCCTCGGTCGGCGGTCCCTGGGCCCCCGGGGTCGAACCGGGCGGCGCGGACGCGCCCTCGGCGGGGGTCGATGACGCGAGCGGTCGCGGCGTCGTCGCCGGGGTCTCTCGCTGGGGTGCGATCGGCGGTCCCTCCGTATCCATGGTGGGCGATATTGTCTGCATTGTGGGCCCGCGTGGTGGCCCCGATCGTCACACGGGGGTACGCCATGTCGTTCGACGTCCTCGACTACGAGCCGCCTCGTCGATGGGCGGCCGCATCGGTCGCGGGAGGCTTCGTGTTCCTGGCGGGCGAGACCGGCACCGACCCCGTCACGCTGGAGACCGCGCCGGGCGGCGTGGAGGCGCAGACCGAGCAGGCCTTCCGGAACATGGAGGCGACCCTCGCCCGGCTGGGCCTGGGCCTCGACTCGATCGTCCGACTGACCGTGTACCTGACCGACATCGCCGACCTGCCGCGGGTCGGGGCGACTCGCGCGCGCCACCTACGACGGACGCTGCCATCGACCACCGTGCAGGTGTCGGCGCTGGCCCGTGACGACCTGCTGGTCGAGATCGACGCCATCGCGCTGGCCGCGCCGGACGCGTCCGCAACCCCCTGATGGGTCGGCGCACCGGCATCGCCGGTCGGGATGGCTGTTCCCATTCCGGGCCAAGACGAATACACTTGACGCGGACGTGTAGACGATCTGGCCAACAGTGGATGAGGCCGGCGTCGTACGCGAGGAGCTGGAGGACCCGATGCGATCCATCACCCGACGCCGGCTGACGGTGCCGTTGGCCATGGCCGGCGCGCTGGCCCTGGCCGCCGGTCCCGCGTTCGCACAGGATGCGAGCGCGCCCGTGGACCCGTTCGGACCGGCCGAGAAGGCCGACCTGACCATCGCCATCCCGTTCCCCGACATCGTGATGTACGGCCGCTACTTCATCGCCGACGCCGAGGGCTACTTCGAGGACGAGGGGATCACGGTCGACGTGGTGACCGCGGACGACACCGTCGCGGCGGTCGTGTCCGGCAGCGCGGACATCGGCGTCCAGAGCGCGGGCGCGGCGCTCCTGGCGGCCAACGAGGGACTGCCCGTGCGGGTCGTTGGCAGCCACTCCTGCCGCCAGTCGTTCAACTTCGCGGTCCAGCCCGACATCACCTCCGCCGCGGACCTCGCGGGCAAGGACATCGTGCTCGCGGGCACTGCCGGCGACCCCGCGCAGTTCGAACGCGAGAAGGTGCTCGCCGAGGCGGGCTGGGACGTGTCGGGCGTGGGCGCCAACGTGGTCTACCCCGGTCCCGACTCCGCCACGTGGCGGCAGTTCTTCCTGGCCGGCAGCGTGGCGCTCATGCCCTTCTACGAGGACGATCGGCTCGCCCTCGAGGAGTACGGCGCGAGCTTCCCCATCTCCGAGGTCAAGGCCTGGCCCAACGACTCGTACGTCGCGTCGGTCGATTGGCTCGCCCAGAACCCGAACGCGGCAGGGCGCTTCCTGCGCGCTGTGATGCGCGCCACCCAGTTCCTCCAGGCACCGGGGCTGGGCGAGCTGCCCGCCAACAAGGACCGCGTGCTGGAGATCTATCGGGCCAACGAGGTCGACACGGCCGCCCAGGAGGCGAACTCCGGCGTCTACTCCCTCCAGGCGTACAACTACTGCCCCAACCTGTACTACGGGCAGGAGGCGTTCGACACCACGGTCGCCAACCAGCAGCTGGACGTCGACGTCACCTTCGAGGGCTCGTCCGACCTGGGTCCCCTCCTCGCCGCCCAGGGCTCGCTGGGACTGGCCAACGACCCACCGGCCGACATCGCCTGGCCGGGCAACTGACCCACCGCCGGGTCCTTCACCACGAGGGGTCGCCGGTAGTCCGGCGACCCCCGCCCGTCCCTGGCTCAGGAGCCACATGTCCTCGTCGATCCGAATCTCCGATGTGACCGTCGCCTACCCCCAGGCGCGCTCGGATCGGCGGCTCATCGCCCTCTGGCGGGTGAGCCTCGACATCCGCGAGGGCGAGTTCATCACCGTCGTGGGCCCGTCGGGGTGTGGCAAGACCACGCTCCTCAACTGCATCGCAGGGCTGGTCCAGCCCGTCGAGGGCAGCGTCCTGGTGGATGGCGAGCCGGTCACCGGGCCGGGGCCCGACCGCGCCGTCGTGTTCCAGGACTACGCGCTGCTGCCCTGGCGCACCGTCTGGGACAACGTCCACTTCGCGCTCGAGGGAGGCGCCGGGAGACGGGTCCCGGACCACGAGGCCCGCATCGCGTCGACCATCCGGCTGGTCGGCCTGGCCGGCTTCGAGAAGGCATATCCACGAGAGCTGTCCGGCGGCATGCGCCAGCGGGTGGGCCTGGCGCGCGCGCTGGTCGGCGACCCGCGGGTGCTGCTCATGGACGAGCCCTTCGCCGCGGTCGACGCCATGACCCGCGAGGTGATGCAGGGCGAGCTCGAGCGGATCGTGGCCGACACGGGTCGGACCGCGCTCCTCATCACCCACAGCATCGACGAGGCGGTGCAGCTCGGCGACCGGGTCATCGTCGCGACCACCCGCCCGGGGCGCATCAAGGCCATCCTGCCCATCGACCTGCGTCGGCCGCGCTGGGAGTACGACGTCAAGGCCGAGCCCGCCTACATCGAGGCCCGGGAGCGAATCTGGGGCCTCCTCCAGGACGAGGCCGCGGAGCACGCCCGCGGGATGGGCGGCTAGGCCTCGCGCACGACCGCGGGCGAGCCATCCATCCTCAGCGCGCCCAGGGCGCCACCCGACGCTGCACCAGGTCGGTGACCAGCAAGCCCACGTTGGCGACCGCGATCATGACCACCACGATGGCGAGCGCGTCGTCCATCTGGAACTCCTGGGCGGCCCGCTTGAGCAGATAGCCCACGCCGGTGTTGCCGCCGATGAACTCGCCCAGCATGGACCCGATGAAGCCGAGCGCGACGGCGCGACGGATGCCCACGAGGATGAACGGCAGCGTGGCGGGCAGGATGACGGTGCGCAGCAGCCGGATGCCGCCGGTCCCGAACACCCGCGCGGCGCGCACCAGCGACGGGTCCACCGTGCGCACGCCCTCGATCGTGTTGAGGCACACGGGGAAGACGCCGAGCAGGAACACCAGGAACACCTTGGACGCGGCGCCCAGCCCCAAGGCGAGGATGACGAGGGGCGCGAACGCGACCTTGGGCACCGAGTAGGTCGTCCAGATGATGGGCGAGACGGTCAGGTCCAGGAGCCGCGACCAACCGACCGCGAGGCCCACGCCGACTCCCACGATGGTCGCCAGCACCACGCCCACGACCAGGTTGCCGACGCTGTACATGAGGTGGTTGGGGAAGCTCGGCCGAGCGAGCAGCTCGCCGAGCGAGCCGACGATCGCCGATGGCGGCGGCATGAACGCAGGTCGCACCACATGGAACCCGCTGATGGCGACCTCCCAGAGCGCCAGGATGACCACGACCTCGACGGCCACCACGACGCGCCAGCGCCGCCGGTCGTCCGTGGCACGGCCGGGATGGCGCGTGTGGAAGGCCTCGATGGCCGCCGGGTCGATCGGGACGGGGCGCTCCAGCGTCGGCGACGCGCTCATGCCAGGCGCGCATCCGTCTGCCACGGCGCGACGCGGCGACCGATGGCCTTGAGCAGCTGGCCGATGCCCACCGTCCAGAGCACGGCGATGACCACCAGCGCGAACGCCTGGCCCGTCTGATACCGACTCGTGAGGATGCCCACGAGCGCCCCAAGGCCGATCGACGAGCCGGTCATCTCGGCCACGATGAGGCTGATGGTCGCCATGACCGCCGACTGGCGCATGCCCACGATCACGAAGGGCAGTGCCGACGGCAGCAGGATGGTGCGATACATGCGCAGGCGCGGGATACCGAAGACGCGGCTGGCCGCCAGCAGCGACGGGTCCACGGACCGGACCCCGGCCGCCGTGTTGAGCAGGACCGGGAACACCGATGCGATGAACACGAGGAACACGATGGGCGCGAGGCCGAAGCCGAACCACACGACCGACAGCGGGCGATAGGCGAGCCAGGGCGTGGCGTAGATCGTCCACAGCACCGGCGTGCTCAGCCGGTCGACCGGCACCGAGGCGCCGGTGAGGATTCCCAGGGCGACGCCCACCACCACGGCGAGGCCAAAGCCCAGCGACCACACCCACAGACTGGTGCCCAGGTGCTGGAGCATGTCAGCGCGTGCGACGAGGGTGCCGAACCCGTCCAGGATCTCGAGGGGCGGCGGCAGGAACACAGGGCTGACCAGCCCGAAGGTGCCGATGGCGACCTGCCAGACCACCAGGATGAGGATCGCCTCGACCCCCAGCACGAGCGCCGTCGTGCGTCGGTCGAGGCGTGCCCACCACGGGCCCCGCGGGCCGCCGGCCATGGTGGTCGGCGGGTCGTCGGTGTCGTCGCGCGACGGCCCGGCCGCCGTCCCCACGACCCGATCCGCGCTCACGCCGGCCCTGTCGTGGGGCGATCGGCCGCGACGCCCAAGCCCACGTCCCAGCCGGACCGCGCGACCACGTCGCGCAGGGTCGTGGTGGCCCGCTCGATGACGGCGCGGGGGTCGACCGCCGTCAGCCTGCCGTCACGCTTGAGGACCCGACCGTCGGCGATGACCAGGTCGACGTCCGAGGCGCGAGCGCACAGGACCAGGGTCGCCACCGGGTCCGCCGCTGGCGCCGTGCCCAAGCCATCGACGCGCACCGCGATGAGGTCGGCGCGCTTGCCGGGCGTCAGGCTCCCGATCCGATCGTCCAGCCCAAGGTCGCGGGCGCCGTCGAGCGTGGCCATGCGGACCATCCGGCGTGGCGTGATGTCCGGTCGCCCCGTGCGGGCCCGCTCCACGGAGAGGCACACGTTCATCTGGAGCAGCATATCGGCGGTCGTCGGGATGGCCAGGGTGTCGATGGACAGGCTGACCAGGATGCCCGCCGACAGCAGGTCGCCCAGGGGCGGGATGCCCATCGACCGGTACTCGGTCAGCGGGCTCAGCGAGATGTGCGTGCCGGTCCGCGCCAGCAACTCGATCTCGGGGGGCGTGGCGTGCACCGCATGCACCACCTGGACGTCCGGCCCGAGCATGCCCGCGGCGCCCATCGACGCCAGCTCGCAGTAGCGACCGCCCTCCTCGCGGCGCCCGCCGCAGTGCATCGTGATGGGCAGGTCGTGGGCGCGCGCGAAGTCCCATTCGGCCTGGCACACGCCGGGGAGCGTGCGCACCGGGCCCCGCAGCGCGACGCCCAGCGAGATCCGGTCCTCGCTCGGGCCGCCGACCCACGCGTCACGGAAGCGCAGGACGTCGTCCAGGTCCATCCGCTCCGCCGGGTCGAGCTTGTCGGCGTTGCCGTAGGAGTAGCGGGCGCGCAGCCCCGAGGCCACGATCGCCCGGGCGTTCGCGTCCGCGAACGCCGGCGCGCGCAGGTTGTGGTCCCAATCGTTCAGCGTCGTGATTCCCGACGCCGTGGCCTCGGCGAGCGCGAGCCGCGCCGAGGCTTCGGTGTCCTCGGCGGTCAGGAAGGGCGCGAGGCGGTTCTTGACCGGGAAGTAGGCGCGGTCGCCGTCCCCGATGAGGCCTCGCAGCAGCGAGTTCCAGAGGTGCCAATGGGTGTCCACGAAGCCGGGCAGCACGACGCAGCCGGTAGCGTCGATGCGACGTGCGTCGACGCCCAGGGCCATGGCGTCCGCGATGCCGGCGGCGCCCACCGCGGCGATGACCCCGTCCCGGACGACGACCTCGCCGCCCGGCAGGTCGCCCAGGGCATCGTCCATCGTGAGCACATAGCCCCCGTGTACGATCGCCGTACCCCGCGTGGGCAGCAAGGCCGGGTCCAGGGTCGACATCGGGTCCTCCCGGTGGGGTGCCTGTCGCGCGAACCGGATGTGTACGATTCCGGTTGGAGTAGCATACCGTCCACGCATTCTTGGATACGATCCCTTCCCGGTCGGCCCGACGGCCGCGGGAAGCGAACCCGAGATCCGCCCGCACGGAGGGACCACATGACCACCATCGGCTACGCGGCGATGCTCGAGCAGTTCCACCCCACCGACCTGCTGGAGTGGTGCGCCCAGGCCGAGGGCGCCGGCTTCTCCGCAGGCTTCATGGTCAGCGAGCACTTCCACCCCTGGACCCCGCAGCAGGGCCAGTCCGCCTTCGCCTGGTCGTTCATGGGCGCCCTGGGCACGCAGACCAGCCTCACCTTCGGGACCGCGGTCACCTGTCCTGGCTTCCGGTATCACCCGGCGGTCATCGCCCACGCGGCAGCCACCCTGGGTGCCATGTTCCCGGGCCGCTTCTGGCTGGGCCTGGGCGCCGGGGAGGCGCTCAACGAGCACGTCATCGGCGGGGAGTGGCCGGAGATCGGGATCCGCTCGGCGATGATGTTCGAGTCCATCGAGATCATCAACAAGCTGTTCACCGGGCAGGTGGTCAAGCACAAGGGCGAGTACTTCACGCTCGAGAGCGCCAAGCTGTACACGCGCCCCGACGACGCCCACCGGGTGCCGGTCTATGTCGCCACGGCGGGCCCCGTCAACGCGAAGAAGACCGGCAAGTTTGCGGACGGCATCGTGACCGTGGGTGCGGCGGACGAGAAGATCGGGATGCTCTGGGGCAAGTTCGAGGAGGGCGCCCGCGAGGCGGGCAAGGACCCCTCCGGCGCTCCCAAGATCCTCCAGATCCACATCTCGTGGGCGCCCACGGACGAGGAGGCCGTGGACCAGGCCGTCAAGGAATGGCCCAACGGCGGCATGCCCTTCCCCAAGCAGGACATCAAGAACCCCGAGGACTTCGCCGCGATGGCGAAGATGGTGCGCCCAGAGCACTTCGTGAACCGGGTGCTCATGACATCCGACCTCAAGGCCCATACGGCGCACATCCAGCACTACGTGGACATGGGCTTCGACGAGGTGCACCTGCACAACGTGGGCCGCAACCAGGCGGAGTTCATCGAGGTGTTCGGCAAGGAGGTCCTGCCAGCCCTCAAGCTGGGCTGACCGGGAGACATCGCATGCCATCACCCCAGACCGCGGCCGCCCTCTTGGCTGCCCTCCGTGGCCGCCGACTGGTGGACCTCAGCCCGCCGTTGGCGGTGGGGATGCCCGGCATGCCCCGTGCCCTCCCCTTCGAGCGGACCGTGACGGCCACGATCGCCGAGCGAGGCGTGCACACCGGCCGCATCGCGCTCAGCGAGCACCACGGTGCCCATCTCGACGCGCCGGCCCACTTCGTGGACGGGGCCCGGTCGATGGGGGATGTCCCACCCATCGACCTGCTGGCGGAGGCCGTCGTCATCGACTGCTCCGCCACCGTTGCCACCGACCTGGAGCACCGACTCTCGGTCGTCGAGGTCGAGGCATGGGAGCGGGAGCACGGCACGGTGCCCGATGGCGCGTGGGTCCTGGTGCGGACTGGCTGGGCTGCCGACCGATGGGCGGACCCGACCCGCTACGCCAACGCCGACGCCGAGGGTGTGCTCCGGCATCCGGCCCTGGACCCCGAGGCCGCTCGGCTGCTGGTCGCCCGAGGCGTCGCCGGCGTGGGGATCGACACGCTGAGCGTGGACAACGCCACGCCCTCGGAGGTCCGCTCGCCCAGCCATCGCGTCATCCACGGCGCCGACCGCTATGTCCTGGAGAACCTCGCCAACCTCGGCGAGCTGCCCGCCACGGACATCCTCCTGATCATCGGCGCGCTGCCGGTCGCGGGCGGCAGCGCCGGCCCCGCACGCGTGCTGGCCCTCGCACCCGGCGCATGAGCGGGCCGACGCAGGCTGCCGGTCGGTCGGTGCGCTACGGCGTCATGCTGCCCCAGTCCGGCCGCCTGGCGTCCGCGCAGGCCGTGGTGGACGTGGCCCAGGCGGCCGAGGCGCTGGGCTTCGACGTGGTCGCGGTGCGGGACCACATCATCTTCGACGGCGCCTACATCTCGGTCGGCATGCGCGGCGAGCCCGCGGGCGTGGGCGACGACCGGACGATGCTGGAGGCGCTCGAGACCCTCACCTGGGCGGCCGCGCGCACCGAGCGAATCGGCCTCGGCACCTCGGTGCTCATCCTGCCCAACCGACACCCGCTCCAACTGGCCAAGCAGATCGCAACCCTCGACGCGATGTCCGGCGGCCGGGTGATCCTGGGTCTGGGCATCGGCCCCAACCGGAAGGAGACGACCGACGACACCACGCTCCTGGGGTCCCACCGTGGGAGTCTGAGTCGCGAGTACGACTCGTTCGGGGCGCACGGCCCGCGAGGGCCGCGCATGGACGAGTACCTCGCCGCCATGCGGCTGCTGTGGACCGAGGACGCACCCTCGTTCGATGGCCAGTATGTCCACTTCGAGCAGGCGATGATGTTCCCCAAGCCCGTCCAGCGACCGCACCCCCCGCTCATCGTCGGAGGCCGGTCGGCTGCGGCGCTGGAGCGTGCGGCACGCTGGGACGCCGGCTGGATGCCCAGCCAGGTGACCACGCAGGAGATCGCGCAGGGGGCGCAGCGCCTCCGCGAGCTGCGCGCCGCGGCGGGGCGCGTGGGACCGATGCCCACGGTCGGGATCAACGTGCACTCGGTGCTCGCAGCGTCCGTGGCTGACGCGCACCGGCTCGCCGGACCCACCCTGGGGGACCACTTCGCGGACGAGACGGCCTACCGGGACCGGACGCTCTCCGGCGACCCGGGCGCCATCGCGGCGCGCATCGCGGCGTATCGGGACGCGGGCGCCGACTACATCGAGCTCAAACCGGTGGTGCCCAGCGTGGCTGCGCTCATCGAGCATCTGCGCACGTTCCGCGAGACCGTCCTGCCCGCCGTCGCGGCGCTACCGGAGGCCCAGCCATGACCATCGAGCGGCGGACCATCGAGGTCCCCTCGATCTACCCCATGACGTGGCAGTACAGCCCTGCCATCTCGGTCCGGGGCGGCCGCACGCTGTACATCAGCGGCATCGTCGGGGCGCGACCCGACGGGTCGATCCCGGCGGGGGACATCGCCGCCCAGGCCGAGCTCGCGTTCGCGAACCTCGAGCAGGTCGTGCGCGCCGGCGGCGGCACGATGCGCGACATCGTCAAGGTCAACGTCTATGTCGGCGAGGAGTACGCCGCGCGCGCAGCCGAGCTGCGGGCGATCCGGCAGCGCCACTTCCCGTCCGACTTCCCCACCAGCACCCTGGTGCGGGTCGCGGGCTTCGCCAACCCCGACTACCTGTTCGAGATCGAGGCCATCGCCGTGGTGCCCGATGGGCCCTCGGCACCCGGGGATGCCACCGCGTCCGCGGACCAGGGGTCCGCCCAGGGCGGCCTCGTCATCGTCGCGCCGGCCGATCGCGTCATCAACGGCTCGGAGCAGACGCGTGGCATGGTCCGCGAGTCCGGGGTGACGCCCGAGACGACCCGCTCGCGCCAGCTGTGGACCGGCTACGTGACCACGCCGCCAGGCATGGTCAGCGGCGCGCATCATCATGGCGACGCCGAGTCGTCCATCTATGTCATCGGGGGACACGCGCGCTTCACGTGGGGGGACCACCTCGAGCACGCGCGCGACACGGGCCCGGGCGACTTCATCTACGTGCCCCCGCGGGTCATCCACGCGGAGGAGAACCTGTCCGACAGCGAGCCGTTCGTGTTCGTGGTGTCACGCAACAGCGGGACGATGACCACGATCAACGTGGAGGTCGGCGCACCATCGTGCGATCCCGACTGAGCCGCGCGCGGGCGGCTGCCTCAGCCGCCGGGCGCCACCAGGGGCGCCTCGCTGGCACCGGCCGAGGACCCCGGGAGCGGCGCGTCGCTGGCGGGCGGCAGGCCACTGGGGCCCGGGGAGCCGATCGCCTGCGCACCCAGGTCGAGCGTCGCCACGAGTCCGGCGAACAGCTCCTCCACCGTGGCGCGCTCCGTGGCGCGCCCCACGGCCTGGAGCTGGACCACGTTCTGGCCGGTCCACAGCAGCCGCGACAGGACGAGCCCCGCGACGCCGCTGCTCTGGTCGGTCACGGCGATCTCGAAGTCCCGCCCCTCGTGGCCCTGATGCACGATCGGCGTCGACGAGACGAGCGTGCCGCCGGTCCCGTCGGCGGAGCCCTGGACCCCGCCATCGAGGTCATAGCCACCGTCGGCCTCGGTCACGTCGAACACCGAGAACGACGTGGCGGTCTCGCCGTCCACGGCGAGGTAGTAGCGGATGGTGATGGCCGTGCCCGGGACCTGCTGCTCCTGCGTCTGGTAGGCCGAGGGCAGCGTCACGGACACCCCGGAGGCGGCGTCGGTGACGGGGAACCCGGCGTCCTGCGCCATCGCGGGCGCGCCGACGAGGAGGGCGCCCGCTGCGAGCAGGGCGCCGAGCGAGAGGGATGGGCGGGGGCGGATGTGGGGCTGCATGCGCGCCAGTGTACGGGCCCTCGTCCAGCGCCCCAGTGACCCGAACGGGGGCCGGGCCCACCACCGGGTCAGTCGGCCGAACGCACGCCTCGCACCAGCCGCCCCGACGGGCGACCCACCAGCTCGCCATCCTGCATCGCCACGCGGCCACGCACGACCGTGGCGACGGCGGCACCCCGCGTGGCCATCCCCTCGAACGGCGTGAGGTTGCTCCGACCATGCAGCCGCGACTCCTCGATGACCCCCGGTCGGTCGAGGTCCACGATCGTCAGGTCGGCATCGGACCCCACGGCGATGGCGCCCTTGCGCGGATGGAGCCCCCACGCGCGCGCCAATCCCTCGGACGAGGCTCGGACGTACTGCTCCAGCGTCATCCGACCCGCATGGACCCCGTGGGTCAGGAGCAGCGGCAGCGCGGTCTCGACCCCCGCGAACCCGGACACCGAGGCCCACACGTCATCGACCAGCTTCTCCTCGCGGGTGTGCGGCGAGTGGTCGGTGCCGACGCCGGTCACCCGCCCGCTCGCGAGGCCCGCGAGCAGCGCCGCGCCATGCCCCTCGGCCCGGTGCCGCACGGGCGGGTTGATGCGCAGCCGGACGCCCAGGGTGGCCATGTCCTCGGCGCCCAGCAGGCAGTGGTGTGGCGTGGCCTCGGTCGTCATGTCGACTCCCCGTCCACGCCACAGGTCGACCATCGCCAGCCCCTGCCGCGACGAGACGTGGAACACGTGCACCGGGCACCCCGTCTCGCTGGCGAGCAGCCCGACCCGACCGATGGACTCGGCCTCCGCGACCGCCGGGCGGCTCTCGACGTGGGCGAGCGGGTCCCTGCGACCCGCGGCCCGCAGCCGTGCGGTCTCGTGCGCCACGATCTCGTCGTCCTCGGCGTGGACCCCCAGCCGCATGCCCAGCCCCGCGATGACCCGCATCGCGTCGAGCAGCGCGCCATCCGAGGGTCGGGCGAGGTCGCCGGTCGTGGTCGCCAGGAACGCCTTGAAGCCGACCACCAGCCCCGAATCGGCCATCGGTCGCAGCTCCCCCAGCCCTTCCTGGGCCACCAGCCCGATGAGCCCCACGTCGCACCACGCTCGGCCGGCCACCCGCTCCGCCTTGGCACGGGCGTGGGCCACCGATCCGGTGGGTGGCAGCGTGTTGGGCATGTCCAGCACGGTGGTCACGCCACCCATCACGGCCGCGCGGCTGCCCGTCTCGAAGTCCTCCTTCCAGGTGAGCCCCGGGTCGCGGAAGTGGACATGCCCATCGATGACGCCGGGCAGCACGAACCTGCCGGTGGCATCCAGCTCGTGGTCGGCGGATGCGTCCAGCTGGCCATGCGCGGCGATGGCGGCGATCCGGCCGTCGAGCGCGGCCAGGTCCACGAGAGCCCGCCCGCGCGAGGTCACGACCGTGCCGCCACGGACGATGAGGTCGACCCTGGGCATGCGACTGACGACCTCCACGACCTGGCGGGGACGCGAGCCAGTGTAGGTCGTGCGCCAGCCCGGTCGGGCAGGGTCGGGCCGTCCGTATTACCCTAGTATGTCAGTGGACAATATCGCGGGACGTGGGGCACGGCCGGTGCCGCCACGCCCGGGCAGCTTGCAGGGACGTGGCAGCATGGAGGCCTCCGTGGACATCGAGATGTTCCTCACCCCAGGGCTGGGCGACGCGACATGGCTCGTGGGGTCCCAGGGCGAGGCCGCCCTGATCGACCCCCAGCGCGATGTGGCGCGGTTCCTGGAGGCCGCCGACCGACGGGGCTGGAGCATCACCCACGTCCTCGAGACCCACTGCCACAACGACTACGTGTCGGGCGCGCTCGAGGTGCGGGCGGCCACGGGCGCCCAGATCGTGGCACCCGCGCGCGGCGGGTATCGCTTCCCCCACCGGGCCGCCGACGAGGGCGCCGCGGTGGCGCTCGGCGCGATCTCCCTGGTCGCGATGGCGACCCCCGGCCACACCCCGGAGCATCTCGCGTGGCAGATCGTGGACGGGAGCGACACCGTGCCACAGGCCGTGCTCACGGGTGGCAGCCTGCTGGTGGGCACCGCGGGTCGCACGGACCTCCTGGGCCCGGACCACACACCCGGCCTGACGGACGACCAGTTCCGGTCGCTCCGACGCCTGGCCCGGCTCCCGGACGGCGTCCGGGTGCTGCCAACCCACGGCGCCGGCTCCTTCTGCAGCGCGGGGCCGGCGGGCGCGGGGCGAGAGACGACCATGGGGCGCGAGCGAGCCACCAACGAGCTGCTCCAGACCGTCAGCAAGGCGCGCTTCCAGCGGCTGCTGCTGGGTGGCCTCGGGCGTTGGCCGGCCTACTACGGCCACATGGCGGAGATCAACCGTGGCGGCGCACCGCTGGTCCGCGGCCTGCGTGCGCCCGCCGCGCTGCCCCCGGCCATCGTGGCCGACCTGGTCGCGCGGGGCGTGTGGGTGGTCGATGGGCGCGACCGCTGGGCGTTCGCCGAGGGCCATCTCCCTGGCTCGGTCCACGTGGAGGCCACCGAGTCGTTCGCGAGCTGGGTCGGTTCCGTGGTCCCCTTCGGGGCGCCCATCGTGCTGGTCCTGCCGGAGGACCAGCCAGGGCTCGCCACCGACCTGGTGGTGGACCTGTCCCGGATCGGCTACGACGCCGTGATCGGCCTCCTCGAGGGTGGCGTGGCGGCCTGGCAGGCGAGCGGCCGGGTCCTCGAGCGCATGACGATGACGCCGCTCGCGAGCGTGGACGCCCGGCTGGCTGCGGGCGTCAAGGTGCTCGACGTGCGCCAGCCCACGGAGTGGCGCGACGGCATCATCCCCGGTGCCACCACGGTCTTCCTGGGCGACCTGCCGGGACGCGTGGACGAGCTCGACCGCGATGCCACGTGGCTGGTGCTGTGCCGATCGGGGATGCGGGCAGCCATCGGCGGCAGCATCCTGGGCGCCGCCGGCATCGCCGCCGAGGTCGTGGGCAGGGGCGGCGTGCCCGACTGGGTGGCGGCCCACCCGGACCACGCGCGCGCCGCCGTGGCGGTCCCATCGGGGACGGCCCGCGGCGCCTGAGCCGGTCGGCGCGCGTCGCCGGGGCAGGGCCCCGGGTCGCGTCACGGCCTGGTCAGTGGGTCACCTCGTCGCTCAGCGCGGCCATCGCCGCACGCAGCTCGTCCGAGCCCACCACGCCCGTGAACTTGGCCGCGAGCCGACCCTCCGAGTCCACCAGGAACAGCCAGGGCGGCTCGTGGATGCCGTATGCCGCCGCCGCATCCGTGAGGGCGGCCGGCCCCTCGGGCGGCTCCAGCGTGAGCGTGCCGGTCGCATAGCTCGTCTGCCAGGGCTCGGCGTGGACGACGCTCAGGCGCGGGAACTCCGGGAAGATCTCGTGGACCATCCCGAGCGCGCCCCCGCATGCCTCGTTGGGGCGGAACACGTAGGAGTCGAACACCAGCACGAACGGCTGCCCTGCGGCCAGCAGCTCGGACACGCTCCAGACATAGAAGTCCGGGACCGGGTCGGGGTCCGAGGTGATGGAGCGCATCAGGTTGCTCGCGCTGCGCATCGTGGGCGTGACCACGTCGGGGACCATGGAGCCCAGGGCGGGCGTGCCGTCGTCCGGCCGCACGGCGAGGCTCGCGTGTCCCGTCAGCACCCCTGCGGCGTGGTCGAGCGTGACGTCGGCCCGCCACTGGCCGACCTGGTCGAAGGTCACGCGAGCCACGAACAGCTCCCGCCCCGCGGCGACGAAGCGCCGGAGCGTGAGCGCGACGGGTTCGCGCGTCGAGCCGTCCGGTGCCACGAGCGTCAGCGTGGCGCTGGCTGCCGGATCCGTGATGGGGACGCTCTCCAGGTCGTACAGCCCGAGGATGAGGTCCATCGGGCCGACCCACGCCTGGGTCGAGACCGGGACCACCTGGATCGTCTCGGCAGCGGATGCCGCCGGCTGCCCGGCCAGGGCGATCACGGCCATGAGCACGCCGGCGAGCGCGGCCCGCGAGCGCGGCAACGCCATGGACATCACATGCCGGGCGAGCCCGACGGGGTCGGCGAGCCACCGGGCACCACCGAGCCCATGGGCACCGCCGAGCTGCCGGGCGCGACCGCCGAGACCGTGGCCTGGACCTCGATGACCGTCCCGCTCTGGAACGTGAGCGTCAGCGGGACCACGTCACCTTCGAGGAGGGGCTCGAGGAGTCCGATGAGCATCACGTGATAGCCACCCGGTGCGAGCTCCGTCCGGCCGCCCGCGGGGACCGGGACCGACGCCACGGGCGCCATGGCCATCACGCCGTTGGCATCGGTGGTCGTCTGGTGGATCTCCACGGTGGTCGCCCGCGGGCTGCCCACGGTGACCAGCGCATCATCGGTCGGTCCATCGTTGATCAGCACCATGAATGCCGCGCCCGCGAGCTCCATCATGGGGGAGGTGCGGGCCCAAGCGCCCTCGACACGCAGCGGCAGGGCTGCGCCGGACGGGACCGGCGAGGCGGCGCCAGGGGACTGGGCGAGTGCGCTCGTCGACAGCGCCAGGATGGCCACGCCCACGGCCACGACCGGCCGGAGCGAGCGAAGGGCGGAAGCAGGCATCGGAAGGCCTCCTCGTGCGTGCCGGCTCACTGGAGGGCGTCCAGGTCGCCGATGATGGTCTCGGGTGGCGTCGCGAAGGGGTAGATCCGGACGAGGCTGCCGTCCTCGTCGACGAGGTACTGGAACGCCGTGTGGGCCATGGAATAGCCACCCACGGACCCCGTGTCCACGCGGGCGTACTGGACGCCGTACAGGTCGGCTGCCTGGCGGATGGCGGCGGGCGACCCGGTGACGCCCACGATCCCGTCGGACATGTAGGCGGTCCATTCCGCGAGGAACTCCGGCGTGTCGCGCTCGGGGTCCACCGTCACGAACACGATCCTGACGTCGGGTCGGGCGCGCTGGACCTCGAGCAGCGTGGCGATGGTCTCCGGGCACACATCGGGGCAGTGGGTGTAGCCAAAGAACAGGATGGCGGGATGGCCCGCCTCGTCAGCCAGCCGGAACGGCGAGCCGTCCGAGCGGACGAGCCCGACGGGCCCCGGCGCTGGCTGGCCGACCACCAAGGTGACGGATGTGCTCGGCGCGGGCGACGTCGCCACGAGGCCCGACGTGGCGAGCGGGGTGGCCGCCACCGTGGGCTGCGGGGTGACCGTGGCCGTGGGCTGCGGGGTCGCCGCGGGGGTGGGCTGCGGGGTCGCCGCCACCGTGGGCTGCGGGGTCGCTGACGCGATGACCGGGCTCGGCGCCACTGCCGGTGGCGCAGGGGTGCTCACCCGACGCGCGGGACCACCCACGCAGGCCGCCACGACGATGGACGCCGCGAGAAGGGACAGGACTCGGGTCCCTCGTCGGGGAACCGGGACGACCATGACTCACCCACGCACGCCAGGCACCGGTGACGGCGTCGCGGACTGCCCGAGGGCGATTGTGGGCGATGGGCGGGGTGCCCCACCCGGGCCGGATGGCCCGTCCTTGGGCGTGCCGCGCGGACCATTCCATGGGGGCCGGCGCTGCGCGGGGTGTGGCGGCGGCTGGCGCAGGGGGCAGCGGCATGGCACACTCCGACCTGACCGGAAACGATGCCAGCATGGACGGCAGGCACGGTCCCGGTGCGGACGGGGTGACGGGTGGCGTCCTTGGTCAGCGGGTTCTTCCACGGCGGCATCGGGGTCGCCGACATGGAGCGCTCGCTCGCCTTCTACCGCGACCTGCTGGGCCTCGAGGTCCATTTCGACGTCACCCTCGATGCGGTCGACTACGTCCGGGCGGCGCTGGGCATCGAGATGCGTGACTGTCGCGTGGTGTACCTCCGGGTCCCCGGCAGCGACGGCATCTTCGTGGAGCTGCTCGAGTACCACGGCACCGATGCGCACGCCACCGCCGAGCCGCGTCCCTGGGACCACGGCACTGGCCACCTGTGCCTCCACGTGACCGATGCGCAGGCCCTCCTCGACCAGGCCATAGCCGCGGGGCACCGGACCCGCAGCCGCCAGGCGGCGACCATCCCGATGGGTCCCAACCGGGGCGCGTTGGCTGCCTGGCTCATCGACCCCGACGGCTATCACATCGAGCTGTTCCAGCGCGCGGCGACGCCCGCCTGAGCCCGCCCACCAAGGAGGACCCCGTGCCTACGCTGACCGGCCTGCCCCTGCTGCCCGTCCAATCCATCGGCAGCTCCGGCGTGCCGTCCTGGATGTGGCTGGTCCGCGACGCGGTCGCCGAGGGCAAGCTGGGACCGTCCGACATCGACGAGTCGCTCAGGGACGGTGCGGAGCTGGCGCTGCGCGAGGCCGAGGAGGTCGGCTATGACGTGGTGAGCGACGGCGAGATGCTGCGCGCCGACTTCACGCGCAACTTCCACGGGCGGATCACGGGGCTCGAGGCGATCGACTACGAGCGGCGCCTGGGCTACCCGGGGCCCGACCAGCTGGACGCCTTCCGAGCCGTCGCGCCGCTCGACGTCCCCGATGGCTATGGCATGGTGCCCGAGGTCGAGCACCTGCTGGCGCGCACCACGAAGCCGTTCGTGAGCGCCCTCCAGGGCCCGGTGACCCAGGCCTTCCGGATCGACCCATCCCCCCAGTACGCCGACAAGGGCGCGCTCGCCTGGGCGCTGGTGCCGTTCATCAACCGGGAGCTCAAGGCAGCCGTCGCGGCGGGCGCGACCCTCATCCAGCTCGACGAGCCGGCCTTCTGGATCATGCCTGGCGGGCTGCCCGAGATGGTCGACATCACCAACGCCTGCCTCGAGGGCGTGGATGCGATGACCTCGCTCCACCTGTGCTTCGGCAACTTCCGGGGCCGCCCCGCGACGTCCTATCGGTCCTATGCCGCCTTCGCGCCGTTCTTCCGCGAGCTGCAGCTCGACGCGCTCAGCCTCGAGTTCGCCAACCGCTCGATGTGGGAGACCGAGCTGTGGGCGGAGCACGGGGGCGACAAGGTGCTCGTGGCGGGGGTCATCGACGTCAAGGCCCGCGACCTCGAGACCCCCGAGATCGTGGCCGGGCGCATCCGACGGCTGCTCGAGTCGTGTGCGTCGGACAAGCTGTGGCTGTCAGCGGACTGCGGTTACTCGCAGACCGCGCGCGGGCTCGCCGTGGAGAAGATGCGCGCATTGGTGGATGGCGCCCGGATCGTGCGCGCGGAGCTCGCGGGCGGCTGACCCGCCCGGCTGGGGCTCATCTGGGTCAGCCCTCGTCGTCGCGGAGCCCCGCCACCACCTCCGCGACCACGCGATCGACCGTCCCCACGCCCTGGCGTCCGTCGAGGTACAGGATCATGTGACGGACGCCCTCGCGGACGAACCGACGCGAGGTGGCCAGGGCGCCGGGCAGGTCGCTCATGTCCACCCGGAGCTGCGCCGAGATCTCGACCTCGGCCGGGTCTCTGCCGATGGCCTCGCAGTTCCGACGGATGGCGTCGACGCGGGACGAGAACTCCTCGGCGGCGAACGCGCCGCTGAAGTTCCAGCCGTCGGCGACCTCGGCGACCAGCCGCATGCCGACCTGCAGGCCCTGCACGCCCAGCCAGATGGGGAGGGCCTCGCCCTGGAGCGGCAGGGGGTCGTTGCGCGCGTGCCGGAGCACGTAGGGGGGCGCCTCCAGGCTGACGCCACCGGTGGTCATCGAGTCGGCGCCGTCGGTGGGCCAGATGCCTGCCTCCGGCTTGAGCAGCTCCCGGATGACCAGGACCGCGGCCCGCAGGTCGCGCAGCCGCTGGCCCAGCGGGTCCAGGTCCATGCCATAGGCCTGGGTCTCCGGCACGTGCCAGCCGGCGCCCAGCCCCAGCACGAAGCGACCACCGCTCTGGTGGTCCAGGGTGGAGGCGATCTTGGCCGTGAGCGCCGGGTGGCGATAGGGGTTGGCGAGCACGAGGTGGCCGACCTGGAGCCCTGGCACGAGCGGGATGAGCGCGGCCAGGCTCGTCGTCGCCTCGAAGCAGGAGCCGTCGCCATCGACCGGGTAGAAGTGGTCGAACAGCCACGCGGAGTCGAACGCGCCGACCTCGCCGGCGCGTCGCCACATGTCGTGCATCCGCTGCCAGCTGATGCCGGTCGGCGAGACCTTGAAGCCGATGCGCAGGGGGGCTGGCACGCGTGGCCCCTCGCTCATGCGGCCGGGACGGAGATGCCGCAGGGGGTGGCCGCGTTGCGGACCCCCGTGCGAGCGGTCGCCGCCAGACCCTGGGCCTCCGATGCCGCGCTCAGCCCCTGCTGGAGGACCCCGGTGTTGCCGGTGGTGTATGCCTGCCCCATGAGGTCGTAGGCCTCGGCGAGCTTCTGGAACATCTTGATGACGTCCGCCTGGGCAGCCGCCGCGGCGCTTGGCACGACCGCCTGCTGCTGGGCGATCTGGAGCTGCTGGATGGCCAGCGACGCACCGGACAGCGCCTGGGCGTAGGCGGCCATGCCGGCGTTCATGGAGGTGCCGATCTCGTCCGCGATGCCCTTGGCGGCGTCGAACCGGGCGAGCGTGTCCCGGACCCACGCGTCCACGCCCTCGCAGGCCGGGTCCGGGGTGGGCAGGGGCGTGGGCGTGGGCGGTGCCGTGACCGCGGGGGTGGGGGGCGCCGTGGGGGTCGGAGGCGTGGTCGGCGCGGCGCTGGGCGTCGGCACACCGCTGCCGGTCGGCGTGCTGGTCGTCACGAGCCGGGCGACGAGTGCCTCCACCACGGGCGCCTCCGAGTCGTGGGAGGCTGCCGGGATGTCGGAGGTGACCTCGATGACGCTCGAGTCCGAGAGCCGGCGGCACTCGTCCCGCTCGATGATGGTGGAGCCGGCCGGGTCGTCCTGCGTCTTGTACAGGTACTGGTAGCTGCCCACGGCCCGCTCGGCGTCGCCGGGCTGCTCGGCGTCGGCCACCGGCTGGAGGTCGGCGACCGTGCCGCCACGCAGCAGGCCCAGGAGGCGACCCTCCCAATCGCGGATGCATGCCGTGGCATCGCCGCCGGGCAGCTCGAACGCGACGAAGCTGACCGACGACGTGCCGTTGCTGAGATAGAGCCCCTCGTATCCCTCGCCGGGGTCCCATTCCTGGCGCTGCCACGGGTCGTCCCAGTCGATGGCGAAGCCGAAGCGCGCGCCGTCGAACCGGCCCGACGCGGGGGAGTCGGAGGAACCGGGCACGACCGACGCCCCGGGGGCCGCGCTGGGACCCCCGTCGGGGCCCGTCGCCACCTGCGGGATGGCGCCGCACGCCAACGCCGTGGACAGGTCGAGCCCGGGGTGGATCGCGACCACGTGGCCGCCGTCCGCGATGTCGCCGAAGGCGAGGGGCACCGTCGTCGCCAGCTGGCCGGTCGTGCCCACGTCACCCAGCAGCCCGACGGGCGTGGGGTCGATGGCCGTGCACGTCCCCGCATGGACCACCGCCATCGCGCCGGCGGGCGCGCCCAGCGCGACCACGTTGGCGGCGGTGTCGGCGTCGCGCGGGGTGAGCACGGCCAGGCCGCTCACGGTGGAGTCGCCGACGGGCGAGAGCGTCACCGCGGCGGTGGCCGACCCGGAGCCCTGCGCGGTGGCGAGCGTGGCCGGCAGGGCGGTCGCGAGGGCGAGGCAGGCGGCGAGGGCGACGGGCAGGCGACGACGCACGAGGGACCTCCGCGGTGTGCTGGGGCGCCATCGTCGCCCGCGGGTGCGACCGACGTCAATCCCCGGTCCGGGCGACGCGAGCGCCCGGGCCGGAACGACCAGGCGCCCCGGGCTGATGCCCGGGGCGCCTGGTGCAGGTGCGACGAAGGTCAGGAGGCAGGACTGGCGGCCGGGCCGCCCGCGGCCTCGGCCACGTTGTCCTTGTTGTAGACCGTGAAGGGGCCCATCAGGACGCGCAGCGCGTTGACGTCGGGCCGGGTCGGGTCCTTGGTGATGGTGAAGGTGTCGTTGCCGCTGATCTGTCGGCCGACCTGGAAGGTCTCGCCCTCCACGCCCTTGATGGCGTCCGTCGCCATCAGGTACAGTGTAGTAGGTGAGGTAGCCCAGGTCGACGAAGCTCAAGAGGGTGAACTCGGGGGCGCAGCCGGACGCCGGGTAGTAGTCGAGCATCTCCGAGGGCAGGCCCAGGCCGGAGATCTTGACGGCGTCGCAGGCGCCCGCGTCGATCGGCCTTGGCGGCCGCGACGATGCCCACGGAGGTCGGCGACATGATGAGGCCCGGGTCGGGGTACTTGTCGAGCAGCGCGTTGTCCTGCTCGTAGCTGGTCTGGGCGTCGTCGTTGCCGTAGACGGTGTCCACGATGCCGAGGTTCGCGTAGTCGGCGCCCTTCATCGCCGTCTCGTAGGCGGCGATCACCGCCGTTCTGGTTGGCGGCGTCGGGCGATGCCGAGAGGATGGCGATGCTGCCGCCGGCCGGCAGGATGTCCAGCGACATCTGCGCCATGACCTGGCCGATGTCGTCGAAGTCCACCTGCGCCACGAACACGCTCTCGCCCTGTGCGGACAGGATCGGCGATCCCAGATACGACCTTGGTGCCGGCATCCTGGGCCGCCTGGGCCGCGCTGAGCGTCTGGTCGGCGGTGTTGGAGAGCATGACCACCTTGTAGCCCTGGGTGGGCGCGTTGGTCATGAACTCGATCACGGCCCGCGACGCTGTTGTTCGAGTCCGGGCCCTGGAAGTCGGCCGGCGTGCCCTGCAGCTCCGCCGCGGCCTCCTGCGCACCCTGGTTCGCCTGGTCGAACGGCAGGATGCCGAGGAACTTGGGCGGCAGCAGCATCTTGACCTGCTGACCCGGCGTCGCGGTCACGGGCGTGCCCGTGGCGTCACCGGATGCCGCAGGGCTCTGGGCGAGCGCGGCGCTGCCCACGGCCGTCGCCATGATCATCGCGGACAGGCCCGCGGTGATGGTTCGAGACGCTCTCATGCGTCTGCTCCTCGCTTCGCTTCGTCGAGGCGGACGTGGTCGCCGGTGGCCGCCGAAGGTGCAGCGCCGATACCCAACCCCACCGCCACCCGCCCAACCCACGGCCGGCAACCGTTTCCCGTCAGGTCACGCCGTCGGCGGTGGGAGCGCCCGGGGCCGTGTTCAGGGGCAGCTGCGGCCCTCGCGCCGCGGCGCGCCGGCGGCGCGCGTCCTGTACCCGACCGTAGACGTTGGGCACCAGGACCGACAGGATGAGCAGCACCCCGATGTAGCCCGTCTGGGTCTGTCCCGTGACGCCCGCCAGACCGAGCCCGTTGCGGAGGTTGAGGACCAGCAGGGTGGACAGGGCCACGCCCAGCATCGAGCCCGAGCCACCGAAGATGCTGACGCCTCCCAGGAGCACGACGGTGATGATGTCCAGCTCGAAGCCGTTGGCGTTGCTGGCCCGGACGGCGCCCAGCCGGGCGGCGTACAGGACGCCCGCGATGGCCGCCACCAGGCCGCTCATCATGAACACCCGGATGCGGACCCACGCGACGCGGACGCCGGAGTAGACCGCCACGTCCGCGCTGTTGCCAACCGACATAGGTCGTGCGGCCGAACCCAGTCCAGGTGGAGCAGCACCGCGGCGCCGACGAAGGCATGACCGCGTACAGCGGGATGCTGGGCGAAGGGGCCCCAGAGGGCTCTGGCCGACATCGGTGAACCATGCCGGGAAGCCGCCCACCGACTTGTCCTCGATGAGCATCGAGGCGATGCCCCGGAACCCGATGAGCGTGGCGAGGGTCACGGCCAGCGACGGCAGCCCCACGACCGCGACGAAGAACCCGTTGAGCAGCCCGCACAGGAGCCCGACGAGCAGGGCCGCCACGATGCCGACCTCGACTGGCACGCCCTGGGTCCACAGCCAGGCCCGACGACGCCTGCCAGCCCCATGACCGATGCGACCGACAGGTCGGTCGCCGAGGATGATGCGAACGTCATCGCCAGCACCACGATGGCCTTCTCGATGCCCAGCTGGAGCAGGTTGACCTGGTTCTGGACGCCCAGATAGCCCGGGGCCATGAGCGCGTTCCAGCCGACGACCACGAGCAGGATGACCAGCAGCATCCCGTCCCAGCCCCGGAGCCGCGCGACCAGGCTACGCATCGGTCGCGGCTCCCACGCCGCCATCCGGCTGACCGGCGGCCGCCGCCGCGTCACGACGACGCACCTGGACCCACAGCTCGTTGAGCCGCCGCAGGATCACCGCATCCGCCGTGACGGCGAACAGGATGAGCGCGCCCAGCACCGCGTCCAGCGCGAACTGGCTGATACCCAGCCAGCGCAGCAGGCTGCCGCGCAGCGTCGCGATGAGGAGCGCACCCAGGAGCGCACCGATCGCCGTGCCAGAGCCGCCCGAGATGGCCACGCCCCCCACGACCGCCGCCGCGATGACCTGGAGCTCGAGCTGTCCCGCGACCACCGTGATGTTGCCGAACTTGCCCAGCCGAGGAACCCGCCCAGGCCAGCCATGGCGCCACAGCCCACGAACGCGGGGAACGTCGCGGATGGGCAGGCCGGCAACCCGGGCCGCATCCGGGTTGGAGCCGATGGCGTACAGCCGACGCCCGAAGGGCAGCCCCAGCACGAGCTGACCCAGGATGGTGACGGTCAGGGCCACCCCGAACAGCACCCGGATGTCGACCGCGCCCAGGTCCAGGATGGTCGTCGAGGATCGAGACCAGCCACTCGGGGAGCGCGTCCGTGGTCACGGTGCGGGAGCGAGATCTCCACGGCGAGCACCACCCGATACAGCGCCATGGTGCCGAGCGTGGTGATGATGGCGGGCACCCGACCGTAGGCCACGATGAGCCCGTTGATGGCGCCCGGGATGGCGCCCAGGAGCAGGCGCACATGCCGATGACGACCACCGGGTGCACATCCCCTGGTTGGAGATGAGCGTGCCCACGACGTAGGCCACCAGGCCCACGATGGCGCCCACGGACAGGTCGACGTTCCGGGTGAGCAGCACCAGCACCTGGCCGATGGCCACGGTCGCCACGATCGAGGCATCCGAGGTCATGGTCAGGAACGTGCGCGGCGAGAGGTAGTTGGGGATCTGCACCGCGAAGAACGCGACCATGATCACGAGCACCGCGATGAGCGTGATCTCGCGCACCTGGTCCGGACGGACGCGCCGGAGCACCGCGCTCATCATGTCGGCACCCCCGGGGTGGCCGGCGCTGGGGGCATCTCGGCCTGGCCCATGGCCGCCGCGAGCAGACGCTCCTGGGTGGCCTCGGCGCGCGGCACGATGGCCATCTGACGGCCCTCGCGCATCACCAGCACCCGGTCACTCATGGTGATGACCTCGGGCAGGTCCGAGCTGATGAGGATGATGGCCATGCCCTCGCGCACCAGCTCGTCCACGAGGTGGTGGACCTCCACCTTGGCCCCCACGTCGATGCCCCGGGTGGGCTCGTCCAGGACGAGCACGCGCGGGCGCGTCTCGAGCCACTTGCTGAGGACCACCTTCTGCTGGTTGCCACCCGACAGCGCCGCAGCCGGCGTCTCCACGGACGGTGCCCGGATGCGCAGCCGCTGGCGATAGCCCTCGGCGGTCTCGTGCTCCATCGAGCGTCGCAGCAGGCCACCACCGGTCAGGAAGCGGGGGAGCGAGGGCAGCGAGATGTTGGCCGCGATCGAGAGGGGGAACACGAGCCCCATCTGGCGCCGATCCTCGGTGGCGTAGGCGATCCGAAGGCGCACGGCGTCCTGGGGGCTGCGGATGGTGATGGGGCGTCCGTCGAGCAGGATGGCGCCGCTGTCCGCGGGGGCGATGCCGAACAGCGCCAGGCCAACGTCGGTGCGCCGCGCGCCCACGAGTCCCGCGAAGCCGAGCACCTCGCCCGCCCGGAGCTCGAACGTGACGTCCCGAAAGGCGCCCGTCCGTCCCAGGCCCTCGACCGACAGGACGACCTCGCCGGGATGCGACTGGGGTCGCTGGAACAGCTGCTGCACCTCGCGGCCCACCATGTCCCGGATGGCGCTCGCGGGGGTCACCTCGGCCACGGGCCGGGTGGAGATCCAGCGGCCGTCGCGGAGCACGGTCACGCGATCCGCGATCTGGAACACCTCCTCCATGCGGTGGGAGATGAACAGGATCGCGACGCCTTCCCGACGCAGCGCGCCGATGATCCGGAACAACTGGCTGACCTCGTGCGCGGAGAGCGACGCGGTCGGCTCGTCCATGATGAGCACGCGCACGTTGAGCGAGATGGCCTTGGCGATCTCCACGGTCTGCTGCTGGGCGAGGGTGAGCCCGCGCGCCGGGTCGCCCACGTTGAGGCTCACGTCCAGCCGGCGGAGGACCTCCGCCGCCTCCTGGCGCATCCGGCGCCGATGGACCACGCGCCCACGGTCGCGATGGCCGATGAAGATGTTCTCGGCCACGGAGAGGTCCGGGAAGATCATCGGCTCCTGATAGATGGCCGCGACCCCCAGTCGCTGGGCGTCCTGGGAGGAGGCGACCCGCACGGGCTGCCCGTCGAGCAGGATCTCCCCGGTGTCCGGCTGCTGGACGCCGGTCATGATCTTGATGAGCGTCGACTTGCCGGCGCCGTTCTCGCCCAGCAGCGCGTGGATCTCGCCGCCGAACAGCTGGATCGAGACGTCCGCGAGGGCCTGGGTGGACCCGAAGGCCCGGGACACGCCGCGCATCTCCAGGATGGGCGGTGCGCCGGCCACCGGAGGTTCCACGCTCACGCCGGCGGGCCACCGAGCATGCGCTCGCCGATGAGCCAGGCCATGGCCAGCACCGTCGCGTGGATGTTGGAGCGCACGCTGTCGGGCATGATCGAGGAGTCGACCACCCGGAGGCCGTCGACGCCCCGCACCCGACCCTCGGCGTCCACGACGCCCAGCGGGTCGTCGGTGCGGCCCATCCGGCAGCCGCTGGAGATGTGCTGCCCGGTCATGACGGTCCGGTCGAGGTAGGCGTCGAGCGCCGCGTCGGTGGCGAGGTCGTCGGCGGCGGGGAGCACGCGCTCCGCGAGCAGGTCGGCGAGGGGCGCGGTCCGTCCCAGCTCCACCGAGCGGCGCACGGCATCCGCCAGACGGGCACGGTCGCGTGGCTCGGCGAGCAGCCGCAGGTCGATGGCGGGCTTGGCATCCGGGTCGGCCGACCGAAGCCACAGCCGCCCGGCCGACAGCTGGAGGTTGTTGACCGCCTCGATCCGGAAGTCCACCGAGCCCGGGTCGGCGCCCGGGACCATCGAGTTGGGGTACAGCATCATGTCGCCGCGGAGGTCCGAGCCCGTGGCGGTGTAGCGGGCGGAGAGCTGGAGCCAGGGGACGTCGGCGCGCAGCCCCAGGTCGTCCCGAAGCCGCCATTGGGTCCATGCCTTGGGATGGTCGCGCACGCCCATGCCCACCCCGGGCACGTCCGCGACGACCGGGATGCCCAGGGCGCGCAGGTCGTCGGCCGGTCCCACGCCCGCCAGCAGCAGCAGCTGGGGCTGGCGACGGCACCCGCGCACAGGACGACCTCCTCGCCTCGAACGTCACCTCGGAGCCGTCCTCGGACACGGCCGATACCCCAGTCGCCCGCCCGCCCTCGATGACCAGGCCACGCACCCGGGTCTGGGGCACGATCCGGAGGTTGGGCCTCGCTCGACCGTGGCCGTCAGGAAGGCGCTGGCCGGTCCGATCCGCAGCCCGTCCTGCTGGTTGAGGGCATCGGCCTGACACCCATGGCGGTCGGAGCGTTGAGGTCGTCGGTGGCCCCATACCCCGCGCGCAGGCAGGCCTCATGGAACGCCGCCTGGGTGCGGACCCACCGGTCGCGGGCCAGTGGAACACCGGGATGGCGCCCTCGCGCCCGTGGTCGCGGTCGGCGCCGACGGGATCGGCCTCGATGGCCCGATACGCTCGCAGCGTGGTCCCAGGCCCACGCCGGGCCGACCAGCTCGACCCACGACGCGAAGTCCTCGGGGGTGCCACGCAGGAAGATGGTGCCGTTGATGGCGCCCGAGCCACCCATCACCCGGCCACGGGCACCGAGATGACCGGGCCGGCCGACGAGCCGGCCGCCTGGTACGCCCAATCGAACGCCGCCATCTGGCGTCAGGGTCACGGCGGCCACGGGCGAGCCGCCGTCCTGGGCGGCGACCAGGCTGGGCGGCGCCATCGTGGCCAGGGAGAGGCAGGCGGCGAGGACGACGGGCAGGCGACGACGCACGAGGGACCTCCACGATGTGCTGGGGCGCCATCGTCGCCCGCGGGCGCGACCGACGTCAATCCCCGGCCGTGGACGACGGGAGGGACACGCGCCGAACGAACGGGCGCCCCCGGCGGATGCCCGGGGCGCCTGGTGCCGGTGCGGCGAAGGTCAGGAGGCGGGACTGGCGGCCGGGCCGCCCGCGGCCAACCGAGACGCCCGCGGATGATGCTGCCACCATCGGGAGTCATGGCCCCCGACCCGATCACCCTCGCGCTCGACGACCTGGTGCTGCGGCCGTGGCGCGCGGACGACGCGACGTGGATGCTGGCCGCCGGCACGGACCCCGTGGTTACCCGTTGGACGCATCTGCCGCACCCGTTCGGCGCCCAGGAGGCGAGGGCATATGTCGACGCGGCCATGGCGACGGGCGACGACGGGGCGAGCGCCGCGTTCGTGATCGCGGACCGTCAGCTCGGGCGGGCCCTGGGCGCGGTGACCCGCTTCGGGCCCGAGGGCCACATCGCGACTGTGGGGCTGTGGCTGCTACCGGAGGCGCGGGGCCGCGGCGTGGGCACGCGGGCGCTTCGGCTGGTCATCGACTGGACGTTCGCGACGACCTCGGTGGAGCGCATCGACTGCTACATCGAGCTCGGCAACGAGCCGAGCATGCGCATGGTGGAGCGGGTCGGCTTCCGCCGCGAAGGGCTGCTGCGTGCCTGGGAGGTCGGGCCTGATGGCCCCATCGACTGCGTCGTCTGGTCGATCCTGCGGACCGACGAGCGGTGGAACCCTCGGTGGGCCCCGGACCCGCGACACGCCCGGGGGTAGCACGCCGCCGCGAGTGACCACCGAGGACCGGACGATGGCCAGGGTCCCACCGAAGGCAGGACATGCGAACGCCCCCCAGCATGGCCGGGGGGCGTCAAGCGGCGGGGGTGGCGCACGCCGGCGCGCCGACCCAACCGTGGGTCAGTACTGGAACAGCAGCTCGCGGTACTTGGGCAGCGGCCACAGGTCGTCGGCGACGAGCGTCTCCAGCGAGTCCACGACCTCGCGCAGCGTCTCCTGCGCCGGGATGACCGAGGTCGCGAACGCCTTGGCCTCCTCGTGCACGGACCTGGACTCGTGGGCCGTGTGCTGGGTCGCCTCGAGGTCGTCGACCGCCGCGACCAGTCGGTCCGCGAGGCCTGCGACCTTGTCGGCGATGGACTTGACGCCCTTGGACGAGCCCGCCGCGGCGAGCCGCCCGAGGTACTCCACGGTCGCCGGCAGGATCATCGTCCGGGCGATGTCCAGCGCTGCGCTGGCCTCGATGTTCTGGACCTTGACGTACCGCTCCCAGAAGACCTCGGTGCGCGCCTCCAGCTCCCGCTCGGAGAGGACCCCGAACTTGCTGAAGACCTCCCTGGCCTTCGCGGTGCCGAGCACCGGAAGCGCATCCACGGTCGACTTGTTGTTGGGGAGCCCGCGCTTGGCGGCCTCGGCATGCCACTCCTCGGAGTAGCCGTTGCCCTCGAACAGGACCTTGCTGTGCTCCGTGGCGATGGCCGAGAGGATGGTGCCCAGGCCCGCCATGTCGCCCGGCTTGAGCTGCTCCAGCGCATCGGCGAGCTGGGCCAGCGAGTCGGCCACCGCGGTGTTGAGCACGGTCTGCGGCCAGTAGATGGGGGCGCTCGAGCCCACCGCGCGGAACTCGAACTTGTTGCCCGTGAACGCGAACGGCGAGGTCCGGTTGCGGTCCGTGGCGTCCTTGGCCAGCTCGGGGAGCGAGGTTACGCCCAGCGCCACCGAGCCACCCTTGCGGGAGCCCTTGGCGCCACCCGCGGCCAGCTGCTGCACCACGTCGGTGAGCTGCGAGCCGAGGAAGATGGAGATGATGGCCGGCGGCGCCTCGTTGGCGCCCAGGCGATGGTCGTTGCCCGCGTCCGCGATGCCCGCGCGCAGCAGGTCGGCGTGGACGTCGACGCCCCGGATGACGGCCATCAGGAACGCCAGGAACTGGGCGCTCTCGTGCGGGTCGGTGCCCGGGTCCAGCAGGTTCTCGCCCTCGTCGGTGGCCATGGACCAGTTGTTGTGCTTGCCGGAGCCGTTGATGCCCGCGAACGGCTTCTCGTGGATGAGGAACATCAGGCCGTGGCGCGTGGCGATCTTGCGCATGAGGCTCATGACCAGCATGTTGTGGTCGGAGCCCACGGACGTCGCCTCGAACACGGGCGCCATCTCGAACTGCGCCGGCGCGACCTCGTTGTGACGGGTCTTGGAGGGCACGCCCATGCGCCACAGCTCGCGGTCCAGATCCATCATGTAGGCGAGGATCCGCTCGCGGATGGGGCCGAAGTACTGGTCCTCCAGCTCCTGGCCCTTGGGTGAGGCAGCGCCGAACAGGGTCCGGCCGGTCAGCACGAGGTCGGGGCGCTGCTCCGCGAGCCGTCGGTCGACCAGGAAGTACTCCTGCTCGGGACCGATGGTCGTGAACACGCGGCTGGCGGTGTCGTTGCCGAACCAGCGCAGGACGCGCAGGGCCTGGGCGCCCACCGCCTCCTGCGAGCGGAGCATCGGGATCTTGTGGTCGAGCGCCTCGCCCGTGTAGGACACGAACGCGGTCGGGATGGTCAGGGTGACGCCGTTGGGCTCGACCTGCAGGAAGATCGGGCTGGTCACGTCCCACGCCGTGTAGCCGCGGGCCTCGAAGGTGGCGCGGATGCCGCCCGACGGGAAGGAGGACGCGTCCGGCTCGCCCTGGACCAGGTTCTTGCCGCTGAACTCGGCGATGGTCTTGCCCTCGCCGGTGGGCGCCAGGAACGAGTCGTGCTTCTCGGCGGTGCTGCCCGTCATGGGCACGAACCAGTGGGTGTAGTGGGTGGCGCCATGTGCCATCGCCCACTCCTTGACCGCATGCGCGACCGCATCCACGATGGCCGGGTCGAACGGCTCCAGGCCATCGATCGTCCGGCGCAGCTTGCGGTGGATGGGCTTCGCCAGGTAGGCCCGCTGAGCATCGTCGTTGAAGACGTACTGGCCGAAGATCTCCTGACCCGCCTGCTCGAGGTACGACTGGGTCGGCGTGACCTTGACGGTCGCGATCTCCGCGATGGCCGATTGACGTGCGGTCATGTCACTCCCGTGGCTGTGATGGCGAGACACCGGACCGCTGGCCCGACGTCCCAAGGGGCTTGGCCGTCGACCCGCCGACCCCTCCTGCGGGTCGCAGGGCACGGTGAGACCGACTGGGAACCCACGAAGTCTAGGAGAGCGACCGGTTGCGGGGAGGTGACGCTTGGGGGAAAACTCGGGCGACGCCGCGGGACCGATGAGTCCCGGCCGGAGCCCGGGTCGGAGGGGCATGGACGAGGTGCGGGTGCTGGTCTCGGGTCGGGGGTTGGTGGAGGCGCCCCGGTGGCATGTCGGTCGGGTGGTCTTCTCCGATTGGACGGCAGGCGAGGTGCTGGGCTATGACCCGGCCTCCGGGATGCTCGACGTGGTCGCCAGGGCGTCGTCCTTCCCGCTGTGCACCGACTGGCTGCCGGACGGGCGGCTGCTCGTGGTCACCTCGCCGCCCGGTGCGCTGCTGGCGGGGGCGCCGGACGATCCCGCGGCGCTCTCCCGGTACGCCGACCTGTCGGGCGTCGCCGCCGGGGTCTGGAACGACGTGGTGGCGGATGGACGCGGCAACGTCTATGCCAATGGCGCTGGCATCGAGGGCGCCGCGGGCATCGTGGCGTTGGTCACGCCCGATGGCGTGGCGCGTCGCGTCGCCGATGGGCTCGCCTTCCCCAACGGCATGGCCATCACCCCCGATGGTCGGACCCTGCTGGTGGCCGACTCCTGGGCGCAGGCGATCCTGGCCTACGACATCGCACCCGATGGCGGGCTGGGGGGATCGCGCACGTGGGCGGCGGTGGCGGAGCATCCCGACGGCATCTGCATCGACGCCGAGGGAGCGGTCTGGCTCGCGGACGTGGGAACCAGCCGGTGCGTGCGCGTCGCCGAAGGCGGTGCCGTGCTCGACGAGGTGAGGTTCGACCGGGGATGCTTCGCGTGCGTGCTGGGCGGTCCCGAGCGACGGACGCTCTACGTCACGGCGGCGGTCTGGCGTGGCTGGGAGGAGGGCGTGGAGCCCGGGTCGGGGATCCTGGCCGCGGTCGACGTGGCGGTGCCGGGCGCCGGCCGCCCCTGAGCGGCGGCGGTCCCGGGACAGGTCAGGCCGCCGTGGGAACCTCGGCCACGGACGTGACCCGCAGCACCAGCGTGCCCCGGTCGATGGTCAGGGCGTGCCCGTGGGGCAGCTCCCGCCACGCGGGTCCCCCGTCCGCCACGTACGAGGACGCCACGACCACCCGGTCGGGCGCGACGCGGTACCACAGGCGATAGTCACGGTCCGTCTCGCCGTCCCCGGCCCGCAGGATCACCGGCTCGTGCCACCAAGCGACGGCGACCAGGGCATCCGGGGTGAGCACGAGCGCGTTGAGCGAGGTGACCGTGGCCGCCGATGCGATCCGGTCCGCCGCGGCCAGGAGCGCCTCGCCGAGCGGCAGCCCCGAGGCCACGCCGGCCCGCACCAGCGACCAGTAGCGCTCGGAGTCGGTGTCGCCTTCGACAGGCGGGCCACCCGCGGCCTCGACCAGGGCATCCAGCGTCGACGTGGGATGCGCGTGACCGTTGTGGGCGAACGCCATCCCATCGGCCTGGAACGGATGGGTGTTGGCCATGACGTGCGGCATGCCGGGCGATGCCTGGCGGATGTGGAGCACCGCCGCATCCGTGGGTGCTCCGACGGCGCTCCGCCACCGGTCGCTGGTGCCAGCGCGCTCGGGTGCGCGCGTCGCCTCGACCTCGCCCGAACCCGCCAGCGCCACCCCCACCCGGGGAATGCTGCGCGGCAAGGCCCTCGAACCGGGCCAGCTCGTCAGGCACCAGGTCGGCGATGGGCGCGGCGGTCGCGGCGGCGACACCCAGGAGTCGGCACATGGCTGCGCACGATACCCCGTCGTCGGCGCCGCCAACCACGCGAATCCGTGGCGAACCCGGGTCACCGATGGGTCCGCCGGGTCGCGCCCGATCGGTGCATCGTCGCCAGGTCCTCGCCGTCGCCATGCGCGGCCCCCAGCCCCGCCCCCGCCCCAAGCGCCCGCCCGAGCCCAGGCCCCGCCCCCGCCCCAGGCGCCCGCCCGAGCCCGGGCCCCGGCTCCGCCCCAGGCTCCGGGCCAAGCCCGGGCCCCGGCTCCGGCCCAGGCTCCGGGCCAAGCCCGGGCCCCGGCTCCCGCCCAAGCCCGGGCCCCGGCTCCCAGATTCAGGGCCTATCGACGGCGGACCACCGACGTGTGGGGGTGGCGCCGCGGTCAGGTGCGCTTCCGCCGTCGCCGTGCCCAGATTCGGGGCAGGGCGGGCACGAAGATGGCACCCGCCGGGGCCTGGGGCGGGCCTGAGCGGCGGACGGGCGCCCCGCGGCCGGCTCCCCCTGTCGATACGCCCACATCCTGGGAACGGCGACGCGGTCGTGGCCGCCAACGGAGGTGCGATGGCGGTCACGGGGGTCGCCGCACGAGGCACATGAGCCCACGTCGCGGACTCGAAGCCTGGACACCTGGGTCGCGGCACCGGGCACGCGAGTCCACATGGCGGACTCACGTTCGGACCCCCGCTGCCGGGGGCCTCGCGAACCCGAGGCCTCGAGATCCTGGTGCCTCGCGAAGCCCGGTCCCGATGCCCGCTCGGGCCTTCGGGACCGACGCTATGCCACCGAGGGGCCTGCCCGGACCTGCAGCTCCTCCACCACGCCCCGAAGCTCGCGCTCGGTGTCGACGTACCGGTCCGCCAGCACGGCGACGCGTGCCACGTCACCGTCGAGCCGGACCCACGTGCGTCGCCGCGGGAAGTAGAACGTCAGGCACAGCCCCGTGATGAGGAACGCGAACGCGACCCAGATGACCGGCGCCCCCGGGTCGTTCTTGATGACCATGCCCGTCCACGCCCCGGCTCGGTCCCACGTGATGGCGTAGCCCCCGGTCGCCGTGGGGTCGGCGGTCCCGCCCAGCCCGACCACCACCCGGAACAGGTCCGTGCCGTCCACCTGTCCGGCCGCCCCGTCATCGACCACGGTGGGCAGGCCCACGCCCTGGAGCACCAGCGCCCCGACGCCGCCGGCGGTCGTGGTGAGCACTGCCAGGACACCCACCTCCGACCCGGGAATGGTCATGAACCCGCTGGGGAAGCCCGCCAGCTGGTCATCGAGCAGCAGCGGGCCGGTCCACACCAGCCCGCCGTCGGGATCGTGGATGGTCAGGTCGACGGCGGGCCCGAACGTGTTCTGGTGGAACACGTAGCCCTGGACCTCGAGCGGGTCGTTGACCCGGATGTCCTTGCGCGCCACCTCGACACCGTCCTGGTAGACCGACAGGTCGGTCACGAAGTCGGCGGGCGTGCCGTCGGCATGCAGTGGCATCCGGAAGCTGTTGACCTTGACCAGCAGGTTGCCGGGCGTGCCCACCGGCTGCACGGGCGCGGTCTGCCCCTCCCCCACGAACACGACGGTCTCGAAGCCCAGCGCCACGGTCACCGCGCCACCCGCCAGGAACAGGATCAGCCCGAGGTGGGTCAGCAGCGTGGCGAGCTTGGTGTACTGGTTGCGGTCCCCTTGGACCCAGGCCACCGAGCCATCGGCGTGGCCCGCCCGGCGCTGCACCCGGTAGTGGCGGCGTCGGAGCGCCGTCGCCACCTGGTCCGCCGACAGCGACACCCCGTCGAGGACCGCGCGGTCCGAGAGCCGCGGGTCGAAGAACGGCAGCGGCTGGTCGACCCGGCCCGGCTGGACCTGACGCCACAGCCGCGGCGTCCGATCGAGGGTGCAGCACACGATGGCGATCACCAGGACCACCAGGAGCAGCACGAACCACGACGCCGAGAAGATCCGGAAGAGGCTCAGCCGGTCGAACAGGTCCACCATCGCAGGCCCGACGCGCACCCCGAACGGCGCGATCCCGTCCCAGCGCACGTGCATGTCCGAGAGCTCCCGCGCGTAGCCCGCCGGGTCGTGCAGGACGGCCGCCGGGAACTGGCGGACGATCGCGCCGATGACCCCGGCGCTCGCGATGAGCAGGATGAGCAGGACCGCGAAGCGGACGCTGGTGAGGGTCGCCCACGCCAGACCCCCCAGACGCGCCAGGAGGTCGAGCGGCGACTGGGTTCGCCGGCGGGTCAGGCTGGTGGTGGCGATGGTCGGGGTCCCTCGCGCGGACGACCGCCGTCAGGCGGGGATGGTCGCCCGGCTGCCATCGGTCGACCCGTGGGTCGCCGGGTGGTCGCGGCGGGAGCCCATCGCGGCGTCGAGCGCCGCCTGGACGTCGACCTTGAGGTCCTCGACGTCCTCGAGGCCCACCGAGATGCGGATCATGCCCGGCGCGATGCCGGCCGCCGCGAGCTCCTCATCGGTCAGCTGGCGGTGCGTCGTGGACGCGGGATGCACCGCGATGGTCTGGATGCTGCCCAGCGATGCCGTCCGGGGCGGGATGGTCAGCGCGTCCAGGAACCGGGCCGCCACCGCCCGGTCGCCCAGGTCGAGCGCCAGCAGACCGCCGCCGCTGCGCAGCTGCCGCCGGGCCACCCCCGCCTGGGGATGCGACGCGAGGCCCGGGTAGGTCACACGCGCGACCCGCGGGTCGAGCTCCAGCAGCCGGGCGAGCGCCAGCGCGTTCGAGGCGTGCCGGTCCATGCGCACGTGGAGCGTCTCGATGCCACGCAGGATCAGGAACGCGGTGAAGGGCGCGACCATGCCACCCGTCTCGATCTCGGTCTCTCGCACGCCCGCGATGAGGTCGGCACGACCGACCACGCCGCCCGCGAGCGCGTCGGAGTGGCCGCCCACCCACTTGGTCAGCGACTCCACGACCAGGTCGGCCCCCAGGTCCAGCGGACGGCACAGGTAGGGCGACGCGAACGTGTTGTCCACGATGACGGTGGCCCCGGCGCGATGGCCGCTCTCCGCGAGCCGCGCGAGGTCCCCGACCACCAGCGTGGGGTTGGCGATGGTCTCCAGATACAGCACCGTGGCGGGCCGGTCGAGCGCGGCGAGGACGGCGTCCTCGTCGGTGACGTCGACGTACTCCACCACCACGCCGAAGCGCGCCAGGACCTGCGAGAGGAGCGTGCGCGTGCTGCCGTAGAGCGCCTGGGTGGCGACCACGCGGTCGCCGGCACGCAGCCGGGACACCAGCGCGGCGTGGATGGCAGCCATGCCGCTCGCGAATGCGAAGCCGGCCTCCGCGCCATGGAGCGCGGCCAGGGCGTCGGCCAGCGCGGTCGCGGTGGGGTTGTCCGAGCGCGCGTACGCGTAGCCCGGCCGTCGGTCCGCGAGGATGTCGCCCAGCTCCGCCGCGTCCGACGCCTCGAACGTCACCGACTGATGGATGGGCACCGAGTTGCCGCCCTGGCGGACCTCGGGCTGGCGGGTCGCGCTGGCGATGGCGCGGGTGCCGAAGCCCTGCCGCTGGGGCGTGCGTTCGCTGGACACGCAGGGACTCTACACCGAGCGGCCGGAGCCTCCCACGGACGCGGCTCGGGGGGCGCAGCTGTCACGGGCCACGAGCTCGACCGGCAGGACCACCCGCTCCGGCGGCGCGTCTGGGTCGCGGAGCCGATCGAACAGCAAACGGAGGGCGGTGACGGCGATGTCCTCGATGGGCTGGGCGACCGTGGTCAGCGTCGGGCTGACGCCCAGCCCGACCGCGATGTCATCGAACCCCATCACGGACACGTCCACCGGGACCCCCAGGCCCGCCTCGTGGAGGGCGCGGATGGCGCCCAGGGCCATGAGGTCGTTCTCCGCGAACACCGCGTCGACGGGCACCCCCAGGCGCAGCAGCTGACGCATGGCCTCGTGGCCGCTCTCCGCACGGAAGTCCCCCTGGACCACCATCCGGGGGTCCAGGGTCACGGCATGCTCCGCGAGCGCCTCCTGGAACCCGCTCAGCCTGCGGGCGCTCGGACGAAGCCGGTCCGGGCCGCCGATGACCGCCATCCGCCGATGGCCCAGGCCCAGCAGGAACCGGCCCGCCTGCCGCCCGCCGTCATGGTCGTCGACCATCACGGTGCTCACGCCCAGGCCCTCGATGTCACGGTCGACCAGCACCATCGGCGGTCCGCCGAGCGCGAGGTCCCGGAGGCGCTCGGACGCGCCGCCCGCCGAGATGAGCACCAACCCGTCGACCTGCTTGGAGAGCAGGACATCGACATACCGCGCCTCCTTCATCGGGTCGCGGTCGGTGTTGCAGAAGATGGCGCTGTATCCCTGCGCGAACATGGCGTCCTCGAGGGCGCGCGCCACGTCGGCGAAGAACGGGTTGGCGATGTCGGGCTGGACGATGCCCACGGTGTACGTCTGCCCGTGCCGCATGCTTCGGGCGAGGGCGTTGGCCCGGAAGCCCAGCGCGCTCATGGCGTCCCGGACCCTGGCCTCGGTCTCGGGCAGGACGCGTCGCGTGCCGTTGAGGACGTGCGACACCGTGGTGGCGGACACGCCCGCTCGCGTGGCGACATCCCGGATGGTCGGTGCGGACCGTGCCATGTCCTCGAGGTCCCCTGTTGACAGGCTGGGACGATGCCGCCTATGCTACCACGTAACCGATTGCGCAATCGGTTCCCTGTCTCGGATGTCGGGCGTGGCCTGTCCGGCGGTCCGGGACCCGACGACCCGCGGCGCGGGTCAGTGGGGCGCGACGGGTGGGGAGTGCATGTCGCGACCGCTGCCGCGCCCGCCTGCGCGTCCTGGCGAGGTGCTTCTGGGGCACCTCGGGGAGGTGTGTCTTGTTCTCACGGGGGGAGACCAGGCGGCGGACGGCCGTCGCGGCGCTGGCGACTGGCGCGCTGGTCATCGCATCGCTCCTGACCGGGCCCGTGCTGGCCCAGTCACCGGCGACATCGCCCGAAGGCACCACGAAGGTCATCCTCGACAGCGACATGGTGGAGCTGTTCGACGATGGCGCCGCGATGCTGCTGCTGGATCGCGCACCGAACATCGACCTGCTCGGCGTGACGGTGGTGTCCGGCAACACGCCCATGCCGCGAGGCGTGGCCACGGGCGTGCGCCAACTGGAGGCCCTCGGGTCGGAGGTCCCGATCTACGAGGGGAGCCGCTACGGCATCCGCTACTGGCGGGCGGACCCGGACGTCCTGGCAGCCGAGCAGCTGACCAGCCCGGTCGTGTCCTGGCCTGGCTACCTCATCCCGCGCTCGGACGGCATCGACACCGACCCGATGGCGGACTGGGCAGACGTCTATCAGTACCTGTACGGCGAGGCGCCGACCTACACCAACGTGTACGGCCTCGACCATCCGGATGCCGATGGCAACCAGGATGCCGTCGACTTCCTCGTCAACACCGTGAACGCGAACCCGGGCGAGGTGACCGTCGTGGCCATCGGGCCGCTGACCAACATCGCGCGCGCGATCATGGAGGATCCGACCTTCCCGTCCAAGGTCCAGCAGATCGTGTACATGGGCGGGGCGTTCTACGTGCCGGGCAACTCGTCCGCGACAGCCGAGTTCAACTGGTGGGCGGATCCCGATGCCGCGAAGATCGCGGTCCGGGCCGAGTGGGGCGACCCGACGTCCCAGACCTATGCCACCTACGGCAACCAGGTCATCTCCGGCCTGGAGGCGAACGAGAACACGGGTGGCATGCCCGAGGACCTGTATCGGCAGATGGTCGACACCACGTTCCCGGGCATCCGTGACCTGTGGCTGGCGCGCGAGGAGCGGCTCACGGCGAGTGGGCGCGACACGTTCGGGCCCAGCAACGTCTGGGACCTGTTCGCCGCGGCCTACGTCATCGACCCATCCATCGTGCTGTCCTGGAACGACGCACCTCGGCCGGAGGACGGCGTCCCGCAGCCCATCAGCGGTGTCTTCATCGACGTGAACTCGGAGATGGGCATCGACTACGGACGCGCCACGGCGTTCGACGCCGAGCTGGGCCCGGTCGGGACCCGCAAAGCGGCCATCCAGAGCTTCATCGACGAGGACAAGTTCTGGAACGAGATCGTGGTGCCGCTGCACGCGGCTCCCTGAGCCGACGTCCCAGGCGACGGGCCGTCGCCAGACGCATGTCGGGGACCGTCCCGACCGGGGGGACGGACGGCCGCCGACCATCGGGACCGGTCGCCTGACCGGTCCCGGCATCCCGGACCCGCGCATCGAGGTCCGGGTCTCTAGGGCCCAGCACGGGCCAGAGGAGGTCTCGGGACATGGATGTCCTTCGCTCTCGCCCGCTCCGCAGCCGGTTCGCTGCGGCCGGCGCGGTGTTCATGGGCGCCGCACTGGCCCTCTCGTCGACAAGCGTGACGCTGGCCCAGTCGGCCGCACCCGGCGCATCGCCGGTGTGTGCCGCGGTGGAGCCGGCGCCGTCCCTGCCCGACCTGACCACGCTCCTCGGCCACAAGCCGAAGGTCGGCCTGGTCATGAAGTCGCTGGCCAACGAGTTCTTCCAGCAGATGGATGCCGGCGCCAAGGAGTACGCCGCCACCCAGACCGATGTGTTCGACTTCCAGACCGTGGGCATGAAGGACGAGCGTGACTTCGACGCGCAGGTCCAGGCGGTCGAGAACTACATCACCCAGCAGTTCGACGTCATCGTCATCGCGCCCGCCGATTCCAAGGCCATGGTGACGCCCATCAAGAAGGCGCTCGACGCGGGCATCAAGGTCATCAACATCGACGTGGCGCTCGATGCGCAGGCCATGGCCGATGCGGGCATCGACCTCGCGTTCTTCGGACCGGACAACGCGGCGGGCGCCAAGCTGGCCGGCGACGCGCTCGCCGCGAAGCTGGGCCAGGGCGGCAAGGTGGTCATCCTGGAAGGGAACCCCGAGGCCGACAACGCCAACCAGCGGAAGGCCGGCTTCGACGCCTCCGTGGCCGAGGGCGGGCTGACCCTCCTCGACTCCCGGACCGCCCACTGGGAGACCGAAGAGGCCAACCAGGTCATGACCAACTTCCTGACCCAGTACCCGGACATCCAGGGCGTGATGGCCGCCAACGACTCGATGGCGCTCGGCGTCGTCCAGGCGCTGCAGGCGGCGGGCAAGGCCGGCCAGATCCAGGTCGTCGGCTTCGACAACATCCCTGCTGTCCAGCCGCTGATCAAGGACGGCTCGATGCTCGCCACGGTCGAGCAGTACGGCGCGCAGATGGCCAAGTTCGGCATCCAGTTCGGTCTGCGCGAGCTGGCCGGCGAGCAGTTCTGCGGTTGGGTGCAGACCCCGGTGTCGCTGGTCACGGCGGCCGAGCTGCCCTGAGGCATCCCGATAGCACGCGGCGGGCCGGGCCCTGCGGCCCGGCCCGCCCCAACCCACGAGAACGACCGATGACCCAGCCGCAGACGGTCCCGACCTCGCCTCCCCTGCTGGAGGTCCGCGGGCTGACCAAGGAGTTCCCGGGCGTGCGCGCCCTCGACGCCGTGAGCATGTCGGTGCTCCCTGGCGAGGTGCACGCGCTGGTGGGCGAGAACGGCGCCGGCAAGTCGACGCTGGTCAAGGTGCTGTGCGGCGTGGAGCTCCCGGACGCCGGCGAGCTGCTGCTGGACGGTCGACCGTATCTCGCACGCGACCCCCAGGAGGCACTCCGCGCCGGCGTACGCGTGGTCTACCAGGAGCTCAACCTGCTGAGCTACCTGAGCATCGCGGAGAACCTCTCGCTGGAGGACCTGCCCCAGCGCCATGGCCTGCTCGACCGCGGGGCGCTCCGGCGCCGCGCATCGGCGCTGCTGGCCGAGGTCGGGCTGGATGTCTCCCCCGACACGCCCGTCGAGGAGCTGGGGATCGCCCAGATGCAGATGGTGGAGATCGCGCGGGTCCTGCGGACCGACGCCCGCCTGCTGATCCTGGACGAGCCGACCGCGACGCTCACGCCTCGCGAGGTCGAGCGCCTGTTCGCGATCATCCGCACCCTGACGGCCAAGGGCATCGGGGTGCTGTTCATCTCCCACCACCTCGACGAGATGAAGGACATCGGCGATCGGGTGACGGTGCTCCGCAACGGCCGCGTCGCCGCGACCCGCGAGGTCGCGGACACCAGCGTCGCCACGATCATCGAGCTGATGGTCGGGCGGGCGATGCACGAGGGCTACCCCTTCCGGGAGTCGGTGCGGCCGGGCGGCGCGTTGCTCGCGGTGGAGGGCCTCACGTATCGCGGCAACCGGGAGCCCATCTCGCTGACGCTCCACGAGGGCGAGATCCTGGGGGTCGCGGGGCTGGTGGGCTCGGGCCGGACGGAGGCGATGCGCGCCATCTTCGGCGCCGATCAGGCGACGGGCGGTCGCATCCGAATCCGGGATCGCGAGGTCCCGATCCGCTCGCCGCGCGACGCGGTCGCGGCAGGCCTGTGCCTGCTGACCGAGGACCGCAAGACGCAGGGCCTGATGCTGGACATGACGTGTGCCCAGAACACGACCATCACCCGGATCGAGGCCGTGTCGAGCCACGGGCTGATCCAGCACCGGCGCGAGGGGGACGAGGCGCAGGCGCTCATCGACGCGCTCAGCATCCGCGCCCAGTCGCCAGCCCAGGTGGTCCGGTTCCTGTCGGGCGGCAACCAGCAGAAGGTCGTGGTCGCCAAGTGGCTGTTCGCCGAGTCCTCGGCGCTCATCTTCGACGAGCCGACGCGGGGGATCGACGTTGGCGCGCGCTTCGAGATCTACAACCTCATCTGGGACCTGGCGGCGAGGGGCAAGGGCGTCATCGTCGTGTCGTCCGACCTGCCCGAGCTCCTGGGCATCTGCCATCGGATCATCGTGTTCAGTCGAGGAGCCGTCGCCGGCGAGCTGCCGCGCGACCGCTTCAGCGAGCGCGCCGTGCTGGAGCTCGCCTACCGCAACTACCTCGAGCCGGGCACCACGGCCGCGCCGGCTGCGCAGCAGGGGACGGTCGGATGAGCCAACAGACTGCGGCCAGCAAGGGCACGGCCCCCATGCCGCTCGCCAACCGCGTGGTGCTCATCTCGCTCCGCGAGGCAGGCGTGGGCATCGCCCTCGTGGTCCTGTTCCTCATCTTCTGCGTCACGGCCCCGTACTTCGCGACCACCGACAACATGACCCGGATGCTGGGTCAGGTGGCCATGAACACGGTGCTCGCGGTGGGCATGACGTTCGTGATCCTGGTCGGCGGCATCGACCTCTCGGTGGGGTCGGTGCTGGCGCTCGCATCGGTGGCCGGTGCCATCGTGCTGGTGCCGCAGGCGCTGCCGGGGATCCCGTCGTTCGGCCTCGACCCCGTCGTCTCCATCCCCCTCGCGGTCGTGGTGTGCCTGGGCGTGGGCGCCCTGTGCGGCTTCATCAACGGCTTCGTCTCGGAGCGGTGGCGGGTGCCCTCGTTCATCGTGACCCTGGGGATGATGAGCATGGCCCGTGGCGCGTCCCAGGTGCTCAGCAACAACTCCACCATCAACGGGCTGCCCAAGGCCTTCGTCGACTTCGGCAACTGGATCGTCGCGGGCCTGGTGCCGGTGTACTTCCTCATCGCCATCGCGACCGTGCTCATCGCGTGGTTCGTGCTGCGGTTCAGCGTCTTCGGGCGGTTCATCTACGCCATCGGCAACAACGAGGAGGCGGTCCGGCTGTCGGGGCACGACCCGCGGCCCTACAAGGTGGCGGCGTTCGTCATCTGCGGCCTGCTGGCGGGGCTGGGCGGGCTCGTCTGGCTGCTGCGCCTCCAGGTCGGCAGCCCGATCGCCGCCGTGGGCTACGAGCTGACGGCCATCGCGGCGGTCATCATCGGAGGGTCAAGCTTCACGGGCGGCAAGGGCTCGGTCATCGGCACGTTCTTCGGGGTGTGCCTGCTCCAGGTGCTCAACACGGGGCTGATCCTGCTGGGGGTGGCGGACAACTGGCGGGTCATCATCACGGGCCTCGTGGTCGTGCTCGCCGCCGTGTTCGACACGTATCGGTCGCGGATCATGTCAGCGCTGCGGCCGAAGGGGGCCTGAGCCGTGCCCGCCGCCGGTCGGGTCATCGTGGTCGGCTCCGCCAACATCGATCACGTCATCGACGTCGACCGGCTGCCTCGCGCCGGCGAGACGGTGCTCGGTCGGGGCCTCACGACCACGGGCGGCGGCAAGGGCGCCAACCAGGCGGTGGCTGCCGCGCGCGACGGGGCGCAGGTCGCGTTCGTGGGCGCCGTGGGCGCCGACGCGGAGGGCGCCACGGTCCTCCGGGACCTGGCGGCCGAGGGCATCGATGGGCGGGCCGTCCAGCGGCGCACCGACGCTGCCACGGGCGCCGCGTTCATCACCGTGGACTCGGCGGGCCAGAACACCATCGTGGTGGCCAGCGGCGCGAACGCGTCGCTGGACGCGGCGACCACCCGCGCCAGCCTGGCATCGCTCGACATCCAGCCCGCCGACGTGTGCCTCCTGAGCTTCGAGCTGCCCATCGCGACGGTCGTCGCGGCGGCGGAGCTGGCGGCGGCGCGAGGGTGCGCCCTGGTCATCAACCCGGCCCCGGCCCTGCCCGTGCCGGACGCGCTGCTTCGGACCCGCCCCATTCTCACGCCCAACGCGCTGGAGGCGTCCGAGCTGGGTGCGGCGTCCGATCCCGAGCAGGCGGCGCAGCGCCTGGCGTCCCGGACGGGGCGCTGGGTGGTGGTCACCCTCGGGGGCGACGGCGCCCTGCTGGCCGACCCGACCGCCGTCCGCCGCGTGGCCGGCTGGACGGTGCCGGTGTTGGACACGACCGGGGCGGGCGACACCTTCTCGGGGGTGCTGGCCGCCGCCCTCGCCCGCGCCGAGAGCCCCGATCGAGCGGTCCGGCGGGCGAACGCCGCTGCGGCGCTCTCGGTGGGCAGCGTCGGGGCACGCCCCGGGATGCCGCGATCCGAGGCCATCGACGCCCTGCTGGCGACGACCGAGGGTCAGGTCCTGCGCGTGCCCCCGGGTGCGGGACCGGGGTCGACCCGGGGCGTGCCCGGCTGAGGTCCGGCCACGCGCCCGCCCAGCTCCATGGGAACCGCGACCCGAGCCCTGCCCCGCGTCTCCCAGTCCGCGTTGGTGCCCGTGACCCACGGCGCCTGACCGGCCGACACCACGCTGGAGGGCCCGCCGATGGGCGCACCGGCCGAGCCGCCGCCCCCCGAGCTGGCAGGGCCCCCGACCCCAGGCCCGGCGGGTGGCGTCCCATGGCCGTCCGTGGTCGGCCCATCACCCGACCCGGCCGCGGGTGCCTCCACGTTGAGGGGGGTCGCGATGCGCCGCTCGGCGCCACCCATGCGGGTGGTCACACGCTCCATGCGCGTCGTGTAGCCCACGATCCGGTCCCGGCCGCTCCGCTTGGCCTCGTAGAGCGCCGCATCTGCGGCGGTCATCAGGTCGTCCGCGGTGGTGCCGTCCTCCGGGTACGTCACCAGCCCCAGCGAGACCGAGGTCCGCACGGTGCGGTCACTCACCTGGATGGTGAACCCGGCGATGTCGTGGCGGAGCTTCTCGGCGACCACGTAGGCACCCGCCGCGTCCGTCTCGGGCAGCAGCACCAGGAACTCGTCGCCGCCATACCGAGCGGGGGTGTCGGTGGCCCGCACCGTGTTCCGGATCACGCCCGTGACGCCCGTGAGCAGCCGATCGCCGTAGTGGTGGCCGAACTGGTCGTTGACCGGCTTGAGGCCATCGACGTCGATCATCAGCAGCGCGAAGGTGCGCCCGGCGCGCTGGGCGAGCCGGATCTCGCGCTCCAGCTCCGTGAAGAAGTGGGTCCGGTTGTACAGGCCGGTGAGCGGGTCGAACCGCGCCAGGCGGAGCGTGGCGTCCTGCGCCCGGAGGTGCTCCCGGACGGCCACCGCGACGATGGTCGCGACCAGCAGCAGGGTGACGCCCAGGAACGCGACCGCGGCGACCACGGCCGGCCACAGCTCGCCCGTGCGCGGCCAGACCGCCAGGTCGACCGCCGCGGCGGCGAGCGCCGAGACCAGGGCCATCGCGAGCGGCGCCAGCGGGTCGCGGGACAGCGCCGCCGCGCCCACGATGAGGAAGTAGCCCGCCGCGAAGGGGCTGAGGATCCCGCCCGTGAGCCCCGTGATGGCGGTCACCAGCACGATGGCGATGGTCCCCTCGGCCCAGCCGCGGACCAAGGCGGGCACCCGGTCGGCCACCAGGTCGCCCAGCGTGACCACGGCGAGGGTGCCCAGGGCGACCAGCAGGTAGATGGTGGCCTCGTCCGTGCCCCAGCCACCCGACACGGCCGCCACCACGGCCACGGCCACCAGGTACGAGAGGGCCACCACCCGGACGATGCGGTCGCGGATGGCGCGCCGGGGCGCGACCAGGTCGCCGTCGCCCTCGGGCGCCGGTTCGTCGGGCTGGCGAGGCAGGCCAAGCCGACCGGCGCCAGGCGTCGCCCCGGGCTCCGTGCGCCGATGGCTCGAGAGCCATGCGGCGACCAACCCGATTCCAAGGGCAGCCAGCGACAGCAGGCCCACGCTCAGGATGAGCACGAGCTCGTCGTTCGACACGTCCGGATGTGCTCCAGGGACCGCCGTGGCCTGGGTGCCACGACGGGGGAAGGTGGGTCCTCCCCGGATGGCCCGATGGTACCTGCCGGCGAGGCTCCCGTGGCCCGAGCCACGCGATGCCGGCTTTGTTAGTGTGGCGCCCGTGCAACGCACTCGACGACCCGCGGCGACCCGTCGCGCCAAGGCGGATCCCGCCCAGGAGCCCCTCACCGAACTGGACCGGGTCATCATCGACCAGCTCCAGCGCGACGGCCGTCGGCCGTACACCCGGATGGCCGCCGACCTGGGCGTCGCCGAGTCCACCATCCGCGCGCGCACCGAGCAGCTCATCAAGCGCGGGGTGCTCCAGGTGGTGGGCGTCACCGACCCGCTCCGTCTGGGCTACGACCAGATGGCCATGGTGGGCGTGCGCTGCGAGAGCGACCGCCTGCTGGGCGTGGCGGACGAGGTGGCCGCCCTCCCCGAGGTGACCTACGTGGTCATCACGGCAGGCACCTTCGACCTGTTGGTGGAGACCGTCTGCCGCGACAACGCCGAGCTGCTGTCGTTCCTCGCCGAGCGCCTGCGTCGCATCCCGGGCGTGGTCAGCACCGAGACGTTCGTGTACCTGCGCATCGCCAAGCAGAGCTTCCACTGGAGCAGCCGATGAGACCGGGCGCAGGCGACCCGGCCGGGGACGACCGCTGACGCATCGCTCCGGTCTGGCCGACCCCCGGAACCGCCCCGCCATCGTCGGCTCGGCCGTCGCCGGCGTCGTCCTGTTCGCGGTCCTGTGGCTGGGCCTCCACTGGTCGGTGCTGCTCGCCTGGATGGCCGGCTGGACGCCGGTCGCCTTCGCCGCCTATGGCATCGACAAGCGGGCCGCGGTGCGAGGTGGCTGGCGCCTCCCGGAGCTCGTGCTCCACGGTCTCGCGGTCATCGGGGGCGTCATCGGTGCCTGGGCCGGGCGGCTGGTGTTCCATCACAAGACCCGCCATCCCAGCTTCCTGGTCGTCCTGGTCCTCGCGAGCATCCTGTGGGGCGCCATCGTGCTGGGGGTGGCCCTGGGCCGGATCTGAGGCCGCCGATCGATACGCGATTGCGAGGGCGATGGCGGTCGCGGCGGACCGGACCTGTCGGTCGACCGCGTAGCGTGGCCTCGGCCCCGCCCGCGCGTGGACTGCGTGCGACCGAGCGAGGCCTCGCTCCCGGACACAGCCGGGTACCGCCCCCGGACGCACCGGGGCCCTGGAGGGATACATGCGCATGCACACACGGGGCCGCGTCGCACGCGTGGCCTGCCTGGCGCTGGGCGCGACGCTCGTCGCTGCCACGGCGCTCGCCCAGGACGCGTCGCCATCCGCGGCGCCCACGCCGTTCCCGACCGTGCCACCCGAGACCGAGACCCTGTCGGGCAACTGGCCGGTCCCGCAGGGCGACCTCGCGGCGACCCGCAGCGCGGTCGACTCGAGCATCGACAGCTCCACCATCGGCGACCTCCAGCTCGCCTGGACGTTCGACGTCACCGCGCCCGGCTTCTTCGGCTCCATCACCTCGCAGCCCGTCGTGGTCGGCGACACGGTCTACATCCAGGACATGCGCAGCAACGTGTTCGCGCTGGACAAGGCCACCGGCAGCGTGCGGTGGGAGGCGCCCTTCGACATCGGCAGCATCGGCCCCAACGGCGTCGCGGTGGCCTACGACATGGTGTTCGCGGGCCTCAGCGACACCGGCGAGGTCGTCGCGCTCGACGCCGCGGATGGCTCCGAGGTCTGGCGCCAGCGGATCGGCAGCCCGCCGGGCGAGGGCATCGACATGTCGCCCATCGTGTATGACGGCACGGTCTATGCGAGCACGGTGCCGGGCACCGGGCTGGGCTCGTTCTACGCGGGCGGCGACCGGGGCGTGCTGTACGCGCTCGACGCCCGGACCGGCGAGGTCGAGTGGTGGTTCGACACCACCAACGGCGGCTTCGACGCGGTCGCCGTGGCCGGTGGCGGTGGGCTGTGGTATCCGCCCTCGTTCGATGCCGACGGCAACCTCTACTTCGGCGTGGGCAACCCCGCGCCCTGGCCCCTGACGCCCGAGTGCCCCAACGGCGAGTGCCGGCCGGGCGACAACCTGTACACCTCGTCCATGGTCTCGCTCGACCCAACGACCGGGTCGGTGCGCTGGCACTATCAGGACGCACCCCACGACCTGCTCGACCTGGACTTCCAGGCCACGCCCATCCTCGCGACCGTGGCCATCGACGGGACCGACACGCCGGTCGCGATCGGGTCGGGCAAGACGGGCAACGTGGTCGCGGTCCGACAGGACACGGGCGAGGTCGTCTGGAAGACGCCCGTGGGTCGGCACCAGAACGACACGCCCAACACGCCGCTGCCGACGGATGGCTCGACCGTCGAGGTGTATCCCGGCAGCCTGGGCGGCGTGGAGACGCCCATGGCCTTCGCGAACGGGGTGCTGTTCGCGGCGTATCTCGACCTTCCGCAGTACCAGACCATGACCGGCCAGGACGACGCGGCCAGCGTGGGCTACGACCAGGGCCAGGGCGGTCTCGTGGCCATCGACGCGACCACCGGCGGCATCCTGTGGGACATCCATCTGGACACGCTGCCGGTCGCCGCGGCCACGGTGGCCAACGACGTCGTGTTCGCGGGCGGCATCGACGGCACGTTCGCGGCGTACTCCGCGACCACCGGCGAGCGCCTCTGGAGCTACGACGCCGACAACGGCTTCAACGCGCCACCCGCCATCGCCGGCGACTACCTGTTCGTGGCGGCCGGCTTCCCCAAGCTGCCGTTCAGCCACGCGCCGGGCACGAGCGCGCCGCCCGAGGCGAGCGCCGACCCGGACGTCACCCAGGCGCCGACCCCGGTGGCCAAGCTGTACGCCTTCCGCATCGGCGGGCCCGAGGCCCAGCCGACCGCCGAGGCCACGGCAGAGGCGACGAGCGAGGCCACCGCGGAGGCGACCAGCGAGGCCACCGCCGAGCCGACGGCCGGGCCGACGGCGGAGGCGACGGTCGAGCCGACGGCTGGGGCCACCCAGCCTGCGGCGGCGACCGTCGAGCTCAGCGCCAAGGACCTGTTCTTCGAGCCCAAGGACATCACCATCCCCGCCAACACGGACGTGACCATCGAGGTCACGAACGACGGTGGCGTCATCCACGACCTGGTCCAGCCCGACAGCGGGGCCGACACCGGCGAGGTGCAGCCCGGCCAGACGGGGACGGCGGTCGTCAACCTGCCACCCGGCACCTACCAGTTCTGGTGCAGCGTGCCGGGGCACAAGGACGCGGGCATGACGGGGACCATCACGGTGCAGTGATCCCGCGGCGCCGCGAGATGCCGAGGCCCCGACCTGGCAGGTCGGGGCCTCGGTCCGTGTGGGAGGATCCGGTCGAGCGGCCCCCCGGAAGGTCAGGCGGCGGGTGACGCGGCGGGCGCCTCGGAGGCGGTCGCGCCGGTGTCGTGCCGGAAGAAGGCCTGGAGCTCCATGGTCACGTCGTCGGCGAGCGAGACCACCCGCATCGAGGTGGGCTGCTCCATGCCGAAGTCACCCCACGTGAAGGTGAGCGAGCCGCTGACGCCCACGATGTCACCCGAGCGGATGACGTTGAGCGGGATGGTCACGCTCTTGGTCACGCCGTGGATGGTCAGGTCACCGGTCGCGTCCACCGTGAAGGCCACGTTCTCCTCGGGGATGCTGCCCAGCTCGATGGGCGTGGTCAGCACGAAGGTCGCGGTCGGGAACTGGTTGCTCTGGACGCCCTGCTGCGCGAGCTGGCCGTCGCGCATCGACTCGTCGCTCTGGAGCGTCGTCAGGTCGGCCGTCAGGCTGGCGGCGGTGAGGGTGGTGCCCGAGAGCGTGATGCTGCCCGTGAGGTCGGGCGACCGACCGACGGCGGTCGTGCCCCCCACGCCGGCGAGCTCCTCCTGGACGCGATAGCCCACCCAGGTGCCGCTGAAGTCGTTCGCGGCATAGTCGAACGAGCCGATGGTCGGGTCGATGGTCCAGGTCCCGTCGAGCGAGCTGGCGGCCGCCGCCGAGGCGGCCGGCTGCGTCGATGCGGCCGGGGATTGGGCGAGCGTGGCAGCCGGCATGCCGGCGACCGCGAACGCGGCGACCAGGAGCCCGAGGGCGGTGAACCCGCGGCCTCGGCTGACGACCCTCAGGGGCTGGCTGCGATGTGAGGTCTGCATCGTGATCATCCTTCCTTGGTGAAGAACAGCTGGGTCTCCATGGTCACGTCGTCGGCGAGCGAGACCACCTTGGCGGCGGTGGGCTGCTCCATGCCGAAGTCGTCCCAGGCGAAGGTGAGCGAGCCCACCGCGGCGATGACGTCGCCGTGGATCGCGGCGTGGAGCTCGATGGTCACCGGCCTGGTGACGCCGTGGATGGTCAGGTCGCCGCTCGCGGTGATGGCCACGTCCTGGCCGTCGGCGGGCAGGCTGCCGAGGTCGATGGGCTCCGTGAGCACGAACGTCGCGGTGGGGAACCGGTCGGTCTGGATGCCCTGGCGCCTGAGCTGACCGTCGCGGCCCGACTCGTCGGACACGAGCGTGGTGAGGTCCGCCTCGAGGCTCGCCGCCGTGATGGTGGTGCCGTCGATGGTCAGGCTGCCCGTCACGTCCGGGGTGCGCCCCACGGCGGTCGCGCCGCCCACGCCCACCAGCTGCTCCTGGACCCGATAGCCCACCCACGAGCCGCTGAAGTCGCCGGCGTCGTAGTCGAACGAGCCCAGGGACGGGTCCACCGACCACGTGCCGTCGAGCGCGCCGGCGGGGAGGGCGGTGCCCTCGACCACGGCCGTGGGGGCGGCGGTGACGGTCGGGGTGGTCGTGGACCCGGTGCTCGGTCCCGGCGTGCTGGCACCGGGGATGACCGGGGCGCCCGTGCCGATGGGCGGCGGCCCACCGGGTCGGAAGAGGATGTACCAGACCCCGAAGCCCGCGGCGAGGATCGCGGCGATCACCAGCGCCAGCAGGATGGTCCGGATCCAGGGGAGGCCGCCCTCGCTCGGCCGCTGCTGCGGCGGCGGGCTGGGCGCTGGCTCGAACGACTGGGTCACGGCGACCTCCTGCGGATGGGGTTGCGAGTGCACATGGTCTGCGAGGATCGTGAGACTCGCCTGAGAACGCGACCAGCGAGGGCCCCACGCGGGCCCCTCGGGTCAGCGACGCGCGAGGAGCTCCGCGGTCCATTCCCGGAGGCGGTCGAGGTGCTCCGCATAGTGCTCCGGGCCGGCCTTGTGGATCCACCACGCCGACTCGGCGTCCGGCCCCGGCAGCGCCGACCACGCCCGCAGCAGTCGCGTCCGAGCGGCGCTCGCCTGGGGCCAGGCGACCTCCCAGGGCTGGCCCTGCATCGCCTCCAGGAACGAGGCGTTGAGACCGTCGATGTCGACGTCATGGCCGGTGTAGCTGCCGGCGACCATGCGCTCCAGCTGCACCCCAGCCTCGGCGAGCCAGGTGCCCAGATGGGCGACCACGTCCCGGACCGTCCAGTCCGGGTCGGCGTAGTAGCCCGGTGCGAGGCACTCCGCGGGGGTGAGCGAGCGGACGAGTCGCTCGACCTCGTACCAGCCGACCCGCTCGGCATCCAGCTCCGACGCGTATGGCCGACCCACCGGCATGCTCTCGGATGCGTCCTCGCCCATGACGCGCATGGTGCATCGATCGCGCCCTGGAGACCAGCCCGGCCGCGTGGTGCGTCCTGGCACCACCGGAAGGTCCATCCGGGTGGTACGTGAGTACCCCATCGCGGCAGCGGGTGGCTATCATGCGAGCTTCGTCCGCGGTGCTCGTCCCGGCCTGCGCTGCCCAGCTCGCCCCGCGGACGCGGGCCGGACCCGAACGCACGTTTCCCTTGGGAGGACCACGTGGACGCTCATCCTCGGATTCCGCGCGGGGTGATGGCGGCAGCGACCGCCATGCTCGCCCTCGCGACCATCGCGGCGCCGGTGGGTGCCGGTGGCAGCGGCGGTGGCAGCGGACCTGCCTATCGCGCAGACCTCGCGCCTGCGGGCGCGCCCGCCGGCGCATCCTCGGACCTGACCCTGACCATCACGCAGCTCTCGAGCTCGTACGACAAGAAGGTCCACTCGGTCCAGGTGACCGCGCCTGCCGACATCACGGTCACCGACGCATCCGCCAGCAAGGGCGGCAGCGCCCTGCCGGTCTCGCTCAGCGGCGGCGTCATCACCGTCAACAGCATCCCGTTCTCGGGCAGCGGCCAGACGGCCACCATCTCGCTCGACGTGGAGATCGCCTGCGGCGTGGGTGGGTCCCGGACATGGGACGTGGCCGCCACCAAGGGCAACGACTTCGCCACGGGCGGCGCCGCGCTGCCCCAGGACACCGCCAGCCAGCTCTCCACGAGCATCAGCCGCTGCAGCCTGGCGTTCGCGGAGCAGCCGGCGGACGCGGGCCGCGACAAGGTCATCACCAGCGTCGTCGCGGACCCGGGCGGCACCCCGGTCAAGGTGCGCTTGCTCGACGGGGACGGCCACGAGGCGGCGCAGTCGGGCGTCACCATCTCGCTCGCCATCAAGGATGGCACCGGCGATCCCGGCGCGACCCTGGGCGGCGACCGCTCGGACGCCACCAACGGCAACGGCGTGGCGGCGTTCGCGCCCACGATCGACCGGACGGCGACCGGCTATCGCCTGGTGGCCAGCGCGGACGGCATCATCGGCAGCGATGCCTCCAGCTCGTTCGACATCAGCGACGTCGCGGTGGTCTGCTCCGGCAGCTGCAGCGGCACCAGCTCCAAGGGCGCCACGACCGCGTCCGTGGACGCGAGCTCCTCGGGCGGCGTCCTCACGTTCTCACTGGGTACCGGCAGCGTGGACTGCAACAACAAGGCCAACCTGTGGTACCAGACCAGCTCCGCACCGGTCGAGTGGAACGTCACCCAGGGAACCGGCCGCGCGACCATCGAGATCGAGCTGCAGCGGTCGGACGTCACCAAGCCCTTCCTGCTCTATGACGTGTGCTTCTCGTCGCCCACGTCCACGTTCAAGAACAAGTTCGGCAGGACCATCCAGCCGGGCGACGCGGGCCTCCTGCCGCTGTGCCTGCTCACCATCCGACGCTCGGACCAGGCGTGCGTGGTCGCCAAGTGGATCGACAGGGACCGCGACGTCCATGTTCGGTTCAGCGTCCCGCCGGGGGATCCCCGCGGTCGCATCTGAGCCCGAGCCGCCCATGATGGGCGAGCCATGATCCGTTGCCCCGCGTGCGGCGAGGAGAACCCCGAGCGGTTCCGGCTGTGCGGCTACTGCGGCGCGGCGCTGGCACCACCAGCGCCCGCGGTCGAGATCCGCAAGACCGTGACCATCGTGTTCTCGGACCTGCGTGGGTCCACGGACCTGGGCGAGCGGCTGGACGCGGAGTCCCTCCGCGAGCTCATCTCGCGCTACTTCGACGCCATGCGCGCCGAGCTCGAGGCGCACGGCGGCACCATCGAGAAGTACATCGGCGACGCCATCATGGCCGTGTTCGGGCTACCCACGGTCCACGAGGACGACGCCCTCCGGGCCGTGCGCGCCGCGGTCCGGATGCGCGAGTCGCTCGCCCGCCTCAACGACCAGCTGGAGCGGACGTGGGGCGTCCGCCTGGCGAACCGGACCGGCGTCCACACCGGCGAGGTGGTGGCGGGCGACCCCGCCGGCGGCCAGCGGCTGGTCACCGGCGACCCCGTCAACACCGCCGCCCGCCTGGAGCAGGCGGCGCCCGTGGATGGGATCCTCCTGGGCGAGCTGACCTATCGGCTCGTCCGGGGGCACGTGGATGCCGTCGAGGTCCCGCCCCTGGAGCTCAAGGGCAAGGCCGAGCGGGTGCGTGCCTGGGAGCTCGCCGGCCTGCGCGCGGCGACGCCTGACGGGGCGCCCGAGCAGATGCCCATGGTGGGGCGCGACCACGAGCTCGCGCAGCTCCACGATGCGTTCGCCGGGGCGCAGGCGGCGAACGCGCTCCGCGTCGTGACCGTTCTTGGCGACGCGGGCGTCGGCAAGTCACGCCTCGTGGCTGCGTTCCTGACCGAGGGCGACGGCACCCGCACCGTGCTTCGGGGTCGCTGCCTGCCCTATGGCCGGGGCATCACGTTCTGGCCCATCGGGGAGATCGTGCGATCCGCCGCCGGGCTGACCGAGGGCGACCCGCCCGAGGAGGCGCTCGCCCGGGTCACCGAGCTCCTGGGCGATGACGGCCTGGCGCGTCGGATGTGCGCCCTCGCCAGCCTGACCACCGATGCGTTCCCCCTCGCCGAGAGCTTCTGGGCCGTGGGCCGCATGCTCGCCATCCTGGCGGCCCGAGCGCCCCTGGTGATCGTCATCGACGACATCCACTGGGCGGAGCCGGTGCTCCTGGAGCTCGTCGAGCACCTCGCCGACACCCTCCAGGTGCCGTGCCTGCTGCTGTGCACCGCCCGGTCGGACCTCGTGGAGGGTCACCCCGACTGGGGCACGCGCCCGGGCGAGACGCGCATCGACCTGGGCCCGCTGCCCACCCAGGACGCCGCCCGGATGATCGACGCCCTCCTGGGCGAGGCCGGTCTGCCAGGCACCGTCCGCGAGCGGATCGCGGCTGCCGCCGAGGGCAACCCGCTGTTCCTGGAGCAGTACGTCGCCACGCTCGTGGAGGATGGCGTCATCCGGCTGGACGAGGGTCGATGGCGCGTGGCGGACGAGATCGGCGACCTCCAGGTCCCACCGTCCATCCATGCGCTCCTCGCGGCTCGCCTCGACCGCCTGTCGCGGTCGGACCGCGACGTCCTGGAGCCGGCGTCCGTGGTGGGCCTGGAGTTCCAGCGGTCGGCCGTCCACTGGCTGATGACCGCCCCCGCGCAAACGGGGCTGGACGACCGCCTGGAGGACCTCGAGCGACGCCGCCTCATCCACGAGCTGGCGGCACTCGTCGCGGACGAGCGATACCGCTTCCACCACATCCTCATCCGCGACGCCGCGTATGGCAGCCTGCTCAAGCGGCGGCGCGCGGAGCTGCACGAGCGCTTCGTGGAGTACGCCGAGGGGCACGCGCCCGGCGGCGAGACACCCCTCGAGCTCGAGGAGATCCTGGGCTGGCACCTGGAGCAGGCGCATCGCTATCGCGCCGAGCTGTCGCCGTTCGACGACCACGGCGTGGCGCTGGGCATCCGCGCCTCGGAGCGCCTCGCCGCGGCCGGACGGCGGGCGGATGCTCGGGGCGACATGCCGGCGACCGCCAACCTCCTTGGCCGAGCGGCGCGCGCCCGGCCCGTGGGCGACCCGCTGCGCGCGCGTCTGGCCATCGACGCCGCCGAGGCGCTCATCGAGGTGGGCGAGCTGGACGAGGCGCGGGAGCTGTACGAGCGCACCCACGCCGAGGCGACGGCCGCGGGCCACACGGTGCTCGCCACGGGTGCTGCGCTGGGCGGCCTCAACCTGCGCTACCTGACCGAGGGTGGCGACACGGCCGAGGTGACCCGCCAGGTCGAGGACGCGATCGCCCTGCTCGAGGCGGCTGGCGACCACGCTGGCCTGGCACGCGGCTGGCGGATCCTGACCAACATCCACTTCGTCACCTGCGCCTACTCCGACGCCACGCGCACCGCCGAGCGGATGGTCGAGGAGGCGCGGCTGGCCGGCGACCGACCCCTGGAGCTGCGGCTCCTGCCCGGGCTGGCGACCTGCGCGCAACTGGGCCCGATGCCGGTGGCCACGGCCATCGGGGTGGTCAACGGCGTGCTCGAGGAGCTGGAGGGCGACCGCAAGGCGGAGGCATACACCCAGCGCGCGCTCGCCCATCTCGAGGCGATGCGCGGCCGGTCCGACGTGGCGCGCGGGTTGTACCAGGCCAGCTACGACACGCTGATGGACCTCGGCTGGCGCTTCGATGCGGCGCTCACCGCGACCATCGCATCGGGACCCGTGGAGCTCATCGCGGGTGACGTCGAGGCTGCCGAGCGGGAGCTCCGCCGCGGCCACGACGCGCTCGCCGCGATGGGCGAGCGCAACTACATCTCCACGGCGAAGGCGCTCCTGGCCGAGGTCCTGTACCGGCAGCATCGGGATGCCGAGGCGATGGCGATGACCGTGGAGAGCGAGGATGTCGCCGCGCCCGACGACGTGGTCACGCAGTACCTGTGGCGGAGCGTGCGCGCCAAGCTCCTCGCGCGCGCCGGCGACCACGCGGCCGCCGAGCGGCTGTCGCGGGAGGCCATCGACATCATCGAGGTGACCCAGGACCCGGACTCGCAGGGCTATGCCTGGATCGACCTCGCCGAGGTGCTCGCGATGGCCGGCCAGCGTGACGCGGCGCTCGAGGCGGCACGCACCGCCGAGGCGCGCTTCGAGGCCAAGGGCAACACGGCGTCCGCGGCGCGGGCCCGGGCGCTCGGCCAGCGCATCGCCGAGGCGCCAGCCACGACCGCGTGAGTCCGACCCCTCCTCCTCGCGGACCGTCTGGAGCGTGTGGCTGCGCGGCCGCGAACGATGGCACACGCGGCTGGCTGACGGATGACCATCGGCGGATTGGAGGACCCGGCGCCGTACCGCACGATCGTGACCCCGACCGGTGACGGTCGCGCCCAGCCCTGTCCACCCGGCGAGGTCCACCCACGTGTCACGGCGCACCATCCTGACGGCGATCCTCGCCCTCGCCCTCGCCGCACCGGTCGCGCCCGCCGCCGCCGGCGCGGGGCACGAGGCGCTCGATGGCATCCCGAGCCAGGCGGCCCGTGCCGTCGCGGGCGACTACGTCGTGGTCCTGCGTGCCGGTACGACCACGCGCACGCCGACGGGCATCGGCGTCGTCCGGCGGGGCCGTGCCGACCGGAAGGCCCTGACGACCCGTGTCATCGACCGGGCATCGACCGACGGCGACCGGGCACTGCGCGTGCGGCATCGCTACTCGGCGACGATGGCCGGGTTCTCCGCGACCCTCTCCGCCACCGAGGTCGAGGCGCTGCGCGCCGACCCGGACGTGCTGTCGGTCGTCCCCGACGTGGTCGTGCGAGCCGACGGCGTCCTCCGCGGGTCAGCGCCGAGCGGCGCCACGTTCGAGGCACCGGACATCGTGCCGCCGGGCGTCACCCGCATCGGGGGTCGGGGGGCGGCGGACGGCGTGGAGGTGGCCATCCTCGACACCGGCATCGGTTCGACCGCGGACGCCACCATGGGCGGCGAGCTGAACGTCGTCGGTGGCACCGACTGCGTGAGCGGGGACGGGATCACCAGCACCGCCGACCCCAACTTCCACGGCACCCACGTCGCGGGTACCGTGGGCGCCGCCGCGAACCAGAGCGGCGTCGTGGGCGTGGCACCAGGCATCCGGCTCCT
>JAXLXC010000050.1:0-21834 GCA_046328155.1 Chloroflexota bacterium
CGCGCTTCCGGGCCACTCAGGTGCTGTCGAGCGACGAGCTTCGCGAGCGCGTCTCGGACGACGCGGGCGACCAGGACGCGACCCGTGACGCGTTCACGATCCTCCACGCCATCGCCCGGGCGCGGCTCCGGCGCGGCCTGCTGACGGTGGTGGACGCGACCAACCTGCTGGCCTCGTCCCGCCGGCCGCTGCTGGAGCTCGCCGCGCGGCACGCCTGTCCGGTGGTCGCCGTGGTGTTCGACGTGCCGCTCCCCGAGCTCCTGGCACGCAACGCTCGGCGCGAGCGGGTGGTGCCGGAGGCGACCGTGCGGCGGCACCATGCGCAGCTGACCGAGGCGCTCGCGGTGCTCCCGAGCGAGGGCTACGCACACATCATCCGCGCGTAGCCGGGTCAGGGGCGGGCGGCGCCTCGGGCGGTCCCGGCGTGCGGCGGCGGGCACGGCCGGCATCCCTGGTCGGTGTGTGGGGTCGTGGTGGCCGGCGCCGATCCCTCAGCGCCTGCGCCGTGTGCCTCATGGGCGTGGCCGCGGTCACGGGCGTGGCCGCGCTCCCGGGCCATCCACTCGGCCTCGGTCCTGCGGCGTGCGGCCAGGACCCTGGCCACGTCCTCGTGATGGGGAAGCATCCTGACCTCCTTATGGATGAGACCTGTCTGCTGCGTGTTAGTCATCGGTCGAACACTCGGTCGTGCATTCGCCTGGTCCCAGGCCCGGTGTGGGTGCCGGGCCCGGGTCAGGCTCGGAGATAGCGTCGGAGCTCGGAGCCCCCTTCGGTCAGGCGCTCCCGGCGCAGTCGGTAGTAGGTGAGGGAGCCCTCCTCCATGACCGTCACCAGACCGGCTGCCCGGAGGAGGGCGAGGTGGTGCTTCATGGTCGGCTTCGAGAGCTCGAGCTTGGTGGCCAGCTCGGTGAGGTACCAGTCGCGGTCGGTCAGCAGGCGCAGGACCTGGAGGCGGTTGGGGTCGCCCAGGGCGCGGAACAGCCGGACCATGGCGGCCGACGGCGCCCCGGCATCCGTCTCGAGCACCTCGTCCGCGACGGGGTACCAGAACATCCGCCAGTCGCCGTCCTGATGGACGAAGTTGAAGGGCCGGACGAAGACCGAGGGGGCCAGCAGCACCCGCCGGATGCGCGCTTCTGGCACCAGGTGGAGCCCGCCGGTGATCCGCTCGACCGCGTCCTCCGGGGCCAGGCTGGCCAGGTCCGCTCGTCGGAGGGCCATGTCCGCGGCGTGCATCCGAGCGAGCCGCGCCTCGATGGGCTCGAAGGCGACGAGCCAGGCACGGGCGATGTCGATGGCCACGCGCATCAGCCGCTCCGAGTCAGTCGCGAACTCGCGGACGATGGGGTCGACCTCGGGGGCGCATAGGAGCGGCCCGATGGCATCGAGGGCGCCCACGTCCCCGTTGCTCGCACGCTCGATGACGTCCTCGGGCACCGCCTCCGTGACGCACTCGCGCAGCGTCCGGGCGATGAGGGTCGAGGGGGGTGTCGCCTCCAGCAGGCGGACGACGTCCGCGCCGGTCCTCACCTCCGGGCGCGCGATGACCAGCGTCGGGAGCCCATCCAATGCGGCGAGGCAATAGGCGCCGAACAATCGGTCGATATGCTCGCGCTGCTCCTGGGTGAGCGACGCGCGCGCCTGCTGGAGCCACTCGCGATCCGCAGGGGCCAGGTCGTTCTCGGCGGCCTCGCCCAGACCGGCGCTGACCAGGAACTCGTACCCGGTCCGTGCATCGAACTCCACCGCGAAGCTGGCCGCGCGGGCGCCCACGGTGCGGACGGGCCGTGTCGGTCGTCGTTCGATGGTGCCTCGGGCCATGGGGTGCGTCGTCTCCGCGGTCTGGTGGCTGGCAGCATGGTCGTCGAGAGTCCGATGACGACCACCTGTTAGACATCCATCTAACACCAATCGCGGCGACGGCGTCAAGGGATGATGTGCGGCCATACTCCCTGCGATGGCTCGGACCCTGCCCGCACGGGCGCTCCTGTTCGACAACGACGGCGTGCTGGTCGACTCCGACGCCGCCAGCCGCATCGCGTGGGGGGCGTGGGCCGATTACCACGGCCTGCGGCTCGAGGACGTCATCGAGGGGTCGGTGGGGCGTCGGTCGGGTGACACGGTGGCGCTGCACGTGCCCGCCGAGACCGTGGCCACCGGGCTGGATCTCATCGAGCGGCTCGAGATCGAGACGGCAGGGGAGACGCGCGCCATGCCGGGCGCCGCCGAGCTCATGTCGTCCGTGCCCGAGGATGCCGCGTGTCGTCACGTCCGGCACGCGCGCCCTGGCCACGGCACGCCTGCTGGCCGCAGGCGTTGCAGGTACCGGTCCTGGTGACCGCCGAGCTCGTGGCGCGTGGCAAGCCGCATCCGGACCCGTTCCTGCTGGCGCGGAACTCGGCGTGCCGCCGTCCGCGTGCATCGTGCTGGAGGACAGCGTCAACGGCATCCGGGCCGCCCGCGCCGCCGGCGTGGGTGCGGTGGTCGGAGTCAGTGCAGTGCGCTGGACCAGGGGTGCGATGCGGTCATCGCCGACCTCTCGTGCGCCCGATGGACCGGCTCGGGGCTGGAGGTGCTGGTCGAGCTGGAGGCCTGACGCGCGCCCGCTGGTACTCCACCGCATGTCCCCAGTCCCTGCCAGCGGTCGGACCTGCCGCACGTCCGGTTCGGCCAGCGCCGGCTCCCCAACGGCCTGCGCGTCATCGTGGCGCCCGACCACCTCGCCCCGGTCGTGGCCATCAACCTGTGGTACGACGTCGGCTCCCGCCACGAGCAGCCCGGCAAGACCGGCTTCGCCCATCTGTTCGAGCATTTCATGTTCCAGGGCAGCCGGCACGTCTCCAAGTCGGAGCACATGTCGCTCATCCAGGGTGCCGGGGGCGTCAACAACGCGACCACGTTCTTCGACCGGACCAACTACTTCGAGACGCTGCCCTCGCACCAGCTGGACCTGGGCCTCTGGCTCGAGGCCGACCGGATGGCCACGCTCCTCGACGCGCTGTCCCAGGAGAACCTGGACAACCAGCGCGAGGTGGTCAAGAACGAGAAGCGCCAGAGCTATGACAACCGCCCCTACGGCTCGTTCTACGAGAAGCTGATGGCCGCGGTGTTCCCGCGGACCACCCGTACCACCACACGCCCATCGGGTCCGCGGCGGACCTCGATGCCGCGAGCCTGGACGATGTCATCAGCTTCTTCCCGCGAGTGGTACGCCCCCAACAACGCGGTGCTCACCATTGCCGGCGACGTGACCACGGACGAGGTTCGCGGCGGCCGACCGATGGTTCCGGGCATCCCCGCCGAGCAACGGCCCTGGCGCAGCCGGCGCTCCCGGTCGTGGCGCCCATCATCGGCGCCGAGCACCGCGAGGTGGTGCCCGACCGCGTGCCCTTGGTGCGGGTCGTGGGGTATCGGATCCCGCCCTTCGGGACGCCGAGTACGACGCCCTCTCGGTGGCCACCCAGATCGCAGCCGGCGGCCAGGGCTCGCGGCTGTATCGCCGTCTGGTGCGGGACGAGCGGATCGCGCAGGACGTCGCGGCGTTCCCGCTGGACATCGTGGGCGGCGCCTCCATCCTCGCCAGGTGGGTGACGGCCCGACCCGAGGTGACGCGCGACCGTGGAGCGGGTGCGCACGAGGGGAGACCGACCGCCTGGTCCGCGAACCCGACCGGCGATGACGAGCTGGCCCGCGCCGGGAAACCTCATCGAGGCATCGGAGATGGGTGCCCTGGGCCGGGTGGAGGAGGTGGCGGACCGCCTCAGCCAGTACGCCACCTACTTCGACCGACCGGAGCTGGTCAACGAGCAGCTCGCCCGCTACCTCGCCGTGGACGCTGCCGCGATCCAGGCAGCCGCGACGGCCGTGTTCCGACCCGACAACCGCGCGGTCATCACCTACGTGCCCGCGACGGGCGACGAGGCCGAGGCATCCGACGAGTCCGAGGGGGCTGACGAGGCCGAGGACGCTGACGAGACCGAGGAGGCCGCGGCATGACGGACGCCACGCTGGACACCGTCTGGCTCGACGAGCGCCCAACCGGCGGCGAGCCCAAGGACTACCACTTCCCACGCTTCAGCCGCAGCCGCCTGCCCAACGGCCTCGGGCTCATCACGGCGCAGCTGCCGGGTCGGCCGCTGCTGGTCGGGCACCTCCTGTTCCACGGCCAAGGTGCGGGCGCCACGGGCGAGGCGCCCGAGCGGGCGGGTGCCACCGTGATGGCGGCACGCGCGATGACCGAGGGCACCCGCCGACGGGACGCGGTCGAGCTCATCGAGGCCTCGGAGCGCCTGGGCGCCGAGATCGCCGCCGATTCGGGCTGGGACAGCTTCGCGGTCTCGGTCGAGGTGCCGCGGGCGAGGCTGGAGCCGGCCCTCGAGCTGCTGGCCGAGGTGGCCCTCGAGCCCAGCTTCCCCGAGGACGAGGTGCAGCGGCTGCGCGACGAGCGGCTCAACGACCTGCTCCAGGCCAAGGCCGAACCCCGCCGCCGCGTGGAGCGCGCGTTCGCGGAGACCCTGTACGCCCCCGGCGCGGCCTACGCACGCCCCCAGGGCGGCACCGAGGTCACCGTGCCCTCGCTCGACCGCGACACGCTCGCGGCGCGTCACGCCGCGCTGCTCGACCCCGCCAACGCCACGCTCGTACTCGCGGGCGACCTCGCGGGCATCGATGCCACCGCCCTCGCGACGCGGGTGCTGGGCGACTGGACTGCCACGGGCGCTGCGGTCGGCAACGCCGTCGACCTCGCTCGCCCGGCTTCGGACATGCGGGGCCGGGGTGGCCGGGTGCTGGTGGTCGACCGGCCGGGTTCGCCCCAGTCGGAGCTCCGGATCGGTCATGTGGGGGTGCCTCGGCGCATCGATGACTTCCACGCCATCTCGGTGCTCAACGCCATCCTGGGCGGCCTCTTCGGGTCGCGGCTCAACGCCCTGCTGCGGGAGCAGAAGGGGTACACGTACGGCGTCCACTCGTCGTTCGACATGCGCGTGGGCGCGGGCCCGTTCGCGGTGCGCACGGCGGTCCAGACCGAGTTCACCGTGCCGGCCATCGTGGACACCCTGGCGGAGCTCCGGCGCATCGGCGAGGCGCCCGTCACGGACGAGGAGCTGACGACCGCCCGGGACTACCTGGTGGGCGTGTTCCCGCTGCGCTACGAGACCTCGGGCCAGGTCGCCGGCGCCATCGCGGGCCTGGTCGCCAGCGGCCTCCCCGATGACGAGCTGGACCGCTACCGGCCGTCAGTCGCCGTGCCGAGCGAGGTGCTCGAGTCTGCCGCGCGGTCGCGCATCCGTCCGGAGATGCTCCGTGGTCGTGGTCGGCGACGCGGACGCGTTCACCCGCGCTCGAGGGCGCGGGCATCGTGGTCGAGGTGGTGCGCGAGGAGGTCGACGGGTCGGAGGGGTGACCACGCCGTCCGAGGAGCCCATCGTCGCCTGGTCGGAGGGCATCCAGGCCTACGACTTCGGTCCCTCACCCGCCCGGCGCGCGGCGCCCGGGCCGGGCATCGACCTGCTGCGCGAGGTGGGGGCCGAGCGGTTCCTCGAAAACCCAGGCCTCCCCGAGGCCGACATCGGTCGGCTGCACAGCGAGGCGCGCTGCACATCCGCCGCTCGTTCTCCGACGACCCCGTGGCAGCCGCCCTGATGGGCATCGGGCCGAGCAGCCTGCACCGCGCCGTTCCACGGCATGCACGAGGCGGCCGCGCTGGTCGTGGGTGGCTCGCTGGCCGCAACGGCTGCCGTCCTGGCTGGTGACACGACCCACGCGTTCAACCCGGGCGGCGGGCTGCATCACGCGATGGCGGCGCGCGCGTCGGGGTTCTGCATCTACAACGACGTGGCGCTCGCGGTGGCCGCGGCGCGCGACGCGGGGCATCGGGTGCTGTACGTCGACCTCGACGTCCATCATGGCGACGGCACCCAGGTGCTCTTCTGGGACGACCCCGAGGTGCTCACGCTGTCGATGCAGGTCGGGCGGACGCTGTTCCCGGGCACCGGCGAGCTGGACGAGACCGGCGGGCGCGACGCGCCGGCCACGGCGGTCAACTGTGCCCCTGGAGCACATGACCGGCACCGACAGCTGGCTACGTGCCGTGGAGCTGGTGGTCCCAGCCCTCGCGGAGGCCTACCGGCCCACCTTCCTGGTCAGCCAGCATGGCTGCGACAGCCATGTCCTCGACCCGCTCGCCCACCTGCGGCTGACCACCGACGCCTACGCCCGGGCGACCCGTCTGCTGGACGACGTGGCACACCGATGGTGCGAGGGCCGCTGGGTCGCCACGGGCGGGGGCGGCTACGACGCCTATCGCGTGGTGCCGCGGTCGTGGGCCCTGGTGTGGCTGGCGCAGGCCCATCGCCCGCTGCCCGAGGAGGTGCCGGGCGCCTGGCTGGACCGATGGAGCCCCGAGGCGAGCTCGTTCGGCCAGTCGCCGCTGCCCGCCGGGTTCCTCGACGAGCCGCGGCTCCAGGTCGCGGAGCCGGCGCCCGGCGTGGGAGCGCCTTCGCGCACGCCGAGCGCGCCCTCGCCCGGTCGCTGGAACTGCTGGGTCCTCGCTAGCGGCCCTCGCGGCCACCCGGCCCCGGCCGGTTGGCACGTCGGTGGGGTTCGGTCGCGTTGGGTGTGCTCCCCCTGCGACCACCGGCGGCCGCGACCGGTACCGCCGGGTCTGGCGCCCGAGCGACCCGGGTCGCCACCATCGTCGTGTGCCCATCCGCCCCTCGTCCGCACGCCTCGTCGCGGCCTCGTCGCCTGCTCGTGGCCATCGCGTCGCTGCTGCCGGCTGCCACGCTGGCAGACGCCCCCCACGGCCGCCCAACTGAGCGACGCGGAGGCGCTGGTCCTGACGCGCATCAACGAGGGGCGCGCCGACGCCGACACCCGCGGGCGCTGCGCATGGACGCCGGATGCAGGACGTCGCGGAGGCGAGGTCGGCGGACATGGTGGCGCGCCACTACTTCGACCACGTGGACCCCGACGGCCTCGCCCCGTGGGACCACCTCGACGCGGCCGACATCGAGTGGTGGGGCGCCGGCGAGATCATCGCGCTCAACAGCGTGTCGGGCATCCGCGATGCCGCGCGCCAGGCGGTCGTGCAGTGGATGAACTCCCAGGGCCACCACGACCTGATCATGTCGAGCACGTTCAACTGTGCGGGGGTCGGCGTGGCCCTGGACGGCGGCGTCAGCTACTGGACCGTGGTGTTCATCCAGGGCCTACGTCCGGACCGCTGGCACGCCAGCATCGCGAGCGTCTCAACCCCACCGGGAGCCACGCCGCGAAGGTTCGCCCAGGAGGGCGCCGACCGACGCCTCGCGACCGGGACATCCGGGCTCAAGTCCTACGACATCCAGCGGCGCCGGCTGGGTGGGCCTGGGTGACCGTGCGCTGCTGAAGGTGCGGGGACCAGCGGCACGTTCGTCGCGTGCCGGTGGCTCAAGGGCGTCCGATACCAGTTCCGGGTGCGTGCCAGGGATGCCGCGGGGAACGTCAGCGACTGGTCGTCGACGAGGTCCTGCGATTGCGCTGACCGGCCGCCGGCCGTCCCGGCACGCTGGGAGTGGCGACCGTCCTGTGTCGCCCCAACGCCTGCCCTGCTCGGCGCTCATCGCTCCGCACCCCCGCCGCTCCCGCGCCACGCCCGCGGTTGCGTCCCCGGACGGCCCATGCTCGTCTCGTCGGACTGGCCAACCGCCATGGCTGCCTGTCACTGGTTGGGGCCTGGGCCAATGCGATGGAGTACGCAGCGCGCCGGGCGCAAGGCCGCGATGCGCTCGGCCCGCAGCGTGGCCGACCGCCGTATACTGCACTGCACCGGCGCCATGGCGGCTCGGACGCGGCGGGCGTCCGCGCCTTGCTCAACCAGTCGGTGGCATGACGGTTCCCGGGTGCGCGAGGATTGCCGCGGCCGCACGAGCGGCGAGCCGGACGGATGCCCGAGGACCCGACGCTCTGCCCGGCGCGCGCACCGCGCCGCACCACGCCGGCCAGGCAAGCGTTCCATTCGTCACGCCACGGGCGCTATGCTGGATGGTCCAGTGCCTCGCCCGGCATGGCCGCCGCGATGCCCGATGACCCGCTGGCGGCGTTCCACCCGGCCACGCGTGCCTGGTTCGAGGTGCCTTCGAGGAGCCCACCGCGGCACAGGCGCAAGGGTGGCCCGCCATCGCGGCCGGGCAGCACACCCTCATCTGCGCCCCCACCGGGAGCGGCAAGACGCTCGCGGCGTTCCTGTGGTGCCTCGACCGCCTCATGGGCGAGCCGTTGCCCACGGACCCCCTCGCGCGGCTCCGGGTGCTCTACGTGTCGCCCCTCAAGGCGCTGGTCCACGACGTCGACCGGAACCTGCGGGCACCCATGGCGGGCATCCGCCTGGCCGCCGAGCGGCTGGACGGCCAGGCGACCCCCATCGAGGTGGGCATGCGCACCGGCGACACGCCGGCGGACGAGCGTCGGGCGTTCGGGAGGAGGCCGCCCGACATCCTGGTGACCACGCCGGAGTCGCTGTACCTGCTGCTCACCTCCCAGGCGCGCGAGGCGCTGCGCAGCGTCCGGTGGGTCATCGTCGACGAGATCCACGCCCTTGCCCCCACCAAGCGGGGCGCGCACCTCGCGCTGTCGCTGGAGCGGCTGGCGGCGCTGACCCACGAGCCGCCCCAGCGCATCGGCCTGTCGGCCACCCAGCGTCCGCTCGAGGTGGTCGCCGGGTTCCTGGGCGGTCGCGCAACGGGCCCGGAGGACGCGCCCGCCCCACCACGTCCGGTGACCATCGTCGATGCCGGCGTGCGCAAGCCGCTCGAGCTCCAGGTGGTCGTCCCGGTCGAGGACATGGGTCGGCTGGGCGAGTCGATCCCCCTGGAGGAGCAGCCCGGCGGACCCGCCGCGGGCGGCGAGCGACGCACCAGCATCTGGCCGTCGGTGTACCCCCGCATCCTGGAGCTCATCCGGTCGCACCGCAGCACCATCGTGTTCGCCAACAGCCGGCGGCTCGCGGAGCGTCTCGCGCTCAAGCTCAACGAGCTCGCCGAGGAGGACCTGGTCCGGGCCCACCACGGCTCGCTGGCCCGGGAGCAGCGGCTGCTCATCGAGGCCATGCTCAAGGAGGGGCGGCTGCCGGCCATCGTGGCCACCAGCTCGCTGGAGCTGGGAATCGACATGGGCGCGGTGGACCTGGTCATCCAGGTCGAATCACCCCTGTCGGTCGCCCGGGGCCTCCAGCGAATCGGGCGCGCCGGTCATCAGGTGGGCGAGCCCAGCCGGGGCGTCCTGTTCCCCAAGTACCGGGGTGACCTGCTGGAGACGGCCGTGGTCACCCGTCTGATGCACGAGGGGGTCATCGAGCCCACGGTGGTGCCCCGCAACCCCTTGGACGTCCTGGCGCAGCAGGTGGTGGCCGCATGCGTCGAGCGCGCGTGGGGAGCGGAGGAGCTGTACGCCATGGTCCGGGGCGCGGACAACTTCGCCGCCCTGGGCCGGGACACGTTCGAGGCCGTGCTGGGCATGCTGGCCGGGCAATACCCCAGCGACGAGTTCGCGGAGCTCAAGCCGCGGGTCGTGTGGGACCGCATCGCGGGCACCCTGCGAAGTCGCGGGGACGCGCGGACGGTCGCCATCACGTCGGGCGGCACGATCCCGGAGCGCGGGCTGTTCCCGGTCTTCCTCGCGGATGACGAGGCGGCGGCGGACGTCGGGCCGGGCACGCGCGCACGGGCCGCGCGCACCGGTGGCCGACGCGTGGGCGAGCTGGACGAGGAGATGGTCTACGAGGCACGGGAGGGAGGTGATGCTGCTGGGCGCCTCGGCCTGGCAGATCGAGTCCATCGGCCACGGTCGCGTGCTCGTGAGCCCGGCGCCCGGCGAGCCGGGCAAGGTGCCGTTCTGGAAGGGCGACCAGGTGGGGCGTCCGGCGGAGCTGGGACGGGAGCTGGGCGCGTTCGTGCGGACCATCGGCGAGCAGGCCGCGGGGGGCTCGGCCGGCCGCACGCGCGCCGTGCGGACCCTCCAGGCGCATCACGACCTGGACGACCTGGCGGCGCGCAACCTGCTCGCCTACCTCGACGAGGAGCGCGAGGTCACGGGCGCCCTGCCCACGGACCGGACCATCGTGGTCCAGCGGTTCCGCGACGAGCTGGGCGACTGGCGCGTGGTGCTGCTGTCGCCATTCGGCGCCCGGGTGCATGCCCCGTGGTGCCTCGCCATCGAGGCGCGCCTTCGCGAGCGGCTGGGCGTGGAGGTCCAGCCCATCTGGTCCGACGACGGCATCGTCATCCGGCTGCCCGCGGCCGAGGAGTCGCCCGCCTGGACGACCGAGCAGGACGGCGGCGCGGGATGGGCCGAGACCGCGGTCGCCAGCATCGCCCGGACCGCCGAGGACGCGGTGCTGGTGCCGGCGGACGAGGTGGAGGAGCTGGTAGTGGGCGCCGTCGGCTCCTCGGCGCTGTTCGCCAGCCGGTTCCGCGAGAACGCGGCGCGCGCTGCTGCTGCCCCGACGACGACCCGGCAGCCGCACGCCGCTGTGGCAGCTCCGCCAGCGCGCGTCGCAGCTGCTCGCGGTGGCCAGCCGGCATGGCTCGTTCCCGATCATCCTCGAGACGTACCGGGAGTGCCTCCAGGACGTGTTCGACCTGCCCGCGCTGCGGGACCTCTGGGCGCCATCGAGCGACGCGAGGTCCGCGTGGTCAGCGTGGAGACCAGCGCGCCTCGCCGTTCGCCAGCTCGCTGCTGTTCGACTACATCGCCTCCTACATGTACGAGGGCGACGCTCCGCTGGCCGACCGACGGGCGCAGGCGCTGACGCTCGACCGTGACCTGCTGCGGGAGCTCCTGGGCGCGGAGGAGCTGCGCGAGCTGTTCGACGCCGACGCCATCGGCGAGCTGGAGCTGGGCTCCAGGCGCTGACGCCCGAGCGGGCCGCGGGCTCGGTCGACCAGGTGCACGACCTGCTCCGGGGCTTGGGGACCTGTCCACCGAGGAGGTGCGGGACCGGGTGCGGGGCGTGGATGCGGACGGTCGATGGCGGGCAGCGTCCGAGTGGCTGGGGGCCCTGGCGGCCGACCGACGGGCGGTGGAGGCGCGCGTGGCCGGCGTTCGGCGCTGGATCGCCACCGAGGACGCGGCGAGGTACCGGGACGGCGTGGGCGTCTCGCCGCCCCGCGGCGTGCCGGAGTCGGTGCTGGGCCCCGCGACCGATCCGCTGGGTGGGCTGCTCGCCCGGTACGCCCGTCGGCACGGCCCCTTCCGTGCCCAGGACCCAGCGGGTCGGTGGGGGCTGCCCATCGGCGTCGTGGAGACCGCGCTCGAGCGTCTCATGGCGGCGGGGGTCCTGGTCCGGGGCGAGTTCCGGCCGGGCGGCGTGGAGCGGGAGTGGTGCGACCCGGAGGTGCTGCGGCTCATCCGACGGCGCTCGCTGGCGCGGCTGCGACGCGAGGTGGAGCCGGTCGAGCCCGCGGCGCTCGGCCGCTTCCTGCCCGCGTGGCAGGGCGTGGGCTCGGCGGCGACCGGGCCGGACCGGCTGGCCGAGGTAGTGACGCAGCTGGAGGGGCTGCCGATTGCCGCGAGCGTGCTGGAGCGGGACGTGCTGCCCTCGCGGGTCCGCGGCTACCAGCCGCGGATGCTCGACGAGCTGCTGGCATCAGGCGAGGTCGTGTGGCTCGGCGCGGGCTCGCTGGGCCGGGACGACGGGAAGGTCGTGTTGTGGCGGGCGGACCGCATCGCCCTGGCGACGCCGGCGCCCGTCGTCGATGCCCCTGATGCCGAGCGCGAGGGGTGGGTCCGGGCCGCCATCGTCGGCCAGCTCGAGGGGCGGGGTGCCAGCTTCTATCGGGAGATCCTCGCGGCGGTCCTCCGGGCCGCCACCCAGGAGGGCACGCGGCCGCCCTCGCAGCGCGAGCTGCTCGATGCGCTGTGGGACCTGGTCTGGTCGAGCGTCGTCACCAACGACACGTTCCTGCCGCTCCGCGCGCTGCGCTGGCCGCGTGCGGGTCGCGATCGCGCCGCCGACCGGCCGCGGATGGGCGCCACGGGTCGCATCGGGCCGCCCGAGGGCGCCGGGCGGTGGTCGCTGGTGTCTGAGGCGGTCGCCACGGCCGTGGCGCTGGGCGGTGGCGCGCCCCCGTCGGAGACCGAGCGCCGCCATGCCATGGTCGTGCGCCTCCTCGACCGACACGGTGTCGTGACGCGTGACGCCGTCGCCGCCGAGGACGTGCCCGGCGGCTTCAGCGCCGTGTACCCGATCCTGCGTGAGATGGAGGATCGCGGCCGGGTGCGGCGCGGGTACTTCGTGGAGGGCCTGGGCGGGGCCCAGTTCGCGCTGCCCGCGGCCGTCGACCGGCTCCGCGCGGAGCGGCCCGCGCCGGGCGAGGAGGGCGTCGGCGACGGGCAGGTGGTCGTGCTGGCGGCGACGGACCCCGCCAACCCGTACGGCGCTGCGCTGCCCTGGCCCCGGTCGGAGGAGGGGGGTGCCACCTACCCTCGCAGCGCGGGCGCCTCCGTCGTGCTCGCCAACGGGGAGCCGGTGCTGTACCTCGAGCGCAGCGGTCGGGCGATGCGCACCTTCCCCGCGTTCGCGGACCGCGCCGTCGCGCTGGAGGCGCTGCGCGCGCTGGTCCGACCGGGTCCCGACGGGAGCCTCAGACGGGTGCGGCTCGAACGCATCGATGGCGAGCCCGTGCTGACCTCGCTCCACCATGGCCTGGTCCTCGACGCCGGCTTCCAGCGGACGTACCGGGGCCTCGTGCCGGTGACCGCGCTCCGGACGCGTGGCTGAGCCTACCGATATGAGGCGACGAGTCGTCGCTCCTGTCCGTCGAGCGTGACCTCGCCGCCGTAGGGCAGGATCCACTGGGGTCGCGTGTGGCCGAACGGTGGCCCGACGCAGATCACCGCCTCGGGGTTGTAGGCGCTGACCTCCTCGAGGACGACGTCCCGCTGTGCCGCACGCCATCCTGCCCTCGCAGCGGCATCGGTGCGGGTGCCACCCGGCGCGCTCGCGGGTGGTCGGGCGACGACCACCCCGGCGACGGCGGCAAGCGTGCCGCGCTCACCCAGCGCGCGCGGCCACCCACGCACGGTCGCAGCGGGAGGCAGCTCCTCGCTGGTTTCGAGCAGCAGGATAGCCCCGGCGAGGTCGTCGTTCGTGGGCATCCGGTCCGCCAGGGCGATCCAGTCGATGACGTCGAGGCACCCGCCCCACGTGCGCCCGGTCACCGTGCGAGATGCCCCCGCCCACATCCACGGCTCCGTGGGCTCGCGCACGCCGGACTCGGTCAATGCGCGAGGGTCGGTCCACTCGACACCGAAGTCCTCGGACTCGCCCGTCTCGGTCACCTCGATCGTGTCGCCGTCGAGGAGTGCGGCGGTGAGTGACGCGAGGTGCTCGGGGTCGACATGAGGCCCGGGGCCCAGGTGCCCAGGTGCACCTGCGTCGAGCCGCCGTAGAACCCGGCCACGCCGTTCGTCCACATCCAGTTCAGGATGTTGGTGTTGTCGCTGTACCCGAGGAACGGCTTGGGATTCGCGCGGAGCAGGGCTGCGTCGAGATGCGGCACGACCCTGATCTGGTCCTCGCCACCGATCGTGGCCATGATTGCACGGATGTCGGGATCGGCGAGCGCGGCGTTGACGTCAGCGGCACGCTCCGTCGGCGAGGCCCCGAGCTTGCGGGTGGTCGGGAGCTCCACCGGCACGAGCCCGGTCAGGTCGGCGAAGCGACGCATCGCCTGCTCATGCAGCGCAGGGGCGACCGCAGGGGCGGCAAACGAGGGGGAGAGGATCGCGACCCGATCACCCGGTCGAGGTTTCGGGGGATGCAGCAGCGTTCGCATGCACGGTGGTCCTCTGCTGGCGGGGGTGGATGGCGAGTGTATGATCGATCCGAAGTGGCGACATACGGAGGTGCGAGGTGGCGACAGAGGTCGACCTGAAGTCCGAGGTGGGCATCAAGGAGCTCCGAGATGGCCTGAGCCGATACGTCGAGGAGGTCCGCGAGCGCGGACGACAGGTGGTCATCACGGACCGGGGAAAGCCCGTTGCGAAACTTGTGCCCCTGGAGTCGTGGGACGAGCGATATGCGCGGATGGTCGCTTCCGGTGCGATTACGCCCGCCAAGCAGCCGATCTCGCGGCCGATCCCGCGACCGACCATCCGACTCACACCGGGACCGACGCTCGCCGACATCGTCAGCGAGCAGCGTGGGCCACGGGAGCTGTGAGGCAGTACCTCGACACGAACGCCCTGGTGAAGTCGCTGGTCGTCGAGGACGGCACGGACCTGATGTCGGAGGTCATGCGTTCCGGGTCGTTCCTGTCGACCTGTCGCGTCACCTACCCCGAGGCGCGATCCGCGCTCGCGACCGCCCGAAGAGCCTCGCGGATCGATGACGGCCAGCATGCGGTCCTCCGACGCGCGCTGGACGAGGACCACTGGCCGAGGCTCTCCGTGGTCGAGGTCACCGAGGAGCTGGCCCAGCATGCGGGCGACCTCGCTGAGCGCCACGCCCTCCGTGGCTTCGATGCAGTCCACCTTGCGGCGGCACTGGCGATCGCCGGGGATGACATGGTGATGGTCACGTGGGACCGACGGCTGGCCGGCGCGGCGCGCGACGAAGGCCTCCGTGTCCTGCCGACCGAACCGTCCGCGGTCTGACCCGCCGCGCCACCTGGCCCCTCCCGCCGGGTCATCGCCACACGCGCGACATGCTTGGCGCGGCTCTGGCACAGTGGCAACTGTGAACCGAACGTCCGCCCGACTCGCAGCCATCAGCCCATCCGCGACCCTCGCCGTCGATGCCAAGGCCAAGGCGCTCCAGGCCGCCGGCGAGGCCGTCATCGGCTTCGGTGCCGGGGAGCCCGACTTCCCGACCCCCACGTGGATCGTGGAGGTCGCCGTCGAGGCATGCCGCGACCCACGCAACCACAAGTACACGCCCGCCGCCGGCCTGCCGGAGCTGCGTGCCGCCATCGTGGCCAAGACGCTGCGCGACTCCAAGGTGTCGTACGAGCCCTCGCAGGTGCTCGTGACCAACGGCGGCAAGCACGCGGTGTTCACCACGTTCGCGGCGCTCCTCGACCCGGGCGACGAGGTGCTCCTGCCCGCGCCCTACTGGACCACCTACCCCGAGGCCATCACGCTGGCGGACGGCGTGCCCGTGGTCATCGACTGCCCGGACACGGCGGGCTTCAAGGTCACCATCGAGCAGCTGGACGCGGCCCGCACCGAGCGCACCAAGGCGCTCCTGTTCGTCAGCCCGTCCAACCCGACGGGTGCCGTCTACACCCCCGATGAGGTCCGCGCCATCGGCGAGTGGGCGCTCGCCCACGGCGTGTGGGTGGTGACCGACGAGATCTACGAGCACCTCGTCTACGGCGACAGCGTGTTCAGCTCGATGCCCGCCCAGGTGCCGGGGCTCATCGACCAGACGGTCATCGTCAACGGCGTCGCCAAGACGTATGCCATGACCGGCTGGCGCGTGGGCTGGATGATCGGGCCCAAGGACCTGATGCAGGCGGCCAGCAACTTCCAGAGCCATGCCACCTCCAACATCTCGAACGTCTCCCAGCGCGCGGCGCTCGCCGCGGTCTCGGGTGGCCTCGAGGACGTGGCGCGGATGCGCGAGGCGTACGCCCGACGAGGCACGCTGATGCATCGCCTGCTGACCGCCATCCCGGGCGTGACCTGCCTCGAGCCCCAGGGCGCCTTCTACTGCTTCCCCAACGTGACCGGGCTGCTGGGTCGGTCACGTGGCGGCGTCACCCCGACCACCACCCTCGAGCTCGCGGACGTCGTCCTGGAGCAGGCCAAGGTCGCCTTCGTGCCGGGCGAGGCGTTCGGGGCCCCAGGCTATGCCCGCTTCAGCTTCGCGACCAGCGACCAGGCGATCGAGGAGGGCATCCAGCGGCTCGGGCGCTGGGCTGCCGCCTGACAGCCATGGCCCGCGGGACGGGACGCCTCGATGCCTGAGGGCGACACCCTCTTCCGCACCGCGACCGTCCTGCGCGAGGTGCTCCTGGGCAGGACGGTGTCGGCTGCCCGCGGTCGGGCGGGTGGGGTCCAGCTGGCGCGTGTCGTCGGCAGCTCGGTCGACCGGGTCGACTCGGTGGGCAAGCACCTGCTGATCGGCTTCGATGACGGCCTCTCGCTCCATACCCACCTGGGCATGAACGGCTCCTGGCATCGGTATCGCCCGGGCGAGCCATGGCGGCGCAGCCCCGCGCGGGCGGTGTGCGTCATCGAGACCCCGAGCTCGGTCGCGGTGTGCTTCGATGCGCCGGTCGCAGAGCTGCTCGAGACCCGTGCCCTGGCACTCCATCCCACGCTCGCCCGACTGGGCCCCGACCTGATCGAGCCGGCACCGGACACCGGGGCTGCGATGGCGCGGCTGCGGGACCCCACGCGCGCGGCGGTCACGGTCGCGGAGGCGCTGCTCGACCAGCGAGCCATGGCCGGCCTGGGCAACGTGTATCGGAGCGAGGTGCTGTTCGTGGAGCGGGTCGACCCGTTCCTGCCGCTGGGCGAGGTCGCGGGACCGATGCTCGAGCGCCTGGTGACCACCGGTGCCCGCCTCCTGCGCGCGAACCGCGATGGGCCACGACGGACCACGACCGGACGCGACCGGGATGCCGAGCGACTGTGGGTCTATCGCCGCACCGGCCGGCCCTGCCGCGCCTGCGGCACGCCGATCCGGAGCGCGGTGCTCGGCGACCTGCCGCGACGCCTCTGGTGGTGCCCCGCCTGTCAGCCCCCGGGCGCGGGCGCATCGAGCCCGAGCAGCGAACGCAGCTGACGCCCCGTCCAGGCCACCGCGGCACGTCCAGGTCGGTCGGCCGTCCGGATGCCGGCCCATTGGGCGGCGGCCCAGGCGCCCGCCTCGCGAGCCAGTGGTCGCCACTGCGATGGGTCGAGCAGCCTCGGGCGCGCCCAGATCCAGGGCACCGCAGCCCACAGCAGCAGCAGGTAGTCGAGCCGGAAGGGCCGCGGGAAGCCGACGGCCGTCTCGACCTGGGTGAGCGTCTGGGGCCACGTGGCGAGGGTCAGGATGCCGGCGATGCCGATCCAGACCAACCCCCAGAACCGCGTCCGTGACGGCAGGATGAGCCACAGCGGTGCCGGGAACCACTTGAGCACCGTGGCCAGCGCCCACAGCAGGCCGCCCAGGCGCGGTCCCGTGAACTGCGCCGCCCACACGCCGAGCGCGCAGAACAGGGTGAGGTTGCCCGTGTCGAGCGTCGCCGCGATGGGCGCCGCGAGGATGCACAGCAGGATCGCGGTGGGCAGCGGCTGCCGCTGGTACGCCCAGCCGGCCGTCCATACCAGGAGCAGCACGTTGAGTCCGCGCCAGACGATCCAGGCCACGTCCCAGGGCAGCAGCGCCCAGGGCAGGAACAGGGGCACCGACCAGGGGGCGTACACGTAGGGCAGGTAGGGCTGCGGCGGCAGCATCGGGTCGCCACCCGCAAGCCAGACCCGGACGCCACCCCAGTAGGCGCGGGCGTCGGCGCCCGCGAGCTCGCCGCGGGCGATGACGAACACCACGATCGCGGTGCCCGCGATGCTGGTGAGGAGGATCGCGAGCAGCCGGCGGCGGTCCCGAAGGAAGGGATATGGGTCGTCCGCCCCACGTGCGATGACGTCACCGCCACCCTCCGAGGAGGGGAGGTCACCGGCCTGGTCGCGCGTGGTCGCCGCCATAGGCAACGGATGCTACGCCGGCGATGAGCGCGACGGCGTGCCGGTGGGCGCCGGGGTGTCGTTCGCCGAGTTCGCCCGGGTTGCGCCGAGTTTCCCCGGGCTTCGACGAGTTCGCCCGGGTTGCGCCTAGTTCGCCCGGATGCAGAACGCGTAGGCGCCGATCGCGAAGCTCTTGCCCGTCGAGGTCGCCTCGACGACCCAGGAGTCGTTGCCGTTGGGCCCGTTGCGCATCACCACGATGTCACCGGGGTCGCTGACGCCGCTCGTGTCGTAGCCGCCGCCCACCACGACCTTGTTGCCGGGGCACTGGGCCGTCATGGAGCGACGCCCGGTGGTGTCGGCGCTCATGCCGCTCGAGACCCGCTCGTAGCCGCTGACGCCGTCGGCACCGTCCTTGCCGTTCTTGCCATCGGCGCCGTCCTTGCCGTTGGCGCCGTCCTTGCCGTCGGCACCCCGCGCGCCGGTGTCCCCCGTGTCGCCCTTGGGGCCCGTGGCGCCCCGAGCGCCGGTGTCACCCGTGTCACCCTTGGGGCCTGTGGCGCCCGTCGCGCCCGTGGCGCCCCGCGCGCCGGTGTCACCCGTGTCGCCCTTGGGACCCGTTGCGCCGGTCGCGCCGGTGTCACCCTGCGGGCCTGTGGCGCCGGTCGGGCCCGTGGCGCCCGTGAGCCCCCGGGCACCGGTGAGCCCGCGCGCGCCCGTGTCGCCCTTGGGTCCGGTTGCGCCGGTGAGTCCGCGAGGTCCTTGCTCGCCGGTCTCGCCCTTCTCGCCCTTCTCGCCCTTCTCGCCCTGGATGCCTCGCAAGCCCATCTGGCCGCGGGCGCCCGTCTCCCCCTTGTCGCCCTTCTCGCCCTGCTCGCCCGCGGGTCCGGTCGCGCCGGTCGCTCCTGGGGGTCCCGCGGGGCCGGTGGCCCCCGTGTCCCCCTTGTCTCCCTTCTCACCCTGGATGCCCTGGGCCCCTTGGGCACCCGTGGCACCGACCGGGCCGATGGGTCCCTGTGGGCCGACTGGGCCGACAGGACCTGGCGAGCCGGCAGGACCCTGCGGACCCACCGGGCCCGGCGAGCCGGCAGGCCCGACCTCGCCGGGGTCGCCCTTGTCGCCCTTGGGTCCGACGGGGCCGACCACGACCTGGGTCGCCGGGGTGTCGGTGGCGGTCGCGGCGCCCGTGAGGGCTGCCACGAGGGTCACCGGCGGAGGCGGATCCATCGCGGTGCCGTGGTCCGCGGAGCCCGGTTGCGTGGCTGCTGCCACGACGGTGGCCGCCGACGGGCTGGCGTTGCCCTTGGCGGCGGGCTTGGGGCCGGATTCCGTGGCCGCGGCGACGAGGACCGCAAGGATGGCCGCGGCGAGCACGCTCGTCGCGATGAGGTTGAGCAACCCATGGATGGACTTCCAGGATGTCGGCACAGTCATCCCTCCGGACTGGCGACCCCTCCGCACTGGGGGCGGGCTTGGGATGGGCTTCCAGTACCGGGGGGGAATGGTACCGCACCGGACCGCCCGAGACCATCCCCGATCGGATGTGCTGGCCGCCGCGCTGCCCTACGGCCCGCTGCCGCCGCCCACGATCAGCCACCGACCGTCAGGCTGCTGGACGACCTCGTAGAACCACGTCACAGGTCCATCCTCCAGCGAGGCGTCGCCAGCGGTGATGACGAGCGTGGTGGCATAGACGGCCTCGGAGGCGCTCGGTCGAGCAGGGTCGCTGCGGACCTCGTAGCTGTGGACCGTCGCATTGCCGCACAGCTCGCCGCTGCCGACGTGGAACGTGGGAGCAGCGAAGGCTGCGGCCACCTCGCAGTCGCCGGCCACGAGCGCCTCGAGATAGCCGTGGAGCGTCACGTCAGGCGTGGAGCGGCCAGGGACGGTCGATGGCGATGGCTGGGCCGATGGCTCCAGCGGGGCGGATGGCTCCAGCGGGGCCAACCACAGCGGCGCAGGCTCGCCGGGATCGCCGGTGACGATCAGGTGGCCGCCGGCCAGGCCGATCGTGTAGGGCGCGACACCCCCATCCCAGCGAGGCGCCTCGTCGACCGCGCCGGTCGAGGCGAGCCTGGCCCACGACGCGCCGTCACGGGATGCCCACCAGTCGAGCACGCCTTCGTCCCCGTAGCTGGAGCCGACGATCGTCCGGCCGTCGGAGGCCTGCGGCAACAGGATCACGTCACCCCGCGGCTGGGCGACCGGTTGGTGCCGTCGCCGAGACCCACACCAGCCCTCCTTGCCGCCGGTGAGCGTCCCGACCGCGGCCAGCCCACCGGCACCGGTGAACAGTTCCCGGAGCTCGACCTGCTCACCCGTGCCCTCGACCGCGGCCGGCTGCCAGGTGACGCCGTCGGTGGACGTCCACGCGGCGCCCACGCTGCCGTTCGGCTCGCCGACCCCTCCAGGAGCCGTCTCCCGTCCGCCGGTGGAGCCGACGATGACCCGGCCGGCATCGGTCGCACCGACTCGTTCAGCAGCGCCCGGTCGAAGCCATCGCCGACCCGGGCTCGCCTTCGTCCATGTCGAGGCCATCGGGGGAGCGCCGGGTCGTCCGCGGTGCCGTCCTGGTCGACCCCCACCGCCAACAGCCCGAGTGGTCCCGCCCCGAGTCCCGTGACGGCGCCTCGACCCACCGACCCATGGAGCGCGACCCGCTCCCACGCGTGGCCATCCGCCGACCGCCAGACCGCCGATGGCTGTCGGTTCGCAGCGGACGGCGCCCTCGCCCTCGCTCGTGCATCGCTCGACCCCCCTCGGCCGTGCCTACGGGAACCGGTCGGCGTGACGACCACGTCCTGGATCGCCGTGTAGCCCCCGCGTCGGCCCTGGCGGAAGGTCCGCTCCCACGAGGGTGCCATCGGCCGACCACCATGCGGCGGCGCGCGTGGTCACGCCGTCCTGCACCTGTCCGGTCGCCACGAGCCCATCTCCGAACGGCAGCACGGACAGCACGATGCCATCGGGCGCCGCGACAGGCGAGGGCCAATCGATCGCGACCGGCATCTCCGGCGGTGGGCTCTGCGCCGCCACCACGCCGCTCGCGGCGAGGCACATCGCCAGGGTCAGGAGCGGGCCACCGATCCGCCGGTTCATGTGCTGCCTCCGATCCTCAACGATGCGACCACGCCCGTGGCCGAACGGCCATGCCATGGGGACGCATGGCCTGCCCGGGGATCACACCTGGCGAGCCACGCTGCGCGAAGATCGAGTCGTTGGTCCCCGTTGGCGGGTCATGCAGGCGAGGGCTCCGATGGGATGGGCCCAGGTGGCGGCGGTGGCATGGACGCGGACTTGGTCATGCGGGCACGGGACGGCGACGAGGCGGCCTTCGCCCGGCAAGGGCTTCGTGCCGCTCGGCGGGGACCAGAGCACGGTGGTCGGCACCCGGTGAGATGCCGGGAGGGGGTCACCTCGTGACGATCCTCCGAGCGTGGCGTCCACATGGCATGAGCACGAGGCCCGCGCCACTCTCGCGGCTGATCGCGTCAGCAATCGCGCTGCTGGCGGCCCTAGACCTGCAAGGTTCTGGCGAGCCGACGGACCCAGCCGGGCGGCCACTACGAGCTGGTCTTCGGGACCCGGGGCTTCGAGTCGATCGAGCCGCGGGGCGGGTTCGATGCCGCGTCCGTCATCCCGCCCGAGACCGACCGTCGCGCCCTGCCGGCGACTGACGCCAGCCCACCGTTCTCGTGGGCGGCTGTTCCGGAGACGCCTCCATCCCCGGTGGCCAGCGGTCCTTCGCCGAGTACCCACTCGCCACTGATGGTCCCCATCCTCGGGCCCATGATCGGCCAAGGCACCCCCGGCGACTGCGGCCCCGAGCGAGCCAGTCGCCGCAGATCGACGTATCCCAATGACGTCGAGTCGATGGTCGGCAACGGCCGTCCGAGCAAGCTCGACTGATCCTTCGCGCAGCGGACCTTCGCCCAGGGCACTGAGGGATCGGGCGCGACACTGAGGGATCGGGCGCGACCGTGGACAACCCGCCCGCGCGTCGCCCACCGGATGCGTGCCTGTATCCTGTCGCGATCCACGGAGGGAAGCAGCAGACTGTGGCTGACGGGCACGTCATCGTGATCGGGGGCGCCGAGGACAAGGTCCGCGAGCGGATCATCCTCGGCCGGTTCGTCGCGCTCGCGGGCGGGCAGGACGCACGTATCGCGGTCATCA
>JAXLXC010000051.1:0-19832 GCA_046328155.1 Chloroflexota bacterium
GTCGGACGGCTCGCTCCAGCCTGGCCGTGACTGCCAGTCACGAGAATTGGCCCCAGGGTGGTCCGAGAGGCTGCCGTGCCTCGCCGGGAGGTCCCCGGCGACCGGCGGGGGTCCGGTTCCGTGACTGCCACGCACGGACCTGCCCTACGAGCGCGTCGCACCTCCCCGACCCCCGTCCTCCGGTGTGACCCATCGGCGTCTGGCGCCGATCTCGTGACTGGTGGTCACGAGAGGGCCGGCGGACAGCCCGATGCCGGGTCGGCGTGGGCCCGGCGCGGAATCTCGTGACTGCCAGTCACGACGCCACGAGGCAGGCCCCGTGCGGGTCCTACCGCGGCACCAGCCGGAGCGTGCTGCGCACGGCGTCGGCGGAGACCACCGAGCCGACGATGGCCGGGCCGTATCGGTCGTACTTGGCGTGATACGCGGCGGTGATGGCACCGGCCACCTCCGGACCGGCCACCTCGAACGTCACGTCGCGGTCCAGGCCGCCAGCTCGCACACGCCCCCGGCCTGACGCGACCGCGCGCCGGAACCAGCCGTTGGCCGGGCCGTACGCCGAGCGGACGTACAGCTCGTCCCCCACCCGCACCAGCCAGATGGTGACGTACGGCCGCACGGTCCCGTCGGCGCGCAGGGAGCTGACGTCCACCTCGTCGCGATCGCCGATCGAACGCAGCTCGCCGGCTGTCCATGCCCCGCTCATCGCCCAGCCTCCGGCGTCGTGACCGGGTCGGCCACGTGCTCGCCCCACGCCGACTCGGCGCCGGACTCGAGCGCCTCCCAGATGGCGATGTGGGTCATGAAGTGGCCGGGCGCCGCGCCGTGCCAGTGCCACTCCCCGGGCGGCGTGTGGATCGTGTCACCGGGGTGGATCTCCAGCACCTCGCCGCCGCGGGCCTGGATCAGACCCACGCCCTCGGTGACGTGGAGCGTCTGGCCGACCGCATGCGCGTGCCACGCGGTCCGGGCGCCGGGCGCGAAGCGCACCACGTTCACGCGCACCCGAGAGGGTGGCTCGCCCCGTGCCACCACGTCGAACCAGACGTCGCCGTCGAACATCTCCGCCGACCCCTTGGTCGTCGGCTGTCGTCCCAGGATCCGCATCAGCGCTGCCCTCCTCGCGTGGCTGCCGGGAACACCGGCTGTGCCGAGTCCGTGCCGGGCCGGCGCGTGCCCGTCACCGGGATCCGCGCCGACGCCGCATCGATCGCCGCGACGTCATCCGTCGACAGCTCCACGTCCAGCGCCCCCAGGTTCTCCTCCAGCCGCTCGAGCCGGCGCGTGCCCGGGATGGGCACCACCCACGGCCGTCGCGCCAGGATCCAGGCGAGCGCCACCTGCGCCGGCGTGACGCCCTTCGCATCGGCGAACGAGCGGAGCAGGTCCACCAGCCCCTGGTTCGCGGCCAGTGCCTCGGCCGAGAAGCGTGGCCAGGCGCTGCGGACGTCCGATGCCTCGAAGGTCGTCGTCGTGGTCATGGACCCGGTCAGGAACCCCTGACCCAACGGGCTGAAGGGCACGAACCCGATGCCCAGCTCCTCCAGGACCGGCAGCACGGTGGTCTCCGGCTCCCGCCACCACAGCGAGTACTCGCTCTGGAGCGCAGTCACCGGCTGGACCGCGTGCGCCCGTCGGATGGTCTGGGGGTCCGCCTCAGATAGGCCGAAGTGGCGCACCTTGCCCTCGCCGATGAGGTCCCGCACGGCTCCCGCGACGTCCTCGATGGGCACGTCCGGGTCGGGCCGATGCTGATAGAGCAGGTCGATGACGTCGGTCCGCAGCCTCCGCAGCGACGCCTCCGCCACCTCGCGGATGTGCGCCGGCCGGCTGTCGAGGCCGATCGAGCCGGGCTGGCCATCGGGCCGCAGCCGCCAGCCGAACTTGGTTGCGATGACCACCCGGTCACGAACCGGCTCGAGCGCCTCGCCCAGGAGCTCCTCGTTGTCGAACGGGCCATAGACCTCGGCCGTATCGAAGAAGGTCACGCCGCGGTCGACCGCCGCCCGCAGGAGCGCGATCATCGCGCCCCGGTCGCCGGCTGGCCCATAGCCGAAGCTCATGCCCATGCAGCCGAGGCCGAGGGCCGAGACCTCCAGCCCGCTGCTGCCGAGTGTTCGTGTCTGCATCGTGGTTCCTCAGATGGCGCTGACGCGCACGAGCGACTTGATGGCACGCCGCCCGTCCATGGCGGCGTAGGCGTCCGCGATGTGCTCCAGGTCGGTCTCGAAGTCGAACACGCGACCCGGGTCGATGGTGCCGGCGAGCACGTCGCCGAGCAGGGCGGGGAGGTAGGCCCGGACCGGGGCGGGGCCGCCCTGGATGCCCACGTTGCGGTAGAAGGTGCCGGCGACGTCCACCTCGATGCCGTGGGGGACGCCCACGTAGCCCACCGTGGCGCCCGGTCGGGCGACCGCCAGCGCGGTGGACATCGAGTCGTTGGTGCCGACGCACTCCAGCACGGCGTCCACCCCCACGCCCCCAGTGAGATCGTGGATCGCATCGACCGCGTCGGAGCTCCGCCCGGGCACGATGTCCGTGGCGCCGAAGGCCCGCGCGATCGCCTGCCGGTCCGCGTGCCGGGACAGCGCGATGACCCGCGCCGCTCCCAGGCGCTTCGCGGCGAGCACGCCGCACAGACCCACCGCGCCGTCGCCCACCACCGCCACCGTGTCGCCCGGCGTGACCCGCGCACTCACGGCCGCGTGGTGACCAGTGCCCATGACATCGGACAGGGTGAGCAGCGAGCGCATGGTGGCCTCGTCACGCGGTCCCGCGGGGACCACGACGAGCGTGCCATCGGCCTGGGGGACGCGCAGCAGCTCGGCCTGGCAGCCCAGGTCGCCGCCGCCAAAGAAGCCGCCGTGGAGACACGCCGTCTGGATGCCCGCGAGGCAGTTGGACAGGTGCCGTCGCTGAACGCGAACGGCACGACGACCAGGTCACCCTCGCGCGCGGCGGTCACCGCTGCGCCGACCGCCTGCACGATGCCGATGGCCTCGTGGCCGATGCCGTCATGGCCGTGGGCCGACTCGCCTCGGTAGTACCACAGGTCCGAACCGCAGACGCAGGCCAGCACCACCCGCACGATGGCGTCCGTGGGTGCCTGGATGGTGGGGTCGGGAAGGCTGGCGACGCCGATGTCGCGTGGTCCGTTGAAGATGGCTGCTCTCATGCCGCCATGGAACCAGCCTGGCGGGCCGCGAGGAAGGCACGCGTGAGAGGGGTACCGCCAGTGCCTCCCTGGGCGCGTTGGTCGGGCGTACCGTGGCAGGCGACATGAGCGCCGCCCAAGACATCCAGGAGTTCCTCACCACCCGTCGCGCACGCCTCTCGCCGGAGCGCGCCGGCCTCCCCACGTTCGGTCGAAGCCGGCGCGTGCCGGGCCTGCGACGTGAGGAGGTGGCGCTGCTCGCCGGGATCAGCGTCGAGTACTACACGCGTCTCGAGCGAGGCAACGCCCGGGGCGTCTCGGGTGACGTGCTGGAGTCCGTCTGCCAGGCGCTCCAGCTGGACGAGGCCGAGCGGGCGCATCTGCTGGACCTCGTGCGCACGGCGAACGACGAGCGACCGCCTCGACGCGTGACGCCCCCGGCGCAGGTCCGTCCCAGCGTCCGGCGCGTGATCGATGCCATGACCGACCTGCCGGCGTCGGTCAGCAACGGCCGGCTGGACGTGGTGTACGCCAACCAGATGTTCGAGGCGCTCTATTCGGACGTGTTCGCGGAGCCCCAGCGACCCGTCAACACGGGGCGCTTCATGTTCCTCGACCCGCGTGCGCGGATCTTCTATCTGGACTGGGAGACCCTCGCGCGGGACGTCGTGGCGGCGCTCCATGGCGAGGCTGGCCGCGACCCGTACGACCGGGCGCTCTCCGACCTCATCGGCCTGCTCTCCACCCGCAGCGAGGAGTTCCGCGTGGCTTGGGCACGCCACGACGTGCGGTTCCACCGGAGCGGCGTGAAGCGGTTCCGTCATCCGCTCGTGGGCGAGCTGACCCTGGCCTACGAGCGGCTGGACCTGCCCGCCGACCCCGGCCTCCACATGGTGGTCTACTCGGCCGAGCCGGGCTCCCCCACCGAGGCACGGCTCCGGGAGCTGGGCGACTGGGCCGCCACCCGCTCGCGGTTCGCCGCGGCGGCCGTGGAGGCCTGACCGCTCAGCGTCCTCGCCTCGCCCGGTCGAACGCGTCGAACGTGGGGCGCGCCAGGCGGAGCGCGCGCTGGATGTCGCGCTCGACCGCACGCCCCAGCGCGTCGAGCGACCGCGCGCCACGCACGTGGTGCTGGAAGGACCGCCGTCGGAGCAGCAGCAGGCCCGCCAACATCGTCGCCACCAGCTGCACCTCCGGGTCGTCGGCCGTGGTGCCGTTCCGCTCCGCCAGTGCCGCCGTCACGTGGTCCATGAACGGCGCCATGGCGAGGTAGGGCGTCTGCTGGAGCGTGGGCGATCCGTCCGCGACCTCCGCGAACCGGCGCAGCAGCAGGAGGCCATCGCGCGCTGCGACCCCGTGCCAGCGATACGGCCACATCTGGCCCAGGAGCCCCGGCTGGACCAGCTCGGCGAGCGTCCCCCGCGACCGGTCGCGCACGGCGTCCGAGATGGTCCGCCAGGTGTCGTCGGCACGGTCGAACAGCATCGACTCCTTGGTCGGGAAGTGGTTGAAGACCGTCTGCTCCGACACGTCCGCGCGTGCGGCGATGCGCGCCACGCTCACGGCCTCGAAGCCCTCCGACAGGAACAAGGCGGTCGCCACATCCGAGATCCGCTGGCGGAGCTGGCGCTTCTTGCGCTCCCGCAGCCCCTCCCCGGACGGTGTCGGCTCGCCCGCGTGGGCGGCCTCCATGATGGCGAGGGCCCAGTCGGCGTCGAAGCCCGTGGCGGTGGGCATGGGTGTGGTGGTGGGCATCACGCGCCCAGTCTAGCGCATTCGTGGACTCGCACTAGACATGTAGTGACTCAAGATATATAGTCACTCAAGTCAACGCCACGCCCTCCACCCGAGGCCCCGCCATGCACCGTCTCCGCCAGCATCTCCCGCTGGGCATCCTGCTTGCCATCGCCTTCCTGACCGCGCTCGGGCTGTCGCTCGTGTTCCCGGTCCTCCCCTCCCTGGTGGGACGCTCGACCGGCGGCGGCGAGGTCGCGCTGTGGGCGGGCATCCTCGCCGCGACCTACGCCGGCTTCGCGCTGTTCGCTGGCCCGGTGCTGGGGAGGCTCTCCGACCGCATCGGGCGCAAGCCGGTCCTCGTCATCTGCCTGGCCGGCAGCGCGGTCGGTTGGGTCCTCTTCGGGGTCGGGGGGTCGATCGCCGTCCTCCTCGTCGCACGGGTCATCGACGGCATCACGGCGGGCGAGCAGTCGGTGGCGTTCGCGTATCTCGCGGACATCACGGAGCCGGGCGAGCGCGCCAAGCGCTTCGGGCTCATGGGTGCCGTGTCGGGCATGGCGTTCCTCGTCGGACCGGCGTTGGGTGGCCTGCTGGCAGGCATCGACCTCGCGGCGCCCGCGTTCGCGGCGGCCGCGGCGAGCGCGCTGACCGCGGTGCTCGCCCTGGTGGCGCTTCCCGAGAGCCTGCCGCACGAGAAGCGGACCTCGGAGCGTGGGCTGGAGCTCAACCCGTTCGGGTCGCTCGGCCGCACGGCACGCGTGCCAGGCATGGGGCGTCGCCTGCTCGTGTTCGGGCTCGTGGTCGCCACGCTCACAGTGGTCGGCAGCAACGTCAGCGTGCTGTCCTTCGATGTGCTGGCATGGGACCCGGTACAGATCGGCTGGCTGCTGACGGGCGTGGGCATCGTGGACATCGTGGTCCAGGGCGTGCTCCTGGGGATCCTGGTGCGGGCGCTCGGGGAGCGGCGGGTGGTCCTCGGCGGCCTCGTGGGGCTGGCGGCCGCGTTCGCGATGCTGGTGGTCATCGCGGCGGCCGTGCCCAGCCAGGTGCTCATGGTCGTGGCCTCGCTGCTGTTCGCGACGGCCGAGGGCAGCACCACGGCCACCCTCCAGGCCACCCTGTCCGAATCGGTGAGCGAGGACGAGCAGGGCGGTCTGGCCGGCGGTCTGTCGGCGATCTCGTCGGCCGCCGGGCTGGTGGTGCCCGTCGCGACGGGCCTGCTCTACCAGTCGGTGGCGCCGGCGGCGCCGTATGCGGTAGCTATGCTCGGCATCGTGGTCGCGCTCGGTCTGATGCTCCGGATGGCCGGTCGCTCGGTGGCCGGGTCGGTCGCGGATGCCGGGGCCATCTCGGGCGCCGGGGCCGGCGCGGGGGCCGGGTCCATCTCGGGCGCGCCTGCCTCCGTGGCACGGCCGGGCTCCGCGGCCACGCCGGTCCCGGTGGCCGACGCGGGCTCCTGAGCGAGGCCCGGTCGACACCCGTGGGGTCGGTGGCCTTGACCACCAGTCACGCCCGACCGACCTCGGGCCGCACACCACCGATCTCGTGACTGAGGGCCACGACGGACCTTGTCCGGCGCCGCTACACCGCGCTACCGGTGCTCCCGGCGCTCCCCCAGCATCGGCGCGACGAACACGACGACCAGGGCCACCCCCAGCAGGGCCGCCAGCCACTCGCCGTCGGCGCCCGCCACCACCGCGACCGCGCCGACCGCGAGCACCCCCACCACCGACGCGGCGATGCGCCAGTCGTCGCCCACGATGAAGTCGTACCAGAACGCGCCGAACGCTCGCAGCCAGCGCATCAGCCGCCCTCGGTCGGGAGGGGCGCCGGGGTTGGTGGGGCCGGCGCAGGGGTCGCGGGTCGCAGCAGCACGATGAGGACCCGGGCGACCACGAACCACGCCACCAGCACGACGGCCAGCGCCACGTCGCCACCCGGCCATTCGAGGCTGGCACCACCCGGGGAGAACACGCCCAGGCCCTCGATCGCCCAGAAGGTGCCGAAGGTCGTCAGCAGGATGCCGACCCCGTGCTTGATGGTGTTCTCCGGGACCCGGGAGAGCGGCCGATGCAGCACGGCACCCACCGCCAGCACCACGAGCCCCGCCACCGCGGCCCCGGTCGCGGCCAGGGGCACGTCCCCGGCGGAGAGCCCGAAGGTCAGCACGATGAACACGACCTCGAGGCCCTCGAGGAAGACGCCCTTGAACGCGACCACGAACGCGAACCCGTCCAGCCCCATGACGGTCGTGCGCCCGGCCCGGCGCGCCGCCTCGCTGGTGTCTCGGAACTCGGCCTCCTCGTCGTGGAGGGCCTTGAGCCCGGCCGACCGGAGGACCGCCTTGCGCAGCCACTGCAGCCCGAACACCAGCAGCAGCGTCCCCACGACGAGCTGGAGCAGCGCCTCCGGGAACCACGCCACGAGCGCGTAGCCGGCCACCCCGGTGACCACGACGAGGGCCACCAGCGCCAGCGCGGTCCCCGCCAGCGCCGAGGGCCAGCCGCGCGTGAGCCCCATCGCCAGGACGATGGTGAACGCCTCCACGAACTCGACGGCGGAGGCGAGCATCACGGCCACGAGCAGGCCCAGCTGGGTGGCGTCGAGCGTGCCGCTCACGGGCGTCGCAGATCGGCGGTCATGGACACCCGCCGATGGTACCGATGCCTGGCCCAATCCCGCCGACACGACTCGCGCGATCGACCACCAGGTCCTCAGGTGCCGCCCGACGACCCGTCAGTCGTGCATGGGATCCTCCGCACGCCCTCGGACGCGCCCAGCAGCCTGCCGCGTGCCGGTGCTGTCGCTCGATCGTCCTCAGCGGGACCAGCGCAATCGTCCGGACCTGAGGGCGACCGCCGGTGCTCCTGGCCGGTCGCCCCGGAATCACGAGGGCGGGGCCACCGCGAACGCGACGCAGCAGGACCCAGGCTGGGGGTCCAGGCGTGCGACGTGGCAGCGGTCGCGCAGGCCTTCCACGATGCCCTCCGCGAGCGCCAGGTTCATGCCACACACCAGGTCGCGGTGGCCAGCGACCAAGGCGTGGAAGGGGCAGTTGGCGAGGCGGATGGTCCCGTCGTCGGCCGTCGTCGGCTCGTATCCCTGGGCCTGGAGCACCTCCAGGAGCGCCGCGGCGGCACGTCGACGTCCCCGTGGCCGGCTCGTCGCCCGGGCAGCGCCGATGGCCCGCCCGGACTCCCGCGCGACATCACGCACGGCAGGTGGCGGCGCGGCCTGACCCGAGCGCTCGATCGAGTCCGCCAGCAGCCCCGCCGCGAGCTCGTAGCGCCGCTCCGGCAGCGCCACGGCGACCTCGCGCGGCCCGCGGCGGTAGAGCTTCGCGGGCCGGCCCGCGCCGGGCCCGCTGCGCCCCGACAGGCGCCGGTACTCGACGGCCAGCAGGCCCGCAGCCGCCAGGCGGTCGAGGTGGAACGCCACCAGCGTCCGGGACACGCCGCTCGCCCCGGCGACCTCGTCCCGCCCCACCGGGCGACCGGCATCGACCACCCAGTCGTAGAGCCGTCGGCGGACCGGCTCGTCCAGCAAGGCGACGGCCTCGACGGCCTCGGGGTCGGTGGGCATGGCCACATTCTATCGCCAGTCGTGATTGGCACAAGTATTGACGCCGCGCCCGGGCTCGTGTATCACTAGCAACCATTCGCGATAGAACACCGGAGGGCACGCATGACGACACCCACCCTTGACCAGCCGGCGGTGCGGCCCCACCCACACGACCACCACCGAGGTGCGTCGGGTGGCTGGGCCGGTGACGAGCTGACGCGCCCCTCCGGTCGTCGGCCCATGGACGAGGCGCGCAGGCAGCGCTTCGAGACGCACCTCGCCGAGATCCTGGGCGCGCTCGGCCTCGACCTCGACACGCCCGCCACGCGCGAGACGCCACGTCGGTTCCTGCGTGCGCTGGAGGACGCGACCGACGGCTACGCGGGCGACCCCAAGCTGCTGACCGTGTTCCCCACCGAATGTCGGGGCGGGGCGGACTGCGAGCTCGCCCAGGTGGTGGAGGGGCCCATCCCGTTCGCCGCGCTGTGCGAGCATCACGCGCTGCCGTTCCTGGGGCAGGCATGGGTGGGCTACGTGGCCCACGAGCGGATCATCGGCATCAGCAAGCTCACCCGCCTGGTGCGGGTGCTCACCCGCCGGTTCGGCGTCCAGGAGCGGATGACCCATCAGGTGGCCGATGCGCTCGAGGGCATGCTCGCGGCGCACGGCACCGCGGTGGTGCTCGAGGCACGCCACCTGTGCACGGCGATCCGCGGGGTGCGCGAGCCCGAGGTGGTCACCCGGACCACCGCCTATCGCGGCGCGTATGTCACCGACCCAGCGCTGCGCGCCGAGTTCCGCGCGCTCGGCCCAAGCCGAGAGGACGCGCGATGACCGCGACGATGACGCGGCTGCCGGACGCCTGGCGGCCGGACGCGGGTGGCGCGGACTGGCGCATCGAGCCCGTCTGGCAGGCGCCGCCCGACCCGCACCACGCGGCGGTGCGCGGTGGCGTGCTGCCGGGGCCGCTCGCCGAGCGATATGCGGCGGAGCTCGCCATCCCGCTCCGGACGGACCGGCCCACGGTGGTCGCCAACTTCGTGGCCACCATGGATGGCGTGGTCAGCTTCGCGCCCCTCGGGCCGAGCGGTGGTCGTGCGGTGAGCGGCGACTTCGAGCCCGACCGCTTCCTGATGGGCCTGCTCCGAGCCACCGCCGATGCCATCCTCGTGGGGGCTGGCACGGTCCGGGCCAGCCGGACGCGGAGCTGGACGCCGGATCGGGTCCATCCGCCGTCGGCCGAGGCCTTCGCGGGCTGGCGCCGCGACCTGGGGCTGCCGGCCACACCCACGGCGGTGCTGCTGACCTCGTCCGGCATCTTCGACCCTGACGCGTCGTGGCGCCCGCGCGGCGATCAGCCGGTGGTGGCCCTGACCACCACGCGGGGGGCCGCGCGGCTGCGTGCCGACGGCGTCCCCGGGGCGGCGGTCGTCGCAGACGGGCCGGATGGCCGACTGGCGATGGCCGACGTGCTGTCGTGGCTGGCCGACCGAGGGCATCGCCTGGTGCTGTGCGAGGCCGGCCCGACCGTGTTCGGCGAGCTGCTGGCAGCGGGCCTGGTCGACGAGCTGTTCCTGACCGTGGCGCCCAGGGTTGCCGGGCGCGATGGGGCGTCGGTGCGGCCCGGCATCGTCGCGGGCGTCGCCTTCGAGCCCGCCAACCTGCCGTCCGCCACGCTGCGCTCGGTCATGCGGTCGGGCGACCATCTGTTCCTGCGCCATGCGTTCCGGTCGGCGACGCCGGAGGAAGGGGGACCGCGATGAGCGGCATCGACACCATCGTCATCGTGGGCGCGGGGCTCGCCGCGGCCAAGGCTGCCGAGACGCTGCGCACCGAGGGCTACGACGGGCGAATCGTCCTGCTGGGCGACGAGCCCCAGCCGCCGTATCTCCGGCCGCCCCTGTCCAAGGACTACCTGCGGGGCGAGACCGGCCCCGCGGACGCGTTCGTCCACCCGGTCGACTGGTATGCGGCGCAGCAGGTCGAGCTCCGGCTGGGCAGCCGGGTGACGGGGCTGGACGCCCGGGCGCGCACCGTGGGGCTCGCCGATGGCGAGCGGATCCCGTATGACCGGCTGCTCGTCGCCACGGGCGCCACGCCCCGGCGGCTCGACGTCCAGGGCACCCAGCTCGCGGGGGTGCACACGCTGCGGACCATGGCGGACGCCGATGCGCTGCGCGTCGCGGCGGCACGGGCGCGACGCGCCGTGGTCATCGGTGGCGGCTGGGTCGGGAGCGAGGTGGCGGCCTCGCTGCGACAGCTCGGCCTGGAGGTGACGCTGGTCATGGATCGGGCGACGCCGCTGGAGCGGGTGCTCGGCGCCGAGGTGGGCGCCGTGTATCGGGACCTCCATCTGGCGCACGGCGTGGGGCTCGTGGCGAACCGCCGGGTGGTGGCGCTCCACGGCGATCACGCGGTGGCCGCGGTGACGACCGATGACGGGGGCCGATCGCCGCCGACCTCGTGGTGGTGGGCATCGGGGCGGAGCCACGCGTCCGGCTGGCGTCGGGCGCGGGCCTCGACGTGCAGGACGGCATCGTGGTGGACGAGCGGCTCGCGACGAGCGCACCCGGCGTGTTCGCGGCGGGCGACGTGGCGGCCGCCTGGCACCCGACCCTGGGCGCCCGGATCCGGGTGGAGCACTGGGACAACGCCCGGCGCCAGGGGGCAACCGCGGCTCGCAACATGCTGGGCGGGTCGGAGGCCTACGATCGCCTCCCGTACTTCTACTCGGACCAGTTCGACCTGAGCATGGAGTACGTGGGACACGCCCCGACCTGGGATCGCGTGGTCATCCGGGGTGACCTCGACGAGCGGCGCTTCCTCGCGTTCTGGATGCGCGAGGGTCGCGTGGTGGCGGGCATGAGCGCCAACATCCCCAAGGTCGTGGGCGCGATGCGGACGCTCATCGAGTCGCGATCCGTGGTCGACGCGGGGCGCCTGGCCGACGCCGACGTGCCGCTCGCCGAGCTGGGCTGAGGCCGGCCCGGCCGGGGCCCGAACGCCGCCGGCCGCCGGCCTGTGTCAGCGGGCGGGTCGGGGCAGAGGCCAGGTGACGGCGAACCGCGCGCCGCCGGCCGGCGCCTGGCCAACGTCCCAGCGACCCTCGGTGCGGCGGACGATCGCGTCGCCGATGGCGAGGCCCAGGCCCGAGCCTGCAGCGGCATCCGTGGCGCGGTGGAAGCGGTCGAAGACCCGGGCGCGCACGTCGTCGGCGACCCCCGGTCCGCTGTCCTCCACGGCCAGCGTCACCCGACGCTCGTCCGTCGTGACCCGGACCGTCACGGAGCCGCCGTCCGGCGCGTACTTGCAGGCGTTGTCCACGAGGACCCCCAGCAACCGATCGAGCCACTCCGCCGGCACGGCCACCCCGGCGTAGTCGTCCTGGGCCACGACCGAGAGGGCGAGGCGCCGAGCCTGCGCCACCGGCTCGAAGCGCTCGGCCGACCGACGAGCAGCGGTCACGAGGTCGACCACGCTCGTCTCCCGGGACGGCTGCGTGGCATCGAGCCTGGCCAGCCACAGCATGTCCTCGAGCAGCCGTCGCATGCGCCTCGACTCGGCATCGACCTTCCGGAAGGCGCGGTCGTACCACGCGACGTCACGCGTCTGGGCGAGCGCGAGCGAGGCGTGCGCCTCGATGACCGCGAGTGGCGTGCGCAGCTCGTGCGAGGCGTCCGCGGCGAGGTCCAGCTGTCGGCGGCGCGCGGCTTCGATGGGAGCGGCGACCCGGCGACCGATGACCACCGCGCCCACGAACACGGCACCCAGCAGCAGCGGTGCCACCAGCAGGCCGCCGATGATGACCGTCGTCCGGGCGTCGTTCACCGGGTCCATGGATTCGCCGACCACGAGCCGCCCGGTCGGCGTGGTCACGCCCGCGATGCGGATCTCCGCGTCGCCGATGGTGACCGTCGTGGGACCCACGACCTGTGCATCCTCGGCGGGCAGGTCCAGGTCGCCCTCGGCGGTCGTGACGGTTCCGTCCAACGTGACCCTCCACACGCCCCGCTCCTGACCGAGCGGCCGCTCGTCGGCCCGGGGCCCGCCCTCCCTCGGTCGGTCGTCGGACTCGCGCTCGAGCGCGGTGGCCAGGCGAGCATCCAGCTGGGCGGTCAGGCTGGAGGTCACGAACGCCACGACCGCCACGCCGATGACGGCATACGCCAGCGCCACCAGGGCCGTGGCCGCCGCCGCGACGCGGACCGAGGACCGGCGCAGCTCGGGCGTCTGGGTCACGCGAGGTCGATCCGATACCCGGCCCGGCGGATGGTCGCGATGCGCGTGCCGCTGTCGGCGATCTTGGCTCGCAGCCGGCTCATCTGGACGTCGATGGCGTTGGAGCCCAGCGGGTCGGTCTCGTCCGCCCAGGCGTGCTCCGCGATCGCCTTCCGGTCGACCACGGCCGGCGCCCGGCGCAGCAGCAGCTCCAGGATGCGGTACTCCGTGGGCGTCAGCTGGGGGTCCGTGCCATCCACGCTCACGGCGTGCCTCACCGGGTCCAGGGTCAGCCGACCCATGCGCAGCACCGGCTCGTCGACGCCGCGCGGTCGGCGCTGGAGCGCGCGGACGCGCGCCAGCAGCTCGCCGAAGTCGAAGGGCTTGACGAGGTAGTCGTCAGCGCCCGAATCGAGCCCCGTGATGCGGTCCAGGGGCGTGTCCCGCGCCGTCAGCATGAGGATGGCCGTGGGCCGGGCGTGGCGGCGCGCCCAGCGCACCACGTCGATCCCCTCGACGCGCGGCATCCGCCAGTCGAGGATCGCCACGTCGTACTCGTACCAGCGCAGCTGGTCGATGGCGTCGTCCCCGGCCGCCACGGCATCCACGTGATAGCCGCTCTCCTGGAGGCCCATCACCAGCACCTCCTGGAGTCCCGGGTCATCCTCCGCGACGAGCACGCGCATGCGGGCGAACCCTCCTGGCTGGACGGATCAGGCCAGCCGAAGCGTGGACATGCCCGGCGACATCCACAGCCGGTGCTGGGCATCCACCGCGGCGACATGGCAAGCGTAGCGGGATGCCGCCCACGCGGGGCCGTCCGGACCCATGGCGAGCGCCGTGGTCGCCAGCGCATCCGCCGTGGCGAGGTCGGGCGCCACGATCGACACGGAGCGCCACGCGGTGGGCACGATGCCGCTCCGGGGGTCCGTCACGTGGCCGCCGCGCTCGTACAGGCCGGAGGTGGCGAGGGCGCCGTCCCGGATGCCGATGACGGCGACCAGCCGCGCGGCATCCTCCGGGTCGCGGATCCCGATGCGCCACGGGCGTCCATGCTCGGGCTCGCCGGCACACACGACGTCCCCACCGATGTTGAGCGCGAACGCCGTCGCGCCGGCGGCGCGGAGGCGCTCCGCGGCACGGTCGCCGGCCCACCCCTTGACATAGCCGGACGGGTCGAGGTGGCCGTCGCGCCACGCATCGAAGGCGCCGCCGCTCTCGGCGTGGAGCACCTTGCAGGCGTCCAGCACCTCCCGCACGGACGGGTCCGCGTCGGCGAGCTGGAGCTCTCGGCGGTCGATGCGCGACACCTCCGAGTCCTCCCGGAAGGTGGAGAAGCGGGCCTCCAGACGCTCGAGGAGGGCGAGCGCGGCCGCCACCTCGACGTCGGCGACGCCCGGGTCTCGGACGTCGATGCTCACGGTCGTGCCCATGACGGGCGCCACGAGGGAGGCCATCAGGAGCTCGCCTCCTGCGCCGCCTGGGCATCGTCGAGCGCCGCCTGCAGCGAGGTGATGTACGACTCGCTGGTCCACGTGGCGCCGCTGAGCATGTCGATCGAGGCGCTCTGGGCGGCGATGGCCTCCTGGGTCAGGATGGGCACCGCCTGCTGGTTGATCCGGCTGCTGTGCCGGTCCTGCGGCGACTCCAGCAGGCTCACGTCGACGATCTGGCCATCCGCGACGGTCACCTCGACCTGGAACGTGCCCCACGGCTCGTCCACCGCCTCGCCCGTCCAGGTGCCGTCCGCGTACAGCTGGTCGGAGGCTGCCGTGGGGGCGGTGGTCGTGGTGGGGGTGGTGGTCGCGGTCGGGACGGTGGTCGCGGCCGCCGTCTCGGCTGGGGCCTCGGTCGCGCTGGCGGGGGCGGTGGTCGGCGACGCGACGGTGCCCGTCGAGCCGGCGCCCGTGGATCCCGTCGAACCCGTGGATCCCGTCGATCCCGTGGGTCCCGCCGCGGTGCCACCCGTGCTCGGCGCGACGGGCGCGTCCATGTCGGCGGTCTGGAAGCCGACGACGGCGGCGGTGCCTGCTGCCGTGAGCGCCACGGCGATGATCGGCTTGAGGATGTGCGTGGTCATGGTGGTCACCTATCCGAAGTACTCGAGGTTGATGCGCGCGGGCTCCGCGCCGAGCGCGAGGAGCGAGCGACGCGCGTGTGTCATGAGGTCGTCGGGGCCGCACAGGTAGATGTCGCGCCGGGCCGCGTCCGGGACCATGCGCCGCAGCGCGTCGGGTCCCAGCGGGTCCGGCCCCACCCACGGGTCGCCTCGGCGACCGGCGATGAGGTGCAGCGAGATCCCCCGGTCGCGCGCCAGCCACTCCAGCTCGCTGCGCAGCGCCACGTCCATCGGGTCTGGGGTGCGATAGACCAGGTCGAACGACCCCGGCGCGGGCACGAAGCCCTCGGCCATGGCCCGGATGGGCGCGATGCCGATGCCACCCGCGATCATGAGCAGCCGCCGACCTGTCCGGCGCGTCTCGTGCATCGCGCCATAGGGGCCTTCGAGGAGCACGCGCGTCCCCGGCTGGAGGCGGGCGCGCGACCGGGTCCCCTCGCCCACGAGCTTGATGGTGAAGCGAAGCCAGGTGCCGTTGGGTGCCGCGGACACGCTCAGCGGATGACCGTGCATCCAGTCGTGACGCGTGAGCGCACGCACCACGAAGAACTGGCCGGCACGGAACGCGAGCCGGTCGAGCGACCGACCCCCGATGTACAGGCTGACCACCCCGGACGCCTCGCGGGTGACCCCCAGGACGTGGGGCCGATGACGGACCGTGAGCAGCAGCGGCCACGCGATCCGGTGGACCAGCAGGGGCAGGAAGGCGACCACGTAGAGGCCCACCCAGAGCACCCGGGCGAGCGGGTCAGCCACGAAGTCCTCGCCCAGGGTCAGCTGATGGAGGAAGCCGAACGCGACCGCGAGGTACACGTACAGGTGGATGCCATGCCACGTCTCATAGGAGACACGTCGGCGCGCGGCGCGCATCGAGCTGACCGCGACCAGCACGAACAGGCCCATGCCCACCAGCGCGCCCAGCATCCCGGGCACGGTCCGCACGAGCGACACCAGGGTTGGCACCACCTCGGGGAGGGAGCCCCCCGCGGCTGCCAGGGTGGACGTCAGCGCATGGGCGCCGATGGCCCACACCGCCGCGAACCCCAGCCACGCGTGGACGCGACGCATGTCGTCGGCACCGAACACCTGGTCGATCCAGGGCGCCCGGGACGCGAACAGGACGCCCAGCAGCGCGGCGTAGGTGCCGCCCAGCGCCGAGACCTCACCGAACGCGGTCAACGGGTCGGCCTCGAGGCCGCCGTGGCGGACCCACATGGCGGCGAGGAGCGCAGCGACCCCCAGGACGACCAGCCAGATGTCGCGGCGGGTGATCCAGGTGTAGGCATGCGGCGTGGGGAGCGTGGTCGAGCGCTGGGTCCGTGGGAGGTCGCCCGTACGGGTCTGTGTGGTCATGATCGGCTCCGGCAGTCCGGCCCACGCTCCGCAGCACCGGCGCCGGGCGTGGTCGTGAGGAGCAGTCTCGTCATCGTTCCTTTCGGTCCCATGACGATCGGACGAGACTTGGTCAGGCGACCTCGCGCCGGATGGTGAGCGCCGCCAGCACCGCGAACAGCAGCGCGAAGCCCAGCAGGGCGAGCAGGTCCACCTGGAGCGCCCATGTGGAGAGGTCGGCCCCCGCCACGAACACCTGGCGCAACCCGTTGACGGCGTAGCTGAGCGGCATGATCGCGGTCAGCGGCTGGAGCACCGACGGCAGCGTGCTCTGGGGGAACAGGACCCCCGAGAGCAGGAACTGCGGCACGAGCACGATGGGGATCGCCTCGATGATCTGGAGCTCGGTCCGGGCGAACGTCGAGACCAGGATCCCCAGGCTGACCGCGCCCACCGCGACGAGCAGCACCACGAGATAGGCGATCAGGGCGCTGCCGGCGATGGAGATGCCCAGCCCCACCGAGAGCGCGGGGATGGGCCCGATGGCCGGGATGGCCAGGGTGCCCAACGCCCAGAGCATCAGGATGCCCACCTGGATCATGGCGAACATCCCGAAGCCCGCCGAGTACCCGGCCACGATCTCGGCTCGAGTCACGGGCGTGGCCATCAACCGCTCGAGGGTGCCGCCGGTCCGTTCGCGCAGGAAGCTGACGCCGGTCAGCAGGTACACGAAGAAGTAGGCGAAGAAGCCCACCAACGCGGGCGCGAACCGGGCGACGGGGTCGTCGTCCACCGCGCCATGGATGGTCACGTGGGTGATGGTCGGCATGCTCCGCCCCGACAGCGCGGCCATCGCGGTCGTCAGCGCCCGCTGGACCACGCCCAGCTGGGTGCCTTCGCCCACCGGGTCGAGTCCCTTGGTGACGACCGTCACTCCGCCGCCGCTCGCCAGGTCCGCGGGCAGCACGAGCGCGACCGATGCCGAGCCATCCTCGATGGCGGCCCGGGCCGCCTGCTCGTCGGTGACCGTCCGCGCCGACCCGCCCGCGCTTGCCAGGCTGGTCTCCAGCGACCCCAGGACGAGCGAGCCGGGGATGCCGGCCTCGTTGGCCACCACGAGGTCCACGCGCGGCGTCGAGCCCTCGCGGATGACGAACGTGAGCAGGCCGGTGATGACCACCGGCGCGACGAACAGCAGGGCGAGCGACGGGCGGTCGCGGATCACCTCCAGGGCGACCCGGCGGAACAGCGCCAGCGTCCGCCGCAGGCTCACCGGGTCACCGCCACGTCCGCGGCGTAGGCCAGGAAGGCCTCCTCCATGGTGGCCGCACCGGCATCCGCCAGCAGCGCCTCGCCCGTGCCCCGCGCGATCACCCGCCCCGACCGGATGAACAGGAGCTCGTCGCACCGGTCGGCCTCGTCCATGACGTGGCTCGAGACCACGATGGTCGTGCCACCCTGCGCGAGTCGCCGGAAGTGGTCCCAGAACTGGACCCGCAGCTGGGGGTCCACGCCCACCGTCGGCTCGTCCAGGAACAGCAGCGCCGGGCGATGCACCAGTGCGCAGGCGAGGGAGAGCCGGCGCCGCTGCCCTCCCGAGAGCGTGGCGCTGACGGAGTCGACGCGGTCGGCGAGGTCCACGGTGGCGAGGGCCGCCATGATCGCGTCGCGGTCACGCACCCCGTACATGGCCCCGAAGAAGCGCGCGTTGTCGCCGACCGTCAAGGCCGGGTAGATGCCGTCGCTCTGGGTCATGTAGCCGATGCGGGCCAGGTTGGTCCGCGACGGCATCCGCACGCCCAGCACGTCCACGGTGCCGGCATCCGCGGTCGCGAGGCCGGTGAGCAGGCGGATGAGCGTGGTCTTGCCGGAGCCGTTGGGGCCCAGGAGGCCGTAGATGCGCCCAGGTGCGAGGTCCACGCTGATGCCATCCACGGCTCGGACCCCGGCGAACGCCTTGACCAGGCCGTGGGCGCTGATGGCGGGAGTCATCTGACCAGTCGTCCGAGTCCCTCCAGCGCCGCGAGCGGGTCGGGCCCGACCGGGACGAGCACCGTGCTCGTCGCCCCGGCATCGACGCGCTCGGCGATCCTGGCGCGCACCACGTCGGGCGGGCCCGCCAGGGTGAGCGCGTCTACCCACTCGTCCGGCAGGCGTGCCGCGAAGGACGCCGGCGTCGCCGACTCGGCGCGCAGCCGAGCCAGGTCCGCGGCGAAGGGCAGGGGCGCGATGTGGGGCGCCCAGTCGGGCTCGCCGAGCGGCGCGAGCGCCGGCCGCACCCGCTCGCGTGCCGACCCGCGGTCGTCATCCACGACCGCGACGTCGTAGGTGATGACCTCGAACGCGGGATCGCCCGCGGCACGCGCCGCCTGGTCGAGCGCCGCGGTGATGTAGCCGGGGGTGGCGGGCTCTGCCAGGTTGATGCCATCGGCGACGGCGCCGGCCACGGCGAGGGACTTGGGGCCCCGCACGCCCAGCACCACCGGGGGCAGCACGTCGGGCACCTGCTCGATGACGATGCCCTCCGCCTGCACGTAGCGACCGCGTGGCGGACCCGGCGTGCCCCGCAGCAGCTGCCGCAGCGCGACGGTGTACTCCGACAGCAGGGTCAGGGGGCTGGCCGGCCACGCGCCGATCTGGCGCATCCAGGTGGGCATGCCGTGCCCGATGCCCGCGATGAGCCGACCTGGGAACAGCTGGGCCAGTGTCGCCAGCTCCATCGCCGCGAACGCCACGTTGCGCGCCCCCGCTGGCAGGATGCCGATGCCCACCGTCAGTCGGCCCGTGGCGGCCAGCACGGCGCCGGCCTGCGCGATGCCGCCCCGGAAGCCCAGGTCCTCCACGGCCCACAGCTCATCGAAGCCGATGCCGGCCGCGCGCCGCGCGAACGCGAGCACCTGGTCCGCGGGAAGGTCCCGCGGCAGCATCACCCCAAGACGCGCGGGCGGGAGGGCCATCAGCCGACGCGCTCCCTGACCCAGGCGAGCTTCTCGCGGTCGTGGAACGCCTGGCCGCCCTCGTGGTCGTTGAAGGCGTACTCCCGGATCGACTTCGGGCCGGCGTATCGGTTGTAGGCGGCGTACACCGTGGAGGGCGGGCAGATGGTGTCCATGAGCGCGACGCTGAACAGCGCCGGCACCCGGGCCAGCGTGCCCAGGTTCGCCACGTCGAAGTAGCTGAGCGTCCGGAACGCCTGGCTCACGTGGTCGCGATGCGTCTTGAGATAGCGCGCGACCTCGGCGTATGGCTCCGTGTCGATGAGCGTCGTGGCGCGCGGGAAGTCGGCGAGGAAGGGCACGTCCGGCGCGGCGCCACGCAGGTCCGGCACCAGCGACGCCGCCGCGATGGTGATGGCGCCACCCTGCGAGCCACCGGTCACGACCACCCGGTCGGGGTCGACGTCGGGGTGCGAGCGCGCCGCCTCCACGGCCCGGACCGCGTCCGTGAACACGCGTCGGTAGTAGTAGGTCTCGGGCGACAGGATGCCCTTGGTCAGCGACCCCGGATGCGCCGGTGCGCCCGAGTCCTCCGGGTCGGCGGTGTCCGAGACGCTCCACGTGGACCCCTGGCCGCGGGTGTCCATGAGCAGGTAGCCATAGCCTGCGGCGGGCCACAGCAGCTGCTCGTGCGCGAGCCCTCGGCCGCCCCCGTAGCCCACGTACTCGACCACCGTCGGCAGCCGCCCCGTGCGTGCGCGCGGCAGGTGGAACC
>JAXLXC010000052.1:0-19612 GCA_046328155.1 Chloroflexota bacterium
TGGTCCTGACCGTGTACCTGGTGCTGCTGGCGGCCATCGCGTTCGGCATCTATGCCTATCTCCAGCGCCAGGCCGACCTGGACGCCGCGCTCCGTGCGCGGCTGGACGACGGTTCCTTCGGCTCCCTGGGGGGCGTGTCGCCGGGCTTCGCGCTCTCCGCGAGCGTGGGCCACATGCTGTTCAGCGGCATCCTGCTGCTCGAGACGCTGCTCGTGCTGGTGCTGGCTCCCGCGTTCACCGCCGGGGCCATCAGCTCGGAGCGGGAGCACCAGACCCTCGACCTGCTGGTGACCACGCCCCTCTCGACCCTGGGCATCGTGGTGGGCAAGCTCGTGTCGGCGCTCGCCTGGGTGCTGGTGCTCATCGTGGCCTCGGTGCCCCTCATGTCGCTGGTGTTCGTGTTCGGCTCCGTGGGCCCCGAGGACGTGCTGCGGGCGTACGTGCTGCTGTTCGCGCTGGCGTTCGGCATGGGCTCCGTGGGCCTGTTCCTGTCGGCGCTCGTGCGACGCACCCAGGCGGCCACGGTGCTGGCCTCGATCGTGGTGCTGGTGGTGGCGCTGGGGACCATCCCGGTGCATGCGCTGTGGAGCGTCCTGGGGACCACCACGACCCGCAACCAGAACGGCCTGACCACCATCCGCCAGCCCAACCGTGGGCCCGAGGCGCTGCTGTGGCTCAACCCGCTGGTGGGCGCGATGGACCTCATCTGCACCACCGCGCCCGGCGGCTACGAGCGGTTCACCTGCGACTACGTGGCGGCCGTGACCCACACGCCCTTCTTTGGCGGCACCAGCGAGGATGATTCGGTCACCATCGACTTCGTCCGGGGCGTTGGCATCGCCAACGGCGACGCGGTCCAGGCCGTCGCCATCGATCGGCCCATGGTGGTCGAGGAGCCCACGCAGACCACGGCCAGCTTCGGGTTCCCGCGCGACACGTTCTGGCCCAAGAACGCCGCCGCCTTCCTGGTGCTGGGCGTCGTGCTCACGCTCCTGTCCACGCAACTCGTGGCGCCCACGCGCCGTCTGCGAATCCGACGACCCGGTCGAGGGACCGGGAACCGATCGGCCACCCCCGAGCCGTCGCCCGAGGCCACGTCATGACCCTGCCCCAGCAACCGTCCAGCGCGACCCCCGAGCCCATGGGCTCCCCCAGCGGCGCGTCCATCGACCCCAGCGTCGCCGAGCTGACGCGTCGCATCGGGCCGTTCCAGCGTCGGCTGTGGCTCCGGCGGGTGGTGCGTGACGCCGTCCGCATCGCAGCCGTGGCCCTCGTCGCCGCACTGGCGGTCGCCATCCTGGGACGGGCGCTGCGCCTCGAGTGGCTGCCCGCCGCGTTCCTCGCCCTCGCGCTGGGCGTCGTGCTCGCGACGGTGGTGGATGCGGCACGCGTCCGCCCGAGCGCGATGGAGACGGCGCTGGCGCTCGACGGCGGCCAGGGGCTGGCGGACCGGCTGTCGACCGCCGTGGCGTTGGGTTCGCAGGCAAGCTCCGACGCGGAGGTCGCCGAGCTGCTGGGGCTGCAGCGCCAGGACGCGCTGGAGCGCGTGGCACGCGTGGACCGGGGCGCCATCGGCCTGACGGTCCCGCGACGCGCGGCGACCGTGGCGCTGGCGGCCGCGGCGCTCATCACGCCGGCGGCGCTGCTGCCCGACCCATGGGGTGCCATCACGGCCCAGGAGCAGCGCCAGCGGGAGGCCGCGACGGCACAGGCCGAGCGGCTCGAGGAGGCGGCGAGCCGGCTCGAGGCCGACCCGACCGGGATCCCGGAGCGCGAGGCCATCACCGAGGAGCTTCGTCGCATCGCAGCGGAGCTGCGGGCCCGCCCCGAGGGCCTCGACGACCAGCTGGCGCGGATGGGCGCCCTCGAGGACCGGCTGCGCTCCCGGATCGACCGTGGCGCCGAGCAGCGCGCGTCGGCGATCGCGGCACTCAGCCGACAGCTGTCGCAGGCCGCTGGGCGCCAGGATGTCTCGGGCACGCCCGAACAGGCCGCGCAGGACCTGGAGCGTCTGGGCGAGCGGATGGGCGAGCTGACGCCGGAGGAGCGCGCGGCCTTGACCCGGCAGCTGTCGGAGCTGGATGGCATCGCCCGCGAGGTGAGCCCCCAGACGCGCGCCGCGCTCCACGAGGCAGCGCAGGCGGTCGCGAGCGGCGATGCGAGCGCCGCGCAGGCGGCGTTGGGACGGCTGGGCGAGGCCCTGGGCGAGGCCGCTGCCGCCGTCGAGGCAAGCCGCGCCCTGGTCCGGACGGCCAATGCCGTGGGGGACGCACGACGCTCCATGACGGCCGCCGCGGGCCAGGCGCAGCAGGGCCAGGGCGGCCAGCAGGGGCAGCAAGGCCAGGGGCAGGGCGGCCAGCAGGGGCAGCAGGGTCAACAGGGTCAGGGCGGGCAGCAGGGCCAGGGCCAGGGCGGGCAGCAGGGCCAAGGGCAGGGGCAGGGGCAAGGCCAAGGGCAGGGCCAGGGCCAAGGGCAGGGGCAGGGCCAAGGGCAGGGGCAGGGGCAGGGCCAAGGGCAGGGGCAGGGCCAGGGGCAGGGGCAGGGGCAGGGCCAAGGCCAGGGGCAGGGGCAGGGGCAGGGCCAAGGCCAGGGGCAGGGTGCCGGCGGCGGCAGCGGGGCCCGTCACCTCGGCAGCGGCTCGCGAGCCGGTGGTGGCTTCACGGGACAGCCGACGCAGCCCAACCGGCCTGCCGGCGAGCCCGACGACCAGGACACCGTCTACGCCGACTTCGAGCGTCTGCGCCGACCCAACGACCCGAGCTATGTGAGCGGCTCCGGCACCCGTGGCACCGAGACCCAGGGCCAGGGACAGGGCCAGGGCGACCCCAACCAGGCGCTCGTGCCGTGGACCGACGTGTATCCCGACTTCCAGCAGGTGGCGCAGGACGCCATGGACCACGCGTACGTGCCGGTCGACGTCCGCGACTACGTCCGCGACTACTTCGCGTCGCTCGATCAGGCAGTGGAGGAGCAGCAGTGAGCCAGACGGAGGCCGCCGCGGTGCGGTCGGCCGGCAGCGAGGTCGAGACGTTCGCGACCCACGCCGCCAGCATCCGCGCCGAGATCGGCAAGGTCATCGTGGGCCAGGACGAGCTGGTCCGACAGGTCCTCATCTGCCTCCTGGCCAACGCGCACGCGCTGCTCGAGGGCGTGCCCGGCCTGGGCAAGACGATGCTCGTGCGGACCATCGCGGACGTCATCGACTGCTCCTTCGCGCGCATCCAGTTCACGCCCGACCTGATGCCCGCCGACATCATCGGCACCAACGTGCTGGTGGACGAGGGTGGCAGCCGCACGTTCCGCTTCCAGCCCGGCCCCGTGTTCGCGAACCTGGTGCTCGCCGACGAGATCAACCGGGCCACGCCGCGGACCCAGAGCGCGCTGCTGGAGGCGATGCAGGAGCACCAGGTCTCGGTCGCCCGCCAGCGCCATCAGCTGGAGCCACCGTTCTTCGTGCTGGCGACCCAGAACCCGCTCGAGATGGAGGGCACCTACCCGCTGCCGGAGGCCCAGCTCGACCGGTTCCTGTTCAAGCTCTGGGTGCCCTTCCCCTCCGAGGAGGACCTGGTGGCGATCATGGAGCGGACCACCGGTGCCGACCAGCCCACCGCGGGCAAGGTCGCCTCGGCGGAGGAGATCGTGGCGATGCAGCGGCTGGCTCGGAGCGTGCCCATCGCACCCCACGTGACCGCGTATGCCGTGTCGCTGCTGGCGGCGACCCATCCGGACAACGCCCGCGCGCCCGAGCTGGTCCGCCGGTACGTGCGCTATGGCGGGTCGCCACGGGGCGCCCAGGCGCTGGTGCTGGCAGGCAAGATCAACGCGCTCATGGACGGCCGCTTCAACGTGGCCACGGACGACGTCCGGGCCGTGGCGATCCCGGCGCTGCGGCATCGGGTCATCCGGGACTTCGAGGGCGAGGCGGAGGGCATCACGCCCGATGCCATCGTGCGCTCCGTGCTCGACGCGGTGACGCCGCCGACGGTGGACTGACGGCCGACATGTCGGACGTGGGCCCCACCGGCCAGACCGCGGAGGCCGCACCAGCCGCGGCACGCCAGCCGGACCACCCCTCCACCATCGACCCGAGCGTCTTCGACGAGGCGTTCCTGCGCCAGCTGGAGCGTCTGGCGCTGGTGACGCGACGTGCCGTGCGGGGCGGTCTCGCGGGGGTCCGGCGGAGCGCGCAGCGGGGCCAGTCCGTGGAGTTCACGGACTACCGGGACTACGCGCCCGGCGACGACCTGCGCGCGCTCGACTGGAACGTGTACGCCCGCCTCGAGCGGCTGTTCATCAAGCTGTTCGTGGAGGAGCAGGACGTCACGGTCCACGTGCTGCTCGACGCGTCGGCGTCCATGGACGGTGGCTCGCCCGACAAGCTGGTGTGGGCCAAGCGAGCCGCCGCCGCGATGGCCTACGTGGGCCTCGCGTCGTATGACCGGGTGAGCGTGGCGGTCCTGGGCGGTCGGGTGGCGCGGCGGCTGCCGCCCATCCGGGGGACGTCTCGGATCATGCGCCTCCTGGCCGACCTGTCGGGGGTCGAGGCACGGCCCGGCGCCACGGACCTGGTCGCCGCGGCGCGCCACTACGCGGCCCAGGTGACCCAGCGCGGGCCGATGGTGCTCATCTCCGACCTGTTCGACCCGGCCGCGGACCGGGCCATCAGCGAGCTCGCCGGCACTCGGTGCGAGCTGTCGGTGCTCCACGTCCTGGGCGACGACGAGCTGGACCCGCCCCTGGAGGGCGACCTGCGGCTGGTCGATCGCGAGACGGGCGACGCGGTGGACGTGACGGCCGACCTGGGCACGCTCGATGCGTACCGTGCGCGGCTGGTGGCATGGCAGGGGGAGCTCGCGGCGTCCTGCCAGCGCCGCGGCGTGGCGTACGTGCCGGTGGCCAGCTCGCTTGCGCTGGCGGACCTCGTGTTCGCCGAGCTGCGCCGCCGCCGCGTAGTGGCGTAGGCGCCGGTCGTGTCACTGCTGGCGCCGCTGGGGCTCCTGGGCCTGCTCGCGCTCCCGGTCATCGTCGCCTTCTGGATGCTCAAGCTCCGTCGACCGGAGCGCGAGGTGGCGTCCACGTTCCTGTGGCAGCGCCTGGTCCGCGACGTCGAGGCCAACGCGCCATGGCAGCGGCTGCGGCGCTCGCTGCTGCTCCTGCTCCAGCTGCTGTGCGCGCTGCTGCTCGTGGCGGTCGTGGTCCGACCGGCGCTCGACCGGCCCGCCGGCCTGGCGCACGACCTGGTGCTGGTGGTCGACGCCTCCGCCTCGATGTCGGCCACCGACGTGCCCCTCGACCGGCTGGATGCCGCCCGACGCACAGCCATCGATGCCCTCCGCGAGCTGCCGTCGGGTGGTCGGGTGAGCGTCATCTCGGCTGGCGACACCGCACGCGTGGTCGCCAACGAGGTCACCGACCCGGCACACGCGGTGCGAGCCATCGAGGGCATCCAGCCCTCCGTCGGCACCGGCGACCTGGAGGCGGCGCTGCGACTCGCGGACGCCTTGGCGGCCCGGGCCACGGGGTCGCAGGTCCTGGTGGTGACCGATGGGTCCGGGCCGGTGCCACCCGACCTGCGGCTGGCGGCGCCCGTGCGGGTGCTGACGGTGGGCCGCGAGCGGGACAACCAGGCCATCGTGGCGCTCGCGGTCCAGGCGGACCCCGGCGGGCTGCGACGGCAGGTGTTCGTGAGCATCGCCAACGAGAGCGCCAGCGTGGTGCCGCGGCGGCTGGAGCTGCTCGCGGACGGGACCGTGTTCACGGCCCGCGACCTGTCCCTGGATGCCCTGACCCGGCACGACGTGGTCATCGACGAGGTGCCCGCCGAGGCGCGGGTCGTGGAGGCCCGCCTCACCACGCCCGAGGGCGGCGAGTCGATGCCCTCGATGGACCGGCTCGCGCTCGACGACGTCGCATGGGCCATCGTGCCCGACCAGCGGGTGCGCAGCGTCCTGCTCATCGGCGAGGGCAGCCTGTTCCTGCGCAACGCCCTGGCTCTGCTCCCGGACGTCGACCTGTATGGCGTCACGGAGCAGGAATGGGAGTCGGGCACCGGCCGGGATTCCGACTGGGACCTGGTGGTCCTCGAGGGCGTCGTCCCCGACCCACTCCCCCAGGCACCCATCCTGGCCTTCGCGCCGCCCACGAGCTCGGCGCTGGGCGAGGTCGGTGGGTCGCTCGCGGCGCCGGCCGTGGGCACCCTGCCCCCCGACGAGCCGTTGCTCCGTGACGTCGACCTGAGCCGCCTCCACGTGGGCATCGCCCGGCGGCTGACCACGCCGGGGTGGGCGCGCGTGGTGATCCCGGGACCCGGCGACGCCCCGCTGCTCTACAGCGGCACGCGCGACGGCCAGCCCAGCGCGGTGTTCGCCTTCGCGCTCCCCGACAGCGACCTGCCGCTCCAGGTGGCATGGCCCATCCTGCTGGGCAACGTCACCACCGAGCTGCTGGGACGGGATGGCTCGTCGAGCGCACCGCTCCGACCCGGCGCCGTCGTGGAGCTGCCGCTCGCCCAGGGCGTGTCCGGGGTCCGCGTGACGCTCCCCGATGGGTCGGCGCAGGACGTCGTGCCGTGCGCCGCGGGGAGCGGCGTGGCGAGCTTCGTGGACACCTGGCAGCTGGGCGTCTACCGCGCCGACCCGATCGCCACGGACGGCAGCACGGCCACGGGACCCAGCACCTGGTTCGCGGTCGACCTGTTCGAGCCGGGCGATCCTCGATCGCGCCCAGTGACGGGGCGGCACTGGCTGCGCTGGGTGGCACGCCCGGCACCAGCGAGGTCGCCGGGACGGCGCGCGACGAGTGGTGGGTGCCGCTGGTGCTGCTGCTGCTCGTGGTGCTGGCCGCGGAGTGGCTGCTGTACGAGCGTGACGGCGCGCGACGCATCGCCCAGGGCATCCGGTCGCGCCTGTCGCGGACCCAGCCCGGCAAGGCGGCCACGCGATGATCCGGCTGCCGCTCTCGGTCGCGGAGCCCGCGCTGCTGCTGCTGGGCGTCGTGGTGCTGGCGCTGACCCTCGCCGTCAGCGTGGCGGCGCGGCATCACCTGTCGGTGGGGCGGCGACGGCTCAGCCTGCTGCTGCGGTCCGTCATCGTGGGTGCCCTCGTGCTCGCGGTGGCGGGGCTCCGACTCGAGCTGCCGGTCGAGCGGCTGACCACGGTGTTCCTGGTCGACCTCTCGGACAGCGTGGGCGCGGCGGGCCGCGACCAGGCGCTGTCGTATCTCCGCACGGCCATCGCCCAGCGGCCGGCCGGCGACCAGGCCGCCATCGTCGCCTTTGGCTCGGATGCGGTGGTGGAGCGGCTGCCCGCGGAGCTGGTGGGCGTGGACCGGTTGGCGTCGGTGCCGGTCCGCTCCGCGACCGACGTAGGTGGCGCTCTGCGCCTGGCGTCCGCGCTGTTCCCCGACGGCACGCGCCGTCGCCTGGTGCTCCTCTCGGACGGCAACGACACCACCGGCCGCGGCCAGTCGGAGGCGGCGGTCGCGGGCGCTGCGGGCATCCCCATCGACACCCTGGTCATCGGTCGCAGCGGAGACGCCGAGGTGATGATGGCGAGCCTCCAGGCACCTGCCACCGCGCGTGTGGGCGACGACCTGGAGGTCGTCGCGACGGTGGTCTCGACCGTGGCCCAGCCCGCCACCGTCCGGCTGTACGGGGACGGCGTCCCGGTCGGCTCGCCCCAGCGCGTCGACCTCGCCGAGGGCGCGACCCGGGTGACCTTCACGGTCTCGGCGACCGAGGCCGGCTTCCACGTCTTCCGCGCGGTGGTTGAGGCGGCCCAGGACACGTTCCGCCAGAACGACCGCGCCGACGCGGACACGGTGGTCAAGGGCGAGCCGCGGGTGCTGCTCGTGGCCGATGACCCCGCCACGGCGTCGGCCCTGCGGGACGCGCTGACCGCCCAGCGGCACCAGGTGGACGAGGTCGGCCCGGAGGGCGTCCCCGCCGACCTTGCCGGGCTCGCCAGCTATGACGCCGTGGTGCTCGCCGACGTGCCCGCGGAGCGCCTGGGCCAGGCGACCATGACCAGCCTCCAGTCGTACGTGCGGGACCTTGGCCGCGGGTTGGTGATGGTGGGTGGCGAGGGCTCGTATGGGGCTGGCGGCTACGCCCGGACCCCCATCGAGGCGACGCTGCCGGTGGACATGGACGTGCGCGACCGCAATCGGCAGCCGGATGTCGCGCTCGTGGTGGTCATCGACGAGTCGGGGTCCATGGATGCCTGCCACTGCAACACCGCCAACCGCGACCGAGGCGTGGCCATCCAGGGGATCCCCAAGGTGGACATCGGCAAGGAGGCGATCCTGCGCGCGGCAAGCGCCCTGACGGAGCGCGACGAGCTGGGCGTCGTGGCCTTCAACGAGGGCGCCCACTGGGTCATCCGGACCGCGCCGCTGGGGCAGGCGGGCGACGTGGAGGCGCGAATCGCCGGGATCAAGGCGGATGGCCAGACCAACATCCTCGCGGGTCTCACGGCGGCGGTCGATTCGCTCGAGGACGTCCAGGCGGAGCGGCGCCACATCGTCCTGCTGACGGACGGCTGGTCCTCGAGCGGCCAGTACGACGAGCTGCTGGAGCGGATGCAGGCGGCGGGGATCACGCTCTCCGCGGTGGGCGCGGGCGGTGGCGGCGCGTCGGCGTTCCTGGAGTCGCTGGCCGAGCGGGGTGGCGGCCGCTATTGGGCCGCCCAGGACGCGTCCTCGATCCCCGACATCTTCCTGCGGGAGACCCAGGTCGCATCGGGGCAGCGGATCGTGGAGGAGCCGTTCTTCCCGGTGCAGACGTCCGACTCCCCGATCCTCGCGGGGCTGGGCGATGGCTTCCCCCAACTGCTTGGCTACAACGGCTCCACCCTCAAGCCGGCGGCGCAGTCGGTGCTGGTCACGGGCCGCGACGACCCGCTGCTCGCGCAGTGGCAGTACGGGCTGGGGCGTGCGGTGGCCTGGACCTCCGACGCGACCGGTCGATGGGCGCGCGACTGGCTGGGCTGGGACGGCTTCGGGCGCTTCTTCGCGCAGGCCGTGGCCTGGACGTTCCCGGGCGAGGAGAGCGACGGCATCGAGGCCTCGTTCGTCGCGGACGGCGATGCGACGCGCCTCCAGGTGCGCTCGACCGACGAGGACGGATCCCCGCGGGACCAGTACCAGACCACGGTGCGGCTGACGTCACCCGGCCTCGACCCGGTGGCCGTGACCCTGGACCAGGTCGCGCCAGGCACCTACGAGGCGGACCTGGGCACCATCGAGTCCGGGGCGTGGGCGCTCCGCGTGGACCAGGTGCGCGACGGCTCGTCGCCCTTGGCACGGACGCTGGTGCTGGTGGCGCCCACGCCCGCGGAATACCGTCTGCTGGGCACCAACGAGCGGCTGCTGGCCGCGCTCCGGGACGCGACCGGTGGTCAGGCACTCAGCGGGGAGACCGCGGCGACCGAGGTCTGGTCGCACGACGTCCCCGCGACGATCGCGGCGCAGGACCTGTGGCCGTGGCTGGTCATCCTCGCGATGCTCCTCTGGCCCATCGACGTGGGCGTGCGCCGACTCAACCTCGGGCGGCGGGACCTCGCCGCGGCGCGGGGCTGGGTGGGCGCCCGACTTGCCGGCCGGGGTGCACCTGCGGCCCGGACCGCGACATCGGAGCAGATGCTGGCCACCCGCGACCGGGCCGCGGGGGCGCTGCTCGCGCATCGCTAGCGATCCCGACGCCACCGGCGACCGATGCGGCCGCGACCGGGACGCCCGCGACCCCTCGACCGGCGCCGCCGCCGGCCGCGCCGCCGGCCGCGCCGCCGTCCGCCGCCGCGCTTCAGCCGGCTCCCGCGCCTCCGCCGGCCGCCGCGCCTCCGCCGGCTCCGGCGGCCCCGGCAACCCCGCCGCCACCTGCCGAGCCCGCCGACACCATGGCACGCCTCAAGGGCGCCCGCGACCGCGCCCGCCGCTGAAGCCGGGCGGCTGACGGGCGTGCTCGTGGTCGGGATTCCCAGATCCAGGGCCGAGGGACGGCGGGCCCTGTCCGAAGGGCCGCCACCGAGCGACCTGCCCCGGTCGCTTGGTCGGGTTGCCCAGGATCGGGGCACTGCGACGCCCGTCTCCACGCAGGCGCCGCTCCCGCCGTCGATGCGCCCATTTCCTGGGAGTGGCGGCAGCGGTCCCGGGACGACGGGCGTTCCCGCCGTCGATGCGCCCGTTTCCTGGGAGTGGCGGCGGGGACCCGGCCGCGCCCACCGAATCGCCACCGGCGGAACGCCGACCTTGGGTGCGGGCAGCTCCCTGCCAGCAGGCAGGCCGAGCGAAGGCTCGTCGCGCCAACCACCGACGAACCGGGCGCGGCTAGACTGTCGTTCCGCACCCCACCACGAGAGGACGGCGGTGGCCGAAGGAGCAGACACCCCCCTCGATGGCGAGACGGAAGCCGCGTTGATCTCGGCACGGGCATCCGCCGCGGATCGTTCGCGTTCTGGGGTGACGTGGGCTGACCTCCTCCCCGCACTCTTGACCGGCGACACGTCGGCATCGCGGATGGTCGAGGCAGCCGGGCCACGTGCCACGGCCCTGCCGCGTGCGGCCGGGTTCTTCGGAGCCAACGCGGGGCCCGTCCCTGGTCCCGAGCTGGAAGTCACGACGGTCGCTCTCGCGCGGGCGCTGGCTCGGTCGCTTGGCCATCCCGCGGTCGGCACCGACCACGTCCTCATGGCGCTCACGATCCCGACTGCCGGCGTGGTCGCGAGCATGCTTGCGTCCATGGGCCTCGACCCGTCGAACGCCCGTGCCGCCCTGTGTGCGGCTCGGGGCGAGACCCCCGACTGGCATCCACCGATAGCCGATGCCGGCTTCGGCCTCGTCGGTGGCACGAGCGGCTCCTACTCGCTCGATGCCACGGGCGACCTCGAGTCCCTGTCACCGGACGAACAGGCGACGCGTATCCAGGAGTTCGAGGACTTGATGGTCTTCGCTGGGCTCGAGTCGGGCCGGCTCGTGCGCGTCGTCGCCATCGGCCAGGTCCGCGAGGCCCGCGACGTCACGATGGAGATCATCGCCCTCGAGATACGCGAAACGGGCTCTCGGCTCATCTGGCGGGCTCGTTCGGCGACACGCGAGGTCGGCCTCCAGCCGATGATCTCGGTGTCTGATGACCGCGACACCGTCTACCGGACGATGAACGGCGGCGGGTCGGGCGGAAACGATCCGGAGGGCTGGCACGCTGAGGGCGAGGTCATGGTGAGCCCCTCGCCACCGCGCGACGCGCGAGCACTGGTGATCGTGGTCGCTGAGGTTGACCGCTGGTCATCGATGCCCTTGACACCGAGTGCGCACATCCCGTTCGATGGCGGTTGGCGCTTCGACATCGGACTCTGAACCTGATCATGGCACTTCGGGGTAGGCTCCGAGCGTGTCCCGGAACCACCGCGTGTCGTTGGTCGCGCTCGCTGTCGCGGCCCTGACGCTGGCGTCCTGCTACAACTTCGCGACCCCCTCGTACCACCCGGGCGAGGGGCGTGACCTGGTCGCCGCGATCGCGCGCCACGGCGTGACCGTCGGCTCGGTCATCCCCGGTGCCTCCGCGTGCGACGACCCGAGCCTCATCCCCAACGCGCTCCACCTCGCCGTGACCGACCCGGCCGACGGCGCCGCCCGGGATGTCTGGGTCTACAGCTTCCGCGAGAAGTACTGGGACGCGAGCAAGACGCAGGTCGACGCCTGTGCGACCGAGCTCCAAGCCGACCAGCCCGGGGCGACCGTGAGCCGACTGGACATCCCGCTCTACCGCGCGCTGGGCATCGACTGGTCCGACGACCTCGCCCAGTCGCTCCAGGCGGGCCTCGCCGAGGCGGCCCAGGCCGGCGAGCCCTGACCGAGTCCCGCGGCCCGGCGGCCACCCGGCACCCGCATACTCGAACCATGGCCCACACGCCGACCCTGGGCAGCATCCACAACCCGCGCGTCCGCGAGGCGCTCGCCCTGCGCGAGTCACGCGAGCGACGCCGACGCGGCCAGCTGCTCATCGATGGCGGCCGCGAGATCGGCCGGGCGGTGGCGTCGGGCGTGCCCATCGTGGAGGCCTTCGTCGCCGAGGAGTTGGTCGATGCGACCGGGTCGGAGGCCATCGAGGCCTGGGCTGGCCTCCGGGCTGGTGGTACTCCCCTCGTCCCCGTGACTGCCGAGCTGATGGCACGGATGGCGTTCGGCGACCGCTCCGACGGCCTGCTGGCCGTGGCACGCACCCCCGACAGCTCGCTCGACAGCCTTGGCGCACGGGTCCCGGACCAGCCCCTGCTCGTGGTGCTCGAATCGGTGGAGAAGCCGGGCAACCTGGGCGCGGTGCTGCGCACCGCCGATGGTGCGGGCGTCGATGGCGTCATCGTGGCGGACCCGCGCACCGACCCCTGGAACCCCAACGCGATCCGGGCCAGCATGGGCACCGTGTTCCAGGTCCCGCTCGCGGTCACGGACGCGACCTCGGCCCGAGCGTGGCTGACGGGGCGCGGCGTGCGCTCGGTCGCGGCCATCGTCGATGCCACGACGACCTACACGGACACGGACCTCACGGGCGCCCTGGCCATCGTCCTGGGCAGCGAGGCCGCCGGCCTGTCCGACGCGTGGCGCGCGGACGCGGTCGACGCGGTGCGGATCCCCATGCTGGGCATCGCGGACAGCCTCAACGTGAGCGTGACCGCCGCGATCCTGGCGTACGAGGCCCGTCGCCAGCGGGACCGCGCGGCCGGGCCCGGGACGCCCGCCCGACCTACCGACCGCCCAGGACGTCGATGAGGCGCGCCACCTCGTCGGCGATGGCGTCGCGGCCGACCCCCAGGTAGCGGCGGGGGTCCACCAGCCCGGGGTCGTCGGCGAGGCGAGCCCGGACGGCGGCGCTGAACACGCGGTTGAGCTGGGTCGCGATGTTGACCTTGGTGAGCCCGGCGCGCACCGCCGCCGCCAGCCCCTCGTCCGGCACCCCCGACGAGCCATGGAGCACCAGCGGCACCGGCACGAGCGCACGCAGACGCGCGACCAGCTCGAGATCCAGCGCGGCGTCACGGGTGGGACGGGCGTGCGACGAGCCCACCGCGACCGCGAGCGCGTCCACGCCGGTCGCCGCGACATAGCGCACCGCCTCGGCCGGGTCGGTGCGCGCGGTGGCGCTGTGGACGCCGTCCTTGCCGCCCACGGCGCCCAGCTCGGCCTCCACCCACGCACCGCGTGCGTGCCCCGCGCGCGTGACCTCCGCGGTCGCCTCCACGTTGAGGGCGTCGTCGAGCGCCGAGGCGTCGAACATCACCGAGTCGATGCCCAGACCGATGGCCTCGTCGACGAGCCAGGGCGAGGTGGCGTGGTCGAGATGGACGCCCACGGGCACCGATGCCGCCTGGGCGATGGCCAGCGTGGCCGCCGCGATGGGCGCCAGCGACCCGTGCCACGCCACGCAGTTGTGCGAGATGGCCAGGATGACGGGCGACCCGGCCCGCTGGGCGCCCGCGGCGATGGCCTCGGCGTGCTCGACGCCGATGACGTTGAACGCGGCCACGGCCCGCCCCTCGCGGCGGGCGGGCAGCAGCAGGTCGGCGGCGGGAACCCGCGGCATCAGGCGGCCACCACGCGCACCAGCGGCCGGACCCGATCCAGGACGGTCGCATCCAGGTCCCCCGCGAGCGGCGAGGCCACCGCGGCCGCCGACCATGCCACGGCGTCGGCCAGCATGGATGGCCAGTCACGACCATCGTCCAGACCCACGGCGATCGCGGCAGCCACGGCGTCGCCTGCGCCCGTCGGGTTGACGCCCGCGATCGGATCGCCCAGTCGCGCCGCCCACGCCCCCTCGCGCGTGATGGCGCGGATCCCCTCGGCGCCGAAGGTCGCGACCACCGCGCTCGCCCCTGCCGCGAGCATCGAGCGCATCCCCGCAGCCGGGTCGTCGAGGCCGGTCGCCGCTCGCAGCTCCGCGGCGTTGGGCTTCGCCACATCGGGTCCCGCCTCGAGCGAGCGCGCCAGCGCGACCCCATCGGCATCGACGATGGTGTGGACCCCGGCACGGCGCGCGAGCGCCACCAACTGGGCGTAGGCGTCGTCGGGCACGCCCGGCGGCAGGCTCCCCGACATGACCAGCACGCTCGCCATGCCCAGGAACCGGCCGCAGTGCGCCACGAGGCCCTGCCACTCCGCGCCGGTGACCGGCGGGCCAGGCTCGTTGAATAGCGTCGAGCCACCGCTCGCCGCCGAGACCACCGAGACCGTCCGACGGGACTCCCCCGCGATGGTCGTCATCGCGGCCGGGATGCCTGCCGCGTCGAGGTCGGCACCGATGCAGGCGCCCGCCCAGCCACCCAGCAGCCCGAGGCAGGTCACCTGCCGGCCCTGGGCGGACAGCACGCGGGCCACGTTGATCCCCTTGCCGCCCGCCCGCTGGTGGACGGCACGCACCCGATGGCTGGCATCGGGTCGGAGCTCGTCCACCTCGTAGGTGACATCGAGCGCCGCGTTGAGGGTGACCGTCAGGATCACCGCGCCGCCAGGATGACCGACCGGGTGAGGTTGCGCGGCTGGTCCGGGTCGAGACCGCGGGCGAGTGCCTTGGCGACGGCGGTGCGTTGCGCCACGACGAGCGCGGCCATGGGGTCGAGCGAGGCGTGGTGGACCAGCGTCGCGCCCGTGGCGGCCACCTGGTCCGCGAGCCCCTCGGGCACCGCCCCGAAGACCCAGGTCAGCCGGCCCGCCTGCGCCACGCTGATCGGACCGTGGCGGTACTCGGCCGCCGCGTAGGACTCGGTCCACGCCTGTGCCGCCTCGCGCATCTTGAGCGCCGCCTCGTGCGCCAGGCCGATGGTCCAGCCGGTGCCCAGGAAGCTGACCTGCTCGGCGTCGGCATAGGCGTCCACCGGCAGCGCCAGCGCGGTCTGCGCGTCGACCACCGCGCGCGCCAGGTCCTCGCCCAGCGACGCCCGGAGGAGCGCCAGCACCGTGGTCGCGAAGCGTGTCTGGACGACGGACCGCTCGTCAGCGTCGCCCAGCACCACCAGGTCGTCCGCCGCGTCCGCGATGGGCGTGCGGGGGTCGCCCGTGATGGCCGTGGTCGGCACGCGGCCACGCACACCGTGGAGCGCCTCGAGGATCTCCGTGGTGGTGCCGGAGCGGGTGATGGCCAGCACCCGGTCGTAGCTGCGGTCGCGCGGCAGCTCGGAGGCCGGGAAGGCGTCGGTCCAGCCGGCGCCCCCGGCCTCACGTAGCACTGCGTAGCACATTGCCATGAACCAGGAGGTGCCACAGCCGATGACCGCGACGCGCTCGCCGGTGCGGGGCAGGCCGGTGGCGGCCGCTGCCGATCCCGCTGCCGCCGCCCACAGCCCAGGCTGGCTCTCGATCTCCTCGATGACGTGATGGCTCATGCCGCAGCTCCCTGCTCCCCTGTCACCCCGCCAAGGCCAAGCATGCGGCGGGCGTTCTCATTGTAGACACGACGTAGCACATCATCGGGAAGGCCCAGCCCCGAGATCCGCCACCGGCCCTGGGGCGGGACCGCCTCGGGCGAGTACTCGAACGCATCATCGAGCGTCTCGAGGAACCGGTAGTAGATGCGGCAGCTCGCAACGTCGATGGCCGTGTCCGTGCCGAACACGATCCGGTTGGCCCAGTCGAGGAAGAACTGCCGAGCCGTGTTGGGCTGGCGACCCAGCTCGCCGATGCGTGCCGCGATGTCGACCATCAGGTTGGGGTGCCGGGCCAGCATGCCCGCGACGAGCCCAAGGTCCTCGGACGCGCAGCCCACATGGGCACCCACGAACGTCACGTCGGGATGACGGCCCAGCAGTCGGTCGAAGGCCCCCAGGAGCTCGTCGAAGCCCGGGAACCCCGGGCCATCGGGCGTCTCGTTGGGCGGCCAGAAGTGCCAATCCGGATGGAGCGCCAGCTCCTCGTTGCGCTCGTTGGCGGCGCCCAGCGGCTGGAAGAACGCCACAGGGTCCGCGATGTGGATGACGACGGGAAGCCGCAGCTCGGCCGCTGCGTGCCACAGCGGGTCCAGCCGCTCGTCGTCGACGGGGACGAGGCGCCCCTCCGCGTCACGGGCCCGCAGCCCCAGCAGCTTCCAGACCTTGAGCCCGCGCGCGCCCCGCGCCGCCGAGTCCCGCAGCCGCGTCGCCTCGAGCTCGCCGAACGCGGGCGTGGTCGCCCAGGCGTCGTAGTCGAGGCCGGCGAACACGATGACCCGGTCGGGATGGGGCGTCTGGTACCGCTCGACCTGGCGCGACAGCGCCTCGCCCTGGCCCCCGTCGAGGTCGACCATGGTCGTGATGCCCACCTGGTCCATGGTCGCGAGCAGCTCCGACACCGGCCGGTTGCGCCAGTCGCCGCCGAACACGGGTCCCAGATGCTCGTGCACCGAGATGACGGGGAAGCGGGGTCGCTCCACCTGGGTCACGGGCACCCGCACGGCCTGCGGTGGCCACGGGGCGACGTCGATGCTCATGGCTCTCGAAGCTCCACGCTGTATCGGTACCGATCGCTGCGCACCGTGCTCCGGCAATACTCCAGGACCTCGCCAGCCGCGTCATACGCGGTGCGCTCGACCCGCAGCGCCGGGTCGCCGCGGCGCCGGTCCAGCAGGTCTGCCTCGGCAGCCGTCAGCAGCACCGGCTCGAACGCCTCGTGCGCCCGGACGGGTCGCACGCCGTAGCGGGTGATGAGCGTGTCGTACAGCCGGGCGCGGTCGAAGTCGACCTCCTCGAGGCCGGGGAAGCGGGCCGCGGGCAGCCACGAGGTCTCCGCGAGCACGGGCTGGTCGTCGGCCAGCCGAAGCAGACTGAGCGCGACGACTGGCACGCCAGCGGCGATGCCCAGCATCGCGGCCACGCGCTCGTCCGCAGCCTCCACGCGCACGCTGAGGGCTCGCGTGCGCGGGGTCATGCCGTGCCGCTCGATCTCGCGGCTGAAGGTGTAGAAGCCACCCATCACGTGCTCCACGGCGCGCGCCCGGACATAGGTCCCGAGACCTCGGCGAATCTCCAGGAGACCCTGGGCGATGAGCCCGCCGAGCGCCTGGCGGATGGTCGCACGGCTGACGCCGTAGCGCGCCATCAGCTCCTGCTCGGTCTCGATGCGCGTGCCCGGCGCCAGGTCGCCCCGGTCCATGCGCGTCCGCAGGTCCGCCTGGATGCGTCGGTACAGCGGGAGGCCGGCCGTCGTGGCCGCGCCGAGGGCATCGGTCATCCCTTGAGCCCCGAGATGGCGATGCCCCGCACGAAGTACTGCTGCGCGATGACGAACAGCAGGACCATGGGGATGATGCTCACCACGGCCCCCGCCATCATCTCCGGCCACTTGCCCACGAACTGGCCCTGGAAGAACGCCAGGCCCACGGTCGTGGTGTAGGTCTCGAGTCGTGACAGGTAGATGAGCGGGCTGATGAGGTCGTTCCAACTCCACATGAACGTGAAGATGGCGAGCGTCGCGAGCACGGGACGCGCCAGCGGCAGGTAGATGTGCCGGAAGATGCGCCACGGGTTGGCGCCGTCCACGCGCGCCGCGTCGGCCAGCTCCGCGGGCACCGTCAGGAAGAACTGGCGCACCAGGAAGATGCCGAACGCGCCGCCCAGCCACGCGCCCACCCACAGCGGCTCGTGGGTGCCGATCCAGTTGCCGCTGTCGCTGAACGGGTGCGGCAGCGCCCGGAACAGCACGAAGTTGGGCACCAGCACCACCTGGAACGGGATGATGAGCGTGGCCATCACCAGCGCGAACAGCAGCCCCTTGCCGCGGAACGGCAGGATCGCGAACGCGAACGCCGCGAGCGAGCAGGAGACGAGCGCGCCGATGGTGTTGAGAGGGTCGCTATCTTGAGCGAGTTGAGGAAGAAGTCGCCGAACGTGACGCCGGGCAGGGCATTCCACATCCGCGCGAAGTTCTCGACGTGGAGCCCCGACGGGAACTCGAACAGACCGCTGGTGGAGACCTCGGCGCGGGTCTTGAACGCGGTCGAGACCATCCACAGGAACGGCACCATCACGATCGAGGCCACCCACGATGAGCATCGTGTAGAGGCCGAGGCGGCGGAGCACCTGGCCAGGGTCGCGGCGGCGCGGGGCCGGGGGCGGGCCCCAGGCGATGGGCGCCGCGGTCATCTCTGGTCGGGCGCTCATTGGTAGTGGACCCAGCGGCGCTGGGAGCGGAAGTAGACGACCGTCAGCGCGGCGGCGATGACGAACAGGATCCACGCGGCAGCGCTCGCGGAGCCCATCCGGAAGTATCCGGAACCCTTCCTCGTAGATGAAGAAGACCAGCGTGATGTTGGCCTCCGTGGCGCGGGTCGTGACAGGACGTAGACCTGGTCGAACACCTGGAGCGATCCGATGAGGCTGAGGATGCCGGTGAAGAAGATGCTCGGCGTGAGCAGCGGCAGCGTCATGTGCCGGAAGCGCGACCAGCGGCCCGCCCCGTCCACGTCCGCTGCGTCGTAGTACTCGCGCGGGATCGCCTGGAGACCGGCGATGAAGATGATGATGTTGACGCCGAGGCCCTGCCAGACGCTCATCGCGATGATGGCGGGCATCGCCCAGAACGGGTCCGAGCTCACCCAGCGCTGGGGCGGGATGCCGAACCAGCGTCCGCAGCACCTCGTTGAGCAGGCCGCCCTGGGGCGCGTAGATCCACAGCCACACGAGGCCCACGGCCAACGACGAGGTGACCAGCGGCAGTAAGTACATCGTGCGGATCCAGGCGATGCCCCGGATGGCCTTGTCGAGGCCCAGCGCGATGGCCAGCGCCAGGACCATGCCCAGGGGCACCGACACGATGGTGTAGTAGACCGTGTTGCGGAGCGCGGTCCAGAAGCGGTCGTTGGCCAGCAGGTCCTGGAAGTTGTCGAGGCCCACCCACCGGGCGGGCGTGAGCAGGTCCCACTTGGTGAAGCTGATGCCCAGGGTGGCCAGGATCGGGCCCGCGGACAGCACCGCGAGCCCGATGAGCGTGGGTGCCAGGAACAGCCAGGCCCACTTCCGCTCGCTCGCGAGCGGGCCGCCACCCTTGGCGCGGGCCGAGGCGCCGGCCGAGGCATCCGCCACGGCCGGCGACCGGGTGACCGTCACTGGGCGGCGTTCTGGGCCAGGATCGCGTCGAGGTCAGGCAGGACGTTGTCGATGGCCTGCCGGGCGGTCTCGTTGGGGGCGTTGAACACGTTCGCGTCCAGCTCCTCCTGGAGCCGCGTGGACCATTCCGTGTAGCCCCGGAACGAGGGCTTGAGGTGCGCGAAGTCGATGGAGCTGGCGAACACGTCGGAACCCGGGAAGGCGGTGCTGTAGGCACCCGCGAGGACGCTCTTGTCCACCGGCACCGCGGCCTTGAGCTGCATCAGCTGCGTCTGCGCCTCGGGGCCCACGATGTACTTGACGAACTCCCAGGCGGCATCGGGCGCCTTGGTCGAGTTGGCGACCACGAGCCCCGTGGGGTTGATGCGGGTCGCCTTGCCGGCCGGCCCTGCGGGCAGGTGCGCGATGCCCAGGTCGATGCCGGCGGCGAGGTGGGTGGGCACCAGCCACGAGCCATTCGACTCCATGGCCGCCTTGCCCTGCTCGAAGGCGTCGCCCGTCTCCACGAACAGGTCGGGCGTGGGCATGATCTTGTGGGTGTAGATGAG
>JAXLXC010000053.1:0-17635 GCA_046328155.1 Chloroflexota bacterium
CTGGCATCGGCGCGGTCGCAGGCCGAGTCGGCGCTGGCCGGCTGCGCGTTCTGCGGACGGCCCCACAAGGACCCCGACCCGGCCATGCACGCCCCGGTGCCCTACGTGCTGGATGTCCCCGCATCCGAGATGCTGGAGCTGCTGGACGAGGCCGCCGCCGCCCGCGAGGCGCTGCCCTCGGTGGAGGAGATGACCGCGGCGCTCGTCCGGGTGGGCGGGCTGCACACGCTCTCGTGGGTGGAGTACGCCGAGGCCATCCTCGCCGCCCTCCGCGCCGCCCGCGCATCGGACGGGGGCCGGTGATGGGGGAGCGACGATGCACCGACTGGAATGCGGGCTGGTGCCCGAACCACGGTACCTGCACATGCCCCGAGGACGGTCCGTCGCCGGAGGACGGATGCCCGCTCCACGACGACCGGAGCCAGCACCCCATGACCGACCCGACCCCCGCCACGCCCGACGAGGCGGTGGCGCTGGGGCATCCCGAGGCACGCTGCCAGTCGTGCGGCGGACGCAACGTGGTGTGGCACGCCCCGAACCCCCTCTGGAACGCGGCCGTGCGGCGGCAGGACGGCTCCGAGACGTTCGGCATCCTGTGCCCGCCCTGCTTCGTCAGCGTCTACGAGGACTCGACCGGCGATCGCGGCCAGGTCTGGTGCCTGCACCCGCACGACCACGAGCATCTCTCCCGTCCGGCGCCGGACGGGGCGGCGGCGCTCCATGACGTGCTCGCGACGGCCATCCACGGCAGCAAGAGCTTGTCGCACAAGATGCGCCATCCGCGCGGACCCGAGCCCCGGTGCTGGGACGAGGCGCTGGCGGTCCTCGCGTTCCTCCCCGATGGCGTCCGTCTCGCGGTCGTCCCCGAGGGCTCGTCCGTCGTGTCCGTCGAGGACGTGACCAGCCTCGCTAGCCACCTGCTGCCCCTCTCGCGGCAGGCGCCCGACGGGGCGGTGGCGGTGCTGCGAGGCGACCTGTACCTGCGGCTGCTCGACTACTACGGCTCCCCGGGGCACGCGATGGACATCGCCGATCAGGTGACCGCCGCGCTCGGCCCCGGCTGGTCCCTCTCCCGCCAGCAGGGCGGCACGGTGCGGGGCATCACCGCGAGCGGGCGCACATGGTGGCTGCGCTGGCCCGCCTGTTCCCGTCGTCCCTGGAGGAGGCCGACCCGTCACCCGCCTGGTTCGTCGTGTACGCCGACTTCGACCGGGCAGGCGTCGTGGCACGTTCATCGCTGACGCCGACCTCGACCTGCGTTCGACGGCGTCTCGCGGTCGCCGTATCGGGACGGCCACGGCGACGCGGAGAAGTACCGCCGCGTGGACGCCCTCGCGCGCCATGTTCGCGGTGCTGGGCGTGGTGAGCGGGACCTTCGCGACGCGAGGACGGCCTCGCGGGCCTCCTCGATGGCCGGCAGGCCGTTGCTCGTCACCCCGCACAACCTCGCGGACGAGGACCGCGGGCGCCGGTGTCCCACGAGTGCTGGACGGTCCGTGGAGCTGAGCGCCGTCAAGGTCGCCCACCCATCGTCGCATCGTCGACGGCGGGTGATGCCGGCGCAGCGCCAACCTCGGCCAGCGCCGACGACTCTGTCACGCTCCATCGGCATCGAGATCGAGGAGCGTACTGCAGGTCGCAGCCAACCGGCTGCAGGACGTGCTGGGGCTGTCGGCATGAGCGACCGGTGCGGGCCGCGCCCGCAAAGCCGCGCTACGTGGCCGACACCCACCCCGAGGAGGACACCCATGACCGACCACTACCCCTGCGCACGCTCGCGGCCAAGGCCACGCCGTCGTGGGTCATCGACTTGGACCCGTCCGACGTCGTCATCAGGTCCGCCGTCGACCAGCGGTGGGTGTCCAACATCGGCAACTGGTCCCGCCAACTGCCCATGCCGGCGGCGCCCGCATACCGACCGGCTCCGGCAGGTCTACGAGGCGGATGCGGCCGATGCGCTCTACATCGCCGCCCTTCCTCGCTCGACGTGACCCTCGCCCTCTGGACGAGCTGACCTGCGGGCGGCGCTGGGCGCGGTGGTGGAGGCCTTCGCCAGCCGGCGGCAGCTCCGCCTGCTCACCTGGCGGCGAGGCGGCACGCGGGTTGGTGACGGTCGCCGTCCCTGCCATCGACGACGCCCGCAAGCGCCTTCGCCGGGTCCGGGCGATGAGCCGGCTCATGTCCAAGTCTCGCTCACCGAGCAGGCCGTCGTCGAGCGCCGCAAGACCGTCACCCGGCGCCTCGGCTGGGCGTTCCTGAAGCCCGGCGACCGGCTCACGCTGTGCCGCAAGGTCATGGGCCGGAGGCCCGGCGAGCCGCTGGTGCGCCTGGCAGAGGTCGAGGTGGTCAGCGTGCGGCGAGAGCGGCTCGACGCGATGCGCACCGAGGACGTGGCCCGCGAGGCTGTCCCCGGCATCGAGGAGGGCGAGCCCGCCTCGGAGTGGGTCACCTGGTACTCCTTCGAGTTCCGGTGCCAGCGTGACACCATCGTCACCCGCATCGAGTGGCGGTACTGCGAGGTCGCAGCCAACCGGCTGCGGCAGGACGTGCTGGGGCTGTCCGCATGACCCCCACGGCCGCGCGGGGCGGGGCGGCGCCGCCGCGGGGGGCGCGGTGACCCTGCCGGACGGGACCCCGCTCCTGTGGACCCTCGACGAGGCTGCCGAGCGGCTGCGGGTGAGCCGGCGCACGGTCAACAACCTCATCAGCAGGGGACGGCTCCGGGTCGTCCACGTGTGCGGCCGGTCGCCGCGCGTCACCGAGCGGGAGCTGGTCGCCTACGTCTCGTCGCTGGAGCGCGAGGCGCGGCGGCGGTAGGATGCGCCCCATGCCGAGGAGGAGGGCGGCTCGGGGCGAGGGCGGCGTCACGTACGACCGCACCCGCGGCGACTGGCGCGCCCGCTACCCGCTGGGCGTCGTGGACGGGAGGCGCAGGTACCTGTCGGGCCGGGCACCGACCGAGGACGATGCGTGGGCCGTCTGGGACCGGCTCAGGGCCACGGCGGGCGGCGACGCCGTGCTGGACGACCGCACGACGCTGGACGCCTACCTGCGCGACTGGCTCGCGACCCATGCCCCGACCGTCCGGGCGTCCACCGCGGCCACGTACCGCATCCACATCGACACGTACATCGGGCCGCTGCTGGGCGGCATCCCGGTCGTCCGCCTGCGCCCCGAGGACGTCGACCGCCTCATCGCCTCGATGCTCGCCCGCACGAAGTCCCCGGCATACGTCCACCGCGTCGTGACCACGCTCCGCATCGCCCTGGGCAGGGCCGTCCGCCGCCGCCTGCTCCCCGACAACGTCGCCGCGATGGCGTCGCTGCCGCGCGTGGAGCTGCCCGTCATCGAGCCCATGACCGAGGCCGACGCGGACGCCATCCGCGAGGCCGTCAGGGGGACGTGGGTGTCGGACGTGGTGCGGCTCATCCTCGGCTCGGGCCTGCGCATCGGGGAGGCCGTGGGCCTCGACTGGGGCGACGTCTACGAGGACGAGGGCTACGTGCTGGTGCGCCGCACCAAGACCATGCCCCGGCCCGTCGTCATCACCGAGGACGCGGCGTCCGCCCTGCGGGACCTGCGGGCGTCGCGGGTCGTGGCGGGGATGCGCCGGGCCGACGACCGCGAGCCCGTGTTCCTGCGCCGTCGCCGGGGGAGGGGCGCCGGGGCCGACGACATGCGGATGCGGCAGCAGAGCGTCACCCACGCGCTCCCCGACATCCTCGAGGCCCGGAAGCTGCGACGGCTGGCCCCCCACGCCCTGCGCCACGGGTTCGCCACCATGCTGACAGGGCAGGGAGTCCCGGCCGCCTACGTGGGCGGGGCGCTGGGCCACCGGGACGGCGGCGCGCTGGCGGGGAAGCGGTACATCCACGTCATCCCCGAGCACCTGCGCAACGCGGTGCGGAAGCTGGACAGGAGGACAGGGTGACACCGACGGAGACCAGCGAGGGCGCCCGTCGCAGGCTGCTCGGCGAGCTTGGTAAGGGCATGTTCATGGAGTCGTGGGAGTGCGCCTACCTGGCGCCCGGGTACTTCCAGGTCAAGGCTGTGGTCGCGACGGCCGACGGCCTCGGCCGGGTCGAGGTGCAGGGCTCGGGCAGGACCGCCGACGAGGCGCTCGACGCGCTGCTGGCGGGCACCAAGTTCCGGTAGTTGTCCCCACAGTTGTCCCCGCTCCCTCGTGGGCCGAGCACGTCGCCCGTGGATTGTGGCTCCAGAGGTTACGGGTTCGAGCCCCGTAGGCCACCCCAACCCTCCGCTCACGGCGTCGTCTATTTCACGCACCATCCTGCACGGGCCTGAATGAGGTTGTCCCCGTAGTTGTCCCCAGCCGCGAGGTCCGGTAGGGTGGGGAACCGTGGCCACTCGCAGTGACACAGGCGCCGAGCAGCCCGGGACCTCCTCCCCGGGCAGCCGCGCCGTCGCCACCTCGCCGTCGTCTAGCGGCCTAGGATGCCGGGCCCTCAACCCGGCGACCGGGGTTCGAGTCCCCGCGGCGGGGCCATCCTGAGCCACGAGGGGGTCGTGAGCGGTGAGCCGCAGAACGGCACCCCGGTCACCTGGCGCGACCTCGGGAACCTCGGCGTCGTGAGGCGGCTGGACGACCACGAGGTGCGCATCAACGCGGTCGAGTCGGTCATCGACCAGCTCAAGGGCGCCAAGGCCCTCATCTACTTCCTCATCGGCTCCAACCTGCTCGCGGTCCTCGCCGTGGCATGGGGGGTGTTCAAGTGACCGACCCAGTGACCCCGACCGACGCCCCCGACGCCCTGCTCCCCGACCCCGACGAGGCCATCGAGGATGGCGCGGACATGCCGGACCGCCCCGACGAGCCCGTGGACTCCCCGGAGCCCGACGTCTGATGGTGTCGTTCGGGCTGCTCCACCGATGGCGTCGTGGCCACTGGCCGCGCTGGCACAGCTACGGCTATGACTTCCTGACGCCGCTCTATGCCTGTCGCGACTGCCACCCGGAGCTGTTCACGTGGCTCGACGTGCTCCCGGAGCCGTCCCGATGACCGACGTCTACTGCCAGCTGCTCTTCACGACCAAGGCCCTGCGCAGGCGGGGCTGCGGGGCCGCCGCGTCCCTCCAGGCGCTCCACGCCCAGAGCGAGGGCGGTTGGAGGGCCAAGGGCAAGGCCGGGACCACCAGCGCGCGCATCCGCGTCACACGCTCCGGCATCGGCAGGGAGTTCGCGAAGCGCGGGCTCCGGCCTGCCGAGGTGTTCGCCTCGATGCAGGCCATCGTCGCCACCGACGTGCGCATGGACGTGCCCGTGCAGCACCGCTCCGGCGTCCGGGTGGACGACCTGCTCGCGCAGCTGCGCCGCATCGGGGGCGTCGCCATCGTCGCCGTCGACTACTCGGTGGTGCAGGACGCGGGCAGGGGCGTCACGTCGTTCCAGGGCATGCACTGGGTCACGGTCCTCGGGGAGGACGGCGCCGAGGTCATCGTCGCGGACCCCCTGCGCCGGCAGACGACCCGCTGGCCCACGTCGCTGCTCCGGCACGCCATGGAGCGCTTCGGCAAGCGGCCGTGGCTCGGGGGCCGCGGCGAGGCCATCGTCGTCTGGCCGTGGCGCACGTGGCGGCAGGGCTACGCCTCCAAGTCCGCGGAGGCCAAGGCGGCATCCAACGAGGCAGCGGCGCTCCGGAAGGCGCTGGCGGCGTGCGAGGCGTCCAAGTGAGCCTCCACGAGCCCTCCCGCCTCGTCACGTGCCCCGTGTGCCTCGGGGTGGGCGGCTACACGCGCGACGGCATCCCGGCGTCCCTGTCCACCGAGCCCAACGCGGTGCGGTGCCACTACTGCCGTGGCGAGCGACGGGTCGAGCTGCCCGACCACCTGTACGACGGCCCGCCGATGCTCGGGGGGCACCCATGACCCGCCTGCTGCTCCTAGCCGCCCTCGCCCTGCTGGCGCTGCAAGCGCGCTCGCACCTCCGGCGCCGGGGTGCAGGCGAGGGGCCCGTCCGCTTGCAGGCGGACGCCATGGACGCGGTGCAGCCGGCGGACCCGGTGACGTGGCCGGGCCTCGTCGCCCAGTGGGACCCGTGGGCGCGGTCGACGCGGGACCTGAGCCTGATGGCGGCCGGGCACCGGGACGGGGACGCCACGTCCATCGACCATGCGACGCCCGATGGTGACCACGAGTCGGTGGCGCTCGCGTCGTTCCGAGCCACCCAGTCAGGCCCCGTCGGGCCTTCAGCATAGGGAGGGACCCACCAATGCTCGACCGCCTCCGGGACCTGCTCGACCGCCAGCCCATCGTCGTCATCGGCGCCGCCGTCACGGGCGTCGTGGTGGCCGGCATCAACCTCGTCAACGCCGTGTGGCCGGGCACCGTGGGCCCCGACACCGTCGACTCGCTCACCAAGGCGCTGGCGGGCATGTGGGCGTCCATCGCGGCCTTCTGGGCGCTGGTGACGCCGGTCCGGGCGCCCAAGCTGCCCGAGGGCACGGACGTGCTCCTGCCCGACGGCACGGCTGGCACGGTGGTGCGGGACTGATGGCCGCCGCCTACTTCGACGCCGCCTACTTCGACTCTGCGTACTTCGACTCGCAGCCGTTCGCCTGGCCGCATGGCACCGTGGTGACGCTGTCGGCGGTCGAGGTGCCCACGGCGACGCTCGTGGCCGTCCCGACGCCCACCGCCACGCTGGACGGGGCGTAGCCCGTGGTCGCCGTCCGCCACACCCCCAAGGCAGGCGCCAAGCTCACCGGGACCGAGTACGAGGCCGCCGACCACCACGTCGTGGACGCCCTCGTGGACGCCGACATCCCCGCGACCATCGCCAGGGACAGCGAGGTGACGGCCGCCACCCACGCCACCATCTCCATCGCCAACGATGCATGGCCCGCCACCTGCCCCTCCTCGCTGCGCTGGGGCATCGTCGTCACGGACGCGCAGGGGCGCGTGGAGGAGGTGGCGAGGGGCACGCTGTCCGTGTCGCCGCGGACGCCGGGCGGGGTGCTGTGAGCGCGGTGCCGATGTCGAAGGTCGACCGCCGCGCCGCCCTGCTGTCACCCCACCAGCGGGAGCACGAGCGCAGCCTCGAGGCCCGCATGGCGAGGGGCGCGCCGCCCAAGGGGCTCGAGGCCCTGGTGGCATGGTTCCGCGGGGTCATCGCCGACGAGGCGCCCGTGGCGGTCCACAAGCCGGGCGTGTGGCGCGACCACGGCACCGAGGCCGAGGGCGGCAGCAAGCTCGGGTCGCCCGCCATCAGCGACGCGTTCCGACGGTTCATCGAGGGGGTGCCATGGCAGACGGACCCGGACGGCTACTACGTCATGCCGTTCCGCGCCGCCCTGTCCCGCATGTCCCGACGCTGGCCCATGGCGGCACGCCACCTGTACCGCCTCGCCCTCGTGGACGGGGACTGGCGCAGGCACGCCGACAACGTGGCGTGGCAGCGCGAGGAGATGGAGCTCTACGTCGAGAGCGCCCTCCGGATGCTGTGGCGCGAGCACAGCGCGATGGGGCTCCGTTTGACCTAGCGCATGCAGGCCCTACACTGATGGGTAGCGCCACAAGCCCCAGCCGTCACGGGGATGCAGGGACGGCTCCCGCCCTAGGCACCAGCGTCGTGTGGGCGACCCCGTGAGGCGTCCCTGCATCGAGCCCCGGTGCCCCAACCTCACCGAGCGCACCAGGTGCCCCGAGCACGAGCGGGCCAGGCAGCGGGGCAGGGCGAGGCCCACCACCACCCAGCGGGGCTACGGCTCCCGCCACCAGTCGATGCGCGAGGCGCTGTCCCGCACGCTGCCAGCCCCATGCGCCTACTGCGGCGCGACCATCCGACCCGGCGAGCGCTGGGACGCTGCGCACAGGGTCGACGGCCGCCCACAGTTCGGCTACGTCGTCGCGCACCCGGCGTGCAACCAGCGCGCCAAGGGTGGGAGATGATGGGGGGCAATCATAATCTCAGGCCCCACCCGACCATGACCCACGGCCTACCCTGATTTCTGTCTGTACGGAACCCCGAACGGAGGTAGGCGATGCCTCCCGCACCGAAGCCCGCCAAGACGCGCCAGCGGCGCAACCGCACGACCACCTCGGCCACCATCGAGGCCCCGTCAGTGGCGAAGGCGCCACTCCCGGCGCACCGTGTGTCGCCCTACATGTGCGAGCACTGCACGAGCGCGTCGTGGGACCACACGATGGCCGGATTCCGAAAGCGCGACGAGGAGCCGCACGACTACGAGCCGCGGACCCTCGACTGGCGGCCGGCCACACGCGCCTGGTGGGACACCATCTGGGCCTCGCCCATCGCCGGCGAGTGGGTTGACGCCGACGTCCCGGGCCTGCTCCAGCTAGCGGTGCTCGTGGACGAGTTCGCAACCACGGGCGACCGTCAGGTACACGCCGAGATCCGCATGGCGTCGCGCGAGTTCGGGCTGTCGCCGCTGTCCCGGCGCACCCTCCAGTGGGAGGTCAAGCGCGTCGAGGCTGCGCAGGCGCAGCCCGTGACGCCGTCCCGACCCCGCGACCCGCGGCTCCGCGCGGTGTCGTGAGCGTCCTCGAGGTACCGGTCGCCGAGCGCAAGCCATACCCCTCGCTCGGCGGCGAGGTAGTCGCGTGGATGGAGGCCAACCTGGTCTTCGGCCCGGGCGACCTCCGAGGCGAGCCGTACCGGCTGGACGAGGAGAAGCAGCGCCTCGTCTGGCGCGTCTACGAGGTCTACCCCCGCGACCATCCGCAGGCAGGCCGCCGCAGGTTCCGCCGGGCGGCTGTGTCGATGCGGAAGGGCACCGCGAAGTCCGAGATGGGCGCCGCCATCGCCGCGGTCGAGCTGGCCCCGGACGGGCCCGTGCGATGCGACGGGTGGCGCAAGGACGGCCGCGAGTGGTGGCCTGTCGGGCGCCCCGTCAAGGACCCCTACATCCCGATGCTCGCCTACACCGAGGAGCAGTCCGAGGAGCTTGCCTACCAGGCGCTCTACGTGATGCTCTCCGAGGGCCCGCGCGCCGACGGGTTCGACTTCGGCAAGGAACGCATCATGCGCGTCGGCGGCGACGGGAAGGCCGCTGCGCTCGCCACCGCCCCGGACTCCCGCGACGGCGCCCGTACCACCTTCGAGCTCTTCGACGAGACCCACCGGCTCGTGCTGCCCAACCAGCGCGAGGCCCACCGGACGATGCTCGCGAACCTCCCCAAGCGGCGCATCGCGGACCCGTGGGCGCTGGAGGTCACGACGTCGCCCAAGCCCGGCGAGATGTCCGTGGCCGAGATGACGATGGACTACGCCAAGCAGGTCCAGTCCGGGGCCAAGTCGGACGCCCGCCTGTTCTTCTTCCACCGGCAGGCCACCGAGGGCGCGCACGACCTGACGACCCGCGAGGGCGTCCGTGCCGCGGTGCTGGAGGCCTCGGGGCCGAACGCCGAGTGGTCCGACATCGACGGCATCGTGGAGCAGTGGGACGACCCCACGGCTGACCGCGCCTACCTCGCCCGCGTGTGGCTGAACATGCTCGTCCAGTCGGCCGAGCGCGCCTTCGACATGGCTCGATGGGCGGACCTCGAGCGCGCCCACGGCTGCCTCGACGGCACCCCCTGCTCGCTCGGCTTCGACGGCTCCCGCGTCGGCGACCATACGGCGCTGGTCGCCACGTGCCTCGCCTGCGGCTACCAGTGGGTGCTGGGCATCTGGGACCCTGCCGACCACGGCGGGGAGATTCCGACGGACGCTGTGACGGGCAACGTCGATTGACGCGTTCGCCCGGCTCAACGTCGTGCGGATGTACGCCGACCCGCCCTACTGGAAGCGATCGAGCTGGCGTCGTGGATGGGCGCCGCCACGGCGACGAGGTCATCCTCAAGTGGGAGACGTGGCGCAACCGTCCCATGGGCTTCGCGGTACGCGCCTACGCGCAGGCCATCAACGCAGGTGCCCTCGGCCATGCCAAGGACCCGCTGTTCGCGGCACACGTAGGCGCGTGCCACCGCCGCGAGGTCAACGACCGGGACGACAAGGGCGAGCGACTCTGGACCGTCCAGAAGGAGCGGCCCGACAGCCCGCACAAGATCGACGCCGCCGTGGCCGCGGTCCTGTCCTGGGAGGCCCGGATGGACGCCATCGCCAAGGGCGCGCTGACCGAGCGGGCACCCTACTTCACGGCCGTCGAGGCCGCCGCCGAGCCGGAGGACGACGACGGATGGTGACCGCCCTCGGCCTGCTCGGGTACGCGCTCCTGGTCCTCGCCGCGTGGATGCTCTCGCCCGTCGCCGGCGTGGCGGCCGCGGGCGCCGCGTGCCTCTACCTGTCCTACGCCAACTGGCAGCCGCCGCGGAGGGACTGATGCAGCTCTTCGCCAGGCGGTCCGTGTCGGCCGCGCAGATCGAGCGGATGTTCGGCGAGGAGGGCAGGACCGATGCCGGCGTGCGGGTCGGCCCCGACTCCGCGCTCACCGACGACGCCATCCTCGCCGTGGTCACCCTCCTCGCGGGCGACATCGCTGGCCTGCCCATGCGAGCCATCGTCACCGACGGCGACGGCATCTCGCAGCCACTCCCGCGGCAGCCCTCCTGGACGAGGGCGCCCGACCCCATCGACCGCGCCATCACCGCCGTGGCCCACAAGACGCAGGTGGCGCTGAGCGTGCTGCTCGACGGCAACGGCTACGTCATGTGCGAGCCCAGCGTCTTCGACCCGGTCTCGCTCACGGTCCTCAACCCGACCCGGATCCGGGTCACCAAGCCCAACCGAGAGCGGCTGTTCGAGGTCATGGGCCGGTCCAACGTGGACGAGGACTGGACGCCGGACGACCACCTCGGCACGCTGTCGTCCGCGCAGGTGCTCCACATCCCGTACATGCTGCGGCCCGGCAGGCTCGAGGGCCTGTCCCCGATCCGGGCGCAGTCCGGCAACGTCGGCATCAGCATCGCGATGCGCCGCTGGGTCGAGACCTTCTTCGGGAAGGGCGGCCAGGTGGCCGGCTTCCTGTCGCTCCCCCACGGCGCCCAGACCAAGGAGGTCCAGGAGGTCCAGGCAGACGTCCAGTCCCGATGGGGCGGGTGGCGCCGGGCGGGCGTCCTCGGCGTCCTCGGTGGCGGCGCCCAGTGGGTCAGGACCGGGCTGTCCCCGAACGACGCCAACCTCGACGGGCTGTGGCGCCGCCAGCTGGAGATGGCCGCCCGCATCTACGGCGTGCCGCCCTTCATGGTCGGCTCGCAGGAGCCGGCGGGCGTGGCGTATGCCTCGTCCGTGGAGCGCGCCCAGCACTACATCGACCACTGCATGAACCGCTACACGCGGCCCATCGAGGAGGCGTACAGCCTGCTCGTCCCGGGCGACGGCCGGCTGGCGTCGCCGGGTTCCAACACCGGGGTCAGGTTCGTGTACGACGCGTTCCTGCGCGGCGATCCGAAGGCCCGCTGGGAGACCCACCTCGCGGCCCTCCAGTCGAAGGCCCGCACCATCGGCGAGGTGCGGGCGCTGGAGAACCTGCGCCCCATGTCGACGCCCTCCACGCCGCAGTACTCCGCGGGGCCTGGACGGGCTCCTCGAGACTCCCTCGAGAACAACGCGCGCCCGACGAGGCGCCGGAGCCCGGCGACCGCCGGCTGAGCATCGAGTACCACAAGGCCGACCCCGTCGAGATGGAGTTCGCGTTCCGGGCCATGCCCGACGGCGGCTCGACCTTCGAGGGATACGCGGCCGTCTTCAACAAGGCGTCGAAGGTGCTGCACGACAACCTGTCGCGACGCGCCACGGGATACCGGGAGACCATCCTCCCCGGCGCGTTCCGGCGCTCCATCGGCCAAGGCAAGCGCATCCCCTTCGTCGTGGACCACGACGACCGCCAGATGGTCTCGTCCGCCCCCACCGGCGCGCTCCGGCTCGTGGAGGACAGCAAGGGCCTGCACGTCGAGTCGCCCTGGCCCCGCACCCCGTACACGGACGTCGTCCGCGCCCTGCACGACAGCGGCGAGCGGCTCGGCATGTCGCTCCTGTTCGGCACCACGCCGAGGCACGAGCAGCGGGCGTGGAGCCCGGACGGCTCGCTCCGCACCGTGACCGAGGGCGTGGTCAAGCACGTCTCGGTCCTGGCCACGATGGAGCCCGCATACGACGGGACCCTCGCCACCTTCCGCGCCCTCGCGGACCTCACGGAGGCTGACGTGGATGACGTCGATGCCCTGATGGAGGCGCTCCGCGAGGGGCGCCGCCTCGATGACGGCGAGTTCAACCTCGCCAGCCGGCTGCTGGAGGCCGTGAGGCCAGAGGCCGCCGAACCACCCGCCGAGGAGCCGGCCGCCGAGCCCAGCCACGAGCTGCCCGAAGGGGTGGCCGCGATCCTGTCGAAGCTCGACGCCGACCCGAGGACCGCCCAGTCCTAGCCCGGAGTCCGGCCCGACCGCCGCGAGGCGCCCCACCCGGACGAACCACCTGCGACGGGGTCCCACCCATCCACCCAGATAGGGAGACCCACCACCGTGGACCTGTACCTGGAGTCGCTGGTCACCCAGCGGCAGCACGCGGCGGCCCGCATCCGCGAGACCGTCCAGGCCGCGACCGACGCCAAGCGGTCGCTCACCCCCGAGGACGAGACGGCGATCGAGGCGGCCAACGCCGACTACGACCGCCTCAAGGCCGAGGAGGACAAGTACGTCGCCATCAGCGAGAAGCTGGCGGCGGGCGACGCAGTCCGGAACCGCATCGCGTCCGCCATCGCGTCCGACGACGGTGACGGCGACCACGAGGGCGACCGCCACATCATCTCGGTCGTCCGGGCCGCCCAGGAGGCCATCGCCAAGGGCGACGAGTTCGCACCGCGCGAGTTCGACCTGGCCATCGACCAGGGCAAGGTGCTCCAGCTGGCGTCCCGGGCCATCGCGGACTTCAGCAACGCCGGCGCGCTCTACATGAACGACTTCTCGACGAGGGTCGCCGTGTTCCAGCGGACCGCGTCCCCGCTCTTCGCGGTGGCCGAGGTCATCACCGCCGACAACGGGCGCCCGCTCGTGATGCCGAACCTCACGGCCGACCCGACCGGGTACACCCCGGGCGAGGGCACGGCCATCACCCCGGCCGACCCGACCCTCGGCCAGGCGACCGCCACGCCCATCAGCTACAAGGCGCTGGGCTACGTGTCGGCCGAGGCCGAGGAGGACGAGCTGATCGGGCTGCTCCAGCTCATCAGCAAGGCGCAGGGCCGGCAGCTCGGCATCCAGGCAGGCACGGCCATGACGGCCTCGCTCGTCTCGGCGGCCACCAACGGCGGCACCGCCACCGGCCTCGGCGGCGGCAGCACGGCCACCTTCCTCGGGTACGAGGACTTCCTCGACCTCAAGTACGGCCGGGCCGTGCCCTACCGCATGGTCGGTGCCTGGCTGATGGCGAACGGCGCCATCAAGAAGTCCCGGAAGTTCACCGACAAGAACGGCCAGTACCTGTGGCAGCCCGCCATCGCGGCCGGCCAGCCGGACCTCTTCGACGGACAGCCCGTCTACGAGGACCCGGGGCTGTCCGACCCCGCATCGGCCACCAAGTCGGTGCTCTACGGCGACCTGTCGGCGTGGGTCATCAAGCAGCGCGCCCTCCGGGTCGCGGTGTCGACCGAGTTCAAGTTCGACACCGACCAGGTGGCCATCCGGTCCGTCTACCGCGGCGGCGGCGCCCTGTCCGACCCCGCGGCCGTCGCGTACCTGGTCAGCAAGAACACCTGACCGCCCGCCGGGAGCGCATCCCGGCACAGCAACCCGAGGCCCCGGCATCGCTGTCGGGGCCTCGCCATCCCACGCAGGAGGTCCGGCCTTGCGTATCGCCTGGTACTCGAACTCGCCGAAGGCCACGAGCGGCTACGGCACCCAGACCAAGATGATGCTGCCCCGCCTGACCGCGGACGGCCACGAGGTGTCCGTGCTGGGCCTCTGGGGGCACGACGCGGGCATCGACCAGTACCCGACGCCGTCAGGCCCCGTGCCCCTGTGGCCGAAGGGCTCCATGCACTACGGCCTGGACGTCGTGGACGCGCAGGCGCGCTCGTGGCTCGGGGACCAGCCCGGGTGGGTCATCACCCTCTTCGACGTCTGGGTCCTGCGCAACGTCTGGGACGGCCTGCCCGTGGCATCGTGGACGCCCGTCGACCACATGCCGGCGCCGCCCGGCGTGCTCCAGTGGGCGTCCCGCCACCCGACCATCGCCATGTCCCGGTTCGGGCAGCGCGCCCCGGCCGGCCGGCATCCCGTCCGACTACGTCCCGCACGCGCTGGAGCGACTGGCGCCCGACCCAGTCCGGGACGCCCGCGCCCAGATGGAGGTCCCGCCCGGTGGCTTCCTCGTGATGATGAACGCGGCCAACATCAGGGCGCCGCACGTGGACCGGGAAGGCGTGGCAGCAGAACCTCCGGGCTTCTCGCCATCTTCGCGCGCTCCCACCCTGACGCCCTCGCATCTACATCCACACCGGACCCGACCACAGGCCCGGACGAGCTCTATCCCCGCGTTCCTCTCCTACCTCGAGCCCGCTGCCTCGAGAGCAGACGCATCACGGACCTGATGGCCTACCGCGCGGGCATCGATCGAGCAGCCGACCATGGCGGCTGTACACCGCGGCGGACGCTGCTGTCGTGCTCCATGGGCGAGGGCTTCGGCCTCGCGGTCCCGGAGGCGACGCCTGCGGCACGCCTGGCCGTCACCGACTTCTCGGCCTGGCGCAGCCGGAAGATCGTCGCGGACACGGGGTGGCTCGTGGACTGCGAGCCCTGGTACGACGAGCCGCAGCGGTCCGACTACGCCGTCCCATCGGTGGCGTCCATCGTGGGAGCGGCTTGAGAGGCGGCGCGAGCGCGGCACCGAGCGCGCCCGCGAGCGGTCAGCAGGCCGAGCGCGCATCCGGCCGAGTACGACGACACCGTGTACGCCGAGGTGGCGCCCTGTCGCGCAGGCCGAGGCGCGGACCTCGCCCCTAAGCCCAGCCGCAAGGGCATGTCCTGCGGCGCGCAGGAAGCGCAAGGCGAGGCGGTGAAGGCGCTGGTGACCGGCGGCACCGGGTTCTTTAGCCACGTCGTGGACCTGCTGGTCGCGCGAGGCGATCAGGCTGTCATCGACGACGGTCGGACATCGGCCGTGTCCGGCTTCGACCACACGCGGAGTCACCGTCGGCGACCGCGTCCATGCGTCCGATGACATCTTCGCCCTGGACGCTGATCTTCCACCTCGCAGGTCCCGCGTGGGTCCGGTGGGCGTCATAGGCCAGGCTGGGCGACATCGCGAGCGACATCATCCGCGACGCCAAGTGGTCGCCGCGCGCGCGATGCGCAACGCTTGCCCTCGTCTAAGCTCCACCTCCGAGGTCTACGGCGCCCAGCCGCTCCGGCCCCATCCAAGGAGGACGCCCCCCGCATCGTGGCCGCGGGGCACAGCGCCCGCATGAGTACGCCGCGGCGAAGCTCGCCGCGGAGACGATGCTCCTCAACACCCCCGGGCTCGACGTCCGCGTCATCCGCCCCTTCAACGTGGCGGCCCGGCAGTTCGACGGTGGTTCGTCCTGCCGCGCTTCGTCCGGCAGGCGCTCGCGGGCGAGCCGCTGGATTGTACCAGCCGGCACGCAGCGCCGCGCCTTCACCCACGTCCTCGACATCGCCGAGGGCATCGTGCTCGCCGCCAGCCGAGGCCACGCGGGCGCGTCTACAACCTCGGCAACCCCGCCAACGAGTGCGACATCCTCACCCTCGCCCGAGAGGTCGTCGCGGCCACCGGCTCGTCGTCCCCCATCGAGGTCGTGGACCCCCGCGACCTGTGGGGCCCCGCGTTCCACGAGGCGCCCGACAAGGTGCCCGACGCAGGCAAGGCGCAGCGTGAGCTGGGCTGGGTGCCGAAGCGGGACCGGGCGCAGACCATCGCGGACGCGATCGGGTGAGGCCCACGCTGACCATCCCGTTCCTGACGGGGCAGCGGGACATCGAGCGGTGCGTGGCGTCCGTCACGACCGACGTCTACCTCACCGTCATCGACAACAGCGACGAGGGGATGGCGCCGGTCGACGGCGTCGACTTCGTCATCGAGCTGCCCCACAACATCGGCGTGGCCGCCAGCTGGAACCTCGCCATCAAGTGCCACCCGCACGAGCCGTTCTGGCTGGTCGCGAACCACGACACCGTGTTCGCCCCCGGCGACATCGACCGGCTCGTGGACGAGGTGTCCAAGCCCGGCCCCCGGTGGGTCGGCATGAACGGGGACTGGCGCGCGTTCGGCATCAACGCCGAGTGCGTGGAGCGCGTCGGGCTCTTCGACGAGCGGTTCGTCCCGGTGTACTGCGAGGACGCCGACTACGAGCGCCGCTGCACGCTGGCAGGGGTGCCCTGGTACTTCATCGAGGGAGGGGCGACCCATGTCGGTTCCGCGTCCATCCGAGAGCCCCGGTACGCCGCGGGCAACGCCCGCACCTATCCGTCGAACCGTGCGTACTACCGCGACAAGTGGGGAGGCGACCTGCGAGGCGGGGAGCTGTTCGCGGTGCCGTTCGACGGCGCCGACCCGCCGCCGCTGCTGCCCCGGCTGCGCCGCGACTGGTGCGTACCTGACCGCGGCGCTCGACCCGAGGGCCGAGTGCCGATGAACCACACGCCCTAGCCCCACAGCCGCCTTCTGATCCCTGGAGGTCACCGTGCAGGTCGTCATCAACCTGTCCGCCTCGTCGGCCGACCTGCTCTCCGAGTTCGGCGCGGGCGCCAAGCTCTACCTCTACAGCGCGTCCTCGGAGGGCGGCTCCTACGCCGCGGTCGGCAGCGGGACCACCATCGTCTCGGGCACCGAGCGGTACGAGGTCTACGACGCGGCCGGGACGCCCGGGACGACCTGGTACAAGTGGCGCCCCGGCAACAGCGGCGGCTCCGCGTTCGGCGCATACAGCGCCGCGTGGCTCCCCGCGATCCTGACGGCCTACGCCACCCTCGACGACCTCCGCAAGACGCTGGCCCTCGGGGGCGCCGGGGACGACTCCCACGACTCGCTGCTCGAGGACTACCTCTCCGACGTGTCCTCGTTCCTCGACAGCAAGGCGGGGCGCCGGTTCTATCGCAGCCCCCAGGGCACGGGCACCACGACCGTCTACTTCGACGTCGTCGAATGCTCGCCCTCGCTGGCGGTCGCGACGGGCGGCATGGGCACGACCGACGGGCAGGCGCTGGACCTCGTGTCGGTGTCCAACGTCTACGTCCGGGACTCCGAGTCCTCGGCCTACGTCGAGCTGTCGCAGGTCGCCGACACCGACTACTTCCTCCAGCCGGGCGACGGCCCGGGCATCGCCGGGGTCGACTGGCCCTACGGCGACCTCGTCCTCTCGCCGGCCGGCGCCTATGCGGCGTTCCCGACCGGCTACCGGGCCGTGAAGGTCACGGGCGTCCTCGGCTTCCCGCGGGTGCCCCGCCCGGTCAAGCGCGCCGTCATCGCCGAGGTCCGCGAGCGGTTCCGCCAGGGCGTCTCGGGTGGCGCCGCGCCGCAGGGCGTCAACCAGTTCGGCACGCCGGTCTACCAGATGGGCAACACCGACGAGTTCCGCGAGGTCCTGCGCTGGCCCTACGCGCGCACGGCGTACGTGCGGTGAGCGCCCTCGTCCTCGCGACCGTGATGGACGCCATCGCCACCGCGGCTGGCAGCGCATCGGGCATCGAGCGCTCCTATGCCCGGC
>JAXLXC010000054.1:0-17557 GCA_046328155.1 Chloroflexota bacterium
GCGGTCCGGCCGCCTACGATGGGCGGATGGAGGGGCCCCACGACCTCGAGCGCTTCCTCAGGGCGCAGGCGCCCGTCTACGGGCAGGCCGTCGCCGAGCTGAAGGCCGGTCGCAAGCGGAGCCACTGGATGTGGTTCGTGCTGCCGCAGCTCCGAGGCCTCGGCCGCAGCGAGATGGCCTGGCGATATGGCATCGGGGGCCTCGACGAGGCGCGCGCCTACCTCGCGCACCCGGTGCTCGGACCCCGGCTCCACGAGTGCCTGCGCCTGGTGCTCGCGGCCCCGGGCACGGCCGAGGAGGTCCTGGGGCCCATCGACGCCATCAAGCTGCGCTCGTGCGCCACGCTGTTCGACCGCGCGGCCGAGGGCGACCCCGATGCACGCGCCGTGCTCGACCGCTGGTGGGATGGCCAGCCCGACCAGGCGACGCTCAGCCTGCTTGACCGCACCGAGGCCAGTCGGGGGCGTTGATCGGTCAGCGCGTCGGTGAGCCAGCTGGCGCCGGCCAGTCCCAGGAGACACGCTCCAGCCCGTGTGGCGAAAGTCGGACGAGACCACCGCTCGCCGGCTCGCCGTCCGAGCCAGCGGTCGCGACGGCGAACACGGCTTCGTTCCCGAACCAGGCGACCCGGCCCTCCGGCATGCCATCGATGGCGTTCAGGACCACCCCCGTGTCCCGGTCGACCAGGGACGTCGTGCCAGTGACGCCCTGCTGTGGGGCCATGAGCACCACGTCGCCCGCCGGGTCGATGGCGTACGGCACCTCGTGCCCCACTGGTCCCTGGGCCACGGCCTCCCAGCCCGGCTGGTAGACCCGATCGCGCAGCGCCACCCAGCCGCGGTCCCGCCGGAGCACCCATGCCGTCCCGTGCTCGCGGGTGCTTGGCGCGCTGGCGAGGACGGCATCCCCGATGTTCAGCTCGCGAGCGTCGGGGCCCCACAGGAACGTCGGCACGGACCCGCTCGCCCCAGGCTCGGCCGCTTGGGTGAGGAACGACGTCACCTCGTTCGTGGGCGCCAGGACGGTCCGGTCGGTCGGGAGCGGCAGCTGGACGACCGTTCCGTCATCCAGCACCTGCACGATCGTATCGATGCCCGTGAGCAGGTAGCCACCGCCTGGGATGGGCTCGACGCCGACGAGGTCGCCGCCGGATGGGATGCCGGCCGCCGGCAACTCGACCTCCTGCCATGTCGACGACTCCACGAGCCCCGCGAGCAGCAGGTGCTGGACCGTGTCGGCGGGCCGGACCTCCGTGATGCCGTCACCAACGCTGACGACGTACTCGCTCCAGCGCACGACCGTTCGGCCATCGCTCACCCATCGGTCGCTCCCCGACGCCAACCAGATGCTCGCGTCTGCCCCGGGAGGCATCCCAGGGATGGGGCCGACGAGGGGTCCCAGACGCACCTCGCCGAACCGGGACAGGAGCCAGACTCGTGCACCACGGGCCCCACCATCAACGAGCACCACGGACCCCGTCGCACCGGTGTCCGCGTCGAACGCCTGGCCAGCCACGATCGGGACCGCTGGCTCGTCCGGTGGCATCGTCGTCGCGGCAGGCATGACGACCGGCGCCACGGGCGCGCCCACGACGAGGCCAAGCGAGAGTGCGGCGAGGGCCGCCACCCCCACGAGCGCCCCGAATGCCGGCCGCCGCGGGCGAGCCCCGTCGTGGGTCCGTCGCTGGCCCGGGGATCCGTGCCACTCGGGGTAGCGCCCCCGCGCCGTCTCCAGCTCGTCGGCCAGCGTCTCGCGGAGGAGCCGCTCGACCGCTCGGTCCATGGTCATGAGCCACCACCTGCCGGTGCGGCCAGGGCGGCCCGTGCGTCGAACTCGTCCTCCGCGAGCTCGGTGCGCATCCGCGCGAGCCCTCGACTCAGCATGGAGCCGACGTTGCCTGCGCTCGTGCCCATGATCCGGGCGATCGTGGCGTAGTCCAGGTCGTGGTAGTAGCGCAGGACGATGGCCGCGCGATGTCGCCCATCGAGCGCATCGAGCGCCTGTCGGATCGCCATCGACTCGACGGGGTCGGGCAGTCGCGGGGAGTCAGCGATCGATCCGTCAGCCTCGTCGGGGAGTGCGGTCGCGCGCCTGGCGCTCCGACGGCGCAGGACCGACAGGGCGCTGTTGACCACGATCCGCAGGAGCCACGCATCGGGATGGCCATCACCCCGGTATCGGTCCCGGCCCCGGAAGGCCGAGACATAGGCATCCTGGGTCGCCTCCTCCGCGATGGCCGCCTCGCGGCAGATCCCCAGCGCGGTCCGATACGCCATCGGATAGGTCCTGGCATAGAACCCGCCGAAGTCCCGGAGAACCTCGCGACCGTCCACGGCACCCCGCACGATGTCCCTCATGCACAGTCTGATGCACGAGGCGGGCGATCCCTTGCGATCCGGTGCGGATGGCTACCCGAAGCGACGGCCACCACGCACGCTGCGCACCCGGCGCCGTTCGGTCCAGCCGCGGGCTACGCCACCATCCGGTTGAAGGCGCGACCGCCTGCGCAGCCAGTCCGGCGCCAGGGTGAGCGGCAGCAGCACGCCCGACAGCAGGAGGAGCGGCAGCGTCACGGTCATCAGCAGCGGCGCGAACGAGTCCTCGTCCCGCAGCTTGAGGGCGAGCGCGTACGAGATGGATGCCATGAGCAGGCCCATGAGCACCAGCAGCCCGAACACCACGAGCAGCCCCTCGAGGCTCACGCTGAGGCCGAAGGGGATGGCGATGGCCACCAGCAGCGCGCCCTGGACGAGGGTGATGGTGACGTCCCGGCCCGCCCGACCGAGGAGCATGGCGAGCCGACTGGTCGGGGTGACCCGCATCCGCTCGATGACGCCCTCGCGCATCTCGTCGATGAGCCCGAAGCCCACGAACGCGGCCCCGAACAGACCGAGCTGGATGAGCAGCCCCGGCACGAACAGGTTGAACGCCCCATCCGGGGACAGCCCCGGCCCGGCGAGCGACTTGAGGAGCGGTGCGAACAGGACGAGGTAGAGGATGGGCTGTGTGAGCCCCACGAACACCCACACGGGGTTGTGGAGGGTGAGCCACATGGCTCGCCGGAACTGGAGCCAGCTGTCGCGGATGAGTCGCATGTCAGGGTCCCTTGTCGTGGTGGTGGCGGGGTCAGGCGGCGTCGCGCAGCGAGCGGCCCGTCTGACGCAGGAACACGTCGTCGAGCGACGGCCGGTTGAGGGACAGGGTCTGGGGCGCGAGACCCTGCGCGTCGAGCAGCCGGAGCAGCGTCGGCAGCGCGGACTCCCCGTGGTCCACGTACGCACGAACCAGGCCGTCGTCGCGGCTGGCCTCGCGCACGAACGGCTGCCCTGACACGAGGGCGAGCACGGCATCGGCAGCCTCGGGCACGCCGATCGTGACCACGTCACCCGCGATGCGTCGCTTGAGTTCCTCGGGCGTCCCCTCGACCACGATCGTGCCGTGGTCGATGATGGCGAGCCGGTCGCACAGCGCATCCGCCTCGTCGAGGTAGTGGGTGGTGAGGAAGACCGTGGTGCCCATAGCCCGGAGCGCAGAGATCTCGTCCCACAGCCCTGCGCGGGCCTGGGGGTCGAGGCCCGTGGTCGGCTCGTCGAGGAACAGCAGGGCCGGTCGGTGCACGATGCCCATGCCCACGTCGAGGCGGCGACGCATGCCACCGGACCACGTCCGGATGGGTCGGTCCGCGGCGTCGACCAGGTCGAGGTGCTCCAGGACCTGCTGGGCTCGACCCTGGGCCTCGCGCGCGTCCATGCCGTACATCCGGCCCTGCATCACCAGCTCGCCCCGCCCGGTCATGCCCGGGGCGCTCGAGAACCCCTGGGACACGTACCCGATCCGGCGACGCACCTCGGCCGCCTGGGTCCGCAGGTCGTGGCCCACCACGGTCGCCTCCCCCGCGGTGGGCGGCAGGAGCGTCACCAGCATGCGCAGCGTGGTGGTCTTGCCCGCGCCGTTGGGTCCCAGGAACCCGAACACCTGCCCCTCGTCGACGGCGAGGTCCACGCCCCGGACCGCCTCGATGGCGCCCTCGCCCGTGCCAAAGCTCTTCGCCAGCCCTCGGGTCTCGATGATGTGGCCCACGCGCACGCTCCTTCTGCGATGATGTCTTGGTTTGCCGACATGCTCGACGACAATATCTCTTAGTTGCTAAGATACTTGCACTATGACCGACCGCCAGCAACCTGTCGACGAGCCATCCGCGCTGTGGGGCGCCTACACCAACCTGGTCCAGCAGGGCGCCCTCCATGCGGAGGCCGTCGCCGAGGTCCTGGGGCTCGACGCGACCGCGCTCCGCTGCGTCGGCTTCGCATGGACCGAGCCGGACATGACGCCGGGACGGCTCGCGGAGCTGACGGGCCTCACGAGCGGCGCCGTGACCGGCGTGCTCGACCGCCTCGAGCGCGCCGGGTTCATCGAGCGGGTCGCCGACCCCGCCGACCGACGACGCACCATCATCCGGGTGTCGCACGAGCGGGGTCGGGACGTGGGTGCCGCCTATGAGCCCCTGGAGCGGAGCACCGAGGAGGTGCTCCGCCCACTGGGTGCGGACCAACGGTCGCTCGTGACCCGCGTCCTGGGGGAGCTGCGCGTCGCGGTCGCCGCCGACACGGAGCGCCTCCGCGCGACCAGCCGGGGCGGCATGGTCGGCGAGATGTTCAGCGCGCCACTGGGCGGTGCCGACCGCGGCCGACTGCTGTTCCGCTCCGGAGCGCCTCGGCTGGCGCTGCGGGCGGCGCCGCTGGGGCCGGCGACCGAGGTGCGCGCCGTCGCCGAGCTGACCCACACGACCCTTCGACTCGACGGCGCGACGTCGGACGGGGAGCTGTGCCGAGCCTCGTTCGACGGGCCGCACCCCGACCTTGCCACCCGCAAGGGCGAGGTCACCATGGCGTACAAGCGACGCCTCGACTGGCGCCAGCGCGAGGCACGCGTGAGCCTCAGCCGCGTGGTGCCATGGGCCATCGACGTCTCGGGCGGACTGTCCCGGTTCGAGGCGGACCTGCGCCACGTCCGGGTCCACGACCTCCGGATCCAGGGCAGCGTCGATGACGTCACGGCGCGTCTGGGGGTCCCGGATGGGACCTCCCGGATCAGGCTCTCCGGAAGCGCGCGCGACGTCGTCATCGAGCATCCGTCGGGGACGGCCATCCGGGTGAGCGTCTCGGGCGGTGTCCACGAGATCCGCGTCGGGCGGGAGCACCTGCGCGACGTGCACGGGAGCGTCCGCATGGTCACGCCGGGAGCCGAGCGCGCCGCCGACCGCTTCGAGGTCGAGGTCTCCGGCGGCGCCCGCACCATCCGGGTGGCGACCGCCTGACGGCCGGGGCGCCGAGGCGTGGTGGCTAGGCGCCCAGGGGTCGCGCGAGATGCGCCAGGAACTCGGCGCGCGTCTTGTCGTTGCTGCGGAAGAGGCCCAGGACCGCGCTCGTGGTCATGACCGTGCCGGGCTTGCGGATGCCGCGCATGACCGCGCACAGGTGGGTCGCCTCGATGACCACGCCCACGCCCTTGGGGTCGAGGCGCTCCATGAGCATGTCCGCCACCTGCTGGGTGAGCCGCTCCTGGACCTGGAGGCGCCGGGCATACATCTCCACGATGCGCGGCACCTTGGACAGCCCCACCACCCGGCCACGCGGGATGTACGCCACGGCGGCATGGCCGAAGAACGGCAGCAGGTGGTGCTCGCACAGCGACGAGAACGGGATGTTGCGCACCACGACCATCTCGCTGTAGTCGACCTCGAACACGGCGCCGTTGAGCAGCCGCTCGGGGTCCACGTGGTAGCCCGCGGTCAGCTCGGCGTACATCCGGCGGACACGCCCGGGCGTCCGCTCGAGGCCCTCCCGGTCGGGGTCCTCGCCGACGCCCCGCAGGATGGCGCGGACGGCATCCTCGAGCGCGCCCGCGTCCGGGGCGTCATCGCCCACGTCGGGCAGCCACGGGGTGCGGCCCTCGATGTCCGCCGCGGAGAGCTCGAGGTCGCCCGGCTCGCGCTCGATGGCCTCCACGGCCCGTCGGACGTGCGAGGGCAGGTCGCTCATGGGCGGCGCGCGACTTCGGCCGCGCTCAGGCCGCCGGAGGCTGGGAGCCCGGCGGGGTCGGGTCGTCCGACTTGCGGGCGAACTCGTCGCGGGTGTCCTTGACCGTGCGACCCAGCGCCTCGCCCAACTTGGGCAGGGTCTTGGGCCCTCGGATCACCAGCACGATGACGAGGATGACGACGAGGATCAGGAGGAGGTCCACGGCGCCATCCTAACGCCCGCGGACGCCGACAGCGCCAGCAGCTCGGCGGCGACCTCGGCCGGCCGATAGCGCATCAGGTTGTGCCCGGTGCCCGGGAAGCGAGCCACGCGGGTCGGTGGCAGCCCGGCCGCGGCACGTGCGGCGACGACCTCGTCGAGCGCCACCGCGCGATCGTGGCCAGCCTCGTCGTCGGCGGTCCCCGGGCCTGCGACCAGCACGCCCAGCGGCACGGGCGCGGCCACGAGGGTCGCGATGGGGTCGTAGCCGAACATCCCCTCCACCACGCCCCGGATGGTGGCCGGCCGGGCCACGAGGGCCACGTGACCGGCGTGCTTCTGGTCGACCTGCGAGCGGGCCGCGTGCGCCTGGTCGGCGTCCCAGCTGGCCGGGTCGAAGTCCCGCCGGTCCTCCAGGAACGCGTCCATCGACGCGAGCACCTCGGGTGGCTCCGCGAGCGCCGCGACGAGCTCGCCCGGGTCCATGCGCGTGGCCGATGCGACGTCCTCCCAGCCGCCATCCACCAGCAGCGCCGCCGCGACCGAGCTCGGCTGGAGGTGGGCCATCTCCGCGACGACCATGGCGCCCACGCCATGACCCGCGACCACCGCGGGCGGGCCATGCGCCTCCAGCCCAGCGCCGTTGGCGGCGAGCACGGTCAGCGCGTCCCACGCGAGCGACGTCGGCGACAGGTCGGAGCGCGCGCCCTCGGACAGCCCATGACCGCGCAGGTCGATGGCGAGCACCCGGAACGCGTGGCACAGGCGTCGGGCCACGGGCGCCCAGGACCACGCCGTCAGCGCGATGCCATGCACCAGCCCCAGGGTCGGTGCTGGCGTGCCATCGGCCGCAGGCGGCGGCGTCCCCCAGTCGAGGTAGTGGATCCGCTCCCCGGTGCCGACCTGCACGACCATGGACTGGGGGGTCGCGGTCGGGTCGGGCTCGATCACCCGGCTAGCATAGGGTGGCCATGCCCGTGCGACGCCGCGCCGCCCTCGCCCATCGTCATCCGCGTCGCCGGGCGCCCGACCCGTGGCAGGACCGGCCGGGCGACTTCGAGCGCGTGGTCCAGGAGGCGCTCGACGGTCTGCCCGCGCCGTTCCGGGCGCTCCTCGCGAACGTGGCGGTGGTCGTCGAGGACCTGCCGACGCCCGACCAGGCGCGCGCCGGCGACTCGACCGACGGCTGGCTGTATGGCCTGTACGACGGCACGCCCGCCACCGAGCCCTGGTCCGACCACGTGGTGGCGCCCAACGTCATCACCCTGTTCCGCGTGCCGCTCCAGGAGGACTTCCGGCATCCCGACGAGCTGGTCTGGGAGATCCAGCGGACGGTCATCCACGAGCTCGCCCACCACGCGGGCATCGACGACGACCGACTCGCCGAGCTGGGCTACGACTGAGGCAGGTCCTCCACGGCCAGCAGCTGCGGCAGGCGACCCAGGTCCACGTTGCCACCCGAGGCGATGACGCACACGACCTCGCCCGCACGCAGCGGCACGTGCCCGGCCAGCACGGCTCCCAGCGCCGTTGCGCCAGCCGGCTCCAGGACCTGCTTCATGCGCTCGAGCGCGAACCGCATGCCATGCGCGATGGCGGCGTCCGGCACGCGCACGATGGGCTCGGCATAGCGTCGGGCGAGGTCGATGTCCCAGACCCCCGCAAACGGGGCCGCGAGGCCGTCGGCGATGGTCCGGGGCTCGATGTGGACCGGCGCGCCGGCCGCGAGGCCGCGGCTCAGCGCGTCGCTCGCCTCGGGCTCGACGCCCACGACCCGCGTGCCCGGGCGCAGGTGGCGGATCGCGGCGCCGACGCCTGCGAGCAGGCCGCCACCGCCCACGCCCATGACCACGACGTCGACCTCCGGCAGGTCTGCGACGACCTCCAGCCCGATCGTGGCCTGGCCCTCGATGACCCGCGGGTCGTCGAACGGCGAGACGTAGACGGCGCCCTGCTGCTCGCGCAGCTGCTGCATCCGCTGGTACGTCTCGCCCGTGTGGGCACCGAACATCTCGACTCGCGCGCCATACGCCAGCGTCGCCTCGACCTTGAGCCGCGGCGCGGCGACCGGCATCACCACCGTGACCGGGATGGCGCTCGCGCTGGCCGCGTAGGCCACGGCCGCCGCGTGGTTGCCGGCCGACATCGTGACGATGCCCTGCGCCCGCTCCTCGGGCGTGAGCGTGAGCACCCGGTTGACCGCGCCGCGCGCCTTGAACGAGCCGGTGACCTGGAGATGCTCGGCCTTGAGGAACAGGCGCGGCTCGTCAGGGCCGGGCGCGGGGTCGCCGCCGGGTCGGTCGGGGATGCCCGCGCCACCGATGCGGATGCCCGTCACGCGCTCGATCTCGCGCGCGGCGGCGCGCGAGTGCAGGATGGGTGTCCGGGCGACGTGCCCCGCGATGCGCTGGGCGGCCGCCTCGATGTCCGCGAACGCGATGTCCCGGAGCTCCGCCTCGCCCGTGGCCATGCGCCGCAGTGTAGGCCTCCCGCTGGTGCCCAGATACGCCCAACCATTGGCAGATCGGCCCGGCCAGCGGGAGATCGGCCCAGCCAGCGGGACGTCGGGCGGTGCGGGCAGGGCCGGGTCACCGGCTTGCTACCTTGCGCAATCACGCAAATGGTGGCACCATGACGCCCGAGATGCGTGCCACCGTGGAACTCGCCGACGACGCTGCCGGGTGTCCGGACGTGTCGCCGGAGCCGGAGCGCCAGCGATATGCGGCCATCAGCCGCGCGCTGGCCGACCCCAAGCGGTTGTGCGTCCTGGAGCTCCTCGCCGGGGGCGAACGGTCGGTCAGCGACCTGTCGCGCGAGGCGAGGTGCCAGATCCCGAACATGAGCCAGCACCTCGCCGTGCTGCGTTCGTCGGGGCTCGTGGCGACGCGACGCGACGGCAGCGCCGTGCTGTATCGCCTGAGCGACCCGCGGGTCCTCGAGGCCTACCAACTCATCAGGTCCCTGGCCGACGTACGACCGGCCTGACACCCCCACGAAAGGAACCAACCCACCATGGCCATCACCGAAGCCACCGACGCCACCTTCGAGCAGCTCGTCCTCAAGAGCGAGAAGCCGGTCGTGGTCGACTTCTGGGCGACCTGGTGCGGCCCCTGCAAGATGGTCGCGCCCGAGATGGAGAAGCTGGCCGCCAAGTACGAGGGCGCAGTCGAGGTCGTCAAGGTCGACGTCGACGCCAACCCCGGCCTCTCGCAGGCGTTCCAGATCATGAGCATCCCCACCATCGCCTTCTTCCGGCCGGGCCAGCAGCCGAAGGGCGTGGTTGGCTTCCAGCCACTGGAGCGCCTGGAGCAGCAGTTCGGCCTCGCGGAGTTCGCGCCCGGCCAGCCCGGCGCGACCGCCTGAGGGCCGGTCGCGGCCCAGCGGTCGCGGCCCAGCGGTCGCGGCCTCGCGGTCGCGGCCTCGCGGTCGCGGCCCAGCGGTCGCGGCCCGGCGCACGGAGCGCCCCGGAGCTCATCCTCCGGGGCGTCGTCATGCCCGCCACCCCAGCTCTGGTGCGTCACCACGGCGTCCGTGCCGCGGCGGGTGGTGCCGATGCGCACCAAGCCCCGCTATGCAGGCTTGCGGGGAGAGGCGCATGGATGATCGGCGTCTGATACAGTGCCGGACGTGCCCTCGCGCCTGAGGCGACGTGCCGTGCGTCGCCTGGTCAGGCGGTATCGACGACGTTCGGGGCCCCCAGGCATCCGCCCTGTCGTCGCTGCCACCGCCCTTGTCATGGTCTGTGCGGCGACCGTCCAGTTGGGCGTCCTCGCGCGGGCCACCATACCGACCACGTCCGACGGTCCCACCACGGTGCCCCAGGGATCGCGCGGCACGGTCGCCCGCATCGTCGCGGGTGCCGCGGTGCCCCTCACGGGCGCGCTCGGCTGGACGGTCGACCGCGCACGTGCCGCGGGCGGCGCGTTCGCGTCCGCGTCGCAGCCCGTCATGTCCAGCTGCGCCGCCGCGACCCTGGGCAGCCCCACCGCATCGGTCGCGTCGTTCGGCGTGACGTGCCCCAGCGGCGTCACGTCCAGCCTCCAGGGCGCGTGGTCGCACCTACAGGAGGTCGAGGCGACCGAGACCCGTGCCGTGCGGGCCGCGGCACCGACCCGGGCACAGACGCGAGCCGCCGAGAAGCGCGCACAGGCGCGCGCCGCCAAGCGCAAGGCGGAGCGGGCGAAGGCCGAGAGACGCGCCGCCCGGCTTCGAGTCGAGCGGCGTGTGGCCGAGCGACGCGCGCGCGAGCGGCAGGTGGAGGCCCGGCGCAAGGCCGCCCAGGCGAACGCCAAGCGGAAGGCGGCCCAGCAGGCTGCCAAGCGGACGGCCGCGAAGCGCACTGGCTGGCGCAACGCGCCCATCGTGACCTGGTATGGGCCGGGCTTCTATGGCAACCGGACGGCCTGTGGCGTGCGCTACACGCGCAAGATCGTGGGGGTGGCGCATCGGACGCTCCCCTGCGGCACGCTGGTCGAGTTCAAGTGGCACGGCATCACCGCGGTGGCACCCGTGATTGACCGCGGGCCCTTCGCGAGCAGCGCGTACGTGTTCGACTTCTCGGCCGCGCTGGCCTGCGACGTGTTCAAGCCTCGCAAGGTGGACAACGCGTGCTTCACGCGCTACGACGTGAAGTACCGCGTCGTCGGCCGGGTCGCCCTCAAGAGCTACCTCCGAAGGCAGTAGCCCACGCGGGGCCGACACGGCCTGCGAGGCCGACCCTGGCCGACGAAGCCTGCGGGGCCGGCCTGACCGCGCGCGCAGCCGAGCGTCGCTCCCAACCACCCCCCCTTCGACACGATCGATCGTGGTCGACCCATGTCCCCGACGCGATCGCTAGTGGTGACATGTCCGTGCAACCGGCGTGACCGCACCGAACATCACCGCGTCGCACCAGGGACGGTCGGATGGTCCCCATGTGGTCATGACCAAAGGCCCCATTGCCCTGGCGGATGCCGCGGCATAGAGTCGGTGATGCCGTCGTCCTCTACGTCGGGGGCGGCTCCGAGGCGTCGACCACCGGGCCTGGAACGAAACGCGATCCTCTTCCGCTTCACGTTGCGGCGCGTATGCACCGAACGTTGGGGACCGCCGCTCCCGGGTCACGAGTCGAATAACAGGAACGACCGGCCATACCGGGACCGACCGGCCAGAGGTTACGACGGCGGGATCATCGCTTCGATCGTGCTCTTCCCCTTCATCACCAGGCCGAGTCTTCGGCTGCCTCCGGACCGGAGGCGCCGGGGCCCGGCCGTGATGGCCGTGGCATCCGTTCGACGCCCCGTGCATCGAGGTCGGCGGCGATGACGCGCGCGTGCTGCACCAGCTCCCGGTCCCGGGTGATGGTCTTGGCGATCCAGTCGATGTAGGTCGGCTCGCGGTCGGCCACCTCGCCCAGGGTGGAGCCGTGGAACCGTCCGAACTCGAGCGTGGCCGCGCGCGCCTCCTCGAGCGTGGGCACGGGCGGTCGTCGCGTGGCGCGTCGGCGCACCGGTCCGGTGGGCGTGCTGGCTCGCAGGTCCGGTGCCTCGGCGATGTCGCGCGACACCGGCGGCTGGCCGTGCAGCACGCGCTCGCGGGAGCCGGTCACCGTGTCGCGGCCGAGGAACGCGGTGCTCGTGTCGAACCGCGCGGTCACCGGGCGGGTGCGTGGTGGCGGGGGTGGTCCATCGGCACGCCGAGCTCCCGGCCCGTCGGCCGCCCATGCGGGTCCCGACCCATCGCGACCGCCAGGGCGCCATGCCTCCCGCTCGGCCCGCCGTGCCGCGGGGCTCGCGTCATAGCGAGCGCGGCGCACCAGGTCGTCCAGGAGGTCGTAGGCCGCGTTGATGCGGGCCATCCGGGCGGTCAGGCGGTGCTGCTCGGCCACGTCCCCGGCGGCCCGGTCGGGATGATGCTCCCGGGCGAGCTCACGCCAGCGTCGCTTGAGTTCCCCGCGGGTCGCGTCCCGGGGCACGTCGAGGACGCGGTACGGGTCGCCGCGGAAGCTCGGTTCGGGCATCCCCCGAGGCTACCACCGGCCCCGCACCCCCGGCCGGACCGGGCGCCAGACACCGGCCGAACCGGGCGCCGGGCGCCGGTCACCGCGCACGCGCGCCTCCGGCACCTGGGCACCTGTGCGCCCGGCACCGCGCACGCGCGCCCAGCCGAGCGGGCAGCGGGTATGGTGGCTGCGTGCAGCTGCCGCTCCAGCCACCCATCGAGCCGATGCTCGCCAAGCCTTCGCCGGCGATCCCGCAGGACGATGGCTGGCTGTTCGAGCCCAAGTGGGATGGCTTCCGCGCCATCGTCTTCCGCGACGGCGACGAGGTGTACCTGCAGAGCCGCGACCTCAAGCCGCTCGGCCGCTACTTTCCGGAGCTCGCCGAGCCCCTGCGACGACGCCTGCCGCCTCGCTGCGTGCTCGATGGCGAGGTGGTCATCGCCGGCGACGACGGCCTCGACTTCGAGGCGCTGCTGCTACGCATCCATCCCGCGGCGTCGCGCGTGGCCATGCTCGCCGAGGCGTCACCCGCATCGTTCGTCGCCTGGGACCTGCTCGCCCTGGGTGACGAGGAACTGACCCAGCGGCCCCAGGCGGAGCGCCGAGCGCGTCTCGAGGCCGTGCTGGAGGGTCGGGGCGACAGCGTCCATCTGACGCCCGCCACGCTCGACCATGCGACCGCCCAGGACTGGTTCGAGCGGTTCGAGGGCGCCGGGCTCGACGGCGTCATCGCCAAGCGCCTGGATGCCCCGTACCAGCCGGGCAAGCGGGCGATGGTCAAGGTCAAGCACCAGCGGACGGCCGACTGCGTCGTCGCCGGCTTCCGATGGCACAAGCTGGGCGAGCCCATCGTGGGCTCCCTGCTCCTGGGCCTCTACGATGACGCGGGCGAGCTGCACCACGTGGGCGTCACGTCCTCCTTCACCATGGAACGCCGTCGCCAGCTGGCCGACGAGCTGGCACCGCTTCGAGAGCACGCGATGGATGGCCATCCGTGGGGCAGCTGGGCGGCATGGGCCGAGGAGATGGCGGCCGCCGGTCGTCGGATGCCAGGCGCCCAGAGTCGCTGGAACCAGGGTCGCGACCTGTCGTGGCAGGCGCTGCGCATCGAGCGCGTCTGCGAGGTCGCCTACGACCACCTCCAGGGCGACCGCTTCCGGCACGCCACGACCTTCCGGCGATGGCGACCCGACCGGCAGCCCGCCGACTGCCGATACGACCAGCTCGACACGACGGCACCGTACGAGCTGGCGCGGATCCTGGACCGGTAGGCGCGCCATGAGCCGCTCGGGTCACGTCCGCCCTGACCCTTGGTGGGATACTTCCGCTCGTCGTGTGGGTACACTCGCTGCGCGACGAGCCCAACTGCCGATGGAGGGACCCGGATGAGCGACCCACAGGGCCTGGGTGATCCGTGGAGACCAGACCCCGACGAGGGTGATGACCGCCCGGTCGAAGCGGAGGATGGCTCCCAGGGCTGGGACCTCATCCCCGACCAGGTCGAGCACGTGGTGGACCAGGCATCGGACGCTGCCTCGCAGGGCGTCGCGAGCATGGGCGCCGCGGCCGACGATGTGTGGCGCGTCGCCGATGAGACCGCAGGCTCCGTGAGCGATGCCATCGCCGATGGGTCTGCGGCGGTGGGCGAGGCGTACGACGCCGCCGCCAGTCGCTTGAGCGCGTGGGACCGACCCTTCGAGCATGTCGCCGATGAGCCGCCGGATGCGTCGTCGAGCGACCAGGGCACGTGGGCGCAGCCCGCCGCGGCGGGGACCAGCCCGCCGCCAGTGACGCTCACGAGGAGACCAGCAGCTCCGCGTGGGCTGCGCCGGAGCAGCCGGCGGCCTCCGCGTGGGCCGCGCTCGGAGCAGCCCGAGCGGCGTCGGGCTGGGCGACTCCCGACGGAAAGCCGCCCCGGCGGCCTCCGCGTGGGCCGCGCTCGGAGCAGCCCGCGGCGTCGGGCTGGGCCGCGCCCGAACAGCCCGCGGCGTCGGGCTGGGCGCGCCCGAGCAGCCCGCGGCGTCGGGCTGGGCCGCGCCCGAGCAGCCGTCGGCGTCGGGCTGGGCGACCCCGGACGAGCCTGCCGTTCCGGCGGCCTCCCGCGTGGGCCGCGCCCGAGCAGCCCGGCGTCGGGCTGGGCGACCCCGAGCCGCCTCCGCGCCCCCCACGCCCCGGTCGCCCCTGCGCCACCAGCGGCGCCCACCTGGGCGGCTCCGCCCCAGCCGCCCGCCACCCCCCGCGGCGCCACCACCGGTCGCGCCGGTCGCCCCGGCCTGGGGACAGCAGGCGGCGACCCCGGCCGCCTCGGCCAGCTACCAGACCCCTGCCCGCTGCCGCCGCGTCCGGGACGCCCGTCCAGGGCCAGCCCGACGCGCGCCTGCCGCGTGGCGGCAGCCTGCCGCGGGCGCCGCCGCTGCCGCCGCAGCCGCGGCGGCGCAACAGCCGGCTGGCAGCAGCCTGCCGCCAGCCAGGGCCGCGGGGCAGGCGCGCAGTACGCGCGCCAGGCGCCGGCCAGCCCCAGCCCAGACCCCGCGCAGGCGTGGGGTCGTCCGCCGTGGAACGCGCCCAGCAGGGAAGCCCACAGCAGGGCTACGGCCAGCAGCAGGCGTACGGCCAGCGAGGATATCCGCAGCAGGGGTACGCCCAGCAGGGACGCCCCGCGGGCGGCTATGGCCAGCAGCCGGGCTATGGCCAGCAGCAGGGCTACCCGCAGCAGGGGTACGGCCAGCAGCAGGCGTACGGCCAGCAGGGCTACCCGCAGCAGGGACGCCCCGCGGGCGGATACGCGCAGCAGGGCTACGGCCAGCAGGGCTATGGCCAGCAGCAGGCGTACGGCCAGCAGCAGGCTATGGCCAGCAGCAGGCGTACGGCCAGCAGGGTTCCGGCTGGTCGGGCTATCAGCAGGGCCAGTACCCGCAGGGCTATCCGCAGCAGCAGGGATACGGCCAGCAGGCCGCCTGGGGCGCTGCGGCGGCGACCTACTGGCAGCAGGCCGAGCCCGAGTATCGCAAGGGTCGGTCGTTCCTCGCCATCTTCGCCGGGCTGCTGCTGGTGGTGGCCGGCGTCATCGCGGTGATGTCCGGTGCGGCCTTCCTGGCCATCGGCGGCCTCGCCGACGAGTTCGGATTCCAGGGCATCGATGACGCCATCGTCGACTTCCTGACCACGTCCGCGACGATCGTGGGCGCTGGGCTGGTCGTGGCGGGCATCCTGGAGCTGCTCAGCGCGCTGGGCATCTTCGGGCATCGCGGCTGGGGCCGGCTGCTGGGCATGTTCCTGGAGCCTGGTCGCCATCGTCGCGAGCATCGTGGGCGTCTGGTGGGCCGCGAACCTCGGCGAGATGGCCATCGGGCGGAGCAGCCTGGGCACCATCTCGGCGCTCCCGCAGTCGGTCGACCTGTTCGGCGTGATCAAGGGCACGTTCAACCTGGAGGCCGCGTCCATCCCGGCCGTGCCGCTCGTGTTCTACGCCATCATCTTCCTGTGCCTGCTGGTCGGCGGCTGCCACTTCCGCCTCAGGGAGGTCCAGCCCGACTCCTGACGCTGCCCTGCGCGGCATGGTCGCGCCGGGTTTCGCGCCGTCGGTCAGTCGGTCGTGGGTGCCTTCCTGCGCGGCGCCCGCTCCGACTGGCCTGAGCGGTCGGGCCACTCGAACCCGGCCCACGGGTCGTAGTCGGCATCGAGCGGCTCCTGCGTGGGGCGCCGCTCGACGGGCACGTGGATGAGGTTGACCCGCACCCGGTACCACAGGCTGGAGCGGCCACGCATGCCGTCCACCAGGATGTCCGCGGGCTCGAGGTGCGGCACCACCTCCGGATGACGCGCCTTCCAACGCTCGAGCGCCTCGAGCGCCTCGGCCTTGTGCCGGGCGCGCGCCACCTCGACCACCGGGATGGAGGTCGTGCGTCGCCCGGTGGGGGTCGGCTTGGAGCCGGTCGAGGGTGCGGGCGCCGACCCGGCGGCGACCGCGGCAGCGAGGCTCTCGGCGTCGGACGGCCCGTACGCGGCGCTTGGTCGGCGCTGCTTCGACGGCTGGACGCGTGGCGGCTCGCCCTCGGGCTTGGCGTAGTGCGGGGGCCATGGCGCATCGCCCAGGCCCTCCGCCTCGTGGCGCTCGGAGAGCTCCAGCAGCGAGTCCAGCGACCCGACGGCGTCGTCGATCCCCTCGGCCGCGTCACCATGCGTCTCGAACAGCGCGGGCACCGTGCGGAGCGTGAACGCCTCCATCTCGACGTCCGGCACCTCGTCCCACCGGAGCGGCATCGAGACCCGGGCGTCGGGGGTCGGCCTGACCGAGTAGGCGGACGCCACCGTGCGGTCCTTGGCGTTCTGGTTGTAGTCGATGAACACGCCGTGCCGCTCCTCCTTCCACCAGCGGCTGGTGGCGAGCTCGGGGGCACGCCGCTCGACGTCACGGGCCAGCGCGAGCGCCGCACGACGCACCTGCGGGAAGGTCCAGCGTGGCTCGATGCGCACGTTGACGTGGATGCCACGCGACCCGGAGGTCTTGGGCCATCCCACGAGCCCGTGGTCGGCGAGCGACTCGCGGACCACCAGGGCGACCCTGCGCACGTGGTCCCAGGGCACGCCCGGGATGGGGTCGAGGTCGACCCGCAGCTCGTCGGGATGGTCGAGGTCCTCGGCACGCACCGGGTGCGGGTTGAGGTCGATGCAGCCGAGGTTGACGATCCAGGCGAGCTGCGCGGCGTCCCGCAGGACCACCTCGTCCGCCGTGCGACCCGAGGGGAACGACAGCTCCACCGTCTCGATCCAGTCGGGGCGCGACTCGGGGGCGCGCTTCTGGAAGAACGCCTCGCCCGCAGCGCCGTTGACGAACCGCTTGAGGGCCATGGGACGTCCACCCGCGCCACGCAGGGCACCCTCGGCGACCACGAGGTAGTAGCGCACCAGGTCCATCTTGGTCACCCCGATCTCGGGGAAGAAGACCTTGCCCGGGTTGCTCACCGAGACCGCTCGGCCGGCGACCTCGATGACCTCCGGCGTGGGCGCCATCAGTCGTCCTCGGGCGCCTGGGCCGCCGCCCTCCGCTCGTGGGCCTCGCGGTCCGCGAGCAGCACCTCCCGCGCTCGGTCGGCGTCGTGCCAACCGATCACCTCGACCGTCTTGTCCTCGAGCAGCTTGTAGGTCTGGAAGAAGTTCTCGATCTCCACCAGGCGATGGGGCCGGACCTGGCTGAGTCGCTTGACGTGGGCCTGGTGCGGGTCGCCCACCGCGACGCACAGGATCTTGAAGTCGCCGCCCTGCTCGTCGCGCATCTCCAGCAGCCCCACGGGCCGCGCCCAGACATGGCAGCCCGTGAACGTGGGCTCGTCGATGA
>JAXLXC010000055.1:0-17341 GCA_046328155.1 Chloroflexota bacterium
CAGACGATGGGGTCGGACCTGGCTGAGACGCTTGACATGGGCCTGGTGCGGGTCACCCACCGCGACGCACAGGATCTTGAAGTCGCCGCCCTGCTCGTCGCGCATCTCGAGCAGCCCCACGGGCCGCGCCCAGACATGGCAGCCCGTGAACGTGGGCTCGTCGATAAGCAGCAGCGTGTCGGTGGGGTCGCCATCGTCCGCATGGGTGTCGGGCACGAAGCCATAGTCGAAGTTGTAGAAGACGGCCGACGACAGCACCCGGTCCAGCCGGAACACCCCCGCCTGCGGGTCCCATTCGTACTTGTTGCGGCTGCCCCGCGGGATCTCGACCACGACCTCGATGATGTCCGGGTAGGGTCCCGGGGCCTTGATCGGCGGTGTCATGCGGTCACGATACCGTCCCTGCCGATGCCCGGGGCGGCGCGGTCCCACGAAGGTGGCGCGACCTCCGGGCTCGTCGCATACTCGGGCGTCATGGAGACCCTCGATGCCATCGACCGACAACGGGTGAGCCGCAGCTTCACCCCGGAGCCCATCTCGGCTGACGCCCTGACCACCATCCTCGATGCCGGCCGGCGGGCCGGCTCGTCCAAGAACCTCCAGCGCTGGGCGTTCGTGGTGGTGCGGGACCGAGGCACCCTCGAACGGCTGTCGACGGTCGGTCCGTGGTGCGGCCACATCGCGGGCGCCGCGGCGGCGATCGCGCTGGTGACCCCGGACCCGCGAGCCGACGGACAGCCCCTGTCGGTCATGTGGGACCTGGGCCGCGCGGCGCAGAACATGACCCTCGCGGCGTGGGCGCTGGGCATCGGCTCCTGCCCGGGCACCGTCTACGAGCAGGGCGCCTGCCGCGAGGTCCTGGGGTACCCCGCCGACCAGCACTGCGAGTTCATCCTGAGCCTCGGCCACCCTGCCGACCCGACCGAGCTCACGCGACCGCCCAAGGCAGGCGGGCGCCACGACCTGTCGACCATGGTCCACGAGGGCCGCTGGTAGGCAGGCGGTGGGGCCGGGCGAGCGTCATCGCTCAGCCCTCGGGCACCTCGATGACGAACGGACCCCATGGGTGGTCGTGGGGCAGCAGCCGGCCAGGCAGCCCCAGCGCGGTCGCCCGGTCGGCGGAACTCGGCCCCGCCGTCGCCCCGACATAGAGCGCGCAGACGCCCTCCCCTCGCCGGGCGAGGGCTGCGGCGAGACGCCCCTCGGTGGACGGCTCGAGCACGATGACGGCCACCGGCCCCGCGTCGACCCGGCTGCCCCTCGCGCCCAGGAGCGGCTCGTCCACGGTAGGGGGTCGGTGGCTGACGCCCAGGTCATCGAGGGTGCGCCCCAGGTCGACCGTCGCCCAGCCCACGGCCAGCAGGCGGGGCGGTTGGGAGGCGCGGAGGGCGGCGAGGCCCCGGACCAGGGCGGCGAGGCCGGTCACGGGACGGCCGTGACCGTCACGCGAGGGCGAGCTGGGCGATGAGGCTGGTGATGACGGCCAGCGCCACGCTCCCGAGCGTGCCCAGGAGGTAGTACTCCGCGAACAGGCGGTCCTCCAGCTGCCGGAACCGGGCGATGGTCTTCGCCGCGATGACGAGGCCCACGGCCGCCACGCCGCCCGACAGCACGAGCGCGGCGATGAGCAGCCGCTCGATGACCCCGATGGTCGCCCCGACGCGGGCCACCGACGGGCCGTCGGCGGTCCGGACGTCCTGCACCACGGGGGGTCGTGGCGCCCGGTCGAGGGTGCCCACGAACAGCGAGCCCGCACGCGTGTTGGCGACGACCAGCGCCGCCAGCACCACGAGGGCGAGCGTGACCCGTCCCACGGTCTCGCCATCGCCGGAGGCCGCGATGCGGGCCACGAGGTCGTCCCACCAGCCGAGCGGCTGGGCGCGCGCCAGGAACAGCGCCCACGCACCCACCAGCACCGCGATGTGGGCGAGCTGGTCGAGCAGGAACCACACCCCAGGCATGGGCGACCAGCCGGGGACCATCTCCGGGTCGGCTGGCGCGGCATCGGGGGCGGGTGGCGAGCCGGCGACCGGGGGCGCGCCCACGGCCATGCGCAGCGTGGCCTCGACCTTGCCGCGGTCGATGAGCAGGTGGGTGACCACGGTCACGACCACGTAGGCGACGCCCGGCAGCCCGTACACCAGGACGATGGGCGCCGCGACCAAGCCCACGATGGCCACATGGATGCCCAGGGCGCGCCAGGCGTCAGGCCCACGGCCGAACTTGCGGGTCGCGACGTGGTCGGGCTGGAGCACGAAGTCGGCCAGTAGATGGCACAGCACCAGCCACGACAGCACCAGGACCCCAGCGTTCATGCGACCTCCCGTGGACCCGAGGACGGGCCATCGGCCGGCCCCGCGGTCAGGGCGCGGCGGATGCCGTCACCCAGCAGGGTACGGACCGCCGCTGTCAAACGCGAGACATCCCGGGCGCCCGCCCGGGCGAGGACCCCCGAGATGGCTGGCTGGGTGACCCGCAGCCGCTCCGCGATGGCCTCCTGGCGCAGCCCGTCGATGACCTGGAGGTGGAGCACCTCGCGCTGGCGGTCGGTCATCCGGTCGACCATCGACGCGAGGACCGGGGCGATGTCCCCCAGCAGGCCGTCCGCGGCGGGGTCACCGGTGGCGCATCGGAGCAGGTCGCCGTCGCGGTGGGCACCGCTGATGAGGCGTCGCGCGGCCACGAACGCCGGGCCGGTGCGCTTGGTCGCAGGTCCCTCCCCTGGGTCGACCCGGCCGGCGGCGATCGCCCAGCGCATGCGCGGCACGCCGGCAGGCGGGTCATGGGCCCGGAACATCGCGTCCAGCACCGGGAGCAGCGGGTCGGCGTCGATGGGCAGCAGGCCCTGGATCTCGTCACCCTGGGTGAACTCGAAGGCCGCAATCCGCCCCGGATGGGCGTGCTCCAGGTGGTTGCGCAGCCACTCCAGCCAGACGGTGGCGGCGGCCGCGCGGGCGCGCGACCCGACGACGTCGCCCACGATGCAGATTCCCACGTCCGAATTCACACCCAGAGGTTATCAGGGCTTGATATCACTGCCAAGCGCTATACTCGTCCAACATAACGTCAGAGCGTTGCCACTGGCTCCAGGCACGCTCCCGGGCGTCGGGCGGCATGCCACTTGCCAGTCGCCGGAGCAACCATCACGATGCCACCACACGAGGAGGGAGCGATGACGGACAGCACGGTCCCAGGCAGGGGGGACGAAGCGGCGGCGCCGGAGCACGTCCCCGACACCACGCCAGCTGCGCCCAGCGAACCTGTGACGCCTGCGAGCGTCCCGGCCGCGGCGAGTGCACCCCCGGCGGCGCCACGCGTGGCAAGCCCGGCCACGGCGAGCGCAGCCACCGCTGCACATGGCGACGACGACCCCATCATGGGCGCCGCCAAGTCCCTCGGCGGTGCCGCGCCATGGAAGAAGGGCGCGCGGTGGGAGGTGGTGGTCACCCAGGGCGTCATCCTGGGTGTCGCGGGTCTCATCATCTGGCTGGCGCCCGGGTTCGGTGCCTCAGCAGCCCTCCAGCTCATCGCGGTCCTGCTCCTGGCGATGGCGCTGCTCTCCACCTGGCGGATCCTGCGTGGGGCCGTGGCGCCCCAGCGGATGGCGACCGTCGCGTTCCGCGCCGGCGTGGGCGTCACGGTCGGCATCATCACCGTCCTCGGTGCCTTCATCGTGGAGGACCGCAACATCGGCACCGTGGCGCTCGCCATCGTGCTGGGCGTGGGCCTCGTGCTCTACGGTGTGGTCGCGCTGCTCACCACGTTCGCGCGACGGGAGCCGGGCTCCGGCATCCCCGTGGTGGCGCTCATCATCGCCGCGCTCACGGTCATCGTGGGCCTGATGCTGGTCATCAACGGCCGGAACGGCATCGACTCCCTCCAGAGCACCTTCACGCTCCTGGGGATCCTGATGCTCCTCGCGGGCCTTGGCTTCCTGGGCTACGGCTGGATGCTCCGGAGCGCGCAGATCGAGCCCGCGGCCAGCGACGATTAGCTCGTCCGTGCCTCGCCGCGGGACGGGCCCTGCCCTCCCGCGGCCACTCGGTGGGAGCTAGCGGTTGCGGGCCAAGAAGGCCATGACGTCATCGAGCCGGAACCTGCGGTCACCGCGCTTGCAGACGCGATAGAACGGGAGCTCGCCCCGGTCACCGAGTCGCTTCACGGTGTTCACGTGCAGGTGGAGCATCTCCGCGACCTCGCTCGCGGTGAGCATCGGGCCGAGGTCATTGACTGCCGTGGACGCCATCGTGGTCTCGTTCCTCATCATCGTTGCGTGGTGCTCGCTGGACGTCTGCTCGGAGTACCACGGCGCGTGCTCGGGAGACGCCGCTGGCGTTTCGCACCTGGTCCACTGCGGACGGGTCCGATGTGGTGGGGCCGGGTGATGTCGTGGATGGTGCCGTTCGCGCCTGATGGCGCCAAGCCGTACTTGTGTCCGCCTGATGCGGTACCCAGGGTGTTGCGCGGAGGCACGATCGAGCGGCGGGCGACCTGCGCAGGGCCCCCCACACGCTCAGTCGAAGATGTGCGGGCGCTCCGGGCCTGCCCAGGCGAACAGGGGCTCCAGGTCCGCGCCGCGGATGGTGCCCGCCGCGTGGTAGGTGATGCCCCACTCGTCGATGGCGGAGCCGTCCGCGAACAGGCACATCGCGATGATCTCGTCATCGGGGTCGCCCGCCAGGACCCAGCCGCCGCCCGAGGCACCAGGGCCGAACACGGAGGTGCCGCCCAGCGCGGTGCAGTCCTGGGTGGCGGGGTTGCCCTTCGCCGGGTCGAGGTCGTTCTGGACCTTGGCGAGGTAGGCGGCTGCAGCCAGCGTGGGCGTGGGCGTGGCCAGCGTCAGGGTGTCGACGTAGATCCGGCTGCCGTCCTCGGCCGTGAACCTGCACAGCTCCATGGAGCGCCCCAGGTCCACCCACGCCGACTGGTCGTTGTTGGTGCCGTAGGTCGCACGCCGCTCCTGGACCACGCCCCCCTTCGACTCGCACCACGCGCGCGCGGCCGCCGCGTCCACGGGTGCCGAGCTGCCAGCCGGCGATGCCGACTGCGCCTGGGCACCGAACGTCGCGGCGATGAGCCCACCGAGAGCCAGGATCGCACCCAGCCCACCTCGTCGAAGCATCCAGCCTGCCCTCCCGACGCGTCCACTCGTCGATCCATGGCGCCCCCGGCAGGGATCGAACCTGCGACCCACCGCTTAGAAGGCGGTTGCTCTGTCCACTGAGCTACGGGGGCGAGGCGGCCATGGTACCGAACGTCAGGATGGCCCCAGGTTCGGCGACCGGATAGTTCACGAACTCGGACGGCGGTACCACGGCAGGCTGCTCAGCGTTCTCGCCCGATTGCCGCGAACGCTGCAGCTGATGACCACCGCCTCGTGGCCGCATGACCTTGGCCAGTCCTCGCGGAAGTGGCGCAGGATCAGCATCGCAGTCTCTTGGCCGTGCCGGACGTGGCTCGCGCCTCGGACCTTCGATCGTCTGATCATCACCACGCAGACGCCGACCGCAGCCATCGCAGCCAGGAGCGCGCGCTGCGTGGTGAAGTCGAGGTCGTAGGTCACGAAGATGGCACCAGCTTGCTGCGCGCGATGGGCGAGCGCTTGGTCGTCGACGCCCCGCAGCCCCAGCGCACGAACGTCCTCGAACGGAACCTCAAGCAGGGCAAGGGCCTTGACAACAACGACCGGGATGCACTCGTCGAGCAGGAGCACGGCACGCGAGGGCTATGCCGCCCGGATGTTGCGCTCGAACGCCTCCGCCGCCCGGACGTCCTCGATCGTCAGGCCTGGATACTGCGCAACCAACTCCTCGGGCAGATAGCCGTCGCGAAGGAGCGAGTCGATGAAGCTCGTCGGCAGCCGGGTGTTACGGACGACTGGCGTGCCGCCCTGAACTCCGGGGTCGATCGTGACGCGGGTGCCGATGCCCAGCTCGCGACCGACGTCGCTGAGACCCTGCTCAAGGTCGCCCAGAACGACATCAAAGACCCGCTGTCCGGGCTGGTTCGCCGCGGAGTAGACATCGCCGGGGCCGACGAACGCGAAGACGTCGCGACCGTCGGTTCGAAGCGTCTTGGTGTGCCAGTCCTCGCCATCGGCCATCTGCTCGCGCAGCCACTCGATGGCCTTCCGCACCTTCTGCAACGACGCTCCCTGTCGACGCAGCTCGGCGACCGCCCGAATCTGGACGAGGTCCGTGTAGCTGTACAGGTCCTGGCCTCCTCGAGGCGCGTCGAAGACGGACGGTCGGACGAGTCCTTGACCGCCCCAGTACCTGAGCTTCCGGGTCGTGATGTTGGCGAGGCGCGCGGCCAATCGAGACGAGTACACGCCGCCACCCAACGTCATGCCCGCATCCATGGCGCCGACCTCCGCGGTGCTGGTTGGGACGCATTCTAGGACGCGTCGCTTATCGCGCCCTTACCCGAGACCCTCAGTAGTGCTCGCGGATGTACGCGTACGCCCGGTCGTACAGCTCCCCGGCCGGTGGCAGGCCGCTGTCCCGGAGGATCACCCGCAGCTGGCGGCGTACCTCGCGGTCGCCTGGCTGCGACTCCTGCCAGCCGGTGCCTCGAATGGGTCGCACCAGCTGGTCGATCTGCTCCACGACGTTGGCCACGATGATGGGCACGCCCGGTGGCGCGTACTCCTCCAGGATCTGGGTGAGCGCGCCGCGGTCGGGGTCGAGCACCTGGAAGGTGTCGAGCCGCCCGTCCGCCTCCGCCCGCTCGGCCTCCACCACCTGGCGCGCCACATCCAGCAAGCGTTTCAGGAAGTCCACGGAGTCACGGGCGCCCGCGACATGCAATCGGCGCAGCTCCTCCAGCCGCTCCGACAGTGCCCGCCACACGGGATGCACGGCCGGGCCCGTGAGCTTCCGGCGCAGCCGTCGCTCGATGCTGTCCAGCACCTCGTCTACCGTCGGCACCGGTCCGCTTGTGCCAACCCCCAGCTCCAGCCCGAGGTCGAGCTGACGAAGGGCCTCGAAGGTCTCGGCGTCGATAGCGATCGCCTCGCCTGCCGCGGCGTCCACCTCGACGCCGCTGATGTAGGCGCCGACGAGGTTGCGCGTCTTCTCCCCCAGGCGGTGCCACAGCAGCGCGTTCGCATCGGTCGATGGCGTGACCGACGCATACAGCTTGGCCAGCCAGCGATAGTCGTCCTCGATCGCTCGCAGGCGCGTCGCCGGCCACAGCAGCTCGAACAGCGCCTCGCATCGCAGGAACGCCATCGCGAACCGCGCCCGCACATCGCCGGTCGCGAGCACCTCCTGGGCGTCCATGAGCTGCTCGTACGCGGGTGCGGAGCGGTCCACCGACCCGAAGGGCTCGATGGTCTCCGCGACCAGGCCCCCGAGCACGTCGAACAGCTCCTCGATGCCCACCGGGTCGGGCTTCCTGCCAGCGAGCGGCTTGACCGCCACCGCCTTCGCCAGCTCCGAACCGAGGCCGACGTAGTCCACGACCAGCCCGTACAGCTTCTCCTGGCCGGTGGCCGGGTTTGTCCAGCGGCGGTTGGTGCGGGTGACCGCCTGGAACAGCGTGTGCGCCCGGAGCGGCTTGTCGAGGTACATCACGCCCTCGATGGGCGCGTCGAAGCCGGTCAGCAGCTTCGCGGTGACGATGAGGAAGCAGAGCGGGTCGTCGGCATCGAGGAAGCGGTCCCGGAGGGCCTGCTCGGCCGGCCGGTCACGGGAGAACTCGGCCCACTCGGGTGGGTCGTCCTTGGCGTTGGTGGTCATGACCACGGCCGCCTCCTCTGTCGGACCCAGGAGCGCGGAGATGGCCTCGTGGTATGCGACGCACAGCTCCCGATCGAAGGCGACGACCTGCGCCTTCAGGCCCAGCGGCGCGACCCGGCTCCGGTAGTGAGCGACGATGTCGGCGCAGACGGACTGGATGCGGGCCGGGGTGCGCATGAGGGTGTCCACGCGGCTCGCCCGCCGGGCGAGGTAGCCCCGCTCGTCCTCGTCCAGGCCCTCCGCCGCCGCCAGCTCCGCGAACGCCTGGTCCAGTGCCGCCGCATCGATGTGGAAGTCCACGAGGCGCGTCTCGATGTGGATGGGCAGCGTCGCGCCATCGGCGATGGAGCGTTCGACGCTGTAGTGGTTGAGCACGCCATCGGGATCCGAGCGGTCACCGAACGTCTCCCAGGTGTCCCGGTCCTCGGTGGAGATGGGGGTCCCGGTGAGGCCGATGAGCTTGGCGTTCGGGAGCGCGGCGCGCATGTCGGCGCCGAGCCGTCCTTCTTGCGTCCGGTGTGCCTCGTCCACCATGACCACGATGTTGCTGCGTTCGTTCAGCAGTCCCGCGTCGTCGAACCGGAAGATCGTGGTCACGAGAATGGCCCGGCTGTCCTCGCGCAACAACCGGCGGAGGTCCTCCTTGGTCCCGGCGACCTTCAGGCCTGGAAGGCCGACCGACGCGAACTCGGAGCTGACCTGGTCGATGAGGTCCAGCCGGTCGAGCACGATGAGGATGGTCGGCGCGTCGAGGTCGCGCTGCTGGCGCAGCTTGGCTGCCGCGAACGCCATGAGCAGCGTCTTGCCCGATCCCTGGTGGTGCCACACCAGACCTTGGCGCTTCACCGGGTCGCGCACCCGGGCGACGATCGCCTCCACCGCCTCCACCTGCGGGTAGCGGGGGATGATCTTGGCGGTGTAGCCGCCGGCGGTCGACGAGCGGCGCGAGTAGAGCGTGTAGGTCCGGATGATGTCCAGCAGCAGCGCCGGGTCGAGCAAGAGCTCGGCGGAGCGGAGGACGCCTGCGAGACCGGGCATCGGAACCGGATCCGTGGTCCGGGACCAGGGCAGCCACATCTCCGGCGGCTGGCGGATGGCGCCGTATCGGAGGTCCTTGCCCTCCGTCGCGAAGGACAAGACGTTGGGCACGAAGAAGCCGGGTGTCTTGGTCTCGTACGCGGCATGGATGTCGCTCGCGCCGTTGAGCCACGAGGTCGTGGCGCTCACCGGGGTCTTGGTCTCGCCGACCACGATGGGGAAGCCGTTCACCCACAGCACCAGGTCGTATCGCCGGACCTCCGTGCCCGCCTGGTAGGTCACCTCGGCGGAGACCACGCAGCGGTTGGTGCGCGGGTGGTCGAAGTCGATGAGCCGGACCGGCACGTAGTCGTCCGTGCCGACGTACTTCACGGTCTCCTGGCCCCGGAGCCAGGACATTAGCCGGCGGTTCGACTCCACGAGACCGTCATCGCGCACCGCGAGGATCGCGGAGCGGATGCGCGGCAGCACCTCGTCCACCCGCGCCGGCACCTTGGCGATGGCCGGGTTGAGGCGGGTCAAGGCGGCGATGACATCCGCCTCGATGAGCACCGCGTCGAGGGGCCGGTCGAGCTGCGGGCCGGGGACCGCGCGCCACCCGAGGTCGCTCCGGCCCAGGCGCTCCACGAGCGCCGCCTGCACCGCTGACTCGGCTATCCCGCTCACGACGCCTGTGCCAGGAACCGGTCGTATGACTCGGGGATCTCGTGCTCGCCCGAGAGCAGATCGGCGAGGAGTCGGTCGCGGAACGCAGTCACCTTGACGCGGACGGTACGAGTCCCAACGACCACCGCCTGGAGTTCGTCGGCGACCTGGGCGACTCGGTGCTGTGCGGCCAGGTCAGGCAAGTTCATGTCGCGCCCGAGGTAGTCGCCAACGTTAAGGTTCCGGATGCTGGTACCCGCCTGATGGGCAAGCGCCCTGCCAGTCTGGTGGTCGTGCCACAGGCGCCAGAAGACGAACGACGGGAGTGTGCGAGTCTCGTCAACCCGGAGTCGGACCAGGAAGTTGGAGAACGTCGCATCCTCCATATCCGGAGGGCAGCGCACAGTGCGGCCGGGGAGGCTCGGGGTACCCGCCGATTTTTGCAGAAGGATGTCTCCCTCCCGGAGGATCCGAGAGGCGGCGGGCTTCGAGCCGTGCGATCTGATGACACCGGCGGGCCGTGACAACTGCCCGATGTCGGTGAACTCGGTCTGTCGATAGACGGGAAGATCGACTTCGTCCTTGCCGGGCTCACGGCCCCAGTCACCCCCAAGGACGTCGCTGAGGCACGACCTAATCGCTACCGCCGGTGCGTCGGCGGGGGAGAACTCGGCCGACAAGAAGCCGACGAGTGCCGCCCTGCTGGCGCTTTCCATGGTGTCGAGCCGGCTTGCGACATCATCGAGAGTTCTGGTCAGGTCCACGATGCGCCGCTGATTGGCCAGTGGCGGCACCGAGAGTGCGACGTCACGCAGCCAGTCGGGCTTCAAGCTTACGTTGGCAGTCCCGCGCATGAGTGGAACGATCAACTCATTCCGGTTGTGGTGGAGGTACAGCCAGAGCCATTTCGTATCCACCAAAGCCGGCTTGGTGACCTGGATCGCCACCATGATGTTGGCGAGGGCGAACGGCCCCGGAGCGTATTGCACCCGCTTCAAGGAAGCGTGTCCGTGTCCAGTCGACGAGACGAGGGGAACGCAGACGGCGTCGCCCTCGAACTGGTAGGTGGCCGACGTCCTAGGAGCCTCGGCAGTGACGATCAATGGGTACGGGCCTGCCGGCGTCTTCTCGATAGGACTCGTGCCTTTGGTCACTGAAGCGACCGAGCCCAAAGCGACCTGACTCCACCCGTCACGCATAGCCGGCCTCGACGAGTCGCTCATCCAGCCGAGCCTCGGCCTCACGGAGGGCGGCCTGCGCGTCCCGCAGCTCGGCCAGCGCGGTGGCGACATCGACGGTGTCCTCGGCAGCACCCCTCAGATACCGGCCGATGTTGAGGTCCCAGTCGTTCGACCGGATCTCGTCGAGGAGCACAGAGCGGACATCGGCGCCGCCTTCTCCGTCGGGATCCGTGCCCGTCCGGAACGCCTCGACGAGGACATCGACGTCGTCCGCCCGCAGCGTGTTCTGGTTGCGGCCCTTGGCGAAGCGCTTCGAGCCGTCGATGAACAGGACGTGGTCCCGTCGCTCGACCGGCTTGTCGGCCCGGAAGATGAGGAGACAGGCCGGGATGGAGGTCGAGTAGAACAGGTTCGGCGCGAGCCCGATGACCGCCTCCAGGAAGTCGCCCTGGAGCAGGCATTCGCGGATGGCCTTCTCCGCGCCGCCCCGGAACAGGACGCCATGCGGCATCACGACGCCCACCCGGCCAGTCCCAGGGGTCATCGACGCGATCATGTGCTGGATCCAGGCGAAGTCGCCGTTGCCAGCTGGCGGCAGGCCGCAGGTCGCCCGGCCCCAGGGGTCATGCGCCCAGACGTCCGCGCCCCAGTTCTTCAGGCTGAACGGCGGATTAGTGATGACCACGTCGAACCTGCGGAGCCTTCCCCGGTCGTCCAGGAAGCGCGGATCGCGGAGGGTGTCGCCCCGGCGGATGTCCACGTCCTCGATCTCGTGGAGGTACAGGTTCATGCGCGCGATGGCCGAGGTCGTCAGGTTCACCTCCTGACCGTAGAAGCGCATCTGGCGCAGCGAGCCGCCGGACTCGATGACCTCGTTGGCGGCCTCCACGAGCATGCCGCCGGAGCCGCAGGCCGGGTCGTACACGGAGTCGGTCGGCTGGGGGTCGAGGATGCGGGTCAGGAGGCGGACGACCGAGCGGGGCGTGAAGAACTCGCCCGCCTTCTTGCCCGACTCGTCCGCGAACTGGCGGAGCAGGTATTCGTAGGCGTTGCCCAGGACGTCGTGGCCGACGCGCGCGGGTGCGAGGTCGAGGGTGTGGAACGCCTCGATGAGGTTGAGCAGGGCGTGCTCGGGCAGCTTGTCCTTGTTGCCCCAGGCGACGTCGCCGAAGATCTGGGCGAGCGTGTCGGGGTTCGCCTGCTGGATGCGGTCGAGGATGTTCTGGAGCGCGACCCCGACGTTCTCGGTGACCTTGCGCAGGTCGCGCCAGTGGCAGCCGTCGGGGAGCTGGAAGCGGTGGTAGTCGGCCTCCACCTCCGGCTGGATATCGGTGCCGAAGTCGGCGACCGCCTTCGCGCGCTCGTCATCCCAAGCGTCCGAGATCCGCTTGTAGAACAGCAGCGGGAAGATGTACGCCTTGAAGTCGGCGGGGTCCACGGGGCCGCGCAGGCTGTTCGCCGCCGCCCACAGCCGTGTCTCCAGCTCCTGCTGGGTCAGTGCCATCCGCCGTGCGCCCTCCGATTGCCCCCAATGCTCCTGAGGGTACGACAAGTGCGTGGCGGCGCTACAGAATCTCTTTGGGACTACATGCCTGCGCTACGCTCGTTCGATGGCACGAGTCCGATGGGCCGACCTCTCGGAGAAGCAGTACGAGGACATGGTCTCGGTGCTGCTGAGCCACCTACACCCGGATGCCACGCGGATCGATGGTAGCGGTGGCGACGGTGGCCGCGACGTTCAGATCCTGCGCCACGACGGCCTGAGCGCCTTCGAGCTGAAGAGCTTCACGGGTCGCATGACGAGAGGGCGGCGTCGCCAGGTCAAGTCCTCGCTCCAGACTGCCAGTGGGCTGAACCCTCGCGACTGGACGCTCATCGTCCCGATCGACTTCACACCCGAGGAGCTGGCATGGTTCGAGGGCCTGGGCAGTTCGGTGCCGTTCCGGATCGAACACCGAGGCAAGACGTGGCTGGACGCGCAGCTCGCCCAGCGGCCATGCATCACGCGCTACTTCCGGGAAGACGCCGCGAACGAGGTGGCCCGGCTGGCGGAGGTGCTACAGCAAGAAGAGGCCGTCCTCGTCGGTGGCGCTCCCGACGCGCTGGAGCGCGTGTCCCGCGTCGTCGACCAGCTCAACGAACTCGACCCGTACTACCGCTTCGAGGTGACCGCGAGCGAAGGGACGAGGTCGGTCAGGATCGTCCCAAGGTACCAGGGCGCGGAGACCGAGCGCCCGCTGCGGATGCGCGTGGCCTTCCTCTTCCCCGACGATGCCGACGGCCGAGACGCTGCGGACAAGGTCCGACGCGCCATCGACTTCGGGACCGGCGTGACGATCCCGCCCGAGTACGTGCGGGCGATCACGCTCGATGCGCCAGCGCTCCTCGGCGGGACATATGAACACGTCGAGCTGGTCCTCGCCCCCTCGGAGCCCGAGCCGGTCAGCAGGTCGTTCGTGCTGGTGTGCGAGTCGGAAGTCGGCATGGCCCTGGCCGACCTCCCGGTCGAGCTGACGCTGAGGACCCAGGGGCTCGCGGGCGTGGTGTGGGACGGCGCCGACCGAAGTGGCCTCCTGTCCACCGCGCTGATCGTCAACGGCCGCACCCGGACCGGCAGCGTCAAGCTTCGCCTGTCCGCCTTCGACTCGTACGTGCCCACCGAGGTCTGGCCTCTCGTCCGCTTCTTGTCGGTCCTTCGACGACCCAACCGACTCGCGCTCCTGTCTGCCGAGCGGCAGGTCATCAGCACGTCGGACGAGACCCCAGTCGAGCCGTGGGTGGACCCCTGGTTGGAGCAACTGGTCGAGGCGCTCGTGCTCATCCAGTTGACCGCGCACAGTCCGGGCCCTGTCCCCATCGACCTCTCCGACCGCGACGTGCGCGATGTGCTCACAGCCGCGCGGCTTCTCCGCGGCGAGGTGGTCGAGGGGACCTGGGACAGGATCACGCTGGGGGTCGCGGACTCGGCGCCCTTCGAAGTGCGCGCACAACTGCTCACGACCGGGGGCGACGCCAAGGTGGTCACGCACGACGCGCGCACCATCGAGATCGGCGGTGTTGAGTACTCCCTGGGCAAGCGAACTCGCACGGTCTACGAGTCGGTCCGCGTGGGTGGGCCGACCAGGGCGACGCCGACCGGCATCGTGGTGGACCCCGTGCCCATCCAGTGGTACGAGGCGGGCGCGGTTCCTGCGGGTGCCAGCATCGCCCTGGTCCCCGGATCGACGGACGCGTGTCGGCTCAGCCTCGTGACCTTGGACGAGGGCGATGCCATCGAGGCAGCGTGACGGAAGACTGAGGCCGCCGCCTGGCGCGGGGACAGGTGCGAGCAGGTCACAGCACGCGCAACACGAACCTGGTGCGGCCGCGGGGACGCTGTCTTGCCATGTCGTTGGCTTGCAGGAGGAGTCGCGCAACGGGTATCTGTTCGACCCCCGTCCGGGACCGCTTGCTCCGGATGCGCGCGCTGAGCATCGGCCACAGGGCCAGGGCCAGGTCGGGCTTGGACGGTGCCCGCGGCCAGCCGAACCAGACGGAGCCGAGCGACCCGAGCTGCCCCGTAGTCGCTCTCGCTCGCTGCTGCGCGAGCAGAGACTCGATGCTCCCCTGACTCACCAACGGGGGCGCCAGCCCTGTGGCGGCGATGGCCTGGGCCAGCTCTGCGTCGGAGAAGTTCGCGCGCTCGAAGTCGAGACCGTCTGCCCAGGTCTCCAACCTCACCAAGGAGTCGATGTCGGCCAGCGCGGTAGCTGACGCCCGGACGGCGGCGGGGAGCCCGGCCGCGACCGTGTTCACCCACTTCCGTCGCTCAGCCTCGCGCTTGGCGGCGGTCCGGTAGTGTCGATCGCCGTCCACCGCGATGAAGTACCGGGTCGGTGGACGCAGGAACTCTGCCTGATCCTGCTCGATGGGTCCGAGACGAGGCAGGGTCGCGTACGACACCAGCAGCATGTGGTCCCGGGTCTCGGTCTTGGCGTTCACTACCCGTATGTAGGAGTCGTCGCGCGGTATCCCAAGTTCCTCCATGACCAAGGAGATCATGGCCTCCTCGGTCTCGCCCTCGACGACCAGGAGGACCGCAGGGTGCGGCGACAGCCCGAAGTCCGACAGCACCACGTCGAGGCGCTCCCGGTCGGCCCGAAGGCGCCCATGTAGTTCGTGCCAGACCCGCTTCGAGGCGGCGGGCAGCGGCGGAGCCAGCCGCTTGCGCCGGAGGTCTTCCAGGAACCGCAGGATCATCTCGGCGGCGATGCGCAGTTCCAGTCCCACGAGCGCGTCACCGTGGAGCCGCTTCCACTGCGACGGTGCGACGAGGCTGACCAGCTCCGTCCAGTTGTCGAGCGGATCCACGTGGCGCGCCCGACGGAGCAGGTCCTTGGCTGCTTCCAGCAGCGCCTCGGGCGTCCAGCCGAGCCACCGGGCAAGCTCGGCGGCGTCGAACTCGCGGTCGTAGCCATCCCAGGTCTTGCCGTCGCGCCCGAACGGGGACCGGATGGAGCGGACGACTCGCGGGTAGTAGTGAACCTCAAGTGCTGAGAGGAGCACCAGGTGGTCGTGGCGACCAGCGACGCGCTCGCGCTCCGCGTCCAGCCACACCCGCTCCCACTTGTCGAGCCGAGGGCGTCCGACGTGGTGGAACACGTTCTTGACATCAGGTAGGTCGAGGAGCTGGTACGGCGAGTACAGGCGCTCCCAGACCTGCACCCACTGCCCCTCGATCTGGCGACCCCGCGGGGTCTTCGGCGGCGTCGCCCGGGGCACCTTCAGGAACCCTCCGTCCCTGTCCTCGCGGAGGCCCACGGCATCCGTGTTGAAGATCCAGACGGGCAGGCCCGGAACCGTGTCCTCTGGAACGCCCCTGACGGTGGCCCGGACGCCCCTCATCGGGCGTCGGGAGATGTACATGGGGACGAGGACGCCCGCGGTGTGAAGCCGGTCGAGGCTGGACTGCGTCAGCCAGAGGCCCCGTTCGCGAGACTCGCGCTCGAACGCGGTAGTGTCCAGGAGGGCGCGCTGCGAGAAGACGAGCGGTCTGTCGAGCAGGGCAAGCACACCTGGCTTCGTGCCGAGAGATCGCTGACTCGTCGTGGCATCCATGACTGACCAAGATGATGTCACCGGGTAGATCTGGGGGAGCGCCACGCGGAGCGAGTGCCGCTACATGGCTGATGTCTACGACGCTGGTTCGAGGGCTCATGCCATCGGTGCCTCCCTCGCTGTCGTTCCTACCTCGGAGGCCCGCGGGCCATCGGACTTCCGAGTAAGCGAGCTTGCCGGCCACCTCGCTGATTGCCGGGACTGGCGCATCCACATCGACGACGAGCTCGCTCGGCCGGGCCGGACGAGCCATTTAGCCTGTGCTCGTGGTTTAGCGGTGAGACGATGGCCGGTGAGATGCCAACCTTCACCGTGGCGTGGATCCTGATTGGCCCTCGTCTTCCCGCAGTGCCGCTCGCGATCGGCAACGTGCGCATCGAGCGTGTGGACCCGGACCGACTCGCGACCCTGCCTCGGATCGTGCCACGCGACATGGAGGCGCTCGGCAGCGACCAGATGGTCAGCGGCGTCCCAGGCTATCTCAAGGTGACCTCCCCGTAGATCGTGCGATGCATCGTCGAGGCCGACACATCCGACGAGGCGGAGCGGATGGCCCGCGATGACCTGCTCCCACCCGTGCTCGCCGCGCTGACGATCAGCTCAAGTGGCCTGCCGTATCGCGTCGAACTAGTACGGGTAATCGGACCCGATGGCGAGTCCTCCATGTGGACGCCGCTGCACCTGTTCGCAATGTACGAGGTCGAGGAGTTCTCTCCGGCGTCCGGCAGGGACTTGCACGGCCTCGCACGGGTCATCGAGGACGACGATGTCGCCCTGTCCGCATCCCAGAAGCTGAGGGATGGCGTCGAGTTGCGCGACACCACGTCGTCCGGAACGGCGGCGCGCCACGCGCTACTCGAACTCTTCCAAGTGATCGAGGAGATCGCCAACGAGGTGGTGTCCCGCGTCAGGTCTGGGTGGACCGACGATGAGGCCACGGCCAGCGCGGAGGTCGTGGAGCGCTTGGTGGCTGTTCTCCCGGCGACGGAGGATCCGTCCGCTCGCAAGCGCCTCGTCCGCGACGCCGCGCAGGAGTTGCGGCGCGTCGCCCGGGAGTTCCTCGGCCAGCGCATCGAGGTGCCGCAGAGGTCCTGGGCCTCGGCCAGGAGGACCAGCGCCGAGCAAGCGAGTTCAACCAAGTTCGCAACCGGGTCCTTGGCCACTTCCGATCACAGAGCGGAGCCGACGAGCTGACGGAGTGGCTCGGCGAGGACGGCGCCTACCGCATCGCCACGCGGTACCTGAGTGCGTACGTTCACTGGGTAGCGCGCGGGCGTCCCAGCGCCGCGCAGGCCATCGACTTGGCGTAGACCGGGGACCGAGTCCCCATCGAGCAACCTACATCGGCCATCTCGGCCTGCGGGCCACGCTCGGTAGCACGCCGTACCGAGGTCCACACTTAGAAGGCGGTTGCTCTGTCCACTGAGCTACGGGGGCGTGGCGCCCAGTGTACGGGGCGGTCCGCGCGGGCCCTACGGGGAGATGCCGTCCACCGGAAACCCCAAGGAGCGCGCCCCGATGGCCAGCTCCACGTGGTGCGTCGCGAACCGCAGCCCGTCCACCTGCCGTCGGGCCAGGTCGGCGCTCGCCAGATGGATCGCGTCGAGTGCCCGCAGCGAGGTGGGAAACGGCTCTGAC
>JAXLXC010000056.1:0-15651 GCA_046328155.1 Chloroflexota bacterium
TGACGGCAAGGCCTGCTCGGTCGAGGCTCTCCTTGCCCGGGGAGCGAGGCGCGCCGGGTACGACCGCGGCGACCCCGACCTTGCCGGCCGACCCTCCGACCCGTTGCGGCCCTACGTCCGGGAGTCCGGCCTCAACCCAGAGCAGCTCCCACATGAGCTGACCGTCGCCGGGATCGCCCGTGAGCGCGAGGGCATCGTGCGTGTGGAGTGCCGCTCGGGCGCTATGCTGGATCGGTCCTCTTGGTGGGCTGCCCGACATGCGCTGCCACGGTCGGTGCTCCCGCAGGTCGGGGAGGCGAGGTGTGGTCGGAGCACGGCGCAGAACGGGTCCCGCGGTGCCATCGGCGCACGCGGCCGGCTCGACTCGGTCGTAGGCGAGCGGCATGCGAAGCCTGCTGCTGAAGCTGTCGGGCCTGGACGAGGCGGCCGAGCGCGCGGTGCGCGTCATCGACAGCTTCGACGAGCTGGTCGCGCACGGGGGCACCATGGAGGCGCTCGTGCGGACGGCGGCGGCGCTCGCGGACTGTCCTGCGGGCTTCGGGCAGCAGGGACGCCGGGCCGTCCGATTCGACCCGCTCGGGCGGCGCATCGGCCTCGAGGCACCGCCGACCTGCCGCGGCGCCGACGTCGTGGTCGCCGAGACCGGTGTCGGTCGCGTCTGGCTGGAGCGCGAGGGCGAGGCCGGCGAGTTCGACGAGATCGTCCTGGAGCGGATGGTCATCGCCGCGGCGGCGATCATCGTCAGGCAGACGGCTCGGACGGGGCAGGTCACGCCCGACCCGACCGCGGTGGAGCGCATCCTGGACCCGCGGACGTCCGCGTCCGATGTGGCCCGTGCCTCTCGGGCGCTGCACCTCGACTCCCACCAGCCGCTGCGCGTCGTCGCGATCGCCGCGGACGACCGGCTGGAGGATGAGGCCGACGCGACGCTCCGCCTCCTGCGGCCGGGGGTGCGCACGACCTGGACGCTCGTCGGCAGGGTGGCGGTCATGCTGGTCGGCGACATCCCGCGGTCCACCTCGCTCGATGGCGGCACGCGGCGGGTGGGCATCGGGTGCAGCCGGAAGCTCGGTCATGCGCACGAGTCCCTGGAGGCGGCACTGACCGCCCTCCGGTTCACCAGCCCCGACCACCCGGTCGTCTGGTACGACGACCTTGGGGCCCGCAGCCTGCTGGTCGCGGTGCCGGAGGAGGCCACGCGTGCCGAGCGCGACATCGCCGTGCTCGGGGAGCTCGCCGCGGGGCCGTCGGACCTCAACGACCTCATCATCCTCGACGCGTTCTGCCGGGAGGCGACGCTCCGCGCAGCCGCGGTGGTCCTCCACCTCCACCACTCGTCCGTCAGCCATCGGCTGCGTCACATCGAGCAGCGGCTGGGGTACAGCCTCACCACACCCGATGGCCGCTTCCGCGCACAGCTGGCGTTGGCGCTGTGGCGCCTGCAGCAGACCCGCCCCCTCGACTGATCGACCAGGATGGCCAGGCCGGCGTGCGACGTCCGCCACGCGCCGTCCGCCACTCGTCGCACGTCATCCCCGCAGAACGCGCCGCCGGGCGGATGACGGCGGCGTCGCGCTGGGCGAGAGTCCGATCGAAGGGCTATCCGTGTCGCCCGGCACCCACAGAGAGGACCGATGGACCCAGAACTGGCTGCGATGGTGAAGGTCATGCCCCGCCTCGACCTCTCCGACCTCGCCGCCACCCGGGCGGCGGCGCGGTCGATGATCGAGACCCAGACCCCGCGCGGGGCCGCGGCCATCCTGGCGCCGGGTGTCGAGTGGACCGAGGAGACGCTCAGCCTGGCGGACGGACGTTCGATGCCCTGCCGCGTGTATCGGCCGGGCTCCGCGAACGGCAGGAGCGCGGCGCTGGTGTTCATCCACGGCGGCGGGTTCGTCACCGGCGGGCTCGATGACGAGCACATCCGCTGCATGCGCTACGCGGCGGGCGTGGGCTGCGTGGTCATCGCGCTGACCTACCGCCTGGCACCCGAGCATCCCTGGCCGGCCGCGTTCGAGGACTGCTACCAGGGGCTGGATGCGATCCTCGAGCGCCACGACGAGCTGGGCATCGATCCGGCACGCGTCGCCTTGGGCGGCATCAGCGCCGGTGCGGCGCTTGCGGCGGGCCTCGCCCAGCGGGCCCGGGACGTCGGTGGGCCTGCGCTCGTCCTCCAGCTGCTGCTCTATCCAGCGCTCGATGACCGGATGGCCACGGCGTCGGCGCGGCGGTACACGGACGCCCCGTGGTGGGATGCGCGTCATTGCGCCCAGATGTGGGACTACTACCTGGGACCGCGACGGGATGTGGCAGGGCCGTATGCCGCCCCAGGTCGCACGGAGGACCTCGCGGGCCTGCCCCCGGCGCACATCGTGGTCGCCGAGCTCGACGCGCTGCGGGATGAGGCGATCGAGTACGCCACCCGGCTGAACCAGGCGGGCGTCCCCGTGGAGCTCCACCAGTACGCGGGGACATTCCACGGCTTCGACGGGCTCATCGGTCCCGAGCTGTGTGCGCGCGCGATGGCCGAGCAGGTGGCCGTCCTCCGCTCGGCCCTCCATCCGTGAGCCTGCTGCGCCAATTGGCGCGCTCGGATGGTGCACCTTCCGGCGAGTGGCGGATGACGGGGCCGAGCGTGTCTCCGAGTATCGCGTCCAGAGCGGCGACGGTTCAGGGCACCCCTACGACACGTGGGTGCCGGCCGCCGTCTGGCCAGGAATCTCGAAGGAGGGTGACATGACCCGTCAGCATCATCGGTGGCGGCAAGCGGCGGTGGTCGCCGGGATCGTCCCGGCGCTGGCGCTCCCGGTCGGCTCGGTGCCGGCCGCCGCCCAGGGCACGGCCGCGACGGCCTGCGACGCGCCGAGCGCGCCCATCACCCTCGACTACTGGTCGTGGGGCGCTGGCTACGCGGACGCGGCGGCGCTGTGGAACGAGCAGAACCCCATGGTCCAGGTCCAGTACAGCGACATCCCCGTGGGCAACGCCGGCGGCTATCAGAAGATGCGCACCGCTGCCGAGGCAGGTCAGGCGCCCGACGTCATGTTCCTCGAGTTCGACACCGTGCCCTCGTTCCTGGGCTCGGGGGCGATCATTGACATCGGCGCGTATGCGGCGCCCGACCAGCTCGCCGACTTCGTGGCCCCCATCCTGAGCCAGGTCGCACTGGGCGGCGATGGGACCATGTACGCGGCCCCCATCGGCAGCGGTCCGATGGGCCTGATCTATCGCAAGGACCTGCTCGACCAGCACGGCATCGCGGTGCCCACCACGTGGGAGGAGTTCGCCACGGCTGCCGCCAAGGTCCGCGAGGTCGACCCGAACGCCTACCTCGTGAACTGGGACGGCAGCGGCAACGCCAACTGGTTCGCCGGCCTGGCGTCGCAGGACGGTGCGCAATGGTTCAACTACGACGCCGGCACCGGCGCGTGGGGCGTGACGGTCAACGGCGACGAGTCGAAGGCGGTCGCCGCCTACTGGCAGCAACTGCTGTCGACGGACGCCGCGAGCGACCTCGCCACGTTCTCGCCCGAGTGGAGCGCGGCACTCGCCAACGGGACGCTCTGGTCCTGGCCGACCGCGGTCTGGGGCGTGGGCGTCATCAAGTCGGCGGCACCTGACACCGGGGGCGGCTGGGCAGTGGCGCCACTGCCGTCCTGGGGCACGGACAAGCCGGGATCGGGCAGCTGGGGCGGCGGCGGACTGGCCGTGAGCAAGGACAGCGAGAACCCCTGCTGGGCCTCGCAGTTCGCCCTCTGGATGGCCACGGATCCCGGGGCGATGAAGATCGTCAACGCGGCAATCGGCATCTACCCGACCACCAACACGCTCCTCGCCGACCCGATGTTCGCGGAGCCGGACCCGTTCTTCGGTGGCCAGCCGGTCTTCGAGGTGTTCAAGGACGCATCCGCCAACCTCGCCCCGTTCGTGTGGGGTCCGGACATGTCCGACACGTACCAGGCGGTGATGGACGGCTTCTCCGGGAGCTTCACCTCCGGGTTCGCCACCACGCTCGACCAGTCGCTCGATGCCGCCCAGGACGGCACGGTCGCCGCGATGACCCGTCAGGGCTACACCGTCGCCCAGTGAGGTTGTGCCGGTGAGCGAAGCCGCGGATGGTCGGTGGGCGCGGTTCCACGGACGATCGCGATGAGCGGTGATGCGCCCCTGGTCGCTGGGAGGACCTCCCGGCGAGCAGGGCGCCGGCGCGCCCGAGATTGGCGCCACGATCCGAGGACGATCGCGATCCTCGTCCTCCCGTTCCTGACCCTGTTCACGGTCTTCTACGTGCTGCCGATCGCCTACGCGGTGATCGAGAGCCTCACGGGGCTCAAGCGGACGGGGGCCTTCTCGCCGCCCGAGTCGGTGTTCGTGGGGCTGGCCAACTACGCCAGCGTCCTGTCCGACAGCGCGTTCCAGACGAGCCTCGGCAACCTGCTGTTCTACGGGCTCGGACCGTCGACCGTCCTGGTCCTCCTGGGGCTCGCCCTGGCGCTGCTCATCGACGCTCGGAAGCCTGGGCGGCTGACCGCGTTCTTCCGCCTCACGTCGTTCGCCCCGTTCGCCGTCCCGGCGGTCGTGGGGGCGATCATGTGGGGCTTCCTCTATGCCCCGACCACGAGCCCGTTCCTGGGCGCCCTCGCCTCCCTCGGCATCCACCTGGACCCATTGGGCGGGGACCCCACCTGGGCCATCGGGAACGTGGCCATCTGGACCTTCGCTGGGTACGACGCGCTGATCTTCCTGGCCGCCCTCGCGACGGTCCCCTCCGAGGTCCTGGAGTACGCCAGGCTGGAGGGGGCCGGCCCGATCCGCGTGGCCTGGTCGATCAAGCTGCCCATGATCCGCCCCACGATCATCCTCATCGTGGTCTTCACCATCATCGGCGTGCTCCAGCTGTTCACGGAGCCGATGATGCTCCGCTCCCTCTCCTCGTCGATCACCAGCAGCTGGGCACCGAACATGCTGGCGTACTCCCAGGCGGGCGCCGGCGCCTACTCCTATGCCGCCGCCGTGTCGGTGATCCTCGCCGTGGGCACCGCGGTGCTCTCGTTCGGGCTCCTGCGCCTCAGCATGCGGGAGCGGACACCGTGACCCGCACCCGGATCCCGGGGTCCGTCGCGACGGTCCTGCTCTTGGGCTGTGCCGCGTACTTCGTGGTCCCCGTCTGGTGGCTGTTCACTGCATCCACCAAGTCCCAGGGGGTCCTCAACCTCGATTCCAGCCCCTGGTTCAACCAGTTCCAGCTCGGCGACAACGTCGCCGCCCTCCTGGGCCGGGACGACGGGATCTACCTTCGGTGGCTGGTCAACTCGTTCCTGTACTCCATCGTCGGCGCGACTGCTGGGACGGTCCTCGCGATGATGGTCGGGTATGCCATCAGCAAATACCGCTTCCGTGGTCGCGGGGTCCTGTTCAACCTGATCCTTGCGGGCGTCCTGGTCCCGCCCGCCGCGCTCGCGCTGCCGCTGTTCCTGATGCTGAGCAAAGTCGACCTGACCAACAGCTACTTCGCCGTGCTCATCCCGAGCATGGTCAGCCCGCTCGGCGTCTACCTTGCTCGCGTCGCGGTCGATGCGGGCGTGCCGGATGAGCTCGTCGAGGCGGCCGCCATCGATGGCGCGGGCGGGGTGCGTTCGCTGTTCCGCGTCGCCATCCCCATCATCGCGCCAGCCCTCGTGACGATCTTCCTGTTCCAGTTCGTGTCGATCTGGAACAACTTCCTGCTGCCGCTGGTGATGCTCAACACCAAGGCGCTCTACCCGGTCACGCTCGGGCTCTACAACTGGAGCAACGCCTTCATCCAGGACGCCACGCTCATCAGCAGCGTCGTCGTCGGTTCGTTCCTGTCCATCATCCCCCTGGTGGTGGGGTTCATCCTGCTGCAGCGATACTGGACCTCGGGCCTCGCCCAGGGGGCCATGAAGGGCTGAGCGCGGTTCGGCGGCGACGAAGGGGACCGTTCGGACGCAGCGCGATCGCCCTCGGCGCCACGCTCGGGCGCTCCTCGTGGCGGCCAGCCGCGGCCGACCCCTCGGCGTTCGGCTCACCATCCATCGTGAGCCTCGGTCGGGGCCGAACATGAGTCAAGGAGGGGCTAACCCTGTCGCCCCGACCATAGTTACTTCCAGCGCATCCCACGGGCCCGGCGGCGAAGAGCGCCGTGAATCCATGGGCCTCGGCCGCAGGTGTGAACTGGACCTCCACCTGCTGGACGCCCAGCACCTCGAGCTTGGCGAACACCGCCTGCGCCAGTGCTGCCCGACCACCGTCGTCGGTGTCGTCCCACAGCCGAGGCAATGCATCGAGATACGCTCGGGCATCGTCCGCTGTGAGAGCGGGACTCTCCACGATCCGCGCCGTGGCCTCGTCATGGTCGAGCCTGCTCATCGCTTCCGTCAGAGCCGTCGCATCGCGGTCGCGCAGGAAGCGGTCAAGGGCCGCCTTTCGATCGAGCGCGATACGGGCGAGGGTCGACGGGTCTGGGCCGCTCGGCCGGTCCCTGCACTCCATCGTCTGGCTGATGGCGTGTGAGGACAGGGCTGCCTTGCCAAGGAGCTCGCGGGCAGGGCCTTCGTACAGAGCGGCCGCATAGGACTCTCCGCGGATGTGGCCGTCGACGCCGCCCGTCTTGGTTGGGATGTGAGGCCGAGCATCGATGAACTCGGCGCACGCCTCGACATGGCGATACCGACCCTGGTGGCCGGTCAGCCGCCTCCCACAGGATGCGCAGTGCAGCAACGATGCCAGCGCGTAGGACTTCCGGGCGACTGGTCGTCCCGGGTACCGCCGCGCGTGCGCCGAGCGCATCACCTGGACCCTGTCCCACGTCGCAGGGTTGATGAACGGTCCACCGCTCGCGAGCTCTCCACCGCGCAGGACACCCTTGTAGACCGCGTTGGTCAGGACCTCGCCGACGTGCGTCTTCTTGAGCCCGACGGCTGCGGCGACCTGCCGGTCAGACATCCCACTGGCCGCAAGCTCGAAGCAGCGCTCGGCGGTCGGAACGTTTCGGGGTTGACCTCCAGACGCGAGGGGCGCTGACCGACACGGAGCAGGCCGTACGGTGGCCGATTGCCGCCCGGCACGTCTTCGCGACGACGCTTCGCGCTCAGCCCTTACCAACCCGGCGGCTCAGCTTCCGGCTGTATGCCTCGGCCTCCACCGCCTCTCGGGCCCAGCGCTCCCAGGCGTCCTCGTCGCTCGTCAGGACGCGCTCGTCGACGAACAGGATCGCCGCACCGGCCGCGTGGAACAGGCGCCGAGCGTCGACATGGGCCTCGAGCGATCGGGCGAAGCGTGAGGCGTACCCCACGACAAGGACGTCGAAGTCACGCCCTGCGCGCGACAACATGTCATTCCACGCCGGGTGCTGGGCGATCTTCCAGCCGCTGTGAGCCACCGACCATGAGACCCCAGTGTCCACGAGGCGCCATCGCTCCAAGGCTCGAGTGTAGTGGTCGCGCTGCGCCTCGGGACCGAAGTTGTCGTACTGGCCGCGGTGGATTCCCGGACCCAGAGCGCAGCGCGCAGGCCGACGAGGCCATCCAATCTACGCGGCAGATCTCTCATGACTTCTCCATCGCCTTGGCGGCCTGTGCCGCGCGATTGCGCTCGACCCCATCGAGCGCCCGTGAGAGGGCTCGCGCGAGGGTGAGGTTGTCAGCGGGTGGGAGCACGACCGGCGGCTCCGCGGTGTTGGGATGAGGTTGTGTCTGCACCCCCATCTCATCGTGATATCCGCGGGGGGCGCAAGAGCGCGATTGGTCGGGGCAAGTGATCGTAACCGATCTGCAACCTCCGACCCAGCCTTATCTGGCCGTGGGCGTCCTGTCGGACGCGTGTCGACCGGGATGGTCAGCCCGCCAGTCCGATGTCTTCCTCGGCGAGCTCGTCGTCCTCGACGAGCAGGCTCCCGAAACCGCTGCCCTGCGATCCCAGGACCGTCATCGTCTCTGGCCGGACAGGTCCATCGGACACGACCGTCACGCCGCAGCCATCAACGCGATCACCGCGGACGTCGTGGCGTTCGCGGCGGCGGGTGGGTTCGAGGTCGTCTGAGGCTCGCTGCGTGAGATCGAGGGTCTGAAGGAGAGCCTGCTCGACTGGGCGCTGGGCGAGGTCGACCCAAGCGACCGCGCTGGATGCCACGAGCGAGGCGTCAGTCACGGTCGCCCCGAAGTCCAGGCCCGGCGGACGACAGGCCCTAGGACTCGCACCAGGGTGCTAGGTACGAGAGGATCCGCCGCATGGCCATGAAGCGCAGGCCCGGCCGCCCACCTGGGGACGGTCCGGGATCCCTCTACCAGGAGACCCGCATCGACCCCCGCGACCGGCGAGCGGGTGCCCTTCCGGTGGGTCGGCGAGTACCACCGGGGCGACGTGCGCCAGCGCATCACCGGGCCCAACCGGGAGCAGGTGCGGCGGCGGCTCGCCCAGCTCGCGCGCGGCATCGAGGCCCGCGCGAGCGCCGACCCGACGCGGGTCACGGTGGCGGCATGGCTCGAGCGCTGGCTGAGCGACCCGCGGATCCGGCGGAAGGTCTCGGGCCGGACCGCGCACGACTGTCGGGTCATCGTCGACCGGCACCTCGTGCCCGCCCTGGGCGACGTCGCCCTCGCGGCCTTGACGCAGCGCCACGTCGTCGACACGCTCGCGGACCTCCGCGCCGCCGGCCTCGCTGTCGCCACCCTGACCAAGATCCGGGGCGTGCTGGGTGCCGCGCTGCTGGATGCGCAGCAGCACGGCCTCGTGACGGTAGTCGCGACCCGGGGCGCCCGCATCCAGCGACCGCCCGGTGAGGACCGCCCGGTCTGGTCCATCGACATCGACGACCCGACGCAACGCGCCATCGTCCGCGCCGCCGTGGGCGAGGGGCCGGCGATGGGGGCCCTCGTCGGGCTGATGGTCGCCATCGGCCCGCGGGTCGGGGAGGTGCGCGGCCTCTCCTGGCGCGACGTCGACCTCCGTGCCCACCGCGTGACCATCCGGAGGGCCATCAGCCGGGAGCGGATGGACGGGCGCAACGTCGACGTGGCGACGAGGCCCAAAACGTCGGCGGGCCGAAGGACGGTGACCATCCCGACCTGGGTGTCGGAGCTCCTCGCGACATGGAGGGCCGCGAGCTTGTCGACCGACGGCCTGGTCTGGCCGAATACATCAGGCGGTCCCTTGGGTTACACCGTGCTCGATGCCGCCTGGCGTCGGGTCCGCAGGGCCGCGGGCATCGATGCCGACGATGCCATCGCGGACCTCCGGGGGAGGCGGTTGCAGCTGCGACAGCTGCGACACGTGGCCATCTCGACGATGGTCCGCCATGGCGTCAGCCCGGCGGCCATCGCGCGCATCGTCGGCCATGCCGACGGCGGCGCGCTCCTGCTGACCCGCTATGCCACGAGCTCCACCGCGACCGTCGAGGCGATGGACGCCATCGCCCTGTTCGGACTCGGCGAGGCCCCCAACCTGCCCCCAGGGCGAGGCCGCCTGATACAGCCGAAGGCCCGTGTGGGAGGAACATTGTTCCCACGAGGGTTCTTCCCACCGGGTCGACAACGCTAGTTTCGTGCTTGGCGGACCCTCGGTCCGATGGCTCATGTTGCGCCTGCGGGACGGCGCAAGGGCATCTGAAGGTGCCGCTGGTGGCCGGTGAGAGCGCAACCTCGCGGTCGCGTGCGTCTGGAGGGGAGTGGGGGCGACGGCGTATGTGACGGGCGTCGAAGGCAGGATGGGGAACGGCCGAGCCTCCGGTCATGCTCGGCATCAGCTGGGCTATCGTCATGGATGACCATCAGCTTGCATCCGACTGAGGGGCTGCGTGTTCTCCCCGCTGTTGCCGACCGCTGACCACATCGACCGCTGGGCCGAGATCCGCACAGGAGCGGAGACCGCCCTTCCGCGCCTCGTGCGCCGCCTCATTACCGCCACCACCGATCCACGGTGGATCGCCATGCCGGCGGGTGCCGCGGTCCGGTTCCCGGGCTGGGATGGCGAGGTCGGCGTGGCCGCCGGGAACAGCTGGGTCCCTGCCGGAGCCTCGTTCTGGGAGATGGGGACCAACGCCGACCCCCGGGACAAGGCGCAACGGGACTACCGGAAGCGCACTGACGAGACCCCGGAGGCCGTGAGGAGGCGCTCGACGTTCGTGTTCGTCTCGTCCAGGCACTGGCGGGACCGCGATAGGTGGCTCGCCGACCGCCGTTCTGACGGCGAGTGGGCGCAGGTGTGCGCGTGGAACGCGAGCGACCTCGAGGCGTGGCTGGAGATCGCGCCTCATGTCCACCTCTGGCTCTCGCAAGAGATTGACTCCCGCATCGTGGACGCTCGGTCGCTCGAGGACTGGTATGACCAATGGGCAGACCTCAGTCGCCCCCACAAGCTGCCGCGCGAGATGTTGCTCCGCGGCCGCGAGCCCGAGGCGAGGTTGCTGCTTGAGTGGCTCGAGGCAGACCCACGGCGGCACCTGCTGCAAGGCAGCACGACCGACGAGGTGGTCGCGTTCGTGGCCGCAGCGCTGATGGGCCCGGACGCGGACACCAACGCGCGCCTCCTTCGGTCTGTCGTGGTGAAGACCGAGGACGCTTGGCAGCGAATCACCCTCCTGCCGCAGGCACTGATCCTCCTGCCGAGCTTCCCAGACCCGTGGATCGGCCGTGCCGTGGAGAACGGGCATCACGTGATCGTCCCCGTCGGGCCCGACGAGCAGAACGTGCCCGAAGCGAGCCTACGCGAGCGAACCGTGGACGAGCTGGTCGAGGTTCTCACGGGGATGGGGATCGACACCGGACTCGCGACCGAGGTCGTCACCATGGCCAACGGGAGCCTCCTCGCACTGCGGCGCCGGCTGTCGCAGGTCGAGGAGTTCCGGCGGCCCGCTTGGACGGAGGCCGCGATGGCTCAGGTCCTGACGTCCACTCTGCTGGCCGGCTCATGGGACGGCGGACTCGCCGGAGACCGGCACATCGTTGCGAGCCTCGCCAAGCGGGAGTACGACGGCCTTGAAGCGGACCTCTCGCAGCTGTCGGAGGACGCGGACGCGCCAGTCCGTCGCCGCGGCTCCGTCTGGGTCGTGGTGGACAAGCGTGACCTGTGGCCGCTCCTGCGCGACGCGGTCACGGATGAGGTGCTCGACGACTTCGCCGCAGCAGCGCAGGAGGTCCTGGGTGCGCGCGATCCGGGACTCGACCTGCCCCCGAGCGAACGTTGGATGGCGAACGTGGCGGGCAAGGCGCGCCCGCACTCGGAGCGCATCCGCGACGGCTTCGCGACGACGCTCGCCATGTTGGGCGGGTGGGACCCGCTCCGAGACCTCGGGGGCGTTCGTCAAGGCCCGGAGTTCGCCGCGCGTGTCGCGCGCCAACTGCTGGGGAGCGCGAACGCGGACGCGGGGGGCGGCGGGTGGGTCTCCCTCGGCTCGGTCCTTCCCCTGATCGCCGAGGCTGCCCCGTTCCCGTTCATCGATGCTGTCCGCACCGGCCTGCTCGGGAATGAGCCACCGCTCCGAGGGCTGCTGATCCAGGCGGAGAGCGGCGGTGTCTTCGGCTCGGCGCCTCACGCTCCTGTGCTGTGGGGCCTCGAAGCGCTCGCCTGGAACCCCGACCTCCTGGCAGACGTGGCCGGCGTGCTCCGCGACTGGACGGCGATCGACCCGGGCGGGAGATGGTCCAATCGTCCTGCGAACTCATTTCGAGAGATCTTTCTCCCGTGGCACCCGCAGACGTCCGCCACAGTGGCCCAGCGGATCGCGGCGCTCCATTCCGTGCGCGCCGGCGACGCCGATCGCGCATGGCCGCTCCTTCGCGGACTGTTGCCCACGCCGAACGACTTCACCGGCGAGACAGCCCGCCCGCGCTGGCGGCCCTGGGCCGTCAGCGGAAGTCCGGAAACCACGCGCACGAGCTACGTCGCGTTCGTGACGGAAGTCCTCGGCTGGCTGCTCGAGGATGCCGGCACGAACGGCGCCCGGTGGGCATCGCTCCTGCAGGCGTACGACGACCTACCGGAGCCCCTCGGAGACCGGGTGGTGGCCGCCTTGGCCGCGCTCCCGGCCGAGGCCCTCGACGACGGCGAACGCGAGCTGATCTCTGGCACTGTCCGGCAGCTCGTCTCCCGCTCGAGGGCCTACCCGGAGGCGCAGTGGGCGCTTCCCGCGCGCCGCCTCGCACCCCTCGACCAGCTCATCCCCAGGTTCCGGCCGGCGGACCCTGCGCAGCGAGTGAGGTGGCTGTTCTCGCTCCATCCCGACATCGCCGCCATCTCGGGCGCTGATTACCACCGGTATGAGGAGACGCTCGCGCGACGCCGGCTGGAGGCGCTCGCCGAACTGGACGAGGAAGCTGGCTGGGGCGCCATCCTCCGGCTTATCGACCAGGCCGAACAGCCCGAGGCGGCAGGGTGGACCCTCGGCTCCTCGCCGCTGTGGAGCCGCGTCGATCTCGTAGCCTGGCTGACGGCAGCATCGCCCGCGCGAGCCCGGGCCGCGGACGGCTTCATCCGCGGCCGGCAGCGGACGGCTGGCTTGGGATGGCTCGAGGCATGGCTGGACGCGCACCGGGAAGACCTCGACGACGACGCCGTGACTCGCGCACTCCTCGCTGCGATCCCCGAACGCCGCGTGTGGGAGGTCGCCTCGTCCCGCGGCGAGGATGTCGAACACGCCTACTGGGCGTCGTTCTCTGGCTACCCCTCCGGCGCCGATGTCTGGTACGCCGCGTCCAAGCTCACGGAAGTCGGACGGCCGTACGAGGCCCTCGACCTCCTCGGCGGCGCGGTCGAGCGGGGAGACCACGAATTCGACGCGGAGCTTGTGCTCCGTGCCCTGGACACTGCCGTCATGACCCAGACGGCACCCCCCCGCCACGTTGTGTCCATGTTCACGCATCTGCTGCCCAAGCTACTGGACCGACTCGAAGCGGCAGGGGTGGCGACGGTGGCGCTCGCGCAGTACGAGTGGGTCTACCTCGCATTGTTCGACGACCGCGAGCACGCCCCGCGGCGTCTGTCGGAGGCACTCGCGGCCGATCCCGCATTCTTCGTCCAAGTCGTCAGTACCGCCTTCCGCGGGGCGAGCGACGCGCCGAAGCCGATGGACGACGCCGCGGCCGGTCGGGCGCGACAGGCATATCGGCTCCTCTCACTGTGGCGGACGTGCCCGGGCGCGAGTCGCGACGGCCTCGACCCGGCCGAACTCGCGGCGTGGGTCGCCGAAGCGCGGCAGCAACTCGCGGCCGCCGAGCGCATTGCCATCGGTGACGAGCTGATCGGCCAGATTTTGTGGTGGTCCCCCGCCGACCCGGACGGGGTGCACCCGCACCGGGCGGCGCGCCAACTGATCGAGTCTCTCGCAAGCGACGACGTGGACCGCGGCTTCGCTGTAGCTGCCGTCAATAGCCGTGGCGTCCACTTCCGGTCGTCCCGCAACGGGGATGACGAACGGGCGCTCGCTGCCGAATACCTCGGCAGGGCGCACTTGCTCCGTGAGGAGTGGCCCCGAACAGCTGCGATCTTGGACTCAGTGGCGGCCTCATACGAGCACGAGGGCCGGCGTCACGACGACGAGGCTGCACTCGAGGAACTCGACACGGCAGAGCGTGGCTGACCTGTCCTGGTGACGGGGCGCGGCATGGACTGAGGCGCTGAGGACGTCGGAGTGCCGACAGGGCAGCGCTCTCGTGTTCTGGCGCGGGCTGAGGGTCGTCCGGGGGCGCCATCCGCAAACACGAACCCTGCGCTGCACCCCGCCTGGACTGTCGGTAACGCGTCCTCGGCTCCTTCGACGTCCGGGTCCACAGGTGCGTCTACGGGTCCAGGGTTCCCGCTCCGACCACCGACAGTCGGAGTCGCGAACGTCGGCGATGAATGCAGCCACACGGTCGCCGGGGCCCTCGGCCATCGCCCCGGGCTTCCCCGCGTGTTCCGCTCGGACCCCGGTCGGGGTCGATACCGTAGGACAACGGACCTCGCCTTCTCGGGAGCGACGACTTCGACTTCGGTCTCGTCGAGATGGGCACGACGCGACGGGGTGGGCGGCGCGGACCTTGAGGTACTGAGTCGCCCGGCCTGGAGCCTCAGGTGGCACCTGCGGGAAGGCGCAGGGTTCGATGGGGCGCGAGATGCCACATGAGAATGGCGCGGAATGCCGGGGCTCTCGTGCCAGCCTAGGTGGCACGAGAGTGCGTGAACATCGCCCCCACGGGCGGTGATGCCCGGGATACGCGTGCCGGGGGTCGTTTGGACCAAGCAGATCGGGAACTCATCCTTGGGGCGGTGGGCTCGGCGCCGACCTGGGCCCTTGTGTCGAGCCGGATGCGCGACTCCAGCGGTCACGTCCCGGTGGCACTGGCGGCGCACCAGGCTGCCTTCGACTACATGCTGGTTCTGAGGTCGTCCATCGAACTCCGGTCGCGTGTCGGTGTCTTCGGGCCGATGTGGGAGATCGAGGGTCGCGTCTATCCCATGCCCCTCGACCTGATGCCACCCGAAGCAGAAGCCGAGTGGCAGGAAGCGCTGACCTGGACTGAACCGCCCCTCCTCCGCTCCCGGTACGCAGACCTCCTCTGGTGCCGACGCGCAAAGCCACGACCCGACTCGTGGGCCAGGGCGGCGATCGACGGGTATCGCGCGCTCGGTGCTACCGCCACGGACGAATACCTGACCCGGACCGACTCACTGATCCGCGCGCTCGAGATCGCGCTCGAGCTGCGTGACATGACCACGGCTAAGGAGATCACCGAGTCGATCATCCTGCGCGCGACCGAGTCGCTCGAGACGGAACCCGACAAGCCCGGCATTCCGCTGTCGCTGCTGGAGGCCATCGTGAGCGCCCCGCGCGAGATCCGTCCGGATGGCGTGCTCGACACCATCGAGCGGGCCGAGCAGCTCTACGACGCGGATCCTCACCTCGCCGACTCGGTGGCGGACCTCATGGCCCCAGTCCTCGAGCGAACCCGGCTGTCCCCAATGCGCGAACGACAAGTGAGACGGTGGATGCGCGCGGGCAGGCAGTCGGACGGCATGAAGCGGCTCTTCGAACTCCGGCGGGCACTCGAGTTGGCCGATCTCCATGGGCTCCGGGACCTGGCTGCCACTCTTCGGCCCGAGGTGCAGGCCGCCGCGGCAGCTGACATGGACCTGAAGGAGATCGCCGGCGAGATCACCATCCCGACCAGTGAACTCCGGAAGGAGATCGATTGTCTGGTCGGCGCCGATTCGCTATCTCAAGCGCTCGCGCGCATCGGGAGTTCCGGACCCCTGACGGGCGACCCCGGTCGCAACAGACAGGTCGTGGAAGACGGCCGTCGTGACCATCCGCTCAGCTGCCTCGTGACGACCCAATACGCGGGGCCGGAGGGCACGATCCTCCGCGAGCCCAAGACCGAAGAGGAGAAGGTCACTGCCCGTGTCTCACAGCACGAGGCCCTCCAGGCCCAGGTCTCCGCGCAGCTCATCCTGGTTCCCGCGCTTGAGCAACTTGTCGCTCGCTATGGCCGTCCGACCGTCGAGGAGCTTGCGGTGTGGCTTCGCGCTCCGTGGATCGATGACGCTGTCGCGGCCCAGTGTGCCGCTGGCATCGACCTGTATCTGGACGGCCAAGCCAACTTTGCAGGCCACGTGCTGGTTCCTCGCATCGAGCGCATGGTCCGTGCATTGGCGCGA
>JAXLXC010000057.1:0-15179 GCA_046328155.1 Chloroflexota bacterium
GAGGTCAAGGACGCGACCGGCGGGGCCCATCGCGAGTTCCGACGCGGCTTCGCCATCGCCCCTGGCGAGCGGGTCTACCTCGTGGATGACATCCTCACCACCGGCGGCTCGCTGCTGGCCATGCTGCCGGCCATCGAGGCCACGCCCGGGGAGCTGGTGATGGCTGCCGTCATCGTCGACCGGTCCGGGGGCACGACCGAGGTCCGCTCCGAGGCCACGGGTCGCGTGACGCCGGTCCACTCGCTGTGGACCCTGGACGTGCCGACCTACGAACCTGGACCGGCCACCTGCCCAGCGTGCGCCGCGGGCGAGCCACTGGTGGCACCGGGATCCACCGGCACGAAGGCCTCCTGACCCGCAGGCGCCGTCAGCGGCCGATGGCCCGCATGTCGTCGTCGATGCCCATGTCGCGGTCGGTGATGCGTCGCGGGTCGGCGATGAGCGCCGGGTCCAGGGGGGCGTGGGGCGCCGTGGCCGGGGCGGGGCCATCGCTCGCCTCGAGCTCCGCGATGCGCCGGTTCACCAGACCCTGGACGAACGCGATGTTGCCGCGCAGGTCGTAGTAGGCGGCGAGATAGCCCGCAGACACCTTCTGCCTCGACGAGACCTGGGCCACGATCGCACGCAGGAACTCGTGCTGCAGCTCCAGCTCGGGGAGGGTCGCCTCTGGCAGCCCGCGCTCGATGGCATGGATCCGCGGATACCAGCCCACGATCTTGCGGCTCTGATACCAGTTGAACGCCGCCTTGACCGCATGCCACAGGGGGTACAGCAGCAGCACGATGGGCAGCAGCAGCACGTAGTAGCGCGACAGCGGCGAGGCGATGTCCCACGGCAGGAACCGCTCCAGCGGGGTCGAGCCGTCGGCGAGGTATCGCTGCGCCTCCTCGTTGACCGGGAACTGGGTCTGGAGCAGCGACGGGAACTCGTGCGGCCCACCGATGAGCGGGTAGGCGAGCGCCTCGGGCACGATCGTCACCAGCAGCCGCGCGAGGTCCGGGTGCAGGTCCGCCTCCCCGACGAGGGTCGCGCGGGCCGCGAGCACGACGCTCGCGGCGGGCGGCACGTCCCCATCGATGTCCAGCACGCCCTGGGCCATCGGCACCGCGCTGAGATACGGCAGGTGGCGCGCGTAGGCCTCGGCGCGCTGGTACTGGTAGACGGCGATGCCCGGGTCCTCGGCCAGCGACTGGATGATGGGCGCGTCGGCGGCCGCCACGATGACGCCCGCATCCACGCTCCCGTCGAGCAGCATCTGCTCCGTCTCCGCGGCGCTGGCATCGACGCGCTCCACGACAGGCGAGCCATCCAGCGCGAGCAGCCGGGACATGATCGCGTAGGTGCCACTGCCCTGCTCGCCGCCGGCCACCCGATGCCCGGCCAGCACCGAGAGGTCATCCAGGACGGGGAACGCGTCGGTGCGATACCAGATCCAGACCGGCTCGTAGAACAGCTCCGAGAGCGCGGTGATGCCGCCCATGTCGATGACCTGGTCGGTTCCCGACTGGACCAGCCCGATGTCCGCGCGCCCGGCCTGGATGTCCTGCACGTTTTCCACCGAGCCCGCGGTCTCGAGGACATGGAGGCGGAAGCCGCGCGTGGCGAGCGCCGCCTGGAGGCGGAGCGCGAACGCGTGATAGGCGCCGCCCTCGGCCCCCGAGGCGATGGTGATGTCGTGGGGCGGCCGCCCACCCACGCCGATGATGACCGCCGAGACGAGCACGACCGCGATGGCGCCGACGAGCAGGCTCTTGAGCAGCAGGCGACCCAGCCCCTCCGGGCCCTGGACCGTCCGAGCGATCCGGGAGGCGGTCATGCGAAGCGGCGGCGGGGCTCAGCCGCCGGCAAGCACGGCATCGAGCGCCGCGCGGATCTCATCCGCGCTCGCGATCCCCTGGAGCTCGGCGCGGACGATGCCCGAGCCATCCACGAGGAACTGGTAGGGCTCGGTTCGCAACCCGTAGTCGATGACCGACTGGACGACCTGGAGATGGCCGTCCGCGTCGAGCAGGGGCTGGAGGCCGGAATCGGTCGGCTGGAGCAGATAGGGCTCGACGTGGATGAAGTCGACCCGGTCCGTGTAGTCGGGGACCACGGTCTTGACGATGTCGAGCGTGGGGCCACAGGTGGCGGTCTGGCAGAAGGCCGGCGTCGCGAACACGATGTAGGTGGGCCGCCCGGAGCCCACCGCCTGGGCGATGCTCAGGCGATACAGGTCGGGGTCGGGTGACGTGTCGGTGGAGATGGCGGCGATCCCCTCGGGGGTCGTCGCGGTCAGGCTGTCGGAGCGGGGCGCCGGGGCGCCGATGGCGGGCGTGGAGCCATACGGCAGCACGTCGAAGATCATGCGGGTCGTGACCGATCCCGACGGCAGCGTGGCGGTGAGCGCCATGCCCCAGGCGCCCACGCAGTCGAAGATCGCGGTCAGTCGATACAGGCCGGTGCCGTTCCCGGAGTCGAGGAAGGTGCCTGGCACGCTGGCCGCCGGGTTCGCGGGGTCGCGCGCGAGGGCGTAGAACGCGACCTGGGTGGCGATGTCCGCGGACGCGGTGGGCACGTATGGGTTGGCAGGGTCGGCGATGGAGTACAGGAAGCGGCTGGGTGGCCCGGCGACGACCTCGCTGCTCACGAGGAGCGGGATGAGCTGGCCGTCCGAGCTCGCCTGGCCGGCAGCGGGCCAGCCGGCGTATGACCCATCGGCGCTCTGCGGGCCGCAGTCGGGCGCCGCCACCGGCGACTGGGCCGCCACCTGAGCGGAGGACACGGGCGCCACGGCACCCACGAGCGCCAGTGCCAGCAGCGGGGTCATGCGTCGTCTCGGCATCCCCGCCACCTTAGCGCCTGCCGTAGAATCCGGCGGCCCACGCATCCATCGACCCGGCCCGCCCGCCGACCCCGAGCGCCGACCGGCATCGCACCTGTCAGGGACCATGCCCCGCTACCAGAAGCTCGCGCTCCTCGCCGCACTCTCCACCTTCGTGATGGTCGTCATCGGCGTCGTCGTGCGCAGCACCGGCTCGGGCATGGGCTGCCCCGACTGGCCGTTATGCCACGGCCAGGTCATCCCGCCGGCCGGCGACACCGCGGCATGGCTGGAGTCGATCCATCGCTGGTGGGGCGTGATCATCGGGTTCGTGATGCTGGCCCTCGTCATCGAGGCGTTCCGCTCGCAGCGCCAGACCCGGGCCGTGGTCGTGGGATCCATCGCCGCCCTCCTGCTCACCGGCTTCCAGGCCTGGCTGGGCAAGGTGACCGTGGAGATGAGCAACTCCGCCGAGTCGGTGACCATCCATCTCGCGACCGCGATGGTCCTGTTCGCGGTCTGCCTGTACCTGACGGTGCGCGCGGGATACCCCGCGGCGCTGGCGCGGCATGCGACCTCGCTCCGGATCCCGCTGCTGGTGGGCTTCTCCGCGCTGTGCGTCTATGTGCTGCTGCTGTTCGGCACCGAGATCACGTGCGTTGGCGTGGGCCGCTCCTCGCGGCTGCGCTGCGCTCATCGTCTATCCCGACTGGCCGCTGTTCGGGGGCCGCGCAATCCCTGCCCTGGATGACCTCGCCGCCGCTGCGCTCCGATGGCGTGCACGGCGCAACGGCGTCGTGGCGGCGATCGTGGCGTGGTCCCGCGGCCACGACCATCGGTCTGGCGCGCCGCCTGGCGGCGGCGCTCGGCGAGACGTGCCTGGTGCGACGACCATGCTGGGCCTCGTGGGCACCGCGGCCGTGCTCTTCGCGATCCAGGTCATCGTGGGCGCGGCGCAGATCTGGACGACGCTCGCGGCGTGGGCCGTCTCGCTGCACCTGACGCTGGGGGCGGCCATCTGGGGGTTGCTCGTCTCCGCCACGTTCGTGGGCTGGTATGCGGCGAGGGCCGCGTATGGCGGCGACGCCGTGGGCACCGGGCCATCCGGACGCCCCGTCGACGAGCCATCACCCGCATCCGTGCCGCTGGACCGGTGGCATTTTCCGCGTCGCGCCTTCACCGCCACGCGGCATCATCGAGCTGCTGCTGGTGACCACGCTGCCGGCCATGGTGCTCGCATGGAGCACGGTGCGGGGCATGGATCCGCTGGAGTTCGCGTGGCTCGCCGTCTGGACGCTGGTGGGGGACGCTCGCAGCGGGCGCCGCGAACGCCATCAACTGCTATCTCGACCGGCCATCGACGTGATCATGGTGGCACCGCCGACGCCGCCCTGCCGGCGCATCAGGTCGCACTGGTCGACGGGCTCATGTTCGGGCTCATCCTGACCGTGGTCAGCTTCGGGTTGCTGGTCCTGACCACCAACCTGGTGGCGGCGTTCCTGACCCTGCTCGCCATCGGCTTCTATGTCGTTGTGTACACAATGTTGCTCAAGCGCTCGACGCCCCAGAACATCGTGCTGGGTGGCGCCGCGGGGGCGCTGCCGCCCGTGATCGGGTGGGCCGCGGTGACCGGCGACATCACGCTGCCCGCGTTGCTCCTGTTCGCGATTGTCTTCTACTGGACGCCGCCCCACTTCTGGGCGTTGTCGCTGCGCATCCGCGGCGACTACGCGGCGGCCAACGTGCCGATGCTCCCCGTGACCCATGGCGTGGCCGAGACCACCCGCCAGATCGCGCTCTACTCGGTGCTCATGGTCGCGCTCACCCTGGTGTTCTTCGCGGTGGCCCACATGGGACTGGTGTTCCTGGCCGGCACGCTCGCCTTGGGCACGATGTTCCTCAGCCAGGCGTTCCTCATGTGGCGTGACGGCACGGACGCTCGCGCCGTGCGCCTGTACAAGTTCTCCATCACGTACCTCACCGGGCTGTTCGCGCTCATCGTGCTGGACGTGGCGGTGTTCGTGCCCCTGGGGTGAGCCCTGGGCGGCTGGTCAGGCTCGTCGCGGCGCTCGTGCTGAGCGTGGGCGTGCTGGTCGGCTGCGAACCGACGCTCCACCAGGAGACCGGGCTGGTGGTGGACGTGCAGCAGTCGTCGCTCACGTCCGTCGAGGGGTTCCGCCTGCGCACCGCGGATGGACGCCTGGTCGACTTCGACACGCGCGACACGCGGTTCGACGTGGCCTTCCCGGTCCAGCATCTGGGCGAGCACCTGGCGCTGGCACAGCCCATCACGGTGACCTACAAGGTGGTCGACGACCACAACGAGGTGGTCAAGCTCGCCGACGCCCAGCAGCGCTGAGGGCCGGCATCCGGCGGCCGGGCGATGCCACGCCGTCGGCTGGGCGATGTCACGCCGTCGGCTGGGCGATACTCTGCCCGGCCGCCGGGTGGGTCCCGCGGTCGTGTCAGCACTCGGAAGGACGTCGTGACGCTCTCGCTCATCAATCGGCTCGTGGGTGTCGTGGACGACCCCGCCGACACCGGCCGCATCGGCGACCGCCTGCAGGACCTCGGCATCGCGGCCGACGACATCGACGTGCTGGTGGGTGCCGAGGGAGCCATCCGCCTCGACAGCACCGGCGGCACCAGCTGGTGGCGGCGAGTCCTCCGCGTCACGCAGTTCATGGCGGCGGACCAGAGCACCGAGTACCAGATGCAGGATGCCGCGCTCCGAGACGGGCGAGCCGTGATGGCGGTGCTCATCCGTGACCGCGCGCTCAAGGCGCCCGCGGTCGAGGTGCTCCGCGACGAGGGCGCCCATCTCATCAGCTTCTTCGGTCGCATCCAGACCGAGGAGATCACCCGCTGGCGTGGCGAGGAGCTGGTGCAGCCCGCCGTGCTGCCCCCGCGGGTCGACCCCGGCGCCTGACGCCGCGCTGCTGTCGGGCCGCGGCCCCGGGCGGCAGCCTGGCCCCCTGCGCGGCAGCCTGGCCCCGGGCGGCAGCCTGGCCCCGGGCGGCAGTCCGGCCTGGTCCCCGGGCGGCAGCCTGGCCCCCTGCGCGGCAGCCCGGCCTGCGCGGTCGGTCGATCTGCCCCGCGCGCAATCGCTGGATGAGGCCGGGTTGATCGTCCCGTAAGGCGCCGGCGTCACCCTTCCACGCGTGACCGCTCGAGAACGTGCCGTGCAGAGGGCCCGACGCAACTCCGCCCGGCAGCTTGCCACCCTCGCCAGCGAGCTGCGTGACACGCGGATCGGGGTTGGCCGCAGCCAACACGATGTCGCGAAGGCGGTCGGCATCTCGGCTTCCGAGCTCTCACGCATCGAGCTCGGACGACCCGTGGCCCTCCAGTTCGAGACCATCGCGGCCGTCGGGGCGGTCCTTGGCCTCGATGTGGTGCTGAGGGCATATCCAGGAGACCATGTGCTGGCCGACGATGCCCAGATCCAGCTCCTGCGGGCGCTTCGCGAACGACTGGGGCCCGAGTGGGGGTGGCGGTTCGAGACGCGGGTCGCGCCCGGTGATCAGCGGACCTGGGACTCGAGGGGACTGAATCGGGCAACCCGGGTGGCAATCGTGGTCGACGCCGAGACCCGGATCCGCGACTTCCAGGCCGTGATGCGTCGGGTGGGCGCCAAGCGTGAGGCCGCCGGCTCTCCGCGGACGATCCTGCTGGTCGCCGATACCCGCAACAACCGCGCAGCCATCGCGGCAGCCGGGGACGAGCTGGCCGCCGAGTTCCCGGTCGGGACGCGCGCTGCGCTGCGGGCGCTGGTGACAGGTCGGGACCCAGGTGTCGACTGCCTCATCGTCCTGCCGACCTACCGGCCGCCGCAGGAGGTGACGGACGCCTCCGACGGTGCGCCCGTCACCGACGAGCCGTAGTCACGACCAGCCCCATGGCGCCACGCGTGCCGATGGGTCACGTGCCACGCCCAACCCCGGCTCCCGCGGCCGGTCACCCTGGCTGCCGGTGTCGCGCCGCCGGTGTCGCGCCGCCGGTCCACCGCCGCCGGTCGGCCCGCCTCCGGTCCCCGTGCGACTCCCAACATCGTTGCCAGATTCAGGGCATAACGACGGCGGACCGCGCCGACAGCCGTGCGCTGCGTCGTCCCGAGCGGTCAACATACGGCCTCGCCGTCGCCCTGCCCAGAATCGGGGCCTGCCGACCAAGCAGCACGCCCGGGATGGTCGGGGAGGCCGTCCAGGGACGGTCGGGGAGGCCGTCCGACCGATCCCGCCGTCCATAGGCCCACATTCTGGGAAAGCCGACGGGGCGGCTGCCCGCCGCGCCGGGCGCAGGCTCAGGGCAGCGTGCCGCCGTCCGGGTGCGTGACCGGCGCCGGGCGCTCAGGCCCGCGCGCGGGCGCCCGCTGCGACCCCTGCTCCGACCCGCGCTCCTCGGCCCCGCGCTCGCGGTCCAGCACCGAGTCGATGCGCCGTCCCTCGGCCTCCTCGGCGCGCAGCCAGGCGCCAACCGCGAGCACCACCGCCAGGAAGAACACCAGGTCGCCGCCCGCCCACATGATGCCGCCCGCCCATTGCTGGTCCTCCAGGGGCGGCTGGCCCCAGTCGCGCGACAGCGTCGCGTAGTGCTGATACAGCACGTTCGTCGCCGAGAAGATGGCCAGGCCCAGGAACGAGCTGAAGGGCATGCCCACGATGAGGTAGCCGATGCGCAGCGGATGCGACAGCCGGCGCGGCGCCGGGTCGACGCCCACCACGGGCCACCAGAACAGGAGCGCGGATGCCAGGAACAGGCCGTGCTCCAGGACGTGGACCAGCGGGTCCTCCAGCGCCGCGTCGAACAGCCCGCTGAAGTGGCTGGCCCACATGACCACGGCGAACTGCGTCCAGGCCACGATGGGATGCGACAGGAAGCGCACCACGCGCGAGTGGAGCACGGGCAGGATGACGTCCTGGCGGACCTCGGGCGATGCCGCCCGCAGCAGCACGGTGACCGGCGCACCCAGCAGCAGGAGCGGCGCTGCCACCATGGTCAGCAGCAGGTGCTGCGCCATGTGGACCGTGAACAGGGTGGTGTCGTAGGCGCCGATGGGCGATTGCGTCGCGAGGATGAGCACGCCCAGGCCGGCCATCCAGCACCAGACCCGCCTGCGTGGCACGCGGTTCGCGGGATGCGCCCGGTCGACCGAGCGCACGAGCACCAGGTAGCCCCAGGCTGCGAGGATGACGGGCAGCCAGACCTCGACGTCGAACGACCAGCCGGTGAGGAGGGTGGAGGCGTCCGGTGGGCCGGTGCTCGCGCCATGGGCGGCGGCTGGGGCGACGCCCGCCACGGTCAGGGCAGCGGCGAGGCGCGTCGCGGGGACCGCCCGCGAGCCCACGTGACGCCACATCACGCCGTATCATAGGCGGCCTGTCGCACATCGCCATCACGTGGGAGGATCCTTGCGCGTCATCGAGATGGCTCGCCGCGCCATCCGGCGCTCGTCCGTGGTCGGGCTGGTGGGCTTCGCGGCTCTCTTCCTGACGGCGTGCGCCACCCGGACGGACGACCGCCCCACCAGCGACAGTGGGGTGCCGGGCTTGCTCCCGGGTCATGTCGTCACCGAGCAGGGCAAGCAGGCGGCCGACCTCTACCTCCCGATCTTCGTCATCGCCGTGATCGTGTTCTTCCTGGTGGAGGGGCTGCTGCTCTTCGTGAGCCTGCGGTTCCGCCGCTCCAAGCACGGCGAGGACCTGCCGCCGCAGACCCACGGCAACAACGTCCTGGAGGTCCTGTGGACCACCATCCCCGCGCTCGTGGTGACCGCGTTGTTCGTGCTGTCCACGTCCGTGCTGCTCAAGGTGGACGCAACCTCCGACGAGCCCGCCGTGACCGTGGACGTGACCGGCTTCCAGTGGCAATGGACCTTCGACTACAAGGCGCAGGGCCTGTCCTACACGGGTGCCGGTGACGAGGGCCCGGAGATGGTCCTGCCGGTCGGCGAGCCGGTGCTCATCCGACTCCAGGCCCAGGACGTGATCCACTCCTTCTACGTGCCCCAGTTCTTCCGCAAGCTGGACGCGGTCCCCGGCCGCATGAACCAGTTCGAGGTGACCATCACCGAGGAAGGCACGTTCGGGGGCCAGTGCGCGGAGTTCTGCGGCCTGGCCCATGACGCGATGTACTTCACGGTCCGGGCGGTCGACCAGGCGACCTTCGACCAGTGGGTCGCCGACGAGCAGGAGAAGGCGCGCGCCACCCCCGAGCCGGTTTCGAGCGACGCCCCTGCGGGCTCCGTGCTCCAGCTCACCGCGGTGGACGTCAACACGGGCTTCGACCCCAAGGCCCTCACCGCGCCCGCGGACACCCCGTTCACGATCCAGCTCGACAACACCGACACCGCGGCGCCGCACAACGTGGCCATCCGGGGTGCGGCAGCTGACGGCAAGGACTGGATCGGGCTGCCCATCGCGGGTCCCGGCCAGAAGGCCACCTACAGCGTCCCACCCATCGCGGCCGGGACGTACACCTTCTATTGCAGCGTGCACGCGAACATGACCGGCACGCTGACGGTCCAGTAGGCGAGAGGCACCGAACGGCATGGCAAGCACGACGCTCCCGCAGACGAGGCCGTACGCCCGATCGAGGCTCTACGAGTGGATCACCACCGTGGACCACAAGAAGATCGGGATCATGTACATCGTCACGGCGTTCACGTGCTTCCTGGTCGGCGGCACCCTGGCCCTGGTCATCCGCAGCGAGCTGGCCGTCCCCGGGCTCCAGTTCGTGACCGCCGAGCAGTACAACGCGGTGTTCGGCCTCCACGCCATCAACATGATCTTCCTGTTCGTGATGCCCATGTTCACGGGCCTCGGCAACTACATCGTGCCCATCCAGGTGGGCGCCGCGGACATGGCCTTCCCGCGCGTCAACGCGCTCTCGTTCTGGGTGTTCCTGGCGGGCGCGCTGCTCATCGAGATGTCGTTCCTGTTCGGCGGCTCGCCCACCGGCTGGACGCTCTACGCGCCGCTGTCCACGCGAGCGCCGGAGACGGGCGTCGACCTGCTGGTGATGGGCCTGGCGCTGACGGGCATCTCCTCGATCCTGGGCTCCATCAACTTCATGGTCACCATCTTCAAGCTGCGGGCGGCGGGCATGACCCTGCTGCGCATGCCCATGTTCTGCTGGACCCAGCTGGTCACCAGCGTGCTGCTGCTGTTCTCCATCCCCGTGGTCACGGCGGGTCTGGTGATGATCTTCATCGACCGCAACTACGGCGGCGGCTTCTTCGAGCCATCGCTGGGCGGCAACCCCATCCTGTGGCAGCACGTGTTCTGGTTCTTCGGGCATCCCGAGGTGTACATCCTCATCCTGCCCGCGTTCGGCGTGATCAGCGAGATCGTGCCGGTGTTCAGCCGCAAGCCGCTGTTCGGCTATCGCGCGTTCGTGTTCGCCACCGCGTCCATCGGCGCCCTGGGCTTCACGGTGTGGGCGCACCACATGTTCACCACGGGTGCGGTGTACCTGCCGTTCTTCAGCTTCTTCACGTTCCTCATCGCCGTCCCCACGGGCATCAAGTTCTTCAACTGGCTGGCCACCATGTGGGGCGGTCGGATCACGTTCGACACGCCGATGCTGTACGCGATGGGCTTCATCGCGCTGTTCCTCATCGGCGGCCTCGATGGCGCGTTCCTGGCGGTGGTGCCCTTCGACTTCATGGTCCAGGACACCTACTGGGTCGTCTCGCACATCCACTACGTGCTCGTGGCGGGCGCCATGTTCGCCATCTTCGCGGCGCTGTTCTACTGGTTCCCCAAGATGACCGGCCGCAAGCTCAACGAGCGCTCCGGCAAGGTCCAGTTCTGGCTGCTGTTCATCGGCACCAACCTGGCCTTCTTCCCGCAGCACCTGCTGGGTCTCGACGGCATGATCCGACGCATCGCGGACTACTCCGCCAACGCCGGCTGGACGGAGCTCAACTTCCTGTCCACCATCGGCGCGTTCGTCATCGCGGTGTCGGTGCTGCCGTTCCTGTGGAACGTGTTCACCACGCTCCGCAAGCCCGCCGATGCGGGCGATGACCCGTGGGACGGCTACACGCTGGAGTGGGCGACCACCAGCCCGCCGCCGGTCTACAACTTCGACCACCTGCCGCCCGTTCGCTCGGAGCGCCCGGTGTTCGATGCCAAGCACGGCGGTGCCGCCCATGGCGCGCCGGTGGCGGCGATCGTGGCTGGCGGTGACCACGCATGAGCAGCTCGGTGGAGCCGGTGACCGGCCACGGGGCCGTGACGGAGCACGAGACGGGCCACGCCTCCAAGGGCATGGACGCCACGCTCCTGGGCATGCTCCTGTTCATCGCCAGCGAGGTGATGTTCTTCGCGGCGCTGTTCGGGGTCTACTTCAACGTCCGCGCGACCACGACCCCATGGCCGCCCGAGGGCACGGAGTTCATCAGCTGGCAGGGCTCCGGGCTCTTCGGCTTGGGCATCTCGGTGCTCATCACCATCATCCTGGTGAGCAGCTCGTTCACCATGCAGTGGGCGACCGACCGGATCCGCAAGGGCGACCGGACGGGCATGAACCGGGGACTCCTCATCACCCTGGTGCTGGGCCTGGCGTTCCTGTGCCTGATGATGTACGAGTACTACACCCTGGTGACGCACGAGAACTTCGGCATCAACACGGGCGTGTATGGGTCGCTGTTCTTCGTGATGACCGGGTTCCACGGCGCGCACGTGCTGGGCGGGATCATCGGCATCGGCGTGGTCCTGGCGCGCGGCCTCCGCGGCCAGTTCTCCGCCAAGCACCACACGGCCGTCGAGGCGGTCCACTACTACTGGCACTTCGTCGACGTGGTGTGGATCTTCCTGTTCCTGACCATCTACGTGCTGCGCTAGGAGTCGATCGACATGGACTGGCGACGGACCCTCATCCTGGGTGCGTTCTTCGTGGCGGTCGGGCTCATCTACCTCGTCGTCCAGGGCACGGGCACCACCATCGACCTGGCCGGTGTCACGATGCTCCTGCTGACGGGCGTGTCCATGGCGTTCGGCTTCGCGGTGATGGTCAAGGGCTCCCGCGACCTGTGAGCATCGCCAACCGCCCGCAGGCCTGACCGATGGAGACGGCTGCGAGCCCCTGGGACCAGGTCTGGGGACAGGCTCTCGACTTCGTGAGTCGGTTCGTGACCCCGGCGTGGGACACCCTGCTCCAGTACATCCCGCTGCTGCTGCTGTTCGGGCTGCTGCCCATGGCGCTGCTGGGGATCGCCTGGGGCTGGCGTCGCAACGCCGCGCTCAACCGCTCGCGGGTGCCGGCGGCGCTGCCGGCCGGCCCGGCCCCCGAAGGCGTCCACATGCCGTCCCCGTCCATCTGGCCGTTCGTGGCGCCCGTCGGCCTGCTGCTGCTCTTCCTGTCGCTGGCCATCGGCGGAGGCGACACCAGCCTGCCCGTCAACCTGCCGCTCGCGCTGACCGGGCTCCTGGTCGCCGTGGTGGGTGCCGCAGGCTGGTATCGCGATGCGACGCGCGAGTATGACGACCTGGATGCGCACGACCATGGCCTCCGCGTCGCGGCACGCATCGAGCCCGGCGAGCCCGCGGACGAGACCATCCCCGAGGGCGTCCATCTGCCGGGCCCCAGCGCGTGGCCGTTCCTGGCGCCCATCGGCCTCATGTTCATGTTCCTGGGCCTCGTGCTCGGTCCGCTGCTCATCGTGGGTGGCGCGTTCATGGCCATCGCGGCGGGCCTTGGCTGGTTCGTCGACGCCAACCGCGAGTTCGACCAGGTGGAGGCGACCGACCATCCCGCCGAGCCGACCACCCGCGACCCCGTCAAGGTCTTCCCACGCTGGGCCGCACCCACGTTCGCGGCCGTGGGTGGCTTCGTGGTGCTGCTCACGCTGGCGCCCTGGTTCCTGAGCCTCATCCCGGAGCAGAACGCGGGCGGTGACGTCGGACCGCCGCCGACCACGACGCCCTTCCTGTCGGCGTCGGCGGCCACCAACTTCGACCAGGGGCGCATCGTCATCCCGGCGAACACGCCCGTGACCCTGACCTTCCAGAACGACCAGGCGGGCGTGCCCCACGACGTGGCCATCGCCGACCCCGCCAACGAGGGCGACTGGCTGTGGCAGGGCGACGAGATCACCGGGGTGGCCACCATCGAGTACCAGCTGCCGCCGCTCGCCGCCGGCGAGTACACCTTCCACTGCACCATCCACCCGCCCATGGTCGGCACGGTCCTGGTCCGGGAGGCCGCACCGCCAGCCGGGTGAGTGGTTCGCAGCGTCGCCTCCTGGCGAGCGCCCTGGGTGTCGCCGTCATCGTGGTGCTGGCGGCGGTGCTGCTGACCGTCCCCTTCGGTGGGTCGCCGTCGACGTCGCCCGCCGCGTCAGGCGTGGAGGTCGACGGCTCGCCGCTGCTGGGCAAGCCGGTGCCGGATGTCACGCTCACGGACCTCGCCGGCAACAGCGTCCGGTTGGCGGACCTCCTGGGCGAGCCGTCGATCGTCAACGTCTGGGCGAGCTGGTGCGTCCCCTGCCGCGAGGAGTTCCCGCTGCTCGTGGGTGCATACGGGGAATACCGCGACCGCGGGCTCCAGGTGGTGGGCATCGTGCATCGCGACAGTGCCGAGTCGGCCCAGCGCTTCGCCACGGACCAGGGGGCCACCTGGCAGATGCTCATGGACCCCGACGAGACCGCCTGGAAGGCGCTCATCGGCGTGGGCGTGCCCCAGACCTACTTCGTGGATGGGGACGGCATCGTCCGGTGGGTCAACATCGGGCCGTTCTCGGCCGACGGGCTGGCGTACGGCATCTCGCGCATCCTGCCGCCCCAGCCTTCCAGTGCCGCCGCGCGGCCTGCTCGGACCCAACTAGACTCGACGTCATGACGTCACGATCGCCGATCCGCTGGGGGCTCCTGGGCACCGGCAACATCACGCGGAAGCTGCTCGCGGGCGCGCGCCTCTCGGACGAGGTCGAGGTGACGGCGGTCGGCAGCCGCACCCCGGGCCGTGCGAGCGAGTTCGCGGCCGCCAATCACATCGCCAGGGCGCACGGCTCGTACGAGGGGCTGCTCGCCGACCCGGAGGTCGATGCGGTCTACATCAGCCTGCCCAACTCGCTCCACCACGAGTGGACGATGGCCTCGCTCGCCGCCGGCAAGCACGTGCTGTGCGAGAAGCCCTACAGCCGCCATCCCGACCAGGTCGAGGCGGCGTTCGACGCCGCCGACGCGGCCGGCCTGGTGCTCGAGGAGGCGTTCATGTGGCGCCACACGCCCCAGGTGCGGAAGCTGCTCGAGCTGCTCCCCGGCATCGGGCCCGTGCGCGTGGTGCGCAGCACCTTCGGGTTCCTGCTCGACCGCCCCTACGACGTGCGAATCGATGCGCTGCTCGACGGTGGCTCGCTCATGGACGTCGGGTGCTACTGCGTGAGCGCGTCGCGGCTGGTCGCGGGCGAGCCGATCCGGGTCGGCGGCGAGCAGGTCATGGGCCCGAGCGGCGTGGAGGTCAGGTTCGGGGGGCTGATGCGCCACCCGGACGACGTCCTGGCGACCTTCAGCAGCGGCTTCGACGGGACGTCCGAGAGCCTCGAGGTCATCGGGCGTGACGGGCGCCTGTTCCTGCCCGATCCGTGGCATTCCACGCGGGGTGTCCTGTACCGGGACGACGAGCGTATCGCGGTCGAGCCCACGAACCCCTACCAGCTGGAGCTCGAGGACATGAACGCCGCCATCCGCGGCGACCGGGCGCCGCTCCTGGGCCGTGCCGACGCGCTCGGCCAGGCCCGCACCATCGAGGCGCTCTACGAAGCCGCCGGAGGCGGGGTCCCGGTCACGCTCGGCTGACGGTGGCCGCGTCCCTCGCGACCTCGCCCGCCTAGGGGTTCAGGCGGGGACCGCGCCGGCGGCTCGTGGCGGCCGGCGGGATCTCGCCGGAACCTCGCGCCACGACCCGCGTGGGGATGACGATCCGTTGCGGCGCCCGCGAGTCGCCGGCCATGCGCGCGAACAGCAGCTCCGCCCCGGCCCTCCCCATCTCGCCCGGGTCCGACGCCACGACGGTCACGGGGACCGGCAGCATGTCGGCCAGCTCGATGTCGTCGAAGCCGATGACCGCCACGGGTGGCCCGCCGCGCAGGGCACGCAGGACGCCGACGCAGTTGCGGTTGTTCTGGGCGAGGATCGCGGTCGGCGGGTCGGGGAGCGAGGACAGCAGGCGCGTCGAGGCCTCGGACGCGTTGACCCGCTCGGGGTTCAGGCGGACGAGCGTCTCGTCCACCACCAGGCCGGCGTCCTGGTGGGCCTCTCGATATCCCTGGAGCCGCGCCGCCGACGTGGCCACCGAGATCGCGTCGCCCACGTAGCCGATCCGCCGATGGCCGTGCGACACCAGATGCTGGGTCGCCCGTCGCCCGCCC
>JAXLXC010000058.1:0-13375 GCA_046328155.1 Chloroflexota bacterium
CAGCCGGAGTCCCGTGACGGCGCGCCGGCGCGCCGGCGTCTCGGGGTCGTCCAGCCGACCTAGCGCGCCGCGCCACCATCTGCGGATGGGGGCTGGACGACGCTCTCGTGGGAGCGCTACCATCGCCGCTCCGTGCTCGACGGGCGCCCGTCGGAGGAGCGGGGCATGTAGTGGCCCGGTGCAGCCGTGGCACCGGGCCCTCGTGTCGCAGCATCGCATCGCCGAGGCCGATGCGACCGCATGGCATGCCCGCGGGACATGACGACCCCAACATCCTTGCCGCCGTGCTGCGCCCTGGCGCCCATGGTCGCCCGCCTTCGGTCCCGCCCGTGCGGACCCCGGACAACGACAAGAGCCCCCGGCCGTTCCCAGTCACGGCCATGGGGCTCTGTCGTGGGGCAATCGAAAGGGTCGCCGAGACATCGGCAGTGCGTGGACGACGCCCGCACAGGATGCAGCAGGTCCTACCCCAATCGTCATAGGTAGTCGTACTGATGCGGGCATGCAGGCCCCGGGTGCGCGCTGGCAGGCCCTGGGGCCCGCGGTTCGATCTGCTAGCCTGCCGTCATCAGACGGAGGGGGGCAGCGTGGACGCGTTCGAGGTCGCCGGATGGGAGAGCTTCGGGGTGGCGATGGCGGGCGCTGCCGCCGTGCTCGTGGGTCTCATCTTCGTGGCCATGTCCATCAACATGGAGCGGCTGCTCGCCTACCCGTGGCTGGTGAGCCGGGCCGCCGATGCGGTGCTCATCCTGATGCTGGCACTGGCTGCCGCGACGCTGCTGCTGGTGCCGGGCATCGCGATCCCGGTGCTCGCCTGGTGCCTCGTCGCCCTCGGGGCGGTCGGCACCGGCTCGATCCTCGCGCGAGGCGTCCGTCGCCGCGGCCGGGTCGACGCCCAATACCGCTCCCGAGCCGACCTCCAGACGATCGCCGCCGCCGCGTTCACCCTCCAGTTCGGGCTGGCGGGGCTGAGCCTGCTCGCGGGCGTCGGCGGAGGCATGTACTGGCTGGTGCCGGCCATCCTCGGGTCGCTCGCCATCGCGGTGCTGGACTCGTGGGTCCTGCTCGTGGAGATCAACCGCTGAGCGGCTCTCGACCATCGTGGCCGACGGTGCGCGCCGTCTCGCGCTGCTAGACTTGCGGTCGTCCCGCGGCCATCCGCGGAGAAGCGCAGGGGGTCACGGTGGACTGGTCGCTGATCATCCTGATCGTCATCATCGCGGTCTTGGTCGTCGGTCTGATCCTGCTGTACAACGGCTTGCAGCAGAAGCGGCTCCGCATCGACGAGGCATGGGCCCAGATCGAGGTCCAGCTCAAGCGGCGATGGGACCTCATCCCGAACCTGGTGAACGCGGTCCAGGGCTACATGGGCTACGAGCAGAAGGTGCTCACCGATGTGACGAACGCCCGCGCGGCCGCGGTCGCGGCTGGCGCCCAGGGCCCAGCCCAGGCGGCGCAGGCGGAGAACGCCCTCACGAGCTCCCTGCGGTCGCTGTTCGCGGTGGCCGAGAACTACCCCGAGCTCAAGGCCAACCAGAACGTGCTCCAGCTGCAGGAGCAGCTGACGACCACGGAGAACCAGATCAGCTTCGCGCGCCAGCACTACAACGCGACCGTGCTCGACTACAACACCGCCATCGTGACCATCCCCAGCAACCTCATCGCGGGCCCGCTGGGGTTCACCAAGCGCGAGTTCTTCGAGGCCGAGCCTGCGGCGCAGCAGGTGCCGACGGTCAACCTGAGCGCCGGTGGTGTCGCGGCGCCACCCGCGGTGCCGTCGACGCCCCCGGCCGCCCCACCGGCGATGCCGGTCGACCCCCCGACCCCGCCGAGCGCTCCGCCGGCCTCCTGACCCGAGGCGCTCGCCCGACCTCAGATGGCCGCGCGTCAGACGTTCCAGCAGCAGATCGCCCAGAACAAACGGCGGTCATGGCTGCTCGTCATCATCCTGACCCTCATCCTCGTGGCGCTGGGTGCGCTCGTGGGCTACGCCTTCATCGGCACAACGGGCGGCGCGGTCGCCGCGGTCGTGTTCGCCATCGTCCTCTCCGCGATCCTCAGTGCGGGTGCCTTCTTCAGCGGTGATAGCCTGGTCCTCGCGGCCTCCCAAGCGCGCCAGGTGACCCAGGACCAGGCGCCCCAGCTCATGAACGTCGTCCAGGAGATGTGCCTCGCCGCGGGCCTGCCCATGCCCAAGGTGTACGTCATCGACGACACCGCCCCCAACGCCTTCGCCACTGGCCGGGACCCACAGCACGCGAGCGTCGCCGTCACCACCGGGCTGCTCGACAAGCTCGACCGCGAGGAGCTCCAGGGCGTCATCGGCCACGAGATCTCGCACGTCCGAAACTACGACATCCGCTTCTCGCTGCTGGTGGGCGTGCTGGTCGGCAGCATCGCGCTCATCGCGGACATGTTCGTGCGCGCGACGTTCTGGAGCGGCATGGGCCGGCGGTCGCGCGGGAATCGCGACTCGGGTGGCGGCGCGCAGGCGGTGATCATGCTCGTGGCGCTCGTGTTCGCGGTACTGGCGCCCATCTTCGCGAGCCTCGTCCAGTTCGCCGTGAGCCGGCAGCGCGAATACCTCGCGGATGCCTCGAGCGTGGACCTGACCCGCAACCCGACCGGCCTGGAACGGGCGCTCGCCACCATCGCTGCCGACCCGGAGCCCCTCGAGGTCGCCAACCGGGCCACCCAGCACCTGTACATCGTCAACCCCATCAAGAAGCTCGACGACCGCTCGGCGGGGCTGTTCTCGACGCACCCGCCGATCAGGGAGCGCATCGATCGACTACGGGCGCTGTCCGGGCAGCCGCCGCTCGACCCCGCCGCGGAGCAGGGGCTGGCGGGGCTCCAGTAGGGGGTCGCCTCCGCGTCAGGTGGGTCGCGCGGCCGTGGCGGCGAGCGCCACCGCGCTGGCGAGCGCGGGTCGCGCTTCCGCGTCAGGGTCGCGCCGGCGAGCGCCGGGCGCTGGCCGGGGGCGCCGCCGTGACGACCATCCGCCGACCCATCGCGACACCGGTTCGGTGGTGCCGAACGGCGAGCCGCCCGATGGCAGGCATCCACGTCTGCCGACGGCTTCGGCCGGGCTCCAGACCTCCGCGGCGTTCGCGAGCGTCGAACAGCTGCGAGGTTGCGAGCTCCGGCGGCTCAGTTCCGTGGCCTGGTGGCCCCGAGACATCGTCGATGACCCCCGAACACCGCAACGGGGCCGGTTGGCGTTCGGCCGCACCGAACATCTGCGCGTTCGGCCGCACGGCCGCCGCACCGAACGTCGGCCCGCTTCGGCCACGGGGGGACTGTCGTGCCGCAAGCGAGCACGTCGTGCGTGGCCGTGCCCAACGCCGGCGGCGGCCCAGCCGCCCGGCGGTCGTCGGCCAGCGGGTCGTCGGCCATTGGACCCTCGTGCCGGAGTTGTGGTTGAATACACGGGCCGCACCTGCGGGCCGAGATAGCTCAGTTGGTAGAGCACGCGACTGAAAATCGCGGTGTCGCCAGTTCGAATCTGGCTCTCGGCACCAATGCCCACCCGGGCCAGGCACGGCGGGATCCAGGCGGAAGTGGCTCAGTTGGTAGAGCATCACCTTGCCAAGGTGAGGGTCGCGGGTTCGAGTCCCGTCTTCCGCTCCAACCTCTCCGGTCGGGTCCATGTCCCACCGAGCGGAGGTGGAGGTCCCGGCCCGAGCGCCGCACCGCTGGCCCTTCGTCTAGTGGTAGGACGCCGGACTTTGGATCCGTGAACCGAGGTTCGAATCCTCGAGGGCCAGCCAGACAGCGACCGGGCCCCTGCCGGTGGCGCATCCGGGGCGACGTACCCAAGTGGTTAAGGGGGGGGTCTGCAAAACCCCTATTCAGCGGTTCGAATCCGCTCGTCGCCTCCATCACCCTTCCCCGCCGAATGACGCGAGCGTGTCATGCCATCCTTCGCCGTGGTTGGCGCCGCGCCACCGATTGATCCGAGGCCTCGAGGCCGTCCTACCGATGTCGAGCATCCACCCGAGCAGGAGGGCATCCGTGGACTTCAACAGCATCCTCATCGGCTCCGAGCAGCCTGATCGCCTGGTCGAGTACTACACCAGGCTACTGGGCGCGCCGCGCTTCGCGGACGGCGGCTACACCGGCTGGCAGCTGGGCACCGGCTGGGTCACCGTCGGTCCGCATGACCAGGTCAAGGGACGGAGCGTGCATCCAGGCCGCATCATCTGGAACATCGAGACGGCCGACGTCGTCGGCGACTTCGAGCGTCTCCGGGCAGCGGGCGGCATCGCGATCGCCGAGCCCTACGCCTTCGGGGAGGGCGAGGCGCCAAGGTCGATCGCGACCTTCGGGACCCTGACGACAACTACTTCCAGCTCATGTCGCCGATGCCAGAGGCCTGACGCGGGGTCGCAGCGTCGCGCACGGCCGCCTCGCCGGAGGCTTCCGCTAGGCTTGGCGGCACCACGCCGAAGTGGCGGAACCGGCAGACGCAGCGGTCTTAAACACCGCTGGGGCGAGAGCCCCGTGTGGGTTCGAACCCCACCTTCGGCACCAAGCCTGGGATGGCCTCGGCGGGTCCCGAGGTCGAGCGCACGGCCTCGACGCAACGAGGCTCGGCTCAGCTGGCGGTGCCGGCGCCGCCCACCAGCCCCGCGACCGCCTCGACCACGGCGGGCACGACCGACTCGACCGAGGGTGACAGCTCCTCGCCCACGTCCAGCGACGCCACGCCCACACGGACGACGTGGACCTCAGGCGCCGACCCATAGAGCTCGGAGGCGAGGCCCGCGATCGTCGCGGGGTCCATCTGATGCGTCCAGGCCGGCGCCCCACCCGGGCGCACCGCCGCCACGGGCTCGATCGCGAACGTGCCTGCCGGTCGCTCGCGGGTGGCGTCCACCAGGACCACGACGTCGGCGCGGCTGACGTCGAGCGCGAGCTCGGGCGTCGCTGGTGGCGCTGGAGCACGGTCACGCCCTCGAACCGCACGTCGTTCGCGATCTCGTCGGCCACCCGGTTGCCGATCCCGTCATCGGACCGCAGCACGTTGCCGTAGCCGATGACGAGCGGCCCGCCGGTCACCGCCGGATCTCGTCGAGCACCGTCCCGTCGGGGCCCAGGAGCTGGAGATGGAGCGCCATCTCGCCCAGGGCATGGGTCGAGCACGAGAGGCACGGGTCGTAGCAGCGGATGACCGCTTCCACCCGGTTGAGCATCGGCTCGGCCAGCCGGTCGCTCTTGACGTAGGTCTGGGCGACCTGCTTGACGCTCCGGTTCATGGCCAGGTTGTTGTGGCCGGTCGCGATGACGAGGTTGGCCCACTGGACGATGCCGTCGTCGTCCACCCGGTAGTGGTGGAGCAGCGTGCCGCGCGGGGCCTCGGAGACCCCGATGCCCTCGTTGGCGTTGACCTCGGCGAAGGAGCGCACCCGTGGCGACAGGATGTCCGGCCCACGCAGCAACTCGTCGATCCGCTCCGCCGCATGGAGGGTGTCCACGAGGCGCGCGTAGTGGTAGTGGAAGGAGCTGCTGGGGACCCGCCCCACGCGTCGTCGGAACTCGTCCAGCTCGGCATCGGCGCGCGGCGTGCCCATCTGGGTCGCCACGTTGACCCTGGCCAGCGGGCCGACCCGGTACAGCCCCTCGGGGTAGCCGATGGCCTTCCAGTAGGTCGACTTGAGGTACGAGAAGGGCTCCACGGCCTCGCCCAGGTAGTCCTGGTACCCGCGCGGGTCGATTCGGTCGGCGAGCAGCTGCCCATCGGCATCCATGAACCGCAGGCGGCCGTCGTAGTAGTCCACGTTGCCCGCGTCATCGACCAGCCCCATGAACCCGGAGCGGAACGCGCCGAACGAGGCGGCCTCGTCCTCCCAGCGCAGCAGCGATGACTTGTACCACGCCAGCGCACGCTCGATGGCGGCGATGGCCTCGGGGACGGTCGCCAGGATCCGGTCGCGGGTCTCGGCCGAGAGGGGGGCGTCCACGCCGCCGGGCACGACCCACGCGGGGTGGATCCGCTTGCCGCCCAGCCACTCGATGATCTGCTGGCCGAAGCGGCGCACCCCCACGCCATCGCGGGCGAGCTGCGGGTTCGCCTGCGCCACGCCGATGATGTTGCGGGTCGCCGGGTCGGCGTCGAACCCGAAGAGCAGGTCCGGCGACGAGAGATGGAAGAAGCTCAGCGCGTTGGACTGCACGATCTGCGCCAGGTTCATGACCCGTCGCAGGTCCGCCCCCGTGGGCGGCGGCTCGACCGCGAGGATCTCGTCGCATGCCTTGGAGGACGCGATGAGGTGGCTCACCGGGCAGATGCCACAGATGCGCGCCATGATCGAGGGCATCTCGTGGACCGGCCGACCCTGGACGATCCGCTCGAAGCCCCGGAACTGGGTCACGTGGAACTGCGCGTCGACCACGTCGCCGGCGTCGTCCAGGTGGATGGTGATCTTGCTGTGGCCCTCGATCCGGGTGATCGGGTCGATGACGATCTGGCTGGGCATGACGTCCCCCTAGCGTCCGAACCGCGAGCCGGCGGTGTCGGGGACGCGACCCTCGATCAGGTCGACGAGCGCGTCATGGATGAGGTCGGCGGATGGTGGGCAGCCGGGCAGGAAGACGTCGACCTTGACCACCTGGTTGATGGGGCGGGCCATCGGCAGCAACGCTGGCACGACCCGGTCGGGGACCATCGGGTTGAGCGTCACGTTCTCGAGGTAGGCGCGGTCCAGCAGCGGCTTGGGGCCGATGGGGTTGCGCATCCCGGGCACGTTCGCGGTGACCGCGCAGTCGCCCAGCGAGACGAGGGTGCGGGTCCGCTCCCGGACGAGCTGGATCTTGTGGAGGTCGTCCACTGACGAGACGGCGCCCTCCACCAGGCACACGTCGACGGAGGCCGGGAACTCCTTGATGTCGATGAGCGGGCTGTACACGATGTCGGCGCGCGCCGCGATGTCCAGCAGCCGCTCGTCGAGGTCCAGGAACGACATGTGGCAGCCGGAGCAGCCGTCGAGCCAGACGGTGGCCAGGGTGGGCTTGCTCATGACGGCACCGCCTCCTCATCGAATGCTCGGAGATAGGGCAGGAAGGGGCGGCGCTCCTTGCTGCCCTCGGCGATGGAGCGGCCCTTCTCGAACAGGGCCCCGGTGGGGCAGACCTGGACGCACTTGCCGCAACTGGTGCAGGTGGTCGACTCGCCCCACGGCGTGCCCATGTCGGTGATGACCCGGGCGTCGATGCCCGAGCGCATGACGCCCCACGTGTGAGCCCCCTCCACCTCGCCGCACACGCGCACGCAGCGCACGCACATGATGCAGCGGTTGTGGTCGATGGCGAACAGCGGATGGCTCGCGTCGATGTCCACGGCCGGGTTGATGACGGGCAGCTCCATGTGGTCGAGCCGCACGTCCTCGGCGAGGTCCTGGAGCTCGCAGTGGTTGTTGGCCACGCACACCGCGCACACGTGGTTGCGCTCCAGGAACATCATCTCGACGATGGTCCGGCGGAACTCGATGAGCCGGTCGGAGCTGGTCGTGACCTCCATGCCCTCGGCGACCGCCGTGGTGCAGGCGGCCACGAGCTTGTTGGAGCCCGCGAGCTCCACCACGCACAGCCGGCACGCGCCGATGTCGGACAGGCCGCGCAGGTGGCACATGGTGGGGATCACGATGCCGTTCTCGCGGGCGACCGCGAGGATCGACTGGCCCTCGTTGCCAGCGACGTCGAGGCCGTCGATGCGCAGGGTGTGGACGCTCATGCCAGGACCGCCTCTCGTGCCATCTCGCAGACCCCCGCGGGGCAGACCCGGTCGTTGATGTGCGCCAGGTACTCGTCACGGAAGTAGCGGAGGGTGCTGAAGATCGGGTTCGGGGCCCCCTGGCCGAGCCCGCACAGGCTGGTCCGCTGGACCATGGCGGCCAGCCGCTCCATGTGGGCCAGGTCGTCGAGCGTCGCCCGGCCGGTCGAGATCCGGTCGAGGTACATCCACAGCTGGCTGGTGCCCACGCGACAGGGCACGCAGGTGCCGCACGACTCCTCGCGGCAGAAGTCCATGAAGAACTTGGCCACGTTGACCATGCACGAGGTCTCGTCCATGACGATCATGCCGCCCGAGCCCATGAAGGAGCCGACCTCCATCAGCGACTCGTAGTCCACGGGCATGTCCAGGAACTGCTCGGGGATGCAGCCCCCGGCCGGCCCGCCCGTCTGGACGGCCTTGAAGGCACGGCCGTCGAGGATCCCGCCGCCGATGTCGAACACGATCTCCCGGAGGGTCGTGCCCATGGGCACCTCGACGAGCCCGGTGTTGACGATACGACCCGCCAGCGCGAACACCTTGGTGCCCTTGCTGCTCGCGGTGCCGATGGACGCGAACCAGTCGCCGCCGTTCCGGATGATGGGTGCCACGTTGGCGTAGGTCTCGACGTTGTTGATGAGCGTGGGGCGGCCCCACAGCCCTTGCATGGCGGGGTACGGGGGTCGGGGCCGCGGCGTGCCGCGTCCGCCCTGGATGGACGCGATGAGCGCCGTCTCCTCGCCGCACACGAAGGCGCCTGCACCCAGCCGGACGTCGACCTCGAAGGCGAACTCCGTGTCCATCACGGCGGCGCCCAGATAGCCGGCCTTGGTGGCGTCGCGGATCGCCTTGCGGAGACGCGCGACGGCCAGGGGGTACTCGGCGCGGCAGTAGACGAAGCCCGACCGCGCGCCGACCGCGTAGGCCGCGATGGCCATCCCCTCGAGCACCCGGAACGGGTCGCTCTCGAGCACGCTGCGGTCCATGAACGCGCCGGGGTCACCCTCGTCCGCGTTGCAGATGACGTACTTCTCGGCGCCCTGCGCCTTCGCGACGGTGTTCCACTTGAGGCCCGTGGGATAGCCCGCGCCGCCTCGCCCGCGCAGGCCGCTGCGGGCGATCTGGTCGCGGACCTCGGCCGGGGTCATGGTCGTGAGGCATTGGCGCAGCGCCGCATAGCCGTCTGCGGCCAGGTAGTCGCCCAGGCTCTCCGGGTCCACGCTGCCCGAGCCCTCGGTCGCGATGCGCAGCTGGCGGGAGAAGAATTCGGGCTCGGTGACGCGTGGCGAGGCGGGCGTGATGGTGACCAGCGAGCTCATGACCGGCTCCAGCGCGTCGGGCTGGACGTGGCTGAACAGCTCCCCGGTCTCGGGGATCCTGACGAGCGGCCCCGCGGCGCACAGGCCCAGGCAGCCCACGCGCTTGATGGCCACGTCGGTCAGCCCATCGGCGAGCACCCGGGACGTGAGGCCCGTCAGCACGTCGCCCGCGCCGACGGACATGCAGCTGACAGCCTCGCACACGTACGCCGAGGCCCGGGCCGGGCCCACGGGGTTGACTCCGTCGGTGAGGCGCTGGCGGACCGCCGGCTCGGTGGCCGGGGTGGCAGGTCCTGCGGTGTCGGTCATGCGGGTTCCAGCCCTTCGAGTCGCTCGATGAGCTCGGGCGGTGCCATCCGACCCTCCACCTGGCCGTCGATGATCACGGCGGGCGCCAGGCTGCAGGCACCCAGGCAGCGGGCCGTCAGCAGCGACAGCTGCCCGTCGGCGGTGGTCTGCTTGGGCTTGACGCCCAGCTCGGCGTCGAGGGCCGCCAGGATCTGGGTGGCGCCGTTGATGTAGCAGGCCGTGCCGGTGCACACGACGCACGTGTGGGCACCCTGCGGCTTGAGCGTGAAGTAGTGATAGAACGTGGCCACGCCGTAGGCGGTCGAGGGTGGCACGGTGAGGGTGTCGCTGACATAGCGCAGCGCGTCGTCATCAAGGTGCCCGAACGCCTCCTGCGCGGCGTGCAGCGCCTCGATCAATGCGTCGCGACGGTTGCCGAGGCGGCGCATGCGCGTCTCGACGATGCGCCAGCGCTTGTCGTCGCTGGGCGCGGGCGGCTTGGCAGGGGAGGGCGACATCCCGATCTCCATGCACGTGGTGGTCTATCGGGGTCGAACCTATCGCGCGGGCGCGCCCGTGCCCTCTGCCGTCTGGCCTCCAACGGGCCGCCGAACGGCCCGGCCTCGGGGGGCCGTCAGGGCGTCCCCACCCGGACGCCAGCCGGCCCACGGGCCGACCCGGACGATGGTCCGGGGATCCTCGACAGGCGGCGGATGATGGTGTCCCCCGCCGGTGAGGCCGCGGCGTCCGGGGAGGTGGAGTCGGGTCCCAGGTCGTTCGACCCGCTCCCTCTCCGGCGCCGGAGGCCCCGGGCAGCCAGGCCCGGCACGTGGCCTCGGCCCGCCGGGTCAATGGCGGCCGAGCAGCCCTCGGAGGAGCGGTCGCTTGCCCTTGGCCATCGGCTCCGCGGTGGCGGGCTCCTTGGCCTCGATGGTGCCCACGACTCGGGTGGTCAGCCGACGGATGGCCTGGGCGGGCCCCGACGATGGCGCGCTGATGGACACCGGGATGCCCTCGTTGGCCGCCTTGAGGAACAGCAGCGGATCGTAGGGGATCTCGCCGTCGATGGGCAGCTGGAGGGACCGGCGGAGGTCCTCCGTCTTGACCAGGTCGGCCGCGAAGATGTGGTTGAGGACCACCACGTGGCGCTCCGCTGGCGACTCGTACTCGGCCAGCTGCTCGATGAGCATCCGGGTCGCGCGCACCGCGGGGATCTCCGGGGTGACGGTGATGACCACCCGGTCGGCGCGCGCCAGGACCACCTGTGCGCGCTCGTCGAGCGCCGAGCCGGCATCGACCACGACGTAGTCGTAGCTCTCGCCCAAGGCCCGCAGGACGCGCTCCATCTGGTCCGGCGCCGGGGGTGTGGCGGTGTCGGGGCGGATGGGCGACGTGAACACGGACACGCCGCTCGGGTGCTGGAGGGCGTAGGCCTTCACGATCTCGAGGTCGTCGGTGCCATTGAGGTCTCGCGCCAGCTCCGAGACGCTCATGCGCGGCGCCATGTCCATCTGCGTGGCGACCTGGCCCCACCACGGGTCGAGGTCCATGAGGGCGACCGTGCGTGCGCCGCGACCGGCGAGGCAGATGGCGGTGTTGACGGCGAGCGTGGTCGAGCCGACGCCGCCCTTGGCGGCGAAGAAGGTGACGAGGCGCGGGCCGGACGGTCGGGCGACGGGCGGGGCCACCATGACTGCATCGAGGTGCCGGCCGACGGCCGCCGCAGGAGGCCATCGACGCGGGCCGCGAGCTCCTGGCCGTCGATGGGCGTGGCCATCACGTCCTCGGCGCCTGCCTCAGCAGCTCGATGCGCTCCTCGACGGTGTCCGAGCGGGCGATGGCGAGGATGGGGGTGGCGGCGAGCTCCGACTGCGCCTTGAGCGAGGCCACGATGTCGGTCGAGTTGACGCCCGGGGTGTTGTCGACGACCACGATCATCGCCGTCCGGGCGAGGTCGAACGCGGTCGGTCCGTAGGGGGTCGCGAAGACCTTGTGGCCGAGCCCTGTCAGGGGTGCGGCGATGACGCTCGCGGCGTCGCGCTCGGCGGACAGGACGAGGATGATGCGTGGTTGGCGCTCGGAGTGGTCCACTGGCGCCACGCTAGCAGGGGAGGAGGGGGGTTCGGATCGGTCCGATGGTGCCGGTCGGACCATAGGACCCCCCTGACCCGGACCCGCCCGCATGCACGCCGCGAGGGGATGGCGCGCAGCGGCGGAGCGGCAACCCCGCAACGAGGCCGACCTGCGTTCGCCGCTGCCGAACATCTGCAGGGTCGGCCGCGCCTCGGGGTCGCGGGCCTCGCCCGAGCCGGCGCGACCCCTGTCGCTGGTATACTCCCGGCTCGTCCTTTCAGCTCCGCCGCGGATCCCGTCGATCCGACCCACCGAGCGGGGCACATCCCATGGGAAGGAGTCCTATCACCCGTGCGTCGCTATGAACTCATGCTGGTCATCCGGCCCGATGCCGCCGATGACCGCGCCCAGGCGGTGATCGACCGCGCCACCCGGACCATCGCCGGGGCCGGCGGCCAGATCGTCAAGGTCAGCCCCTGGGGCCGCCGTCGCCTCGCGTACCCCATCGATGGCCACCGCGAGGGCTCGTACCACATCATCCTGTTCGACGCCCCCGCCGACATCGTCGTGGAGCTGGAGCGTGGCCTCAACATCACCGAGGAGGTGATGCGGCACATGATCGTCAAGATCGAGCGCCCGGCTGCGTCGCGTCGCTCGGACCGCGATGACGACGACACGGACGACGTCGCCCCACCGGAGGACGAGCCCGAGCCGGAGGGCGAGGTCATCGACGAGTCCGAGAGCGAAGCCGCTCCGGCCGCCATCGACTGACCAGGTCAGAGTCATCCCACTGCCCGCCCGGAGGCCAGAGCCATGTCGCTCAACAAGTGCATGATCATCGGCAACCTGGGGCGCGACCCCGAGATGCGCTACACGCCCAGCGGCCAGGCGGTCACCCAGTTCACGGTGGCCACCAACCGCAACTATCGCGACCAGCAGGGCGAGTGGCAGTCCGAGACCGAGTGGTTCCGGGTCGTCGTCTGGGGCCAGCAGGCCGAGCGGACCGCCGAGCGGCTCCGCAAGGGCAACAAGGTCTATGTCGAGGGCCGCATCCAGACGCGCCAGTGGGAAGACCAGACCGGCAACAAGCGCTACACCACCGAGCTCATCGCCAACCAGGTCAGTTCGCTCGAGCGGCGTGACCGCGACGAGGACGCCCCGTTCCCGGACGACCGTCCGGGCGGTGGGCCCAACGGTGGCCCGGGCGGCTCCGGCGGGCCTGGCGCTTCCGGCGGGCCTGGTGGCTCCGGCGGGTCGCAGCGGCCCCCGAGCTCGGGCGGCGAGGACGACTTCGACGACCTGCCCTTCTAGGGCCCCCATCCCGACTCCCACCACTTCCTGACAGCCAGCGAGGACCCCTGAGACATGCCCGCACCCCGATCCACGTCCCGCAGCAAGCGCGACGACTTCTATCGCGACCGACGCCGCCGCAAGGTGTGCAGCTTCTGCGCGGACAAGACCGTGCAGATCGACTACAAGGAGGTCAACCGCCTCCGCCGCTATCTCTCGGAGCGCGCCAAGATCGAGCCGCGCCGCAAGACCGGCACCTGCGCCCAGCACCAGCGCGAGCTGTCGGTGGCGCTCAAGCGCGCCCGCCACGTCGCGCTCCTGCCCTACGCTCCGCAGCACCTGCGCCCCTGACACGTGCCCGGCCTCGTGCCGGGACCGTCGATCCGCATCGGCCGCGACCCCGACAGGGCTCGCGGCCGTTGGATTCCCTGGCCGTGCCCGTGTCCGACTCGGCCTGACGCGACGGACCGCCCACCCAACCGCCATACATTTGACTGGTTGGACCTTATGTGCCTGGCCATCGGCCACCGGGCGACCGACGGTCACGTGCCACGCTCGGCCCATGCCGGGCGTAGGGCCATACACCCCGCTGGGGCAGCGGTATGGCGTCTCGCCGGGCGCGCCATCCGCATAG
>JAXLXC010000059.1:0-12858 GCA_046328155.1 Chloroflexota bacterium
CCCGTCCGGGTGGCGCTGACCTTCTACGACGCCCTCATCTGCCTCGTGTTCCTCGTCGACTTCGTCTACAACCTCGGCGGGTCCCATCCCCGGCGCCGGTACCTCGTCGGACAGCGCGGCTGGCTCGACCTCCTCGGATGCGTCCCCGCATTCGGGCCGGCGCACTGGCTGGTCCTCGTCCGCCTGGCGCGCCTCAACCGCCTGGCGCAGATCGTGCGCTCGTACGAAGGGACGCACCAGAAGGACCTGCTGCGTGACGTGGTCCGCAACCGCGGCCAGTACGCCCTGTTCTTCACGCTGCTCGTGGTGATGCTGGTGCTCACGGCCGCGAGCGTGCTGGTGCTGACGTTCGAGGCCCCGGACTCGCAGGCCAACATCGTCACGGGCGGGGACGCGCTGTGGTGGACGTTCACGACCATCACGACCGTGGGCTACGGCGACCTGTTCCCGGTCACGCTCGGGGGTCGCGTGGTGGCCGTGGGCGTCATGTTCGCGGGCATCGGCGTCATCGGCGCGCTCGCCTCGATCCTCGCGAGCATCCTCGTGCCCATGCCGTCGCCCGAGCTCGAGTCGCAGCTGACCGGGGACGCCCTGCCGGAGACGGCGCCCGTCGCAGGCGTGTCCTCGGTCGCCGAACGGGCGCTGCTCGAGGAGCTGGGGCGGCTGCGCCAGGAGGTGACGCTCGCGCGGGCGGAGGTCGCGGAGGTGCGCGGCATGCTCGCCGGACCGCGCCAGGGACCACGGTGAGCAGGTGCGACGTGATGCGTGGCTTTCGTTAGGCCCGTTTTATGCGCCCATACGCCGTATGGCCGTATCCTCCGAGATGCCCCCGCTGAACGACATGCGTCCCACGTTCAGCTGGGGCACTTCCTTGTCCGGCGCACGGCCCGCCGCCCGTCGACCACGGCCCGCCGCCCGTCGGCCGCGTCTCCGGCCCACCCCGGGTACCCTCCTCGGGTGACGTGGTCGCGCTGCGCCAAGATCGCCTTCATCGGCTCGCACGGCATCCGCAAGACGACGGCCGCGCATGCGTTCGCAGGCACGGTCCAGCGTGCCGGACGCTCCGTGGAGTTCGCGCGTGAGGTCGTGCGCGACAACCCCCTGGGCATCAACGAGGGTGCGACCGGCGAGGCCCAGCTGTGGGTCCTCATGTCGGGTGCGCAGGAGCTGGAGCTGGCCCCGAAGGCGCAGGTCTGGTGACCGACCGCGCGGCCATGGACAACCACGCCTACTACCTGCGGGCCTGTCAGGGCGCCGACCCCTATGCGGTCACGCCCCTCGTGACCGCGTGGGCCACGACCTACGACCTGGTGGTCCGGCTGCTCCCCGACGTCCCGCTGCGCGCCGATGGCACCCGCTCGACCGCGGACGTGTTCCGCGACGAGGTCGAGGCGATCCTCGACCGGACCCTGCCGGAGATGGTGCCGTCGGGGCGTCTCGTGACGATGGCCGCATCCGACGTCCGGGATGGCTCCGACTGGTGGCCGCTGGCCGAGCGCCACGGCGGCGCAGGTGGGCGAACCGCTGCACCCCGGGCGTGGAGGCGCCGCGCGGCCGCCCCGGTCGGCGACCCGCGGGCGCGACCCGCACCGGCATCCCGGTGGTCGCGCCGCAGCTGGCCCTCGACCTCGACGGGGAGGCCTCGTGATCGAGGCAGCCCGGCTGTCCGCCCGCGACCCAGGCGCGCTCCGACCGATCGCCGGCGCCGACGCCGAGGCGGCACGCCTCGCGGCCGCGATGCCGGCGTCTGGGACTGGCGCGGCTGGCGCCTCGACGTCGCCTCGGGCGTGCTCGCGCTCGTGGATGGGACCCGACACGCAGGCCTGACGCTGGAGGTCACGGTGGAGATGAGCCGCGGACCTCGTCGTGGAGCAGGCCACGCCCACCGGCAGCCATGTGCGCGTGTCGACGGGCGGCACGGTGGCGATCGAGGCGGCCCGGCGGGGCCCACGGGACGTGATGGGTCGTGCGACGGTCGGTGGGGCGGCCGCCGACGGCGTCGCGAGTGGACATCCTCGTGACGGTCCGATCGGACGCCCCGACACCGGACTCGGTCGCCCCCAGCCCCAGGTTGCGTGGGAGGCCACGGGCGCCCCGGCGAGCGCCATCGTCGCCCGACTCGACCTCCCGGGTGCCCAGCCACGGTGGCTGGTCGACGCCCACCATGGCTGTGTCGAGCCCACCGACGCCCAACCAGGGCCGGGCGACCCGGCGACCACCGTGCTGCACCACATCGGACTCGGGCCGGGCGAGACGACCACGATCGCGCTGCGGCTGTCCGAGTCGGAGGACCCGCGCTCGCCGTCGGGGCCGGACGCGGCCGCGACCCTCGCCGTCCGCGCACGCGAGGCCGACGCGTGGCTGGAGGCGTCGTTCCCGAGGCGCGAGGTCGCGCCGCCGCTGGTGCGCCGGCTCGCGGGGGAGCTCCTGACGAGCCAGCCGCGCTCGAGCCTGCGGGCCGCGCTCGATGCGGTGGCGCTCGCCACGCTCGACCCGGGCGGGGCGCGCACGATGCCGTAGTCAGCTCGCGGCTGGGCACGACGCCGGAGGCACCGACCGACGGGCCGGGTGCGCCACCCACAGAGCATGGGCGACCCTCCGGGTGCACGACCTGCTGCTCGAGCGCACGGGTCGGGAGGACGCGGCGTTCCTCGAGGGAGGCGTGCTCCCGGCTGCTGACCGCGACGTCGTGGTGGGTGGACCGGCTCGACCCGGACGACCGCAACGCGCTCCACGCGGGTTGCCGCGCATCGATGGGCCGCGGGTGGTGCCGCGAGGCGTCGTGGACGAGCGTCCCGGCACGGCGCATGCGGACGGCACCGCGTGGCTCGCGGTCCACACGGCCTCGATGCTCGGGCTCGCGACCACCATCGCCCGGCTCGAGCCCGACGTACGAGGACATAGCCGTCGTTCCTCGACACGGTGGTGACCATGATCGACGCGCTCGACGGGGTCGGCGGCGGGCTCGGCATGTGGGACCAGGGCTCGGCGCGTACCTCGACGTGGCTCGCGCCACCGACGGCACGTACCAGCGGCTGCCGCTGCGATCGCTCGTGTCGCTGCTGCCGCTCATCGCCGTGACGGTGATGCGGGAGACGCTCGAGCGCCTGCCGGCGTTCGCCATTCGCGTGGATGGGGTGCTCGCCGAGCGCCCGGAGCTGTCGGGTTCGTCGTCCGGGGCACAGCGGACGACGGGACCGCGGTGACGTGCTCGTGTCGGTCGTCAGTCGTTCGCGCCTCGGCTGGGCCCTCGAGCACGTGCTGGACCCCGACGGGGCTCCTGTCGCCGTTCGGGATCCGGACGCTGAGTCGCGTCCATGCCACGGAGCCGGTGCGGGTCGACCTGGGCGGGGCGACCGCGGACGTGCGCTATCACCCGGCCGGGGCCCGGGACGCCGATGGCGCGACGCTGTGGCAGGGCCAGGTGTCGGTGACGCTCACCTGCCTGCTCGCCGACGCGCTCCGGATGCACGGCCGGTGCGCGGCTCGCCACTGCTGCTCGAGCATCCCACGGGATCGGGTCGGATGGTGGTCGCGGACGAGGTCGCCGAGGACCTCGTCGAGCGGGTGGTGCGCACGCGCTCGGCCGGCTCGCCGCGGGCGAACAGGTCGACGTCGTGGGCGTCGACGCCCTCGACGCGCGGAGTCCGGCGGCCCGGCGCGGCCACGGGGCGTGTCGGTCGCTGCGTCGCTGCCGCTCGCGTTCACGGGTCGCATGGGCGGGGGTCGTCGATGAGCGCGGCGGGGCCGCTCGACCCGGCGGTCGCCATCGGCCTCCTCCAGCGCGCCCAGGCGATGGCCGAGCAGGGGGACTGGGAGCACGCCGGGGTCACGTTCTCGCGGGTCGTCGGCAACAACGACCCCAACCTGCACGTCGCGGCGCTCCTCGGCCTCGCCGAGTGCCGCTTCCGCATGGACGACGAGCCGGCCGCCGTCCAGGCGTGGATCTCGGCGACCCAGGCGCCCGAGGGGCCGCTCACGTGGCGCGCCTGGAAGCAGCTGGCCGCGTCCCGCGTCCGCAACGGCGACCTCGCCGGCGCTGCCCGCGCCTACCGTGAGGCCGACAAGCGGGCCCCCGCCTCCGCGCGTGCCGAGATCGCCTCGCGGCTCGGGTGGCTGGCCAAGGAATCGGGCGACACGGGCACCGCACGCCGCCAGTTCGCGCGCTCGCGGGCCGGCGGCGGGTCCGACCCACTGGTCACGTGGGCGATCATGGCGGTCACCATCGCCATCGGCGTCTCGGTGTTCCTGCTCCAGGAGAGCGACTTCTGGTACGAGTGGCTGGCGCTCACCCAGCGGGGCATCGCGAACGGCGAGTACTGGCGGCTGTTCACGGTGGTGCTGGTCCATGACAACCAGCTGCCGCTGCACCTCGCGTTCAACATGTACGCCCTGTTCCTCGTGGGGCCCATCGTCGAGGCGTTGTACGGGCACGTCCGGTTCCTGCTGCTGTACCTCGCGTGCGCGGCGGCGGGGTCCGCGGCCAGCTACCTGTTCTCCGGCGCGCCCATGTCGGTCGGGGCGAGCGGCGCGATCTTCGGGCTGTTCGGGGTGCTGCTGGTCGCCGACCGGGTGCACAAGCCGGCGCTCACCCAGCACGCGCGCAACCTCACCGCCCAGATCATCGGGCTCATCGTCATCAACCTGGTCATCGGGTTCAGCGCGTCCGGCATCGACAACGCCGCGCACATCGGCGGCCTGGTCGCCGGCTGCTGGCTCGGCTTCGCGGTGGTCCCCAAGGACGCGGTCACCCTCGCGCGGTTCTGGACGGGTGTGGCGCCCGCCGCGGTCCGACGACTGCCCCGTCCGGCCATCATGGCGGTGCTCGGCTTCGCGATGCGTGGCCATCGTGGTGGCCGTCATGGTCACCCTCGGCGACCCGACGCCCACCCGCTTCGGCTGGCGAGGCCGTCCGCACGCCGGGTCCCCGTCGGGCGCGTGCAGGCGGGCTCGGGGCCGGGCTCAGGCGGACGCGTCGTCCCGGACGAGGAGGTCGTCGCGACCCGCGAGGCGTCGATGAGTCGGTAGCGGTCGCGCCGCGTCGCGCGGTCGTCGCGCAGCAGCGCGTATCCACGGGGCCGGGTTCGACGTCCCGGATGGCGACCGCCCGACGCGGCGGTGCGTCGGTCATTGCTCGAGCCCTCGAGCGCCTCGTCGCGAAGGGTGAGGCTCCACCAGGCCGGCGAGCAGCTCGGGGTCGCTGAAGCCCTCGTCGACGGGCGCACGCGCGGCGCCGTCGGCGGCGCGGAACGCGAGCCCGGCCCAACCGACGGCCTCCACGGGCTCGTCGGCCGCCGAGCCAGGCACGAACCGGCGAGAGGTCCGCGCTCCACCAGGCCAGCCAGCCGACCACCGCGATCGACGGGTCGAGGCCGCCCCGCCAGCGAGTCGATGTCCGCCGGCGTGGCGTCGGCCGGCCAGCGCTCGCCGACCACGATCGCGCCGCCGGGCGCGCGTCGAACGCGACCGCCAGCAGCGTGCCCGGGCCGACCTCGCCCCGCAACCGGATGACCTCGACGCCCGCGAGGCTGGGGTCGGACGATGCGTCCCCCGCGACCACCACGGTCCGCCGAGGGCTGGTGCCCCCGCCCGTGAGGCGTGCCAGCAGGGAGTCGGTCGCCTCCACCTTGGGGAGCGCCCGCAGCACGACCACGACCGGCGCCGCCCCCGGGGCCTCCGCCGCCGTCCCCGGGCCCAGCGGCACCGCGCCCGACCAGCCGTACCGGGTCACGCCGTCGGCATCGACCAGGTCGAGCGGATGCGCCCGCACGAGGCGGGCCTCCGCCCCGCGGTCGACCACGTTCCAGCCCTGGGCCTCGATCTCGGCCCGGATCCGGTCGGCGTCCTCGAAGCGGTGCTCGCGGCGCGCCTTGGAGCGTTCCCGGGCGAGCGCGCGCAGCTCGGCCGGTGGGATGTCTCGATCGTCGGTCACGCGACGGAGGATACCGGCAGCGCCGCCGCCACCCCGGTAGGATCGCGGGTGATGGCTCCCAGCACGGACCCCCAGGACCCGCTCGACAGCATCCTCGCCTCCGCCGAGCGCATGGGCGTGGAGCTCGACCGCGACGAGGCGCTCCGGTGGATCGCCGCCATGCGGTCCGAGGTCGTCGGCGGCGTCCAGGTGGACGTCCAGAGCGGCGTGTTCGGCCACCGCGTGACCATGGCCGACAACGACCCCGAGGGCCTGTCCCGGCTGCGGGCGGTCATCGCCATCGCGGGCATCCCCGACGAGCCGCCCGAGGTGACCACCGCGCTGGCCCTCTCGGGCTCGGCCGCACAGGGGCGGATCCAGCGCTTCCCGGCGGACTGCGACTTCTTCGAGCGGGTCCACGTCCGCGCCGCGACCCGCGAGGCCGCCCTCGACCGTCTGGGCGAGGTCATCCGGGGCAAGGCGCTCGCCACCCTGACGGGCGCCGGGTACCGGCTGTGGGAGGTCAAGTGGGGCACCCACGATCGCGCGGGCACCGTGCGTGGTCGCGAGGTGCGAGCCGGCCACTGGATCTCGTGGACGCCGGCCGAGATGGTCGTCGGCGCCCAGGAGCTCGCCCTCGCGGACGGGTCGGTCGTACGGATCGACTGGGCCGACGCCCCCGGCCGACCGGGCTGGACCAAGCTCGACTGGGTGGTCGCCGACCCGGCCCGGGGCCTGCTCTCCAACGCCTCGAACGTCGTCGACCCCACCTGGGAGGCACCGGACGGCAGCATCGTGCCGCTCGACGGCTTCCTCGACCCCTACTTCGGGGAGGTCTACCTCGACGCGGACTCGATCCCGCTGTTCACGCGCACAGTCGGGATGCGGGCGCGGATTCCGTCGCGGACTACGTGGAGCAGCTGGAGCACGAGGTGCGGAAGTACACCGTCGTGACGCCCAACCACGGCAAGGCCGCGCGGCGGATCTCCGCGCCAATTCCGGCTCACCCGGTCGCTACCCGGAGGCGGCGTACGTCCGGGAGCTGTTCGACGAATCCGGTGACCGCGCTCTACCAGCTCGCGGCGCTGCTCCAGACCATCGTGGACGCGTCGACGGCCGGTGGCGAGGTGTTCCATCGCGAGCTGCTGCTGACCCGAGGTGGACCAGCTCATCGTGTCCGCGGTCGCCGACGCTCGACGGCCCGAGGAGGCGGTCATGGTCGACCGGCTGTCACGCTTCCGCGCGGCGCTCGCGGCAAGGGGCGCCGACCATCAGGCGCTGGTGGACGAGAGCCGCGACGAGGCGCTCGGCCCGGTCGACGCGTTCTTCCGGCGGACGCTGCGCGCCGTCCCCTCGATCGACGCCTATCTCGACGAGATCGCCTCGCGCCCTGCCTGAGCGAGCCCCTTGAGCGCGTTCGCGAGCACCGCGCCGTCGTTGGACATGCTGAACACGGTGTGGCCGAACTCCGCGTAGGGGGGTGCGTCGGCGGGGCTCCAGAGCATGACGCCCGCCGCCTTGCCGTGACGCCTCGCGGCCTCCGCCACCGTGGCGACCGCGGCGCGGAACGTGGGATGGGCGATGTCGCCCCGCACGCCCAGGGCGTGGCTCAGGTCGGTGGGGCCCACGAACAGGCAGTCGACGCCATCGATGGCGGCCATCGCGTCCGCGGCCTCGACCGCCGCGGCGGTCTCGACCTGGACGATGGTGGTGACGCGCGCTCGTTGTGGCGGTCGACCGCGGCATGGCCCCGGTGCCGTAGGCGTTGCCGCGGGTCCCGGCACGCCACGCCCCGCACCCCGGCCGGCGGGTACCGCATCCAGCTGACGACCTCCGCGGCCGTCGCGGCGTCGTTCTGCAGCACCATGATGCCCTCCGCGCCCAGGTCGAAGGCACGCCGGTCATGCGGGTCGCGCAGCCGCGCACGAGCGCCGCCGCGCGTCCCTGGTCCGGGGCGCTGCCGGGGATGGCGGCCGCGGCACGGATGGCGGCGAGCTGGGGAGGGAGGTCGGCGTCCGTGCCGCTGCCGTGCTCCTGGTCGATGAGCACCCAGTCGAGCCCGGAGCGGGCGCCGATCTCGGCGGCGCCCATCGAGCCGAACAGGAACGTCCCGAACAGCGGCTCGCGGGCGAGGACGCGCGCGGGCGGTGGCCGGGATGGGGGAGGGTGGTGTCGGTGGTGCTCACGCCGAAGCGTAGGCCGATCGACCGGGGATGCGCCTGCCACCGGTGCTCAGCCGGCCATCCAGGGCGTCGCCGATGGGTGCCGGGCTCCCCGGCAGCCTCGAGCCACGGGCCGAGGAAGCTCGTCGCTCGTCCTCTGCCAGCTCCTCGCCGACGATGGTGGCGAGGATGGCGTCGAGGATCGCGGGTGCCGCGGCGGTCCGGAGGTCGAGCCGGTCTGGTCGCGGAACGAGGGGTTCATGGCATGCAGGACCGAGATGGCGCCCGTCGCGAAGTCGCTGACCCAGCGCCGCGCAGCCTCGCCCGCCTCGCGCTGCGCCGCCTCTGCACCGAGACGCGCCACGATGCGCTTGCCGTGCGCCCAGGGCGCGGCGCCGGACCGTGACGTCGCCACCGGCCCATGCCGCGTGGAGCACGCGGATGCAGCCCTCGGTGAGCGTCGGGAGCTCGTCGGGCGGGGATCAGGGCGGCATGGTCTCCACCGCGCAGAGGGTAGCGCGCCGATCCGGCTCGGCCGGGTGGTGCCGGAAGGTCCGTGCTACCATCGTCGCGCTGGGCCGGTAGCTCAATGGCAAGAGCAAGTGACTCTTAATCGCGGTTGAGTTCGAGTCCTTCCCGGCTCGCAGCCCTCCCCCGTCGATCGATGCGGCGGTTCGACGTGACGCGTGACGCCATCGGAGTGGTCCCCATGTCGAGACGCATCGAATCGATCCTGGACGCCATCGGGGGCACGCCCCTCGTCAACGTCGATGGCATCTGGGCCAAGCTCGAGTACCTCAACCCCTCGGGGTCGGTCAAGGCGCGCCTGGCGCTCCGGCTCATCGAGCGTGCCGAGGAGGAGGGCCTCCTCCAGCCCGGCGACACCATCGTCGAGGCGTCCAGCGGCAACACCGGCAACGCCCTGAGCATGGTCGCGGCGGTCCGTGGGTACCGCATGGTGGTCGTCATGCCCGAGGGCCTCAGCCGGGAGCGCGTGGCCATCAGCCGGGCCTTCGGCGCCGAGGTCCGCTTCGCGGGCGACTTCCACGTGACCGCGGCGCTCGACCTCGCGCGGGAGCTCGGCGAGCAGCCGGGCTGGTTCTGTCCGCGGCAGTTCGACACCGAGGGGAACGTCGACGAGAACCGCCAGTGGCTGGGCGCGGAGCTCCTCGAGGACCTGCCGGCCGGCGCGATCCCCGATGCCATCGTGGCGGGCATCGGGACCGGCGGCACGCTCATCGGCGTGGGTCAGGCCTTCCGGGCGGTGAACCCCGACTGCGCGGTCATCGGCGTGGAGCCCGACGAGTCGTGCACCCTCATGTGCGGCGAGGTGGGACGCCATCGGATCGAGGGCATCGCGGACGGCTTCGTGCCGGGCATCGTGGAGCGGCACCGCGACGAGGTGACGGCGCTCGTGCCCGTGGACAGCGAGCGTGCGGTCCGCGAGATGCGGCGGCTCGCGCGCCGGTTCGGGCTGTTCGTGGGGCCGAGCTCGGGCGCCAACCTGGTCGCGGCGCTCGAGTGGCGAGCGGCGCATCCGGAGGCGCGCACCATCGTGACGCTGTTCTCCGACGAGGGCGAGAAGTACATCACCGACCACTTCCTCGGTCCCGACGCCGCCCAGCCGACGTGACCCGAGGCGGCACGCGGTACCCTTGGCGCCGATGAGCAGACGCACGGCCCCGTGGGGGCAGCAGCCCCCGGGTCCCGCGCGGCTCGTCCCCGGCCCAACCCCGCGTGTCGGCGCTGCGTCGCCGCAGGACCCGACCCCAGGTACCTGTGTGACCGACCTCGAGAGCGCACGCTCGTGACGACCCCCGAGCCCACGCCTCCGGCCAAGCCGCGGAAGACCAACTGGCTGGTCGAGACGGTCGTCACGATCGCCCTCGCCCTCGCCCTCTACTTCGTCATCCAGGCCGTCATCGTCCAGACCTACCGGGTCGAGGGTCACTCCATGGACGACTCGCTCCACGACGGGCAGCACCTGCTCATCGACAAGCTGACGCCGCGCTTCGACGACTACAGCCGAGGCGACGTCGTGGTGCTGCACCCGCCCGACGAGCCCGAGAGCTCGACGCCCTTCATCAAGCGCGTCATCGGCGTCGCCGGTGACCACCTCGAGCTGCGCGACGGCGAGGTCTGGGTCAACGGCACGGAGCTCGACGAGCCGTACACCAAGGCGGGCAGCGTCACCGAGCCGCTCAACGACGAGACGGCATGGGACGTGGGCCAGGGCGAGGTGTTCGTGATGGGCGACAACCGCGAGGATTCGCGCGACTCGCGCGAGTTCGGGGTGGTGCAGACGTCCGAGATCATCGGACGTGCGTGGCTCCGCTTCTGGCCGCTCGACACGTTCGGGATCCTGCCGACCCCCACCTACCCAGAGCTCGACGGCCCGACCTCGAGCACCGAGGCCCAGGGGGCCGTCGCCGCGCGATAGGGCGGGACGCGCCGGTGGGGCGGACCGCGCCGGTGGGGCCGTCCGGCGCGCGCCGGCGGTGTGGTCCGCGCCGAAGTTCGGCGCAGCTGAACGCATCCGGGGTCGATCGCCGACATCTCCCCGTTCGGAGGCTGCCGCCGATGTGCGTGGCGACCGGCGCCGACCGAGTATCGGTCGCGACCTGCGAGGGACCTCCCGACATGCGAAGACCCCCGGTCGGCGATGCCGATCGAGGGGTTCCGTCCGGTCCCCGACGCAGTGAGTGCGACGCGACCACGATCTCGTGACGCCGAGGCGGTCACATGCTGCAAGGACCCACCCGCTTCTGTGCGTCCCTGAACGCGCGTTCATCATCGCAGGACGATCGATCCGTGTCCCCCTGACCTTGGTACCGTCGAAGTACCAGTCCAGGCGCCGCCGCTGCCCGGACGGCCTGTCCCAGCGATGGAGTCGAGCGGCAGCCGCTGGAGCAGCACGAGCAGGGGCCGCGTGACGGGACTGGACACGCCCTCGACCGGCAGCCGAAGCCACGCGTCGGGGGTCACGCCGGGTCGCCAGCCGGCGGCCAGCCGACGCGCCGACACCCCCTCGACGCCCATCGACGCGGCGGCCCGTGCGAGCGTCACGCCCTCGCCGTGCAGTCCCCGGCTGGCGAGGAAGCGGTCGCCATCGACCACGACCTCGAGCAACCGCGCCCGCCGCACGCCGAACGGCTCGTCCACGAGCAGCTCGCCGTCATGCTCGAGCAGGTCGGCGGCGATGAACGCGCCCACGCCGACCCGGTCCGCGGGATCGACCAGCCTGCGCTGGAGGGCCCCCGCGTCCGGTCGCCCCTCGGCATCGAGGACCAGCAGGGTCCCGGGCACCACGGCGCTCCGCGCGCGCAGCTGCCCCGGCACCACCCCAAGCTCGGGGAACGCCACCAGCGGGTCGCCCAGCTGACCCAGGAGCCGCATCCCGTCGTCGGCCATGACGATGGTCGCGGGGGTCCCGGGCCACCAGGGTTCGAAGAACCAGCCCGGGTCGTCGAACGGCGCACCGCCACCGCCGGGCGCCATGGGCACCGACCAGCGGTCCGTCGCGACCGGGCGCCTCGCAGCGGCGGGCTCCTCGAGCGCGAGGGAAAGCTGTCCGCTGCTGGACCTGGGTCGCGTCACGCGACCGGCCTCAGGCCGACTTGCGACGTCGCTGCGGGGCCGCCGCCTCGGCTTCGGTCGACGTGGCAGCCTTGGCCTTCCGGCCGCGAGCGACCGGGATGGGCTCGTCCGCCGCGTCAGCGGTGGCCGCCTTGGCCTTCGAGCTGCCAGCGGGCTTGGCCTTCGCGGCCGCCGGCTCGTCGGCCTGGCTCGCCCGACCGGCCCGCGCCGCGGCCACGCTCGCCTCGAGCACCGCCATGAGGTCCGTGAGGCCCTTGGTCTCGACCACCGGCTCCGGGGCCTCGACCTCCTGGCCGTCGACCTTGGCCTCGATGACCTTGAGGAGCGCCTCGCGATACGCGTCGTGGTAGCGCTCCGGCTCGAAGTCGCCGGTCATCGCGCTCACGAGCTGCTTCGCCATGGCGACCTCGGCCGGCTTGGCATCGAACTCCTCGCTCGGCAGGTCCAGCTCGCCCAGGTCGCGCACCTCGTCCGGCCAGTAGATGGTCGACAGGAGCATCGTCGACTGGTAGGGGTCGAGCACCGACAGCTGCTCGCGATCCTTGAGCACGATCTTGCAGACGCCCTTGAGCCCCTCTTCGGCGAGCACGGCGCGCAGGAGGCTGAAGGCCTTCTTGCCGACCGGCTCGGGCTCGAGGTAGTAGGCCTGCTTGACGAAGATGGGGGCGTCGGCCTGGGCATCGACGGCCACGAACTGCTCGATCTCGATCGCCCGCACGGTGCGCAGCGGCACGGCGTCGAAGTCCGCCTCGTCCACGACCACGTACTGGCCCTTGGACCACTCGTAGCCGCGCACGGTGTCCGAGCGCGGGATCTCGCCGTGCTCCGGGCAGTGCGTCTTCATCTGGATGCGCCGCAGGCAGGGCACGACCTTGCCGCCCTCCTTGGCATCCTTGTGCAGCAGATTGAACGACAGGCCGCCGCGTGACTCGGTGGCGAGATAGAGGCGGACGGGGATGGTCACGAGACCGAACTGGATCGCGCCCCGCCACATGGATCGGGCCACATTCGTCTCCCAGAGCGACGCGCACGCACGGCCGATCCGCGGCGGACGTCGAGGTCAGGATACCCCCACCTCGCGCTCGGGCCTGTCAGCGACGGGCTGCGGATGGCGCTCGGAGGGGCCCGTGAGCGCTCGGGGGTATCCTCCCGCCGTGCGTCTGCGGCCATCGTCGTCCCGGCCGGCGA
>JAXLXC010000006.1:0-122688 GCA_046328155.1 Chloroflexota bacterium
ACGTGGGCTGGACCGGGCGGCAGCGCAGCTGGGTCGACGACCTGCTGTGGCATCACGGCGGTCACGTGGTCGACGAGGTCCTGACGCTCCTCGGATCGCCGGTCGTCGAGGTCGCATCGGCCAGTGGCCAGGCGTGGCCGACCTCGGGCAAGCCGATGGACCATGCCATCAGCCTCCGTACCGCGGACGGCGGCATCGCCACCATCGCGCTCTCGTATCACGCACGCATCGGGGCATCCGAGTACCTCGCGATCGGCGAGGACGAGAGCGTGCTGCTGGCAGGCGGCGACGTGCGCTGGTCCGATGGGACGGCGTCCGGGGTGCCGGACGTGGCGGCGGTCCAGGAGGCCGCGGTCGCCGCACAGGACGCGGACTTCCTGGACGCGGTCCGACGAGGCGGGCCCGATGCGGAGGGACGGGCGACGCGCGCCGATGCGGCGTCGGTGCTGCCGACGCTGCGCGTGCTTCAGGCGGTCAGCGACCGCGCCTGACGCACGCCCGCCACGATGGCATCCGCCCCCGCGGCGATGAACGCGGAGTCGGAGCCCACGGCCACGAAGCTATAGCCGAGCTCGAGAGAGCGCGCCGCGTCGGCGGCGGTCCGCACGAGGATGCCGGCGGCGATGCCGTGGCGCTGGCACGCGGCCCGGACGGCCCCGATGGCGTCGCGGAACACGGGCGCGGCGAGGTCGCCAGGGACCCCCAGGGCGTAGGACAGGTCGCCCGGACCCACGAACAGCACATCCACGCCGTCGACCGCGGCGATGGCATCCAGCTCGCGGAGCGCGCCCAGCGTCTCGATCTGGATGACGCCCGTGAGCTGGTCGTCGAGGTCCACGAGCGCGGCCATGGGCAGCCGACCGTAGTCGGCGGCGCGGTTCTGGATGGCGACGCCGCGAACGCCGTCGGGTGGGTAGCGCATGAAGCTCACGGCTGCGCGGGCGTCCGCCGCGCTGTCGATGCGCGGGAACATGACGCCCGCGGCACCCGGGTCCAGGGCACGCGCGGCATGGGTCCGCGTGGGTCCCTCCACCCGCACGATGGGGGCCGCACCCGTGCCACCGATGGCATGGAGCTGGTGCATCAGGTCCGCGGCGCTCCCCGACCCGTGCTCGAGGTCGAGCAGCAGCCAGTCCAGCCCGGCGCGCCCGCAGACCTCCGCCGCGACGGCTGAGCCGAGGTTGAGGAACGTCCCCAGGAGCGGCTCGCCGGCAAGGACGCGCTCCCGGAACCCGTGCGGCGTGGCCTCGCCCATGGCGACCTCCCGTGCGGTGACGGGCGCCCCAACCGTGTGCCCGATGGCGGTCATTATCATTCGTCCGATGATTGAGGTGGCAGCCGGATACCACGCGATCCGGGCGGACCGGCTGATTGACGGCCTGGCTGGCCCGGCGCGCCCGGATGTCACCGTGGTCCTGGATGGCCAGCGCATCGCGGCCGTCGTCGAGGACGGTGCCGCGCTCCCCGCCGAACTGGTCGTGGAGCGGGTCCCGGGCACGCTGGTCCCGGGCTTCGTCGACCCGCATCTCCACCTCGCGTTCTCCGAGGCGGATGCGCCGCGGCTCAGCCGCGAGGCGGCGCTCGCCCTGGCGACGCGCCATGCCGAGGAGCTGCTCCTGGGCGGGGTGACCACGGCCCGCGACCTGGGGGTGCCGCACGGCGTGAGCCGCGAGGTCCGCGAGCGGGTCACGGCGGGTGCCGCGCACGGTCCCCGCCTGCTCGTCGCGATCCAGCCGGTGACCCGCGCGGATGGGCACTGCCACTGGTTCGGGCGGCACGCCGGGGACCGCGACGCCATCCGCCGCGAGGTGGGGCGACTGGCCGCGGAGGGGGCCGATGTCATCAAGGTCATGGTCACGGGGGGCATGTCCACGCCAGGCAGCCGACCAGGTGTCCCGCAGTACGCCACGGCCGAGGTCAGGGCGGCGGTCGAGACCGCCCATGCGGCCGGGCTGCGCGTGGCGGCGCACGTGCTCGGCTCGGCGGGGGTGCGCGTGGCGATCGACGCGGGTGTCGACACCCTCGAGCACGGCTGGACTGTGACCGGCGGCGACCAGCAGTTCGACCCGGCGATGGTGCCCGACATCGCTGCGTCGGGGATCGTCGCGAGCGTCACGGCGCATGAGAAGCCGCGTCAGCTGCTGCCTGGCGAGCTGACGCCGACGGGCGACCTCGCCGAGCTGCGACGCCGTCTGACGCCGCATCGGGTCGTGGCCGCGGCCGGCGTGCCGTTCATGGTCCACAGCGACTGCGGCCCGTACCACACGCGCTATGACCGGTTCGGCCTCAGCATCCGGGTGTTCCACGAGGGCATGGGGGTGCCCGTCGAGCGCGCGATCGCAGCCGCCACCTCGGTGCCGGCGAAGGCCCTCGGGCTGGGCGACTCGGTGGGCGCCGTCGCGCCGGGTCGGCGCGCCGACCTGGTGCTGCTGGATGGCGACCCCACGCGCGACCCGGGTGCGCTGACGCGCGTCGTGCGCGTCCTCCTGGGCGGACGCGTGGCGGTGGAGGCCGGCCGCCTGGTGTGAGCGCGGCCGCGCTGCTTCCCCGGGACGGGTCAGCCGGCGAGGTCCCCGGCGTAGGCGAAGAGCGCCGGCAGGCCGCCGGTGTGGACGAACACGACCGTGTCGTCAGGGCCCAGCTGCCCGGCCCGGGCGAGCGCGATGAGGCCAGCCATGCCGGTGGCGGTGTACACCGGGTCGAGCAGCAGCGCCTCGGTCTCGATGGCCAGCCCGATGGCCTCGCGGCGACCGTCGGACATGCGACCGTACCCCGGACCTGCCGCTCGGTCGTCGTTGCGGACGCTGCCCGGATCGACCACCAGCGACCGGCTGAGCAGCTCCGACGCCTCGGTGGCGAGCCGGGCGACCCAGGCAGGCCCCTGCCCGTCGGTGGGCAGATACGCGAGACCCTGGACGCGGTGTGGTCCGCCGAGCAGCCGGAGCGCGAGCTCCACGCCGGCCTGGGTGGCGCCCGCCGAGGTCACCGCGATGGTCGAGCGACCGATGCCCAGCGCCTCGAGCTGGCCGACCAGCTCGAGCGTGCCCGCGACGTATCCCAGGACCCCCAGGGGCACGGATGTGCCGGTGATGACGTACGGCACGTGCCCGGCAGCGCGCTGCTCGTCCGCCAGCCCCTGGAACACCCGCGCCCGATGCGTGACCTCCTCGAGACGGTCGCCCGGCACGTCCGCCAGGGCGTCGAGGATTCGGAACTCGGTCGCCAGCAGCCGGGTCAGGAGACCGTTGCCCTGCGCCCCCGGATGGGTGCCGCCGGGGCGCGCGGCGATGATCGATCGCAGGCCGACCGCGCGCGCGGCCGCCGCGGTCACCCGGGCGTGGTTCGACTGGTCGTAGCTGCCACCCGCGATGACGGTGTCCGCCCCCGCCGCGACCGCCGCACCCAGGAAGAACGCCAGCTGACGCACCTTGTTGCCGCCGAACGCCAGCCCGGTCAGGTCGTCACGCTTGACCAGGAGCCGACCCACGCCGATGGCCGCCGCCAGTCTCGGCGCATCGACCAGCGGGGTGGGCAGCGTCCCCAGGGAGACCTGGGGCACCCGCTCGAGGGCCGCCGCGAGCTCCGTCCGTTCGAGCGTCATGAGCGTCCTCCCATGCCCGGCAGGTCGGCGACCGCGATGGGTGCGCCTGCGGCCTCGATGGACCGGTCCGCCGCCTCGCACAGCGCCACGGCCCGGATCGCGTCGATGGGCGCCACGAACGGCTCGGCGTCCCCCCGGATGGCGTCGCGCCAGCTGGTCAGCTCCATCGTGACGGCGTCGTCGAGCCCCCATCCCTTCACATCGATGCGCTCCTCGATCAGGTCGTCGTCGACCCGTTGGTGGTGGATGCGTCCGGTGGCGACATCGAACGCCAGACCACCCTCCGAACCGACGATCCTCGCCGAGCTGGTGCCGGTCGGGGCGAACAGCGGGTCGCTGACGGTCGCCCCCAGGCTGCCGACCCCGCCCCCCTCGTGGGCCACCAGCACCGACACGATGTCGGGGTACTCGATGGCCTGGATCGATGGCGCCGCGAGGGCGCTCACGGTCCGGGCGGGACCCAGGACGCGCAGCAGCAGGTCGACGTTGTGGACGGCGGGCGAATGGAGGACCATCCCGAAGTCCGAGCGTCGGCTCATCCAGCCGCGGCGCGTCAGCGGCTGATGCCGGATCATCCAGGCGGCGAGGGGCGTGCCGACGATCCCATCGTCGAGCAGCTCGAACACCCGCCCGGGCACCGGCAGCAGCCGTGTCACATGGCCCACGACCAGCGCCACGCCCGCGCTGCGTGCCGCGTCCGCAATCCGCCGGGCATCGGCGGTGGTCACGGCCAGCGGCTTCTCCACGAACAGATGCCTGCCCGCGGCGGCCGCCTCCAGCGCGATCGGCGCGTGGCTGGCATGGGGGGTCGCGATGATGACCGCCGCCACGTCCATGCGGCCGACGAGCGCGCTGACCGAGTCGCTGGCGGGCACGCCCAGCTCGGCCGACGCTGCCGCCGCGGTGGCTGCATCGGCATCGTGGAGGGCAGCGAGACGCAACCCGGGCACGCTCGGCAGCCGGCTCGCAAGCCGACGCCCGAAGGCGCCGGCACCGACGAGTCCCACGCCGATGACATCGTGGTCCGGGCTCATGCGAGACGCTGCGTCAGCTCGGTCCGGATGACCGCCCGCTGCTCGACGGTCGCGTGCTCGAGCCCCGCGAGCATCGCGCCCGGCAGACCGGCCTCCACGATGGCTCGGCACATCCGGGCGAGGCGAGCGGGCTCGGGCGGGCCCGCCACGGGCGGATACGCCGGGATGCCACCCCGCGCCAGGGCCAGCGCGGCGACCTGGGCCGCATAGGCGTCGTCATCGTGGGCCTCGGCCGCGTCCGGGCGGCCACCGACCAGCGCCGCGACCACCCGCATCCCGTCCTCGGCCGACATCCCGGGCACGAGCGATGCCAGGACGGGCCCCAGCGACGTGGTCGTGACCCGCTGCACGCTGCCCCACCCGATCCGCGGCCCGAAGCCACCCGTGAGGAACGTGGCGCTGGTGGTCCATCGGTCGTATCGCTGCCCGCCGAGCAGCGCCACCGAGGGCGGGAACACATCGCTCCCGAAGTCGACGGGTCTCGGCGAGGCCGCCTGGACCGCGGCACCCAGCTCCCCGAAGCGGCTGGCGAGGATGGCGGCACGCACCTCGAGCCAGGCGAGCACGCCCGGCCATCGGTCGAGCCACGCGAGGATGGCCGCCGGGCCCGCATCCGCCAGCGCCACCAGCGCGGCGGGGTCCGTGCGCGCCAGCGTCCTGCCCAGCCGCACGATGTCCTCGCGGCAGGCGTCGAACGACACGCCGAGCTCGGCGGCAGCGCTCTCGCACGTGGCACAGCCACACGCCAGGAGGGCGGGCGCGAACCCCGGCGAGGGGTAGCGCGCGTGGTCCAGGAACCAGCCATCGAGGTCGTAGCGTGCCGCGGCGTCCGCGAGCGACGCCGCGAGCCATGCCCGGGGGCCGGGCGTGCTGGGGCAGAACATCGTGCCCCACGGCAGCGACGCGGGCAGCAGCGGCCGTCCGAACAGGTCGACCGCGGCGAGCTTCGGGAACACCTCCGCGCCGTAGCACCACACCCCGGCGTGGCCCCAGACCTCGATGCCCAGCCGTCGGCACTCGTCGATGATGCGCAGGAGTGGCGCGTCATCGACGCCCCCGACGACGCCCGGCAGCACGGCCATCGCCGGCTCCGCGACCCCGAACCCGGCCCGATGGTCGGCCAGCCCCGGCTGGTCGCGCCATGCCTCGAAGGGCCCCGCGGCGGCGACCTCGTCGGACGCCCGGAACGCCGAGGTGTGGCTGACGTGGCTCTCGGGGACGAGCGTGGTCAGCCCGATCTCGTCACGCAGCTCCTCGAGGATGCCCAGACGCGCGTCCACCGCCTCGAGGTCGGCGAACCAGGCGACACGGGCGGGTGGCGTGAGGGTCATGCGGCTGCTCCGGTGATGGGGATGGGCCAGCCGGCCGGCATCCGCCAACCCGCCGGGATGTCGCGGGCGAAGTCGTGCCGCGGTCGCCAGCCGAGCTCGCGCTCGGCGGGCCCGGTGTCCAGGAGGGCGCGCCCGATGGGGTTGGCCATGAGATGGAACACCGGCGCGCCCTCGAGGGGCGCGACCAGGGCACGCACGCACGCGTCCGCGAGGTCATGCCGGTCGATCCAGCCGAAGCAGCCGTCATGGCCCACCGGGTCGGTCTCGTCGTCGATGCTGGCCCCCGTGCGCAGACGGCGGGTCGCCGCGTCGATGACCACCCAGGGTCGCAGGATGGGCGCGCACATCGCGCTGCCCCCCGCGCCCGCGGCATGCCGACGCGCCACCTCCTCCTGGAGCCACTTGGCGAGGGGATAGAGCCCGCTGAACGCCGGTGGGGTCGAGCGGTCGATGCGGGTGCCCCGGGGATGCCCCGTCATGACCGCTGCGCTGCTCATCAGCACGACCCGCTGGACGCCAGCGGCGGCTGCCGCCCGGAACAGGAGCACCGTCGCGCGCACCGAGCCATCGAGGCTGTCCGAGGCGCTCGTCCCCGGGTCCCATCGACCGACCGCGAGATGGAGCACGGCATCCATGCCCGCGATGCTCCGTTCGGCCACCGGCGCCTGGGCCAGGTCGCCCGCGACCGTCTCGACATCCGGTCGGTGCGCGCCCGGCGCGACATCGAGTGCCCGGACGGAGTGACCCGCGGCGACCAGCGCGGACACGGCGGCGTCCCCCACGAACCCCGCGGCGCCCGTGACGAGCACCCTCACCGTCAGCGGGTCCCACCGTAGGTGCCCGCCGGCCGTCGCTCGAGGGCATCGGCACGCAGCGCGGCGCCCAGCCCGGGTCGGTCATCGAGGGTCAGCACCCCGTGCTCGATGCGCGGTGGGGCATCGACGATCTCCGCGAACATCGCGAGGTCCGCCTCGGAGCCCACGGTCTCCAGCAGATACCCGTTCGGGATCGCCGACAGGAGATGGCCCGCGGCGAGCGTCGCGAACGGCCCGTTGGGGTTGTGGGGCGCGTATGGCAGGTAGTAGGCCTCGGCCATCGCGGCGATGCGCCGGGCGCCCGTGAACCCGCCGCAGTTGACGATGTCGCACTGGAGCACGCCCAACGCGCGGCGCTCGAGCCAGGGCTTGACGTCATAGACGCTGACCAGCCGCTCGCCCGCGGCGATGGGCGTCGAGGAGCGCGCCGATAGCGCCGCGTACTCATCGACCGCCTCCGGCGGCAGCGGCTCCTCGATCCACAGCAGCCGGTAGGGCGCCAGGGCGTCCGACAGCCGGACGGCGTTCGGCAGGTTGAGCCGACCGTGGCAGTCGACCGCGATCTCGAGGTCGGGGTACGCCGTGCGGGCCGCGGCGAACCACTCCGCGATGCGATCGAAGGTCCGCGTGGGCAGGTACTCGGTCTCCTTGAGGGACGCCTCGATGACGCCCTGGGTCCCGAAGTAGCCGCTCCGCTCGATGCTCTCGCGAGGCGACCTCGCGCCATAGAACAGGGGCAGCCCGGTCTTGACGGCGCCATAGTCCCGCGCCACGAGCGGCGCGATGTTGCGCACGAACTCCTCGGGGTCGGCGCCGCATGCGACGTGGGCGTATGTGGGCACGGAGGCCCGACTGGGGCCGCCGAACAGCTGGTACAGCGGGGCGCCATACCGCTGCCCCTTGATGTCCCACAGCGCGATGTCCACCGCGCTCCGGCCCGCCGCATGGAGTGGCCCGCCCGACCAGAAGGTGTCCCGGAAGAGCTTCTCGAAGTGGTCCTCGATGGCCATGGGGTCCTTGCCCACGAGGTAGTCGCCGATCTGCTCCAGGTTGGCGACCACGCTCCGGTCACGCCGTCGGAGGACGGTCTCGCCGGTCCCCACGAGGTCCGCGTCCGTCTCGATGCGGACCACGATGGCGTTGACCCGACCCATGTCCACGAGGTCCGTCCTGACATGCCGGATTCGCACGACGCCGCTCCCTCCAGTCGCTCAGTCGCCGAGCGAGGCGCCCAGGCGCAGCGCTCGACCGGGGGTGGCGCCCGTGTGCCGAGCATCCTCGACCACGCGCACGCCGTTGACGAGCACGTGCTCGATGCCGATGGGGGCCTCGCGCGGCCGCTCGTAGGTCGCCGTGGCGCGGACCGTGACCGGGTCGAACACCACGATGTCCGCGGCCGCGCCGTCCACGAGGAGTCCCCGGCCGACCAGCCCATGCCGGGCGGCCGGGACCGAGGTCATGCGTCGGACGGCATCCGGCAGGCTGAGCGCCCCCTCCTCGCGGACGTAGTCGCCCAGGACCCGGGGGTAGGTGCCGAAGGCGCGCGGGCTGGGCAGCGTCCCGATGAGCACCGAATCGGTGGCGATCATGGACAACGGATGGACCACGAACGCCGGCAGGGTCGTGCCCTGCGGGCTGGGCCGCACGAACGTGACCCGCAGGTCCTCGGCCAGCAGCAGGTCCGCGATGACGTCCGCCATGTGGCGTCCGTCCTCGGCGGCGACCTCCGCGAGCGTGCGCCCGTCCATGGGGGCGTGCTCGGGCCGTCGCAGGTTGGTGAGGCGGACGTCGGCGAACGCCCGGCTCGTGACGTACGCCCGATACGCGCCGCTCGTCTCGAGCGCCTCCCGCAGCCGCGGCCGGAGCGCGGCGTCGGCCAGCCGCTCGCGAATCCGGTCAGGGCCGCCCAGCTGGACCCAGTCGGGGAGCAGCCGCATGAGCCGGGTGCCGCCCCACTCGTAGGGATAGGTGTCGAACGTGACGTCGAGGCCCTCGTGCCGGGCGTCCTCGAGCAGCTGGAGCATGGCCCGGGCGCCACCTGGATGGGCGGCCCGCGACGAGCGCGAGAAGTGCGTGATGTGGATGGGGATGCCGGTGCGTCGCCCGATGTCGAGCGCCTCCCGGAAGGGATCGAGATAGGCGTCGCCGAGGCTGTAGCGGACGTGGGTGTGATAGATGCCCCCGTGGGCCGCGGCGACCTCGGCGAGCGCCACCAGCTCGTCGGTCGTCGCGTGGCCGCCGGGCGGGTAGTCGAGTCCCGTCGAGAGCCCCAAAGCGCCCTGCTCCATCGCGGCCCGGAGCGCGGTCCGCTGGGCCTCGATGGCGACCGCGTCCGCCGGCACGTCGTCCCAGCCGAGCGCCGAGACCCGGAGCGCGGTGTTGCCCACGAAGGTCGCGACGTTGGGGCTCACCCGACCGTCCACCCGGTCGAGGTAGCCCGCCACATCGGTCCAGTCGTAGGCCAGGTCGGGGTCGCCGTCGATGCCGCTGTTGAGCACCACGAACCGACGCAGGTCGGCCGGGTCGGCGAACGGGGCATAGGACAGCCCGTCGAGACCCACCACCTCCGTGGTCACGCCCTGGAGCAGCTTGGCCGCGAGCGTCGGCTCCTCGAGCACCACGAGCGCCGAATGGGAGTGCGGGTCGATGAACCCAGGGCACACGACCCGGTCCGTCGCGTCGATGCGCCGCGCGGCCGTGACATCGGTGACGTCGCCGCGCAGGTTGCGCAGCCGCGCCCCGACCACGGCGCCCGCGGCGCGGTATCCCGGGCTGCCGCTGCCGTCCACGACCAGACCCCCCTCGATGAGGGTCGAGATGGCGGGCGATCCGTGCGTGATGGCCATTGCTGGTGGGGCCGCTAGCGGGTGCCGCCGCGGTCGTACTCCATCCGCGGCGGGTTGCGCGCCAGCTCCTCGATGCGCAGCCGGGCCCCCAGGCCAGGCGCGTCGTCGACGACCCAGGCGCCGTCCTCGATGCGGGGCGCGCCCTCCGTGTAGCGGGCCCACAGCGCCTGCTGCCGGGGGTCGGCCATGCATTCCGAGATGAGCAGGTTGGGCAGGGTGGCGGCGAGGTGCAGCGTGGCCGCCGATGTCAGCGGGCCGAACGGGTTGTGGAAGGCGATGCCGACGGCGTGCGCCTCAGCGATCGCCGCGATCTTGCGGCCGCTCGTGATCCCGCCGCAGATCGAGACGTCCGGCTGGGCCACCGCCACGCTGTGGCTCTCGAGGAAGCGGGCGGAATCGTGGTGGGCGCCCCAGCGCTCGCCGGCCGCGATGGGGATGCTCGTGTGCTGCCCCACCTCGCGCAACCAGTCCGGCCGCTCGTAGGGCGTGGGTTCCTCCACGAACAGCAGGTCGTAGGGCTCGAGCGCCTCGCACAGCCGGATGGCGTTGGCGACGCTCAGCCGCCCATGGCAGTCGACCATCAGCTGGACGGTCGGGCCGACCGCCTCGCGTGCCGCCGCGAACCACTCGGCGATGCGTCGGAAGATCCCCGGCGGCAGGATCGCCGTCTCGGGATGGCGTGCCGGGATCGATGCCGGCACCTCGTGATGCATGCTCGTCCACTTGCTGTAGAAGCCGGGCAGGGTGGTCTTGATGGCCGTGAACCCCTGGTCCACCCAGTCGCGACACGTCCGCGCGAACGCCTCGGGGGTCTCGCCGGCTGCCGCATGGCAGTAGATGGGGATGCGGTCGCGGAAGCGACCACCGAGCAGGCGATGGACCGGTTGGCCCATCGCCCGCCCGTTGAGGTCCCACAACGCCATGTCCATGGCGCTGATGCCGATGAGCAGCAGCGTTCCCCCCAGGAAGGCGTCGCGGTAGAGGCGTTCCCAGATCAGCTCGATGCGCGTGGGGTCCTCCCCCACGAGCTGGTCGCCGAGCTCCTCGACCAGGGCGGCCACGGAGCGGGTCCGGCGGCGCATGGCCACCTCGGACTCGCCCACGACGCCCTCGTCGGTCTCGATGCGGACGTAGATGGCGTTGTAGAAGCCGAAGTCGACCACCCAGTGGCGGACCGCGCTGATGCGCATCCCTCAGGCCTCCAGCAGACCCAGCGGCTGGAGCATCGACCGCAGCCGGGCGACCTGGTCGGGGGTCAGCTCCTGGACGGGCGCCCGGCAGTGGCCGGCCACCTGGCCGCGGAGTCGGAGGATGGCGCGATACATCGAGATGTCGCTCACGTGGCCCAGCTCGGAGCGCGTCCACAGCAGCTTGATGGGCAGGATGCGCGCCCACGCCGCGCGTGCTGCCGACAGGTCGCCCGCCTCCATCGCACCGTACAGCGCGACGGCGTCCCGGGCGGCCACGTTGAGGATGCCGCTGATCCAGCCATGGGCACCCCCGGCGAGCCCCTCCAGGGGCGCCATGAAGCTGCCGTAGAACACCCGGAAGCCCTCGTCCGTGAGCGCGCGCAGCTCGTGCACCTGATGCACGGTCGGGAAGGTGCTCTTGACCGATGCCACCGCGCCCTCGTGGTAGAGACCCGCGAGCGCCGGTGGCTCGATGGCGGGGGCGGCGGAGTTGGCCGGGTTGTTGTAGACCATGATCGGGATGGGCGAGGCCGCGCCGACCGCCCGGAAGTGACCCACCACCTCGGCCATGGTGGGCTTCAGGTAGTACGGCAGGATGACGATGGCACCCGCCGCGCCTGCGGCGGCCGCCTGCTCCGTGAGCGCGATGGTCTCGTGGGTCGCGGCGGTGCCCGTGCCGGCGATGACGGGCACGCGTCCCGCGGCGCCCGCGATGGCGGCCCGGATGACCCGCATCCGCTCGTCCGTGTCGAGGAGGATGAACTCGCCGCTGGTGCCGGCTGCCACGATGCCCTGGACGCCGTCCTCGATGAGCCGCGCGGCGTGCGCCGCCGTGGCATCCTCGTCGACCCGGCCGCGCTCGTCGAACATGGTCATCGCAGCCGGGTACATGCCTGCCCAGTCGACCATCCAGCCCTCCGAGTCGAACCCGTGTCGGCACCCGCGCGGATCCTTGAACCGCCCGCCGTCAGCGCCTATCATCCCGCCGAGTCCTGCAATCATCACACCATTCGACCGACGACGTCCAGCGACGTCGGAGGGATGCGCGGGCGTGTGCCACGGGTGCACGGGGCCACTCGGACCGCGCCATCGTCACGCCTGCGGGAGACGCCCTGCGGGCACGACTCGGCCATGCCGGTTGTTCGCACCCACCTGAGGAGACGGGTCGCATGACGAGCCACGAGGACTGATGTCGCGCGGGTCGACCGGTGCGTTCCGCCTGCTCGCGCCGGGCGCCGCCTTCTACGCGGTGTTCTTCGGCATCCCGCTGCTGATCCTGTTCGTGCTCAGCTTCTGGGTGCAGCAGGGCTTCGAGCGCGTGCCGGACCTGACCCTGCAGAACTACCTGGAGGGGCTGACCAACCGGCTCTACCTCCAGGTGTTCCTGCGAACCGTCCTCGTGGGTCTCGTCACGGCCTCGATCGTGGTGCCCATCGCCTATCTGATGGCCTACCTGATGCGCTTCACCTTCGAGCGTCGTGGCCAGCTGCTCCTGGCACTCGTCCTGATCTCCCTGTTCAGCGGCTATCTGGTGCGCATCTACGCGTGGCGCACGATCCTGGGCACGGAGGGCCTGCTCAACACCGCCCTCCTGGAGCTGGGCATCATCGCCGAGCCCATCAGGGCCCTCATCTTCAGCCCGCTGGCCGTGATGATCACGCTCGTCGGCCTGCTGCTGCCCCTCGCGCTGCTCCCGATCTGGTCATCCATGGCGAACGTCTCGCGCGATCACCTGGAGGCCGCCAGGGACCTGGGCTCCAGCGGGCTGCGACTGCATCGGACGGTGCTCCTGCCCATGGTCCTGCCGGGCGTCAGCACCGCGTTCGCGATCGCGTTCGTGCTCGCCGCCGGCGACTTCGTGGTGCCCTCGATGCTGGGCGGCACGACCGGCGGCACCATGGTCGGCAACCTCATCGCGAACCAGTACCGGGGCTCCGGGGCCGACTGGCCGCTGGGCGCCGCACTCGCCTTCATGATCATGGCGCTGCTGGTGTTCGTCTACCTCATCGGCGCCCGGCTGCTGCGCTGGGTGTCCCGATGGTGAGCGACGTCGTGCGTCGGCCATCGGCACGGGGCCGGGACGCGGCGGGCGCGGCCGGCACGTCCGCCCTGTCCATCTGGGCGGCGCGGCTGCTCATCGTGGTCGTGCTCGTCTACCTGTTCGCGCCGGTCGTGGTCACCGTGGTGTTCTCGTTCACGACCTCGCCCCGCCTCAGCCTGCCCATCGAGGGCCTCACGCTCGACTGGTACCACAAGGCGTTCGCGGATGCGCTGTTCACCTCGGCGCTCACCAACTCGCTGGTGCTGGCCCTGGTGACCGCCGGGGTGTCGGTGCCGCTGGGCGTGATGTTCTCGTTCGGCATGGCTCGGCTCGGCCAACGCGCCCGCGGGTCGCTGCTGACGGCCAGCCTGGTGCCGGCGGCCGTGCCGGCGCTGGTCCTGGGCATCGCGCTGGCGGTCTTCTTCACGGCGCTCGGTCGGCCGCCCGGGCTCGCCAACGCGGCGATCGGCCACATCCTGGTCGCGATGCCATTCGTGATCCTGACCCTCAACGCGCGTCTGGAGACGTTCGACTTCAGCGTCACGGAGGCCGCCAGGGACCTCGGCGCCTCGCCGCTCCGCACCTTCCGGGACATCACGTTCCCCATCATCCGCCCGTCCGTGATCGGCGGGGCGCTGCTCGCCATGGCCCTGTCCATCGACGAGTTCGTGGTCACCTGGTTCACCATCGGCAACCAGCAGACCCTGCCCGTGCTGATCTGGGGGCTCCTGCGCCGCGGCATCGACCCGACGGTGAACGCCCTGGCCACCGTGGTCCTCACCTGGCTGGTGCTCCTCGTGATCCTGTCCAGCCTGCTGTCCAGGAGACGCGCGTGACGGAGCCTGCGGTGCGCCTGGTGGGCATCGAGAAGCGGTTCGGGAACTACGTGGTGCTGCATGGCATCGACCTGGATGTGGCACCCAACGAGTTCGTCTCGCTGCTGGGACCCAGCGGCTGCGGGAAGACGACCCTGTTGCAGATCATCGCGGGCTTCGAGCGGGCGTCGTCCGGGCGCGTGGCCGTGGCGGGCATGGACGTGACCGAGATGCCGCCCCACCAGCGACCCACCAACCTCGTGTTCCAGCGGGGTGCGCTGTTCCCCCACATGACCGTGGCCGAGAACATCGGCTACAGCCTCAAGCTGCGTGGCTGGCCGAAGGCGCGCATCGACGCCCGCGTGGAGGAGCTGCTCGCGCTGGTGCGCATGGACGGCTTGGGCGGCAGAGGCCCACCCAGCTGTCCGGCGGCCAGATCCAGCGCGCCGCGCTGGCTCGGGCGCTCGCCCCCCAACCCACCGTGCTGCTGCTCGATGAGCCCCTCTCCGCGCTGGACCTGAAGCTGCGCCAGCACATGCAGCTGGAGCTGCGTGCCCTCCAGCGCCAGCTGGGCGCCACGTTCATCTATGTGACGCACGACCAGACCGAGGCGCTCGTGATGTCGGACCGCATCGCGATCATGAACGCCGGCCGCCTGGTCCAGATGGGCACCCCCGGGAGATACACGCGGCCCGCGAGCGTCTTCGCGTCGGACTTCATCGGCGAGACCAACCTCGTGCCGGGGACGGTGGCGGATGCCGACGACGGGTCGGTGACCCTCGCGGCGGGGCCGGTGACGCGTCTCCAGGGTCGGGCCGGCGAGCCGCTGCCGATCGGCACGGCAGCGACGCTCTCGGTGCGACCGGAGGCCATCCGCCTGACCCGGACCGCCGCGCCCGCCGATGCCGAGACCCAGGTCGACGGCTTCCTGGGCCAGGTCCGGCAGGTCGTCTATCTCGGCTCGCGCGTGCGGCTGGAGGCGGTCACCCCAGACGGGGTCGCGGCCTGGACGGACCTGCGCGAGGACGAGGCCGAGGGGGTGGCCATCGGGGACTGGGTGTCACTCCGCTGGGCGCCAGGCTCGGCGAGCATCTGGGCTGGCGGGGCGACCGGGATCGCGTCGGAGAGCGGCACCATGGACGGCTGACGACGCGGCGCGCGGCGCCGCCCCAGGAGGACGCGATCACGGGTGGATCCCCCACGAGTCGAGAGAGCAGGAGAGCCCCATGGATGCACGGATCAGGTCGTTGCTCGATGCCCGGCTGAGCCGCCGGACCTTCATCAGTGCCACGACGGGTGTCGTCGCGCTCAGCGCGCTCGGGCCGCGGCTCGTGCGCGCCCAGACGCTGGGCGGCCAGCTCAACTTCATCGGCTACGACGGCGAGGACGCGCGGAACGTCGCCAAGCCGTTCTTCGAGGCCAACGGCATCCAGGTCAACCCGACGTTCATCGCGGACGCGTTCGAGCCGTTGACGCGCTTCCAGACCGGCGGCCGTGGCCAGATGGACATCATCTCCGACAACAAGGACTTCATGCGTGCCGTCCTCGACGGCGGCGTCGAGCTCTTCACGCCCTTGGACCTGACCCGGATCCCCAACGCGGCGGGCCTGTTCGAGGGCCTCAAGACCCCGTCATGGCTGTACCGGGACGGGGTCACCTACGGCATCCCGCTGATCTGGGGCGACGAGCCGTGCGTCTTCGACCCGTCCGTGTGGGATGGCCCGCCAGCGACGTACACGGAGTTCGCGGACCCGTCGTGGGCGGGCGCGCTGGTGCTGGTGGACGACCCCATCGCCAACACCTGGCTGTGGGCCAAGTCGATGGGCTTCGAGCAGCCGAACCGACTGACGCAGGCGCAATTGGACCAGGCGGTCGACGAGATGCTCAAGACCAAGCCGAACGTGGTGACCTTCGCCGCCACGCTGGGCGACCAGGCCGACGTGCTCATCCGGGGCGATGCGACCATGGCCGTGGGCGGCTGGGCGTATCAGATCCTCATCGCCAAGGACAAGGGGGTGACGCTCGCATCCGCCTCGCCCGCGACGGATGGGACCTTCTTCTGGTCGGATGCGTACTCCATCGCGCTCGACGCGCCCAACATCGACAACGCCTACGCGTTCATCGACTTCATGATGTCGCCGGAGGCGAATGCCGCCGTCGCGTCCGAGCTGGGCTCCGCCTGCACCATCGAGGCGGCGCTCCCGCTGGTCGACCCGCTGGTGGCGGGGTTGTATCCCTATGACGAGGTGCGGGCGCCGGGCGGGGTGCTGGACACCCAGGTCGTGTCGCCTCCCACCGAGGACGACGGCGACATCGTGGGCGTCGCCAAGTGGCAGGAGGCGTGGCAGCGGTTCAAGCTCAGCTGAACGCCCGGCTCGCGGGCGGCGGACGCCGCCCGCGAGCCCTCCCCACCCCTCCCACGAGGTACGCCGTGTCTGGTGTCACGCCCCCCACCCCCGTCGACCTGCTCATCCGCCACGCGCACCTGATCACCATGGACGACGCCGGCACGCAAGTCGCGGACGGCGCGGTGGCCATCGCCGGCAACCGGATCAGCCATGTCGGCCCCGACGACGTCGTGGCGAACGCGGTCGCGGCGGCGCGGACCATCGATGCCAAGGGCGGGCCGCTCCACCCGGGCATGGTGGAGACGCATCTCCATGCCTCCTACCAGACGTTCCGGAGCGTGATCCCCGACCAGATGCGCGAGGTGGACGCCTTCCCGACCGTCGAGCAGAAGTTCTACGACGTGGTCACGGCGGAGGACGAGGAGCTCGCGGGCCTGCTCGCCTCGATGGAGATGGTGCGCAACGGCACGACCTGCTTCCTGGAGGCAGGCACCTTCCTGTTCCCCGACGCTGGCGCGTCGGCGGCATCCACGGTGGGCATCCGCGCGCTGCTGGGCGACGTGTGCATCAACGACCAGCCCGGCGGGTTCGCGCAGGGAAAGGAGGCGCGCGCTGCGGCAGGGGGCTTCATCACGCGTGCCCCGCACGACCTCGACTCCGCGCTCGCGATCCTGGGCACCCAGCTCTCCCGCAACGCCGACCCGGATGCCCTGGTCCGGGGCCACATCTCGGTGATGGGCCTGGGAACGGCGTCCCAGACGCTATTGGTCGAGGCCAAGCGGCTGGCGCGCGAGGCCGGGGTGGTGCTCAACATGCACCACGCGTACTCCGTGGCCGACACGGAGGCCGATCGCGTCCGCTATGGCATGGACCCGGTGCTGCATCTGGTGGACATCGGGGTGATCGACCGATCGACCACGCTGGGCCACGCGAACCACCTCACCGACGCCGAGGCCGAGGCGATCATCCAGACCGGGGCGAGCCTCGCCTGGGCCCCCGCGGCGAGCATGATGTGGGGCCACGGGGGCACGCTCCACGGACGCCACGCCGAGCTGTGGCGACGCGGCGGCAACATCGGCCTGGGGTCCGATTCGGCGAACTGGAGCAACGACTTCGACCTGTTCCGCCAGGCCAACCTGGCGGTGCTCACGGCACGCGACGCGCATGAGGACCGGAGCTACCTGCTGGCCGAGGATGGCCTCCGGATGGCGACGCGCGGTGGCGCGCGAGCGGCCGGCCTGGAGGGTGCGATCGGCTCGATCGAGGTCGGCAAGAAGGCCGACCTCGTGCTCCACACCCTGGACCGCCCGGAGATGCGGCCCACGTCCGACATGATCCGGAACCTGGTCTTCTCCAGCCGCGCCAAGTCGATCCGGTGCGTGGTCATCGATGGCCGGGTGGTGCTGGACGAGGGGGCCTTCCCGCACCTCGACGAGCCGGCCCTGCTCGCGCGGATCGACGCGGGCGCACACGCCCTGTGGGGTCGGATGGGCTACGCGCCCTTCAGCGAGCGCGTCGACCGGCGCGCTCCGCGCGACGCCTGATGGACGCGCGCGACGTGGACACGCGCGACGCGGACGCGCGCGGGGTGGCATCGGCGGGCGGGCCGCCGGTCGTCGACCTGCTCGTCAGGCACGCCCACGTCATCACCATGGACGACGTCGGCACACGCATCGCCGACGGTGCCGTGGCGATCGTCGGCAACCGGATCAGCCATGTCGGCCCGGACGAGGTCGTGGCGACCGGGGTGGCGGCCGCTCGCACCATCGATGCCCGCGGTGGGCCGCTGCATCCGGGCCTCGTGGAGACCCATCTCCACGCATCGTTCCAGTCGATTCGCGGCGTCCACCTCGAGGACACGGTCGAGGACGACATCCTGGATGCGTTCTACCTGCCCTGGTTCAATGTCATCACCTCGGAGGAGGAGGAGCTGGGCTGCCTCCTCGCCTCGCTGGAGATGATCAGGAACGGCACCACCTGCTTCATGGAGGCAGGCACCGTGCTGGATACCGACGCCGCTGCCCGCGCGGCACGCACGGTGGGCATCCGGGCCATCCTGGGCGACCCGTTCATCTGGGACCAGCCCGCGTCCATCGCCCAGGGCAAGGCATCCCTGGAGAGCGCGCGCCGGCCGGGGCGTCCGCGCGTGGAGCGGGCACCCCGCGACCTGGACGAGGCACTCGCGGCCCTCGGCGGCGAGCTGCGCCGCAACGCCGATCCGGATGCGCTCGTGACCGGCCACGTGGCCCTCAACGGGCTGGGCACGGCGTCCTCGGCCCTGCTCGTGGAGGCGAAGCGCGTCGCGCGAGCCGCGGGCGTGGTCCTCAACATGCACCATGCGTACAGCCCCGCGGACACCGCGGCGGACCGCGCTCGGTACGGTCGGGACCCGCTCATCCACCTGACCGAGCTGGGCATCCTGGACGACCACACCACGCTCGCCCATGCCAACCACCTCACGGATGCGGAGGCGGACCTGGTCGTGGGGACCGGTGTGAACCTCGCCTGGGCGCCGGCAGCGAGCATGCTCTGGGGTCACGGCGGCACGCTCCACGGACGCCACGCCGAGCTGTGGCGGCGCGGCGGCAACATCGGCCTGGGGTCGGACTCCGCCAACTGGAGCAACGACTTCGACCTGTTCAAGCAGGCGATGCTGGCGTTGCTCACGGCCCGGGACGCCCATCAGGATCGCACCTATCTCGTGGCGGATGACGTGCTGCGGATGGCCACCCGGGGCGGCGCGCGAGCGGTCGGCATGGAGGGGCAGGTGGGTTCCATCGAAGTGGGCAGGAAGGCGGACCTCGTGCTCCACACCCTGGACCGACCGGAGCTCCGCCCCGTGACGGACATGGTTCGCAACCTGGTCCACGCTGCGCGGTCCAAGTCCGTGCGGACCGTGGTCGTGGACGGCCGCGTGGTCCTGGACGACGGGGTCTTCCCACACCTCGACGAGCCGGCGCTGCTCGCCCGCATCGACGACGCCGCACAGGCGATGCTCCAGCGGATGCACCAACGCGCCCTGCCGGACCCGATGCCTGGTCGCCGATGACCACGCGGAGGACCGGCTCAGCGATCCCCTGACGGCAGCGGCCCGGCCAGCAGCTCCCGGTAGACCGTGACCGCCTGCGCCAGCTGGTCGGTCTCGACCCACTCGTCCGCGGCATGGGCCTGTGCGATGTCGCCCGGGCCCAGCACGACCGCGGGGATGCCGGCCGCGCCGAATTCGGAGGCGTCCGTGCCGTAGGGCACGCCGATGCCCTCGGCATCGTGGCCCAGCCGCGCGAGCGTCGCCCCGACGATCGGAGCCCACGCGGCGTTCGTGTCCGGATCCAGGCTGTCGTGGATGACCGGGTCGGCGAGCTCGACCTCGAGGGTCGGGTCGGCCGACCGCATCCGATCCAGCAGCGCGGCCAGCTCGGCCATCACGGCCCGACCGGACTCCCCGGGGACGGTGCGTCGGTCCACGTGGATCTCACAGGCCGCGGGGATGATGTTCACCTGCTCGCCGCCACGGATGACGTTGACGCTGCCCACGGCCAACCCGGTCAGGGGGTGCGAGGCCGTGATGGCGGGGAAGACCTCCTCCTCCAGCGATCGGATGATGGGCAGCATCGCGCTGATCGCCGAGCGGCCCCGGGCAGGGTCGGAGGAATGAGCGGCGACGCCACGCGTCCGGATGACCACCCGCACCAGGCCGTCATGGGCCACGACCATGCGCAGGCGCGTCGGCTCGCCGGAGACGACCGCGGCGGGTCGCCACGTCAGCGTCCCCAGATGCGTCCCCAGGAACCGTCGGATGCCCGCTCGAGCGATCTCCTCGTCCACGGTGAGCAGCAACGCGCCGTTGACGCCCGATGACCCCGGCACCATCGCTCGAGCGTGCGACGCGAGCGCCACCAGCATCGCGGCCGCGCTGGCCTTCGCGTCACACGCTCCCCGCCCGTGGATCCGGCCCGGGGTCTGGGTGGCGAGGTGTGGCGGCACCACCATGCCCGCGGTGCCGACCGTGTCGACATGGCTCTCGAGCAGGAGCCACGGCCCCTCCGCGAGGACCGGCGCGGTGACCAGCAGGTTGTCGGCCTCGCCCGGCACCGGGAGACGCGTCGTCACCAGACCCGACCGGCCGGCCACCCGTTCCATCAGGTCCACCATGCCGGCCTCCGCCGCCGCACGGCCACTGATGTGACGGTTGACCGAGTCGACCTCGATCATGGCGCCCAGCAGAGCGATCGCGTCTCTGTCCATCCCGCACATCGATCGGTCCGACCGGCGCTGCCGCGCGATCGGCCAACCCTCCACGTCGAAACCCGTGGTGGCACCCGCGCGAACCCTTGAACCGCCCGCCGTCAGCGCCTATCATCCCGCCGAGTCCTGCAATCATCACACCATTCGACTCGCAGCGTCCAGCGACGCGGGACCGGGTGGGCAGGATGACGGGAGACGGCTGGGTCAGTAGGAGGAGCGTTCGCACCATGAGTCGAACCCGGACGGCGAGACTGCTCGCCGCCAGTGGCGCACTCGCGCTGCTGGTGGGGGCGGCGGCCGTCCCTGTGACCGCACAGGGACCGGCGGCCGGCACCATCCGCGTCATCACGGTCGAGCCCACGCAGGGCCTCGACCCGGCCATCGCGGCGGCGGATGCCTCGCGGACGTTGATGACGCTGGTCTACGACAACCTCGTCGACTTCGACGAGAACGGCGCACTGACCGGCGGCATCGCCGAGTCATGGGAGCCCAACGACGACCTGACGGCATGGACCTTCCATCTTCGCCCGGGCGCCGCCTTCAGCGACGGCACGCCCATCACGGCGGCCGACGTGGTCTGGTCCATCGAGCGGATGCGCACGAGCGAGAGCCTCAAGGGCGCCCTCGCCAACGTGACCACGGTCGAGGCGCCCGACGACTCGAGCGTGGTCGTCACGTTGTCGGCCGCGTCCCGCGCGCTGCCGCTGACCCTGTCGCGCGGCGGCAACGCAGCGATCCTGTCCCAGGCCGCCGTCGAGGCGAACGCGGACTACTTCGCCAACCCGACCGTGACCTCGGGCCCCTACGTGCTCGAGTCCTACACGCCCAAGGACCGGGCGGTCCTCCAGGCGAACCCGAACTACTGGCGCGAGGGCTACCCCAAGACCTCGACCATCGAGTACATCTTCAGCGAGGACCAGAACTCCTGGGCCGCCGCCATCGAGTCGGGCGCGGCTGACGTCGCCAACGTCGGCTACAACGATGCCCAGCGGCTGCGCGAGGCCGGCACCATCCGTGTCGAGCAGAGCGACCGGCTGACCCCACTGTTCTGGGGCTTCAACATGAAGGTCCCGCCGTTCGACAACAAGCTGGTGCGCCAGGCCATCGCCTACGCGGTGGACCGCCAGGGCCGCATCGACGCCTGCTGGTTCGGCACGGGTGCCGTGACCTACGGCAACATCCTGCGGCCGTGGGACCCCAACTTCATCGAGATCGACACCTACGACGACACCGACCGGGCGGCGTCCCTCGCCAAGGCGGGCGAGCTGCTCGACCAGGCCGGCTGGGTCCTGGGTGCGGACGGCATGCGCGAGGCCAAGGGCGTCGCGGGTGTCGACGACGGCACCAAGTTCTCGGTCCAGGTCCCCTACGAGGGCAACTGGCCGGCGGCGGAGTGCAACACCCTGCTGCTCCAGCAGACCCTCAAGGAGGTCGGCCTCGACATCCAGCCCAACAAGTACGACCCGGCGCCCTTCTGGGGTGACGTCGCGGCCGACAAGTTCCAGATGTACCACGGCGGCGCCGGTGCGACCGACTCCGACGACCTGTACCTCAACTGGTTCCGCAGCGGTGGTGCGCTCACCCCGCTCACGACCCACCTGAACGACCCCGAGATCGACGCCAAGATCGACGCCGCCATCGCGGGTGACGCCGAGACGGCGAAGGGCATCTACGCGGAGCTCGAGGCCTGGCAGGCGGATGAGCTGCCGATGCTCGTGACCGGCTACCAGTGGCCGCAGGTGGCCCTGGCGAACGGGCTCGAGGGGTACTACTCGATCCCGGACACGTCGCTCAAGTGGCTCGCCAACGCCACCATCGCGCCCTGACCTCGCCGAGGCGATAGCGGTCCTCGTGACCGACCGAGGCCCCCGTCGGCAGCCGCCGACGGGGGCCTCCCCACACGGGAGCGCATGATCGATCGATGGCCCGGTACGCACTGCAACGCATACTGCTCGCGCTGCCGCTGCTGTTCGGCCTGTCGCTGCTCGTGTTCTTCTACGTCCGGATCATCCCCGGCGACCCGGTCACCGCGATGCTGGGGGTCCAGGCCAACCCGGAGCTGGTGGCCCGGCTGCGTGCCCAGTATGGCTTCGACCGACCCATCCTCGACCAGTACCTGATGTGGCTGGGCAACGTCCTCCAAGGTGACTTCGGAATCTCGTTCCGCTCCCGCCAGGCGGTTGGGCCGCTCATCATCGAGCGGATCCCGGCGACCATCCAGCTGATGCTCGGGGGGCTGTTCGTGTCCCTCGTGGTGGCCATCCCCTTCGGCATCCGCGCGGGCATGAAGTACCGCCAGCGCTCCGACACGCTGATCTCCACGGTGACGCTCGTGGGCCTCGGGTCCCCGGGCTTCTGGTTGGGCACCCTGCTGATGGTCATGTTCGCGCTGGTGCTCAAGTGGCTCCCGTCGCAGGGCTACACGCCCTTCTTCCAGGACCCCGTCGCGAGCACCCGCTACATGATCCTGCCGTGCATCGCCATCGGGCTGGTGGGCGCACCCTTCCTGGTGCGCGTGGTCCGGTCCACGGTCATCGAGATCATGAAGGAGCCGTTCGTGCCCTACGCCGACGCACGCGGCCTCCGGGAGCGGGTCATCTTCTGGCGCTACATCATCCGCAACGTGCTGCCCCAGTTCGTGGTCGTGCTGGGGGTGCTGGTGGGCGCCCTGCTCGCCGGGTCGGTGGCCATCGAGGCCCTGTTCAACTGGCCGGGCATGGGGCGGATCTTCATCGGCGCCGTCACCGAGCGGGACTACGCGATGCTCCAGGCGCTCATCCTGGTGTACGGCATCATCTTCGTGGTCATCAACCTCATCGCCGAGATCGCCCAGGCAGCGCTCGACCCACGGATCCGGCTCAAGTGACGAGCCTCCGCCGCCTGTGGCGCATCCGCTCGGCCCGCATCGGCTTCGTGCTCGCGGTGCTGCTCATCGGGACGGCCGTCCTGGGGCCCATGCTGCTGCCGCTCGACCCCAACGCCATCGACATCCGGGCGCGCTTCGCGGGACCCAGCGCCGCGCACTGGCTGGGCACGGACGACCTGGGCCGCGACACGTTCACGCGGCTGGTCCACGGCAGCCGGATGTCGCTGCTCATCGCGGCCGTGTCGGCCATCCTGGGCACCGTCCTGGGGGTCACCCTCGGGGTCGTGACGGGGTTCCTGGGCGGTTGGGTGGACGTCACCGGGATGCGCGTCGTGGACCTGTTCTTCGCGATCCCGACGCTGCTGGTGGCCATCGGCATCGTCGCCCTCTTCGGTCCATCCGCCACGACCACCATCCTCGCCCTGGGCATCGCCTACACGCCCCTGTACGCACGACTCGTGCGGGGCGCCGTGGTGGGTGCCCGGTCGCGGACCTATGTCGATGCCTCGCGGGTGCTCGGCGCACGCGGCATGCGGCTGCTGCGCACCGACATCCTGCCCTCGATCCTGCCCATCGCCCTGGTCCAGACGACCGCGCTGCTCGGCTTCGCGCTCGTCGACGAGGCGTCGCTGGGCTTCCTGGGGCTGGGTGTCCAGCCACCCGACGCCTCGTGGGGCCAGATGATCAACGCCGGTCGCCAGTTCATCTTCCAGGCACCGTGGCTGACGCTCATCCCGGGCCTCGCGGTCATCCTCGCGGTGTTCGCCATCAACCTCATCGGTGACGGCATGCGCGACGCGCTCGACCCGCGGGCCTCCCAGCGGGTGGGAGAGGCCGGATGAGCGACGAGCTGCGGGCCACGACCGCCATCGACGCGCCACGGGTACCCGTGCTCGAGGTCGCCGACCTCGCGGTGGAGTTCGCCACCCGCACGGGCTCCGTGCGGGTCGTGGAGGAGGTCGCCTTCAGCGTCCAGCCCGGCGAGATCGTGGGGCTCGTCGGGGAGTCTGGGTCGGGCAAGACCGTGACCATGATGAGCGTGCTCCGGCTGGTGCCACCGCCCGGACGCATCGCCGCCGGGCGGATCACCGTCGATGGGGTCGATGTCCGGAGCCTGACCCGCGAGCAGATGCGGGCGCTGCGGGGCTCGACCGTCGCGCTCATCCCGCCCGACGCCACCGCCGCGCTCAATCCCGTGGTCAAGGTGGGCGACCAGGTGATGGAGGGCGTCCGCTCGCACCGTCCATCCGCGTCCGAGGAGGACGCTCGGAAGCTGGCCCTCGAGATGTTCCGGCGGGTGGGGCTGCCGCGTCCGGAGCAGCGGCTTCGGCGCTACCCACACGAGCTCTCGGGTGGCATGCAGCAACGGGTGCTCATCGCGTCAGCGCTCCAGATGGAACCCAAGCTCATCCTCGCGGACGAGCCCACGACCGCCCTCGACGTGACCATCCAGGCCCAGATCCTGCGGCTGCTGCTGGCCGTGCGCGACGAGTTCGGCACAGCCATCCTGTTCGTGACCCACGACCTCGCGGCGGTCGCCGAGGTGTGTGACCGGGTGCTGGTGATGTACTCCGGGCGGCTGGTCGAGAGCGCGCCCGTGGGCGACCTGTTCGGACAGCCGCTGCATCCCTACACCCGGGCCCTCATGGCCTCGATCCCACCCCTGAGTGCCGAGCCGCCCGACCGGCTCCAGACGGTCGCCGGCGCGCCACCCGAGCCAGGCTCGTGGCCGGCAGGCTGTCGCTTCGCGCCGCGGTGCGGTCTGCGTGACGAGCTGGGCGGGCCGGAGGTCTGCACCACCCTCCAACCGCCGCTCGTGGAGTTCCGCCCGAACCATCGGGCCGCGTGCCACTTCGCGGGGAGCGCGGCGGGCGTCGCCGCGGCCGAGGCGCTGGCGGCGACCGTCGGGGTGGCCGAGGCAACCGTGGTTGACGTGCCGAGCGCGGTGGCCGAGGCAACCGTGGTCGACGTGCCGGGCGTCGCGGATGCAGCCATCCCCGAGGAGCGGCCATGATGCCCGAGCGACCCCTGCTCGAGCTCGAACGCGTGGAGCGGCTGTTCGGCGACTCGTGGCTCAGCCGCATCGGTGGCGACGCCGTGGTGCGCGCCGTGGACGACGTCAGCCTTGCCATCCAGCCGGGCGAGGCGTTCGGCATCGTGGGCGAGTCGGGGTCGGGCAAGACGACCGTGGGTCGGATGATCGTCCGACTGCTCGACCCCAGCGCGGGCACCATCCGCTTCGAGGGCCAGGACATCGCCCGGCTCGGGGGCCGCGCCCTGATGGCGTACCGACGCGCGGTCCAGATGGTGTTCCAGAACCCCTACCTGTCGCTCAACCCCCGGCGCAAGGTCCGGGACATGCTCCTCGACGCCTATCAGATCCACCATCTGGCCTCGGGCGCCGAGGCGGAGGAACGCGCCGCTGCCCTGCTTGAGCTGGTGGGGCTGCGCCGGACCATGCTCGACCGGTATCCCCACGAGTTCAGCAGCGGCCAGCGGCAGCGCATCGGCATCGCCCGCGCGCTGTCCGTGGAGCCGCGTCTCATCGTGGCTGACGAGCCGGTCTCGGCGCTCGACGTGTCGGTCCAGGCGCAGGTGCTCAACCTGCTGCGGCGGCTCCAGGAGGACCTCGGGCTCACGGTGGTGTTCATCTCCCACGACCTGCGCGCCGTGTCCTTCCTGTGCTCCCGAGTGGCGGTGCTGTACCTCGGACGGGTGATGGAGCTCGCGCCCCGTCGGGTGCTCGTGGAGCGCGCGGCACATCCCTACACCCAGGCGCTCATGGGATCGATGCCATCGCTCGTGCCGGGCAGCGGAATCACCCGCGAGGTCATCCGTGGTGACATCGCCGACCAGCAGCCGTTGACCGAGGGGTGCGTGTTCGCGCCCCGCTGCGAGCTGCGGCGTCGCCTCGGCGACCCCGGCCGCTGTCTGACCGAGCGCCCGTGGCCTCGGGAGCTCGCGACCGGCCATGCGGTCGCCTGCCACTTCGCCGAGGGGTCCGGCACCCCCGCCACCATCCACGCACCCACCCCGACCAGCAGCGCCCTGCCGCCGGCCGGGCCCACAGGAGCCCTCACGACATGACGGACATGCCCCGGATCGGTTGGATCGGCCTCGGCATCATGGGCGAGCGGATGCTCCGGCACGTCGTCGCGGCGGGCCATCCCGTGACCGTCTATGCCCGGCGACCCGGTGGGGCCGCCGCGTTCCCGGAGGCAGAGGCCGCCGCGACGCCTGCCGAGCTCGCCGCGCGGAGCGACATCGTCATCACCATCGTGGGGGAGCCGCCCGACGTCGAGCAGGTGATGCTGGGCGCGGACGGGGTCCTCGAGGGGGCCCGACCCGGCAGCCTGGTCATCGACTGCACCACCAGCAGCCCCGCTCTCGCGGCGCGCATCGCGCACGAGGCCGCGGCACGTGGCGTGGATTCCCTCGACGCGCCCGTCTCGGGTGGCCCGGCGGGTGCCGAGCGGGCGTCGCTCTCGATCATGCTCGGCGGCACCGACGAGGCCGTGGCCCGCGCGATGCCCATCCTGTCCCGACTGGGCACGACCATCGTGCATCACGGGCCGGCGGGGGCCGGTCAGTCGGCCAAGATCGCCAACCAGATCCTGGTCGGGCTGTCGATGCTCGGCCTGAGCGAGGCGTTCCTGTTCGCGGAGGCGTCCGGGCTGCGCCCCGAGCGCGTCCTCGAGACCCTGGGCGCGGGCATCGTGGGCTCGGACCTGCTGCGGGTCATGTGGCCCAAGGTCGCGGCGGGCGACTTCGAGCCGGGCTTCCGCGTCGAGCACCTCATCAAGGACCTGGGGCTCGCCCTGGACGCGGGGCACGCGGCGACCCTGAGCATGCCCGGGACCGCGCTCACCCGCGAGCTGTACCACGCGGTCCGCGCGGCCGGCTATGCGGGCAAGGGCACCCAGGCGCTCATCACCGCGTACGACCGAGCCATCACCCAGCCGACAGGAGGACGACCATGACCCGCCCCGCGCTCCAGCTCGACGGTCGCTACTGGCGCTACTACCCCCCCGAGGCGCCCCTCGGCCACATCGAGGAGCCCATCGAGCTGCCCATCGACGAGACCGTGTTCCTCATCATCGACGTGTATGGCGCCCACGTGGAGCCGGGCTACGAGCAGGCGCCCGACACGCCGGCGTTCTACCAGCACCAGGAGGACGACCCGGTCGCCCGCACCGTACGCGAGCGGATCGTGCCGGCCAAGGCCGCCGCCAAGCGAGCCGGCCTCCAGGTCGTGTATCTCACCAACTACCTGTCCCCGGGTCTTTCCGAGGGCAACGAGTGGCGCAACATGTCCATCCGGACCTGCGGCGTGGACGTCCTTCAGGAGTGGCGTCCGCCCACGCCCATCCTGGAGCACGCGCCGATCATCGCGCCCGCGCCGGACGAGCCCCTCGTGCGGAAGCAGATGTACAGCGGCTTCTTCGAGACCAACCTCGACTCGGTGCTCCGGGGCTACGGGGCGAAGAACCTGGTCGTGGTCGGCTTCGACAGCCGGATCTGCCTCGGCACCACCGTCACCGACGCGATGTACCGCGACTACCGCGTGGTCGTGCTGCGGGACGCCACCTGGACCATGGAGTACCCCGAGACGGCGGAGGGTGGCTGGGCCAACTGGATGGCCATCCGGTTCATCGAGAGCAACGTGGGCTACACCGTGACCACGGAGTCCTTCATCGAGGCCTGCGAGGCGGTCGGCGCCGCGACACCCGCATGACCCGCCGCGCCTTCCTGCCCCGGGACGTGCGCATCGTGGACAGCCACGTCCACGCGTGGCCGCATGGTCTCGTGCACCCGGCCCAGCAGGTCCAGGAGCCCATGGAGGCCTCGCCCGCGGACCTGCTCGCGACGCTCGACGCGAGCGGCGTCGATGCGGTGCTGGTGAGCCCGGCGATGGTCCACCCCGACAACGGCTATGTCCAGGGTGCCGCCGGTGCGGTGCCCAGCCGCATCCTCGCCGTGGCTGGGGTGGATCCTCGTGACCCGGTCGCGGTCGCCGCCATCCCGGATCCGCGGCGTTCGGCGCCGTGGCCATCCGGGTCAACCTGGGCGCCAGGCCGCTCGAGGCCGACGCCGAGCTGGCCGGGCTCGATTCGCTGGTGGACGTCACCGCCGATGCGGGCCTCGCGGTCCAGTGGACGATGCGGCTGCCGAGCGCGACGCTCATCGAGCGGGCAGCGGCCCGCAGGCCGGCGGTCCCCCAGGTGCTCGACCATCTGGGGCTGCCCTTGGACGCCCACGACCTGACGCAGCTGGCGCGGATCCGCGACCTCGCGGGCATCCCCCAGCTCCGCATCAAGCTGTCGGGCATGTACGCCCTGTCGACCGACGGGTACCCCTACCGGGACACCTGGGCGTGGGCCGAGGGCGTGCTCGACGCGTTCGGCGCGGCCCGCACGATGTGGGCGTCGGACTGGCCGCTCGCCGGGGAGTCGGCGTCCCATGCGCAGCACCTCGCGCTCGTGGACCTGCTGCCGTTCGTGGACGCGACCGCCCGGGACCACCTCCTGCGACGCACCGCCCTGGGCATCTGGGGCCCCGCGGCCGCCACCGCGGCCTGAGGTGGGCGACCCATCGACCGACCGGCCCGACCTGCGCGGGCTGTGGGGGTTCCCCCTGACACCCTTCGACGACGCCGACCGGATCGACGAGGACGCCTATCGGCTGGGCGCCCGGACCCTGGTCGGCCACGCCGACGTCCTGTGCGCCGCGGGCACCCTGGGCCAGGGCGACCGGATGACACCGGCGGAGCGGCTGCGCTGCGCCGAGCTGCTGGTGGAGGTCGCCGGCGATCGACCGGTCATGGGCACGCTCGTGGCGGGCGCGGGCGACACCGATGACGCCGCCGACCTGCTCGGGGCTGGGGTGGCCGCGGTGCTGCTCCTCCCCTCCACGGGCGACCCGGCGGACGCCGCTGCGTCACTCCACCGGATCGGCTGCGCGACCTCGGGTCGGCTCCCGGTGGTGCTGTACCAGCGTGGCCCCCTGCGGCTGCGCCCCGAGGAGCTGAGCGCGATGTGCGAGCTGCCGCACCTGGTCGGGCTCAAGGACGCCCACGGCGACCTGCGGGCGTTCCACCGGCTGCGTGGCGCGGTGGGTGACCGACTCACCTGGATCGGGGCCTCGGAGGACCTGGCGCTCGGCTACTGGGCGATGGGCGCCGATGCGTGGTCCCCCGCGAGCCTCGCCTATGCCCCGTGGTACGCCCCGGCGTGGCTCGCGGCGCTCCGGCGTGGCGACATCGCCGAGGCGCGGCGGCTGATGGAGCGCGTGGCCTGGCCCATCACCGACCTGCGGCTCTCCCGACCCGACATCGACGTGACGATGGTCCGGTCACTGGCGGCACGTGCCGGGCTGCCCGTGGGTCGGGCGCGCCCGCCGGCCGACGAGCTCACGCGCGCGCAATCGGCGCGGCTCGAGGAGCTGGCGACGATCATGGACCAGGAGCGGGACCGCCACGCCGCGGCCGAGTCCGACCGGGCGTCCTGATGGTCGACATCGTCCGCACCGTCACGGGCGACGTGGATCCCGGCTGGCTCGGACGCACCCTGGCCCACGAGCACGTCATCAGCGACCTGACCTTCCGCTGGCAGCCCTCCGATGACCCGCGGTTCGCCGGCCCCGTGCGCTTGGCCAACCTCCAGCACGTCCGACGCGCCCAGTGGGCGTCGCGCGACAACCTCCGACTCGGTGACGCCAGGCTGGCCACCAGGGAGGTGGCAGCGTTCGGGCGCGCCGGTGGCAGCACCCTGGTCGAGCTGTCGAACGGGACCATGGGCCGTGACGTCCGGGCGCTCGCGGCGATCTCGCGCGCGACCGGCGTGCTCGTCGTCGCGGGGACCGGCAACTACGTCGCCGGTGCCATCCCGGAAGCGGTCTCGACCCAGGAACCCGCGGCCATCGCGGAGAGGATCGTCGGCGACCTGGTCACGGGCGCGGACGGCACCACCATCCGGTGCGGCGTGATCGGCGAGGTCGCGGCGGGGAGCTTCCCCATGGAACCGGTCGAGCGGCGCTCCCTCCAGGCGGCCGCCATCGCGTCGTCGCGGACCGGTGCCGCCATCGTGGCCCACCCTGCGCCGGGCACGGCATCTGCGTCCGAGGTCCTCGACGTGCTGCTCGACGCGGGCGCCGATCCGGGCCGGGTCTGCATCGCGCACATCGACGAGCGTCTCCGGGATGACGTGGCCGCGGTCCGCGAGCTGGCCGCCCGGGGCTGCGCCATCGGCTACGACACGTTCGGGCGCGAGGCCTACTACCAGCCACGCGACCGACAGCACCCGACCGATACCCAGCGCATCGAGATCCTCCTGCGGCTGCTCGACGCCGGGCTGGAGGACCGAATCGTGCTGTCGCAGGACGTGTGCATGCGCATCGACCTGGGCGCCTTCGGTGGTCCGGGCTACGACCACATCCTGGTGACCATCGTGCCGCGGCTCCGGGCGTCGGGCGTCCCGGAGGCGACGATCGACGCCCTGCTCATCGGCAACCCCGCGCATCTGCTGGCGATGCGGGCCTGAGCTGAGCGGCCGGCCTCGGACCCGAGCCTGGGCTCAGCGGCCCTCGAACGCGGCCCGCAGCGCCGCGATGTCGAACTTGCCCTTGACCTTGAGCATCGCCTCGGTGACCCGGCGCGCCTTCTCGGGATCCGGGTCGGCCATCATCCGACCCAGCTCGGTCGGCGTCACCTGCCATGAGACGCCGTAGCGGTCCTTGAGCCAGCCGCAATACGACTCCTCGCCGCCAGCGACCAGGGCGTCCCAGTACCGGTCGACCTCCGCCTGCGACTCGCACGGGATGACGAACGAGACCGACTCGTTGAACCGGAACTCCGGGCCGCCGTTGAGCGCCGTGAACCGGCGCCCCGCCAGCTCGAAGTCGACGACCATGACGCCGCCCGCGGTGCCCGGACCGACCTCGCCATACCGCGAGATCTCGTTGATCCGGGAGTCCGGGAACACGGAGACATAGAGGTTCGCGGCCTCCTCGGCCTGACCGTCGAACCACAGCATGGGGTAGATCGGTTCCATGGGGACCTCCTGGCGTTCCTTGTCGTCTGCGGCACGTGGGATGCCTGCGTCAGTCTGACTCGCCCGCCCCGTGGGATCCATCGGTGCGGGTGGGACGGCGCGGGCGCGACGGCGCGGTGGCTCCCGATGCGCCCGGAGGCAGAGCTAGGCGCCGGCTCGACGCAGGAACTGCTCCGCGAGCGTCGCCCATGAGACGCCGGAGCTGGGCATCGGCGCCGTGGCGTCGCCGTCGCGGGCGGGGATCGTCCCCACCTTGCGAAAGCCGGCAGCCTCCCAGTCGACCCCCTGCATCACGAACGCGGAGACGCGCGTGTCGGGGTCCAATGGGCTCGCCAGGCCGAGCGGACGCCCGGACCGGGGAGGCAGACCCGCCAGGACGCCAGGTGGCGGCGCCCCGGCACCGTCCCACGCCAGCTCCTCGAGCACGGGCGTCTCGCCACGTCGATGCGACCGCACGAGGACCACGCGCAGCAGCCCCACGCGGCCGGATGCCTCCAGGCCGAGCACGTCGCCCGCGACCAGCCCACAGCGCGGGCGCGTGGGCGCGCGAAGCCGCTTGCGCGCGGGTTGCGCGCCCTCGAGCTGCGCCCGGGCTCGCTCGAGCGCGGTGCGGCGCCTGGCTGCCAGCTTCGGCGCGTCCCGCTCCCAGGCATCGAGATCGGCGCCCCGGTCGAGGACGGCGATGGCCCGGGCGCGGATCGCCGGGTCGAGGCGTCCCAGCTTCGACTGCGTGACCGCCAACGCCAGGAGCGCCACCCCGTCCGCCTCCTCGAGCTCCGCCCGGAACGCGTCGAGGGTCCGCGCGGTGGCGGTGGCGTCATCGACCCCGTCCTCGAGCGACTCCCGGTAGTGATCGCGGACGTCGCACGCGACGTCGTCGGCGAAGAGGTCGGTCCCCCAGGTGCCCACGATCCCTCCGTGCGGTGTTCGGCCATGCTCTCGCAGGGTGGCGCACCTGTCGATCGGTACGGCCGTTCCATGACCTTCGGCCATGGTCCAGGCGGCGCGAGGCGCACAGGCTGCCAGCACAGGAGGTGTCGTCGTGATGCGTGTGCTCGTGTTCGGCGCGGTGGGCGCTGCGACCGCAGCGGCTGCGGCCGGGATCGCGGCCGGTCGGAGGTTGCATGGCCACTGGGGCGTCGACCCCGAGGCAGCGGCGCGGACGATGCCGGGCGATGACCTGGTCCCCGAGGCAGACGCGGTCGACACGCGAGCGATCGACATCGAGGCGCCGGCGGACAAGGTCTGGCCGTGGCTCGTCCAGATGGGCTATGGCCGCGCGGGATGGTACAGCTACGACGTCCTGGACATGGACGAGCCCAGCGCGCTGGGCATCGAGGAGCGCTGGCAGTCGCTGGCGGTGGGTGACGTGCTGCCGACCCACCCGGGCGGCGGCTTCGTGGTCAAGGTGCTCGATGCGCCCAAGGCGATGGTGCTCCATCTCGACCGCACGACCGTGGAGGATCAGGAGCGAGCGGCCAAGGATGGCGGCGGCTCCGGCGGCATCGATGCCGCGACCGCGAACGTCCGGGCGACGGGCGCCTACCTGAGCAAGACCGTCGATGGCGACTTCGCAGCCAGCTGGGCCTTCGTCCTGGAGCCGCGGGCGGGCGGCGGCACGCGGCTCATCGAGCGCTTCCGGGTGCGCATGGAAGGGCCAGGCCGCGCGGCAGCCTTCATGCGCGTCGGGCGAGCGTTCTTGGGCTTTGGCGTGTTCGTCATGACGCGCCGCCAGATGCTGGGAATCAAGGATCGTGCCGAGGGTCGGTTCGGGGCCGCGAAGCGCAGCTTTCCGGTCCACCCGGGGGCAGCCGAGGCCGCACCCGTGGCTGAGCTCGCAACCTCCGCGTGAGGGCTGGCGTCAGGCCAGCTCGGCCAGGGCGTCGGCCAGCGCCTGGCACAGCCAGTCGACGTCGCCCATCGAGAACACCAGGGGCGGCCGGATCTTGAGCACGTTGCCGTGCGGGCCGCTCGTCGCGAGGAGCACCCGGCGGTCGCGCATGGCCTCGACCAGCCGATGGGCCGTCCGGGGGTCGGGCTCCTTGGTGGCCCGGTCCAGCACGACCTCCACGCCCACGTAGAGACCGGCCCCTCGCACGTCGCCCAGGCATGGGTGGTCGTCCGCGAGACCCTGGAGCCGCTCGCGCAGCGCGCCGCCCACGCGGGTCGCGTGGTCCTGGAGGCGCTCGTCCTGGATGACCTCGAGGACAGAACTCGCTGCGGCCATGGCCACCGGATTGCCCGCGAACGTGTTGAAGTAGGGCACGGCGCGCGCGAACGACGCCAGCACGTCGCCTCGCACCACGACCGCGGCGACCGGGAAGCCGTTGCCCATGGGCTTGCCGACGGTCACGATGTCGGGCACCAGGCCATGTCGCTCGAAGCCCCAGAACGCGTCGCCGGTGCGCCCGAAGCCGGCCTGCACCTCGTCGGCGATGACCAGGCCGCCTGCCGCGCGGACCAGTCCCGCGGCGGGCTCCAGCACCGACGGGTCGGGATAGATGCCATCGGACGAGAGGATGCTGTCTACGATGAGGCAGCTGGTGCCCAGACCGCTGGTCGCGAGGGCCTCGATGGCCACGGCCGTGCCGGCCGCGAACCGGGGCGCCAGCTCGTGGGCGGGGATCCGATAGCTGTCGGGTGCCGGGATGGTGCGCACGTGCGGCCCCGGCCGGACCGACCCGCCGATGCCCGGCGAGACGGCCGCCACCGCCTGGGTGTTGCCGTGGTAGGCGTCGGGCGTGATGAGCACACCCTGCGCGCCGGTGTGATGGGCCGCGATGCGCAGCGCGAGGTCGTTGGCCTCCGACCCGGTGCACACGTAGACGACCCGGTCGAGCCCCGGCGGCATGGTCGCCAGGAGCCGCTCCGAGTACTCGACGATCCCCTCGTGGAGATAGCGGCTGTGGGTGTTGAGCGTGGCGAGCTGGCGCGTCGTCGCCTCGACCACGCGGGGATGGCAATGACCGACGCTCGCCACGTTGTTGTAGGCGTCGAGGTAGCGCGTCCCGTCGGGGTCGAACAGGTGGCTGCCCTCGCCTCGGACGATGTGGACGGGACGGTCGTAGAACAGCTCCGCGTCAGGGAACAGCAGCCGCTCGCGTGCGTCAAGCAGGGTCGAATCGCGCCCACCGAGCTGCGAGGCGCTGCGCGGGGTCGTCACACTGGCGAGTATGCCGGGGCTGCCCACCGACCACGACGCCTTCGCGCGCGCCGCCCTCCCCGCATACGGCCGCGACCCCGGGGCGCCGCTGCGGCTGCTGAGCGTGTCCGAGAACGCGACCTGGCTGGTGCGGGACGAGCGGCCGATGGTCCTGCGGGTGCATCGCCCGGGCTATCACACGCTCCGGGCGATCGAGTCGGAACTCGACTGGGTGGCGGCCCTCCGACGCGACACGGCCGTCCGCACCCCAGTGCCCATCCCCGCGGCGGATGGTCGCCGGGTGGTCGGCGCGATGGTCGATGGGCGGATGCTGCTCGTCGATGCCTGGCAGGTGGTGCCGGGCATGACGCTCGAGCAGACGCCGGGCGTCTCGTCCGTCGCGGCGGTGGGCGCCTTGATGGCCCGGATGCACGAGCAGGCGATGGGGTGGTCGCCGCCGGCTGGCTTCGACCGCTTCGCCTGGGACCTCGACGACATCCTGGGCCCGGACGCCCGATGGGGGGACTGGCGAGCCCTCGGGGGCCTGGGCGAGGGCGACCGAGCCGCCATCGAGCGCGCCCTCGAGCTCGTGGTCGAGCGGGTGGGGCGATTCGGGCGGGCCGGGGACCGGTACGGGCTGGTCCACGGGGACATCTCGCCTGCCAACCTGATGGTCGACCCTGCGGGTGGGTTGACCGTGCTCGACTTCGACGACAGCGGCTGGTCGTGGTTCCTGTTCGACCTCGCGTGTGTGATCGCGTCGTTCGTGGACGAGGCGGAGGCCGATCGCGTGGCCGAGGGGCTGCTGCGGGGCTACGCCGACGTCCGCCCCCTCCCCCGCGAGCATCTGGCGATGCTGCCCGCGTTCGTGCTGCTCCGGCGCGTCCACCTCGTGGCATGGGCCGCCTCGCACGCCGAGGTCGCCGCCGACGGCTCGCCCGAGCTCGCTCGGGCGACCGCACGCGCAGCCGCCCGCGTCCTGTCCGGGCCGGGCTGAGGCATCCCGCGAAGGACCGCCGGATGCGGAAGCGTTGCCTGGGGTCCACGCGACCAGTACCAAGGTCATGGCCGGTGATGACCCACTCGGGCCATCCTGCTGGGGATGGACCGCACGCGCCACGAGGCGCTGGACGTGGCCCGGATGCTGGCCGCGCTCGCGGTCGTCGTCCACCACGCACGCGCCCCGATGGGCCTCGGCTTCGGACCGCTCGACCCCAGCCTCGGGCTGGCGGTCTATGTGTTCTTCGCGCTGTCGGGGTTCCTGGTGTTCCGGCCCTTCGTCCGGGGCCCAGTGCCGCCCGCGCCGCACCTGGTCCGTCGGATGCTCCGGATCTTCCCGGCGTATCTCGTGGCGCTCGGCGTGACGCTCGCGCTCGCCTATCCGTATCCCGCCGGCCGCGAGCTCCAGTACGCGCTGATGCTCCAGCCATCGGACTCGGTCCGCGCACCCGGCGTGGCGTCGGTCGCATGGACCTTGCACATCGAGGTGGTCTTCTACGTCGCGCTGCCGATGCTGGCGGCCCTCCTCGCGGCGGTGTGCGGGGAGCGCCACCGGGGACGCGCCGGGGTGCTGGCAGCACTGGGTGTCGCGTCGCTCGCGGCGCTCGTCGCGAGCGATCCGGCGCAGGCCACGTGGCCGGCACGCCCATGGATGGCGCCGCTCATGTTGTGGGCGTTCGTGCCCGGGATGCTCGTCGCGTGGGCGGTGGAGCGGTCGAGCGGGCTCGACGCCTCCCTGCGTCGATGGCCCGTGACGGCGCTCGGCGCGACGATGCTGTCCATCGCGCTGCTGACGCCATCGACGGAATGGCTGCTGTGGCCGAAGGTCATGGCCGCGACCGGCATGGCGCTCATGATCCCGGGCCTGTTGGCGGTGCGGGCGCTGCCCCGGCCGCTCGCGGCGGTCGCGTCGGGCGGGCGCACGCTCTCCTACGCGACCTATCTGTGGCACATCACGGTGGTCGTGGCGGTGGCCGGGGCGGGTCTCCGCGGCTGGCTGGGCACCGGCGTGGCGGTGGTCATCGTGCTCGTCGTCAGCGCCGGCTCATGGCTGTTCGTGGAGCGTCCGGCGATCGGGCTCTCCCGATGGCTCACCTCGAGGGCACCCGTCGGCGTGGGAGCCGCCCGATGGGTACCCGTCGCAGTCGCAGGACCCGCTCGCGGTGTCGCTCCTCGACCAACAGTCGCTCACGCGCTCGCGCAAGGTCCCGCTGGGCCACCAACCCCAGCAGCCGGTCGCCGTCGTCGCGGTCCACCACCGGCATGACCCACAGGCCGGTCGAGGTCATCCGGTCGGCGGCCGTGCGCAGGGTCTCGTCCCCGAAGGCGACCTCGGCCGGTCGCATGATGTCCCGGACCGCGAGCCCCACGAGCGACGGGTCGGCCAGGGCGCTGCCGACCTCGTGGCGCCCCACGACGCCCGCCACCCGGTGGTCGTCGGTGACCACCGGGAACAGCCGCTGGCGCGCCCGTCCCGGGCGCTCCTCGATGACGGCCCCGAGATCGGCCACGGGACGCGACGGCTCGAGGGTCAGGACGCCCGTGGCCATGACGTCGCGCACGAACAGCGCCTCCAGCGGGTCGACGGCGTACTCGCGCATCACGTGGAAGCCGCGTCGGGCGACCTTCTCTGTGAGGATCGAGCGCCGGAGCACGAGCACGCTGACGCCATAGCCGCAGAGGCACGCCACGAACAGGGGCAGCAGCAGCCCCTGCTCGTGGGTCAGCTCCACCGCGAAGATGACCGACGTGAACGGCGACCGCGTCACCCCCGCGAGCGTCGCCGCCATGCAGGTCAGCGCCCAGATCCCCGACGAGCCGTCCGGGAGCATCGGGGCCAGGATGCCCCCGAGCGCCCCGCCGATGATGAGCAGGGGCGCCAGGATGCCCCCGCTGGTGCCAGAGCCGAGCGCCATCGACCAGATGACGAGCTTGACGACCAGCAGCGACACGAGCGCCTGGACGGCGAGGCTGCCCTGGAGCATCGCGGCGATCGAGTCGTAGCCCACGCCCAGCGCCCGCGGGTCCACGAGCCCGCCGATGCCCACGATGACGCCACCCACGGCGGGCCACCACATCCAGTGGACGGGCAGCCGATGGAACAGGTCCTCGGACCCGTAGACGCAGGTGGTGAGCAGCCACGCCAGCAGCCCCCCGGCGAGCCCGACCACGAGCGCGCCCGCCAGGCTGCCGAGGCCGAGCTCCGGGTGGGCCGGCATCGGGAACAGCGGGACCTGGCCCAGGAGGCGCGCGTCCGCGATGGGCACCCGGAGGGCCGCCGCGAATGCCGCGGCGGCGCCCACGGGGATGAGCGACCGGGGCCGCCACTCGAACAGCAGCAGCTCGGTGCCCAGCAGCGTCGCCGCGACCGGCGTCCCGAACACCGCGGTCATGCCCGCCGCGGCACCCGCAACCAGGAGCGTCCGACGCTCCGCCGCGGACAGGTGCTGGGACTGCCCCACGAGCGACCCGGCCGCACCGCCCGTGAGGATGATCGGCCCCTCGGCACCGAACGGGCCACCGGTGCCGATCGAGACCGCGGAGCTGATGGGCTTGAGGACGGCCAGCCGGGGCTCGACCCGGCTGCCACCGACCAGGATGGTCTCCATCGCCTCGGGGATGCCATGGCCGCGGATGCGCTCGCTGCCGTAGCGCGCCATGATCCCGATGACCAGCCCGCCCACGACGGGGATGAGCACCGACATCGGCCCCAGGTCGAGCGGCGGCTGGACCAGCTCGGTGCTCAGGCGACCGTAATACGCGAGGTTGGTGACCAGGCCGATGAGCGCCAGCAGGACCACCGCGATCGCCGTGGAGACGGCACCCACCAGGAGCGCGAGCGGGATGAGCCGGAGGTCCCGACGACCGAACGTGAAGTCCCCGAGCTGGCCGCCGGTCCCCGCCCTCACGCGTGCGGGGCCGAGTGGGCCAGCCCGCCCCGGCTGATCGTCCAGCGGGTGATGCCTGCGAGCACGTCATCGACGCTCGCACGACACTCCACGCACGCCTCGTCATAGCCATGGCTGCGGAGCTCGGCCTGGACCTGCTGGGCCGCGGCGGCATCCACGGGGTCGTGCGTGATTCGCGCCTCGGCCAGCGCGGCCTCGAACGTCTGGACGAACTCGCGATCCTGCCAGTCGCGGACGTGCAGGATGAGCGATCGAGCGGGCATGTCGCGGGCCCCTCCCAAGTCAGATAGTTGCTGTATGACAACTAGTTGCGACAGGATAGCCGGTCGACTCCCCGATTGCATGGGCCCATGCTGGGCCTGGGCGCCCGCCTGCTACCGTGGCCCGGTCGGCGACCGGGACGATGGAGGACACGGTGCATGGGCGAGGCGCTCCTGGACGCGCTCGACGACCTCGCCATCGAGCTCGTCGGACTGACCGCGCTCGCCCTGGCGCAGGGCGGCGATGAGCGGGACCTCACCCTCGCACAATGGCGCGCCCTCGCCCTCATCGCCTCCGCCGACGGGGTCCGCGCGAGCGACCTGGCGCCACGCATCGGCATGTCGCGACCCTCGATGAGCCGTCTGGTGCGACGCCTCGAGCGCAAGGGCCTCATCCACGCCGAGACCGACCCGAGCGACCGGCGGGCGGCGATCCTGACCAGCACGCCCATCGGGCGCCAGGCGATCCACGACACGCGCGCCCGACGCCGTCGGATGGTCGCGGACGCACTCGCGCGTCGCGGCCGGCCGCTCCCGCATGACCTCCAGGCGGGGCTGCGGGCCGTCCTTGCCGCCCTCGAAGCCACCGGGTGAGCCTGTGCGCGCGGGCGACGCCTCAGCCGGATCGGATGTCCCGTCTGACGAAGCCAGCGATTCCGACGCCGGCCAGCACGACGCTGGGAACGAGCAGCGCCGCGAACCGCCACGGATCGGGCCCTTCCACGAGTGGGTCGCCACCCAGCGCCCAGTCCCAGGGTGACAGCTTGGCCAACGGACCGAGCACGTCGCTCAGCGGGAACAGCGCGGACACCAGATAGGCCAGCACGCACGACCCGACGCCCAGGCCGAGCACGAGCGAGGGACGCGGGAGCCAGGCGGCCACGGCGACTGCGAGCATCCCTGCCAGGAGCGCGACGAGGCCGCACAGTACGACCGCGCCCACGAGCCGACCCGGGTCGACCTCCAACCCCACGGCCGCATCGCTCGCGAGCTGGACAAGCAGCACGATCACGGTGAGCGCACCAACCCACGCTGCGAGCGCGACGATCCGCCCCGCCAGGACCGCCTGGCGGGTCACAGGTTGCGCGAGCCAAGTCTCGAGGCGTCCGGCCTCCTCCTCGGATGCGGTGAGCCCGTTGGCCATGGCGACCGCCGCGATGGCCATCAACAGCGGCACCAGGACGTCATACAGGTTCCCGCGGAGGAAGCCCGCTGGCGTCCCGAAGTCGGCGAGACCGAACGCGTCCACCACGGCGGGCGGCAGCTGCCCGATCGCCTCGCTGATGCCCGACCCGTCGCGGAACACAGGCCAGAAGGCGACCGTCAGCGCCACCATCGCGCCCAGCCCCACGGCCCAGCCCACCAGCCCCCGGCGCAGGTGGCGCAGCGGCACGAGCACGACCTCGGGAGTCATGGCGCTTCCGCGTAGAGGTCGAGGAAGGCGTCCTCGAGGTCGGGCTCGGCGATGGCCACGCTGTCCACGTCATGGCGTGCGAGGAACGCCAGCACCGGGCCCACCGGGCCGGCGATCGTGGCGGCCAGCCGCCGACCGTCCACGAGCGGGTCCACCAGCCCCGGCACGCCCTCGAGCTCCGCAGTCGGCACGGCCTCCCCGAACCAGGCCTCGAGCCGTTGCCGCGCCCGCCCGCGCAGCTCGGCCACGGTCCCCTGGGCGACGATGCGCCCGGCCCGCAGCACGGCCACGCGATCGGCCGCTCGCTGAACCTCGCTCAGGACATGCGACGAGAGGAACACGGTGGTGCCGGCGTCGCGCGCCTCGGCGACCAGCTCCAGGAACGTGTGCTGCATGAGCGGGTCGAGCCCGTTGGTCGGCTCGTCGAGCACCAGGAGCGACGGGCGGGACGCGAACGCAATGAGGAGCGCGACCTTGCGCCGGTTGCCAGTCGAGAGGTCCTGGATGCGTCGATCGAGGTCGAGCCCGAGGCGCTCGGCGAGCTGCGCGCCCCGATCGTGGAGCCCTACGCCACGGAGCCCACCCACCGATCGCAGGAGCTGGCGGGCGCTCGACCGGTCCGGCAGCCGCAGCTCGCCCGGCACATAGCCGACCTGGCGCCGCACCTCGACGCCCTCCCGCCGCGGGTCCCGACCCAGGACACGAACGACGCCCGCGGTCGGTCGGATGAGGTCGAGCAGACAGCGGATCGTGGTGCTCTTGCCGGCCCCGTTCGGACCCAGGAACCCAAACACCTCGCCAGGTCGCACCTCGAGGTCGATGCCCCGGACCGCAGGAATCGCGCCATACGACTTGGCGAACCCCTCGAGCCGGATGGCCGGCACCTCGATGACGGCAGCGGTCATCGCACGGCCTCGGCCGACAAGGCCGCCTGTCGCCAGCACTCCGCACGGGACCCAAGCCAGATCATCGAACGTCTCAGCCCTTGAACGCCCTCAGACGGTCGATGGCGTTCCTGGAGGGAAGCGCCTCCAGGCAGCTGTCGTCTCATGACCCACGATATTAGCCCCCTGGCAATCGTTCAGTCACCACGATGCTCGAGTCGGACGATGACCACGTCGAGGTCACACGCACAACGACCGACCGAGCGGATCGCCAACGGGCTGAATCGGACGTTGGACGTGTCATTGCCTACGGGCTAGTATCTGGTGCGCTGAGGCAGCGCTCGAGCCAGCTCCGTCACGCATGCCCCCGTCCTGCGCGAGCAGCCTTGGCCGCGAGAGCACGGCATCCGGACGGCCCGGGCCCGAGACCAGGAGGTGGTGATGGTCGAGCCCGGGGTCATCGATTCGTTGGAGGTCATCGTCATGGCTGGCGTTGCCATGACGACCGAGGCGCTCGCGACCGGCCGGGGCTCGGAGCTCACCCTGCCCATGTGGCGCGTCCTGGTGGTCCTGGGTGCGACCGACGGCGGTGCCACGGTAAGCGAGGTCGCGCGTGCCATCGGGGTGACCGTGCCCGCGACCAGCCGGCAGCTTCGGCGGCTCGCGGCCCGGGGCCTGGTGTCGCTGGGGTCGACGAACGCGACCGTCGCGCCGTGCGGACTCGGCTCACCGAGGCAGGGAGGCGATTCCGCGCGAGCGTCATGCAGCGCCGTCGCGAGGCGCTCGAGGATGCGCTGCGCCCGCTCGTGGTGACCGCGCCAACGGCCCGCGAGCTGCGCGCTATCGCGGCCCTCCTCCGCCAGCATCCCTGATGGCGCTCGCGCGATGGAGCGCACGGGCAGCCATCCTCGCAGGACCCTCGTGGCTCGCCGGCCCGCGCCGATGGGCGCGCCACGCCCCGTACGAGTGGAAGTGGCTCTCGCTCGGCCTCGCGATCGGCGTCATGGGCGGCCTCGGGGCCGTCGTGTTCACGTTGGCCCTGGACCTCGCGACCCACGTGTTCCTTGGCCTGATCGCCGGCTACGCGCCCGCGACGCCGGCCGGGGAGGGCGGCGCGCCCATCACCGAGGTCCTGCGACCCTGGGCGCTCCCTCTCTGCGTCGGGCTCGGCGGCCTGCTGTCGGGCATCGTCGTGTTCCGGCTCGCGCCAGAGGCCGAGGGCCACGGCACGGACGCCGCCATCGCGGCGTTCCACCATCGGCCGCGCGGCATCCGGGGACGGATCCCGCTGGTCAAGCTCGTCGCCTCGGCCATCACCATCGGCTCGGGCGGCTCCGCGGGTCGGGAGGGGCCGACCGCCCAGATCAGCGCCGGCTTCGGGTCGGCCCTCGCACGAGCGCTGGACCTCGACCCGCAGGACGCTCGCATCGCGGTGGCCGCGGGCATGGCGGCCGGCATCGGCGCCATCTTCCGGGCGCCCCTGGGCGCGGCGGTCCTGGGCGCGGAGCTGATGTATCGCGACGACCTGGAGTCGTCGGCGCTGCTCCCCTCGTTCATCGCCTCGATCGTGGCCTTCTCGGTGTACGGGCTGCTCCTGGGGGACGGCCCCATCTTCGGGGCGGTCACCGGGTTCGCCTTCCAGCCCGCCCAGCTCGGCTACTACGCGCTCGTGGGCGTCGCGGCCGGTCTGGTGGGCCGCCTCTACATCCGCTCCTTCTATGGGCTCACCGAGTCGGCGAAGGGCTGGGCCATGCCCGTCTGGCTCCGGCCGGCGGCAGGCGGCGTCGCCGTCGGGCTCATCGGCGTCGCGCTGCCGGGCGTGCTCGGCACGGGCTACGGCTGGGCGCAGGCGGGCCTGTCGAGGGATGCGCTCCTGGGACTGCCCCTCGTCGTCGTGCTGGCGCTGCCGTTCGCCAAGGTCGCCGCCACCTCGCTGACCATCGGCACGGGCGGGTCGGGTGGGGTGTTCGGCCCTGGCATGGTGATCGGGGCGCTCGTCGGCGCGGGGGTCTGGCGCCTGCTCGAGCCGGTCGCGCCGGCGATGCCCGCCGAGCCGGCCCCCTTCGTGATCGTGGGCATGATGGCCTTGTTCGGCAGCATCGCGCACGCGCCGCTCGCGGTGATGCTCATGGTCGCGGAGATGACCGGCGACCTCACGATGCTCGCGCCCGCCATGGTGTCGGTCGGCGTGGCGATCCTCGTCGTGGGCGGGCGCTCCATCTACCGCAGCCAGCTGGCGACCAAGGCCGACTCCCCCGCGCACCGGTTCCGGTTCGCGATGCCGGTGCTCGCCACGCTCCCGGTGCGACATGCCCAACGGGGCGCGCGCTGCGTCGTCCCGGCGTCCGTGACTGCCGGCGAGGCCGCCGAGCGCATGGCGCGGGCGCGCGTGGCAGGGGCGCCCGTCACCGACGCCGGCGGCCGCTATGTGGGCGTGGCGGACCGCACGGCCGTCGCGGGCGCGCCCCCGGCGGTCCCGGTCGCCGACGTGACCGACCGGGACGCCCCGGCCCTCGGGCCGGACGACCCGCTCGACGAGGCGCTCGGGGCGATCGCGTCATCCCGACGGTCCTGGGCACCCGTCGTGCGGGACGGTCGGGTCGTCGGCACCCTCTCCATCCGGGACGCGATCGCCGGCTATCGGGCGGCGATCAGGGGGTCGGCGCGACGCGTGCGCACGCTGCACGACGCGGGGGTCCTCCTGGCCGGCGAGGTGACGGAGGGCTCGGGGCTCGACGGCGCGGCGGTCCGCGAGGTGCCATGGCCCAGGGACTCGACCCTGGTCTCGATCGAGCGCGGGCGCGACCTCGTCGTGCCCAACGGGTCCGCGCGCCTCGCCGTGGGGGATCGGCTCACCGTCCTTGCCGCCGAGGCCTCCGAGCCCGCGGTCCGGGCCTTGCTCGCCCTTCGCGAGGCTGACGCCAGAGAGGCGTGAAGCGGACGCCGAACCGGGCGGACCGTGCGATGGCGTGCCCACGACGGGGCGCCTCACACCCGTGGCGTCCGTCGCTCCGCTCGAGGCAGTCGACCATGGCCATCAAGATGCGCCTGGCGCGAAGATGCCGAGCTGGACCAGGAGCCCCAGTTGGTCGGGCACCCCCCAATGCTCCGCGATCCGGCCATCGACCACGCGTACGGCATCGAACACCGTGATGCGGAACGTACGGCCGGTGGGTGGCCGGCCGAGCACGCTGCCCGTGTTCGTCCCGCTGGCCGTGCTTCGGACCCAGACCCGATCGCCCTCCGCGATGACGTCCTCGACCTCCAGTCGGAAGTCGTCGAACCATCGATGCAGCGTCGCAATGGCCTCCTTCGTCCCAGCGGGACCCGCAGCGAGGCCCCGCTGATGCTCGACGCCATCGGCTGCAACGAGCGCATCGCACACATCGAGGTCGCCCCGTGAGAAGCCTTCCTCGATGAGCCTCCGAACGATCGTGACGCTCTCCTCAGTGGACATCCCTGCTCACTCCCTTCCAACTCGATAGAGTGTGTCTCTATCGAGTAGAGTTGTACTCTATCGGGATGCGACCGGTCAAGAGCCCGCCGGGCAGCGTGCGCGCCGAGCGCGCTACGCTGACCGAGCGACGCATCCTGACGGCCGCGCGCTCCCTGTTCGCCGAGCGCGGGTATGGGGCGACGACCTTGCGCCAAATCGCCGACGAGGCGGGCGTCGCGGTCCAGACGGTCTATGCGGTGCATCGCTCCAAGCCCAACATCCTGCGCGCCCTCCGGGAGTCGGTCCGTGACGACCCTGACGCCGATCAGGCGTACCGGATGGCGCTCGTGGAGCAGGACCCTGGGCACGCGCTCGACCTGTTCGCCCGGTCGATCCGCATGCGCTGGACAGCCGGTGCCGACATCGTCACGACGCATGTCGAGGCGGCATCCGTGGATGCCGAGGTTCGCGCGGAGCTGGCGACGGTCCTCGAGGCTCGCCAGGCGGGCATCGCCCAGTTGGCCAGGTCGTTGGCCGCGCTGGCTCGCGACCTCGGGGACGTGGCGCGCATCGCATCGATCATCGATGTCCTGACCCTGCCCGAACCGTACCGCGCCCTGACCGAGGTCCACGGCTGGTCGCCCGACGCCTACGAACGCTGGCTCGCCATGACACTGCGCGCCAGCATCCTCGACAGCAGGCCGGGATCATCCGCGGGTCGCCATCACCGGACCCACCGATGAGCCGAGCGATCGTGCACGGCGGGCGCCACCGATCACCGAAGCCACGGCGGGGTGGCTCAGCGCATGACAAAGGCCCCTCCGGTCGCCCGGAAGGGCCTCGTTCGTAATCGGTTCGTTGGCTGGCGAGGAAGGATTCGAACCTTCGATCTCCTGATCCAGAGTCAGGCGCCTTACCGCTTGGCCACTCGCCAGTGATGCCTCGATGGGCGGACGTGAGTCTACAGCGCCAGCCACGATCAGGCACGCGCCAGACCGACCACCCGACCAGGGCTCCGCAGATCTTCAGCGTGGCCGAACGGGTCGGGGGCTGATTGCGGGGTTCGGCGCCGCCGGGGCGCCCGCCGGGCCGGCCGAGGGCCCCTCATCGGCTCATATCGAGGCAGATGTTCGGTCTGACCGGACGCCTGGCTCGGATCGGAACCCTCAGGAGCCGCCGGACGGCTGGAGGACGAGGCGAACCATGCAATCGGGCCGGGTGGCGTTCGCCACGGCCGAACATCTGCTAGGCGCCGCCGCCAACCGCGCCAAGGCGACACGGCCAGCCGCCACGTCCGAGCGGCCGCGAGGCGGCATCATGGCCGGATGGGCCCACATGTGATCGTCGTCCCCGCCAACGAGGCGAGCAGGCAGGACATCGCCGCCGTGTTCGGGACGCGCGGCCAGGCTGCGACCTGCTGGTGCCAGCGCTACAAGCTCGCGCGGGGCGAGGCGTTCAAGCATCACCCGCCCCAGGAGCGAGCCGCCCGCCTGCGGGACCAGACCCACTGCGACGACGCGTCCGCCGGCTCGACGAGCGGCCTCGTGGCATACCTCGACGAAGAGCCGGTGGGCTGGTGCGCGGTCGAGCCGCGACCCGCCTACCCGGGCCTCCTGCGGGCGTACCGGACGCCCTGGGAGGGTCGCACCGAGGACAAGGCCGACCCGGGGGTCTGGGCGGTCACCTGCATCCTGGTCCGGGCGGGCCATCGACGACAGGGCATCGGCCGAGCGCTGGTCGCCGCGACCGTCGACTTCGCCCGTGGTCGGGGCGCCCGGGCGCTCGAGGGCTATCCGATGCGGTCGGTCCCGGGCGAGGAGGTCACCTGGGGCGAGGAGCACGTCGGGTTCGGCGACATGTTCGCGGCGGCGGGCTTCCGCGAGGTGAGCCGACCCGGCAGGCGACGGGTCGTCATGCGCATCGACTTCGACGCCTGACGCCCGGCCACCGCTCGACTCACTCGTGCACCTCATACCGGACGAGCACGGTGCCGTTGCCGCCCCGCTGGCGTGCCCGCGGCCTCGCGCGCCGTCCGGCGCTCGAGCGCCCGGCGACGATCCCGCCTCGCAGGTCGCGTCCTCCGTGGCGAGCTGGCGGCGCGCCTCGGCGAACCAGGCCGAGGCGGGCACGTCCAGGTCAGCGGGTCCCGGAGCAGCTCGTCACCCCGGCGGTCAGGGCCGTGGCGGGCGTCCTCCGCCGCATCGGTCGCGGCCGCCCGCCCGAGCATCGCGCCGATCGCCGCATCGAGGGCGTCGGCGGGCCGGGTGCTCGCAGGCGAGGCGTCCGCGGCCAGCTCGTGCCGTCGAGGGCGACGAGGCCGAGGCGTCCCATGCCCGCCCGCGCGCACAGCCGCAGGACCCCGCCGAGGCCCGCGAGGAGCGGCCCGTTGGTGGCGGAAGCGGGCGATGGTCGCGTGGTCGGGCACCGCGTTGGCGCACAGGACGCGATAGGCGATGTCCTCGTGGCGGCGTCGCTCGATGGCCGAGCCGAGTACTCCCCGGTGGCGTACGCGTACAGCAGCAGCGCGACCATCATCGCCGAGGTCGTAGGCCGCGGCGCCCGTCCGTCCTCGCGATAGCGGGCGAGGAAGCCCGACAGGTCGACCGACGCGACCGCCTCGATGACGACCCGGGCGAGGTGTTCACCCGCAACCAGTCGAGGAGCGAGGGCGGCATCGGGTACACTGGTCCCGCTCCAGGGGTCGGAGGTTGCGGCCCATCGTGCCTCCCAGCGACGTGACGACGACCCCGATGCGTCGCCCGATCCACGTCGGCGGGGGCATCCGTGCGACAGCCTCTCTGACCGGACGCCTGGCTCGGATTCGAACCCTCCAGGAGCCGCCGGACGGCTGGAGGACGAGGCGAACCATGCAATCGGGCCGGGTGGCGTTCGCCACGGCCGAACATCTGCTAGGCGCCGCCGCCAACCCGACCCGCCAAGGCGACACGGCCAGCCGCCACGTCCGAGCGGCCGCGAGGCGGCAGCATCATGGCCGGATGGGCCCACGTATTCGTCGTCCCCGCCAACGAGGCGAGCAGGCAGGACATCGCCGCCGTGTTCGGGACGCGCGGCCAGGCTGCAACCTGCTGGTGCCAGCGCTACAAGCTCGCGCCCAGGAGGCGTTCAAGCATCTTGCCCGCCCGACGAGCGGGCCGCGCGCCTCCGCCAGCAGACCAGTGTGGCGTCCCCGACGCCCGAACCACGAGCGGTCTGGTCGCCTACCTCGACGGCGAGCCTGTCGGCTGGTGCGCAGTCGAGCCCCGCACCGCCTATCCCGGTCTGCTGCGGGTCTACCGGACGCCCTGGCAGGGCCGTCACGAGGACAAGGCGGACGCCACGGTCTGGGCGGTCACCTGCTTCCTCATCCGCGCCGGCTACCGCCACCAGGGCATCAGCCGCGCCCTGGCGCGGGCGGCGGTGGAGCACGCACGGAGCCGCGGCGCACGGGCCATCGAGGGCTACCCCATGATCTCGCAGCCGGGCGTGGAGGTCACCTGGGGCGAGGAGCACGTGGGCTTCAGCGACGTGTTCGCGGAGGCAGGGTTCCGCGAGGCCAGCCGACCGGGGATCCGGCGCGTGGTCATGCGCATCGACTTCGACGCGCCCGCGACGCACCCCTCCCCTCAGCCCACCACCCGGTAGCGCAGGAGCACCGCGCCACCCGCGAAGCGACGCTCGTCGACGAGCTGGAGCGACGCACGGGAGCCGGGCGGCAGCGCGGCCAGCCCGCCGCCCACCACCTCGGGCACCAGGAACAGCTGGACCTCGTCGACCAGCCCGGCCCGGAACGCCAGCGCAGCGAGCGTCGGGCCACCGATGCTCAGGTCCCGGTCGGCCGAGGCCTTGCGGGCCTGCACGCTCTGGGGGTCGAAGACCCGCTCGAGGGTCGTCCGACCGGTCGAGACCTCCGCCAGCGTGGTCGAGTAGACCACCTTGTCGATCGAATGCCAGATCGCCGCGTAGCCCCCGATGACCGCCGGCTCGTCGCGCACGTCCATCGTCTCCCAGGCGGACAGCACCTGGTACATCCGTCGGCCCAGAAGCATCGTGCCGATGTCGCGCTCGAGGTCGTTGACCGCCGCATGGAGCTCCTCGTCCGGCGCGGCCCACGAGAAGTCGCCCTGCTCGTCGGCGATGTACCCATCGACCGACGCGAGCGCGGAATAGATGAGCTTGGCCATGGGTACCTCCTGCATGGGCGACCGGGGCCCATCGTCCAGACCCGCCGCGGGACCCCGAGTCATCGCAACGCCATCGCCAACGGCTGCGGGAGCTGGTACCAGCGGTTGTACCATACGTCCATGGACAAGACCACCGTCTATCTGCCGCCCGACCTCAAGGCGGCCGTCAAGGTCGCAGCCCGACGACAGGGGATCTCGGAGGCCGAGGTCATCCGGCAATCCATCCAGGCTGCAGTCGGCGACGAGCGGCCACGACCACGCGGCGGTCTGTTCGCGAGTGGCGACCCCATCGCGCGGGATGCCGACGCGCACCTTCGCGGGTTCGGCGAGCGGTGATCGTCGACACCAGCGCGCTGCTCGCCTACTTCGATCGGGACGAGCCCGACCACGCCTCGGTGGCGGCTGTCATCGACCACGCCACCGAACCGTTGGTCGTCTCGCCGTACGTCGTCGCGGAGCTCGACCATCTCGTCGCGACCCGCCTCGGCACGCGAGCGGAGCTCGACGTGCTTCAGGAGCTCGCCGGGGGCGCCTGGGACCTCGACGCCTTCGGAACCGACGACCTGGCCCTTGCCTGCGCGGTCATCGACCGGTACGTGGATCAGACGATCGGGGTCGCGGACGCCTCGAACGTGGTCCTGGCCGCCAGACATGGGACCCGAACCCTCGCGACACTCGACCACCGCCACTTCGACGTCCTGCGGCCGCTCGACGGGGGCCGCTTCAGGGTGCTGCCGTAGATCCCGCCGCGGACGTTGGCGCGGCCGCCACGGGGGCCGCCCCGGATGGCCGTCGGAGGAAGCGCTCCTTCACCAGCTCGGCGGCCACCACGTAGCCCGCGGTCACCAGGAGCAGCGCGGCCAGCACGGCGGCTGGCGGCCCCTCCAAGCCCAGGTCGTCCGCCCACGGGCCATACGGGATGGCCAGCGTCACCACGGCGAGCAGGACGCTGCTCAGCACCAGCAGCCGACCGGGTCGGCTTCGGAAGAACACGCGCCGGGTGCGCAGCACGAACAGCACCGCCAGCTCGCTCAGCGCGGACTCGATGAACCAGCCGCTCCGGAACAGGGTCGCGTCGGCGGAGAAGCCCAGCCGCAGGACCGCGAACGTGATGAGGTCGAACACCGAGCTGAGGCTGCCGAACAGCACCATGAACCGACGCACGGCCACGATGTCCCAGCGCCCCGGCCGCTCCAGCTGCTCGGGGTCGACCTCGTCGGTGGCGATGGTGGTGGATGGGATGTCGGTCAGGAAGTTGATGAGCAGGATCTGCCCCGCCAGCAGCGGCAGGAACGGCAGCACGGCCGCCGCGACCACCATCGAGGCCACGTTCCCGAAGTTGGCGCTGATGGTGGTGTAGACGTACTTGAGGGTGTTGGCGAAGGTGCGCCGACCCTCCCGCACGCCATGCAGCAGCACGCGCAGGTCCCGCTCGAGCAGCACGATGGCGGCGGCCTCGCGTGCCACGTCCACCGCGGTGTCCACGCTGATGCCCACGTCCGCCACGTGGAGCGCGGGGGCGTCGTTGATGCCATCGCCCAGATAGCCGACCACCCGGCCCGTCGCCCGAAGAGCCCGGATGACCCGCTCCTTGTCGATGGGGTCGACCTCCGCGAAGATCGCCACGTCGGGTGCGCGGGCGGCGAGCGCCGCGTCATCGAGCGCGCCAATGTCCGCGCCGGTCATCACGGCCGTCGCATCGAGGCCCACCATGGCGCCCACGTGGGCGGCCACCAGCCGGTTGTCGCCGGTGATCATGCGCACCGAGATGCCCGCCTGGGCCAGCTCCCCCAGCACCTCCCGAGCATCGGGCTTGGGCGGGTCGAGGAACGTGAGCAGGCCCACCAGCACCATGCCGGCCTCGTCGCCGGGCGTGAGACGCACGAGGTCGCCCACCTCCCGGGTCGCCAGCCCCAGGACCCGAACGCCCTGGCCGCTGAGGTCGGCATAGCGTCCCAGCAGGCCCGCGCGCGCCTGGTCGATGGGCCGCGTCGCACCACCCGGCGCCCCGACCCGTTCGCACGCCTCGAGGACGCTCTCGAACGCGCCCTTGGTCACGAGGCGGGTGGCGTCGCCGTCGCGGACCAGCACGCTGAGCCGCTTCCGGGTGAAGTCGTAGGGCAGCTCGTCGACCCGCGTGGCAGCCGCCGACGCGGCCGGGGCGGCCCGGTCGATCGCGGCGTCGATGGGGTTGCCGAAGCCGGTCTGGAGCCGGGCGTTGAGCGCGGCGAGCCGGAGCACCTCGGGGCTGGCCTGACCCTCCGGGTCCAGCGCCGCCGCCAGCTCGACCGTGCCGGAGGTCATGGTGCCCGTCTTGTCGGTGCACAGGACGGTCATCGCCCCGAAGTCCTCGATGGCGTCGAGCCGCTTGACGATGACCCGCTCCGCGGCCATCCGGCGGGCGCCCTGCGACAGGCTGATGGTGACGATCGCGGGCAGCAGCTGGGGCGTGAGGCCCACGGCGAGGGCCAGCGAGAACAGCACCGAGTCCAGGATCGGCCGGCCCAGCACCAGGTTGATGACCAGGACGGCGCCCACCATGACCAGCATCGCGCGGACCAGCAGGTAGCCGAACTGGGTCATCCCCTGCTGGAACCCGCTGGCGGGCGCCCGATGCGCGACCCGTGACGAGACCCGCCCGAACCGGGTCGAAGTGCCCGTGACCACCACCAGCGCCTGCCCCGAGCCGCTGACCACGTGGGTGCCCATGAACAGGGCGTTGGTGCGCTCGGCGATGGGCGCGTCCGCGGCGACCGTGCCCGGCGACTTGTCCACGGGATAGGTCTCGCCGGTGAGCGCCGCCTGGTCGACCAGCAACGCGTTCGCCTGGAGCACCAGGCAGTCGGCGGGGATGACGTCCCCCGCGTTGAGATCCAGGACGTCGCCCGGCACCACGTCCTCGAGCGGCACCTCGGCGAGCGTGCCATCCCGCCGCACGTCCGCATGCACCCGGACCGCGGCCAGGAGGGCCGAGACGACGCGCGTGGCACCGCGCTCCTGCCAGAACCCCAGCAGGCCGCTGAGCACGATGATGGCGAGGATGATCGCCGCGTCGGTGAGGTCGCCCAGCACTCCCGAGAGGACCGTGGCGACCACCAGGATGAGCACGATGGGGCTGGTGAACTGGCGCGCGAGCAGCACCAGAGGCTCGGCGCGCCGCTCGCCGGCCAGCGTGTTGGGGCCGTATCGGGCGAGCCGCTCCTGCACCTCGGCGCTGGTCAGCCCCTCCTGGCGCGAGCCGAGGCTGGCGAGGGCCGCGTCCGCCGGGACGCGAAGACCGCCGACGCGTCGGCGTCCGACGCATGGTCGTCGGGCGCGTCCGCCGCATGGGCCGCGGACGTCTCCGACCCATGGTTGGCGGACGTGTCACTGGCCCGACGGCGGATGCCCACGGGGCCACGATACGCCCGAGAGCCGCTGGGGCTCCCGGGCGCTGGTCCGGACGCCCGACCGCCGGTCGATGCGCCCGGCCGAGACGGGGATCAGGCCGCCGGCTCGGGCAGCACGACGGGCTCGGGCTCCGGCTCGCCCTCGATGTGGATGTTGGGCAGGATCCGGTCGAGCCAGCGCGGCAGCCACCAGGCACGCTCGCCCAGGATGGCCATCGCGGCGGGCACGATGGTCATGCGCACCACGAACGCGTCGAGCAGGATGGCCACGGCGAGCGCGAGGCCCATGGTCTTGACCATCGAGTCCTCGGAGATGACGAAGCCAGCGAACACCGAGACCATGATGATGGCGGCGGCGGCCACCACCCGACCGCCGTGGCCGAAGCCGGCCACGACCGCCTCGGTGGCCTCGGCGCCATGCATGTGCTCCTCGCGCATCCGGGTGACCAGGAACACCTCGTAGTCCATGGCCAGGCCGAACACGATGCCGATGATGATGATGGGCAGCAGGCTCAGGATCGGCCCCGCCTCCGGCACGCCCACGATGCTCGCGAACCAGCCCCACTGGAACACCGCGACCACCACGCCCAGGGTGGCCATGAGCGAGAGCACGAAGCCGAGGGTGGCCTTGACGGGCACCCACACCGAGCGGAAGACGATGCCCAGGAGCAGCAGCGACAGCCCGACCACGACCAGCAGATAGGGCACGAGCGCCCCGCCCAGCCGCTCCGAGACGTCGATGTTGAGCGCCGTCCGGCCGGTGACCGCGAGCGTGGCGCCGGTCCGCGCCGCCACGTCCGGGCTCACCGCGCGGATGTCCCGCACCAGCTGCTCGGTCTCCTGGGAGTTGGGGCCGCCCGTGGGGATGACCTGGAACAGCGCGTACTCCCCGGCGGTGTCGAAGTAGGCGATGGTGGTCGCCGCGACGCCCGGCAGCGCGCCCACCGTGGCACTCGCATCCTTGAGGGCGGCCTGCGCGTCGGCGGCCTGGCGGGCATCCAGCACGACCACGAGCGGGCCGTTGACGCCCGGCCCGAACGACTCGCTCAGCATGTCGTAGGCCTTGCGCTGCGTGGAGTCCGCGGCGGCCATGCCGTCGTCGGGCAGGCCCAGACGCATGCTCGCGACGGGCACCGCCAGGACCAGCAGCGCCGCCGTGGCGACGGCGCCCACGATCACCTTGTGGTCGGTGACGAAGCGCGCCCATCGGACGATGGGACCGGAGCCGTGGCTGTCGGCCTCGACGTCATGGGCCGGCCGGAGCCGGTCGCCCAGGAAGCCCAGGAGGGCCGGCAGCAGGGTCAGCGCCACGAGCACCGAGACGACCACCGTGAACGCCGCGGCGGCGCCCACCTGGAACAGGATCGGGAGCCCGGTGACGCCCAGCGCGAGGAGCGCGATGACCACGGTCGAGCCCGCGAACAGGACCGCGCCGCCCGCGGTGGCGATGGAGCGCCCCACCGCATCGGGACCGCCGCGGCCGACCGAGAGCTCGTGACGGTAGCGGGACACGATGAACAGGGAGTAGTCGATGGCGACCGCCAGCCCCAGCATCAGGGCGAGGGTCGTGGTGAACGAGGTGAGCTCCATGAAGTGCGTGGCGATGGCCACCGCGGAGACGCCGATGCCAACGCCCACCACGGCCATGACCAGGGGCAGCCCCGCCGCGAGCAGCGAGCCCAGGGTCAGCACCAGCACGACCGCGGCGACCAGGACGCCCACGACCTCCTCGCCACCCACCGTGGGGATCGCCTGGAGCGCCTCGCCGCCGACCTCGACGGTCAGACCGGCGGCGCGACCCTGGTCGGCGACCGCGAGCAGGGCCTCGCGGGCCTCGTCGGTGACGCCCGTCTGGGGCACCGTGTAGCTCACCTGGATGTAGGCCACGCGCCCCGTCGGGTCGACCGCGCCGAGGAGCATCGGGTTGACCGCCATGGCCACCTGCGGGGCGGCCTGGAGGTCGGTCACCATGGTCCCGATGGTCGCCCAGTCGTCGGCGTCCAGGGTCTCGCCCTGGGGCGCCGCGACCACGACGCGCGCGGACGCGCCCGCCACGCCCAGCGACGGGAACCGCGCCGCGAGGACCTCGAGCGCGGCCTGCGACTCGGTGCCGGGCACCGAGAACGAGGTCACGGTGGGCGCCGAGAGGGTGACCGCGCCGAGCGCGAAGGCGCCCAGGACGAGCGCCCAGACACCGGTGACGAGACCGCGTCGGGCGAACGAGAAGCGACCGAGCCGGTCGAGGAACGAAGCCACGGGACGATGGACTCCTAGCTGGTGGGGGCTGGCTGGCGGGTGGGGGTGGGCGCGGGCAGGCCCGCGCGAAGCAGGGCGAAGGCCGCACGCACGCGCTCGGCGCGGTCCTCGGGTCCGGCGACGTCATCGCAGTCGAACACGGTCAGGAGCACCGCCGCCGCGACGGCGGTGACGAGGCGCGGGTAGAGGTCCGTCTCGGGATTCGTGCCGGTGCGCTCCGCCACGACCGCCACCATGCGATGGGCGAGGTCGTGGGTCAGGGCGGGCCGATACGCCGCCATCCGGGGGCTCCTCCAGAGCGCCTCCACGTCCGCCGGGCCGTGATCGGGCGACACGATGTCGCGCGACACGAGCCGGACCGCCACGTGCTCCAGGGAGGCGAGGATGGGCTCCCCGGCGGGACGCTCCCGGAGCTCGACCGCGACGAGGTCGACCAGCGCATGGTAGGGGGACAGGATGGCCTCCTCCTTGCTCCGGAAGTAGTTGTGGAACGTGCGCACCGAGACGTTCGCCTCGGCGGCGATGTCGTCCGCGGTGACGCCGTCCACGCCTCGCTCGGTGGCGAGGCGCATGGCGGCGACGCTCAGTGCGGTGCGGGTCTCGGCCTTCTTGCGCTCACGCAGACCCGGGGCGGTGCTCATGGCGCGAGCATAGCACCATACATGCAGTCACGTGCAAGATTGCAGGACCGTGCAGCTAGATGTCGCCCGCCTTGAACCGACGGAGCGCCTCCGTCAGGCCGCCCCCTCGCGCCTCGTCCTCCAGGTAGTCCGACCAGAGGTACACCATGACGCCGTCCGCCTGGGAGCGGGCCACCGCCCGCAACGCGTCCAGATGCTCCCCGAGCGGGATCTCCGGCCGGCGCCTCGCCCACGCGTAGATGCCGTCGAGGTAGTCGGGCTTGGTCTGGAGGCAGGCGAGCAGCTTGCCCGGGAAGCGTGGTCGCGCCTCTGCCACCAGCGACGCGATCCAGGGCGCCGGCTCCCGGCGCTGGATCTGGTGATAGAACATCAGCTCCAGGTCGTCGGCCACCCTGCCCAGCTTGTCGAGGTCCTGGCCCAGGACCTGCTCCACCGCGTCCCCGTAGTCGGAGCGCCCGAACCCCGCGCCGTTGAGCCAGACCTCGGCGTCGGGCTGGCCCCGTCGCGCGGCCGTCCGGAGGTCGCGCACGACTCCGGCGATGACGTCGCACTTCCAGCCGGTCCACGCGTCGCGGAGCTCGTGGGTCAGGACGGCCGCCCGCTCCTGGACGGAGCCCTCCGGCAGCCACAGCCCGGTGTCGCGCTGGAACCGCTCGAGGCATCGGTCGCAGCAGCAGTGCTCGGCGATGTCCGCCCGCGTGGTCTCGGGCATCCAGTCCTCCCAGAAGCCCGGGAACCGGATGAACACCAGGAACAGGCCGTCCGGCTGGAGCTCGGAGGCGACCCGCTCCGCGACCTCCATGCGCGAGGCCAGGTAGGTCGGGCTGGTCGGGCACAGCCCGACGTACCAGCCCAGCCGCTCCATGGGCCGGCCGTCTACGCCGATCGGCCGGAGCGATGGGTCGGCGTCCAGGGCATCGGGTCGGAAGAAGACCGCGCTGGCCTCGAACACGCGGATGCCCTGGCGGCGCAGGGCGTCCCGGAACCGAAGGTCGCTGTAGGTGGCCGGCGGCGGGGCCTGGTCGACGGCGGAGGTGGGCACCGGGTCGATGAGGTTCTGGACCACCACCCAGTCGATGCCCTGGTCCGCCATCCGCGACGCCGCGTCCACCTCCGAGAGGCCGAACACGGTGTGCCAGGCGAAGCCATAGTTCTTCATGGCGACGATGTGGTTCATGCGGCCCGTGCCATGCCTCCCGTGGTGATGGCCCGGAGCAGCTCCGGGCGCGTGAACGTCGTGGCGTCGGCGACCTGCGTGACGCGACCGCCGTGCATCACCACGATGCGGTCCGCGAGGGACAGCAGCTCGTCGAGGTCGTCCGAGATGACCATCACGGCGAGCCCGGTCTGGGCCATCTGGTCGACCTGGGCGTAGATCTCCGCCTTCGCCCCCACGTCCACGCCGGCCGTCGGCTGGTCGAGGATGAGGACGCGGGCCTCGGCGGCCAGCGCGCGACCCAGGAGCACCTTCTGCTGGTTGCCGCCGCTCAGCGTCGACACCTCCCGCTCCGGGTCCGGCGGCACGATCCGCAGCCGGTCGATGAGCGAGCGTGCGACCCGCCGGCATGCGGCGGCGAGCACGAGGCCGTGACTCGAGAGCTGCCGGCCCAGCGCGGTCAGCACCAGGTTGGCGCGGACCGACGACGTCCCCACCAGGCCGTCGTGCTTGCGGTCCTCCGGCAGGTACAGCATCCCGGCGGCGGCCGCGGCGCGTGGCGAGCCGACGACGATCCGCCGTCCGGCGATCGTGACGCTGGCCGGCGTCCCCTGGGCACCCACGAGGGCGCGCGCCAACCGGCTCCGGCCCGAGCCCACCAGGCCCGCGAACCCCAGCACCTCCCCGGCGCGCACCTCGAACGACACGGGCTGCCGGCCACCGACCACGAGGTCGCGCACCTCGAGCACCACGGGGGCATCCGCGGGCGCGTGGCCCTGGCGCTCGAAGCCGCGCAGCTCCGCGCCCACCAGGAGCGTGGTCAGCGTCGCCAGGTCGAGCGACTCGGTCGGCTGGCTGGCCACCACGTCGCCGTCCCGGAGGACCGTGACGCTGTGGGCGACCGCGAAGATCTCCTCGAGGAAGTGGCTGATGTAGACGATGCCCACGCCCTCGGCGCTCAGCGAGCGGATGATCTCGAACAGGCGGTCGCGCTCCCGCGCCGAGAGGCGCGCGGTGGGCTCGTCCATGACCAGGATGCGGGCATCGCGCGACAGCGCCTTGAGGATCTCCGTGAGCTGCTGCTCCGCCACGGGCAGCTGGGCCACCGGGGTGTCCAGCGGCAGCTGGATGCCGTAGCGGCTCGCGACCTCCGCGGAGCGCTCGCGGATGGCCCGATGAGAGATGGTGCCCCGGACCGCGCCGGCAGGCTCGCGGCCCAGGGCGATGTTCTCCGCGACCGTGAGGTCCGGCACCAGGGCGAACTCCTGGTAGATGACGGCGATGCCATTGGCGATGGCCGCGTGCGGCGCCTCGAGACGCAGCGGGCGGCCATCCACCTCGATGTCGCCCTCGTAGTCCACGTAGACGCCGCCGAGCACCTTCATGAGCGTGCTCTTGCCGGCGCCGTTCTGGCCCACGAGGGCGCGGACCTCGCCACGCTGGAGGGTGAGGTCGACCCCGTGCAGCACCTCGCCGCCGGCGAAGCTCTTGCGGATGCCGAGCATCGCGAGCAGCGGGCTCGTGCTGGCGGCTCCGGCTGTCACGGGGTCGCTCCCCTCATGGCTCGTCGATCAGCCCCAGGCTGCGGGGTACTGGTCGACGTTCTCGATGGTGATGATGGGCAGGTCGAGGTACATGTTCGGCGCGACGATCTTGTCGGTCTGGCCGCTCAGGTACCAGCACGCGACCTGGACGCCGTTGACGCCCTGCGGGTACGGGTCCTGGTCCGTGGTGCCGAAGATGGAGCCGTCGGCGACGCCCGCCTTCACGTCGGCCGGGAAGTCGCCCACGATGAACTTGATCTCGGTGCGCCCGCTGTCCATGACGTACTTGGCTGCCGTGGCGCCCTCGGGGCCCTGGTCCACGATCGCGTCAAGCTCGCCGGCCGGGTACTTGTTGAGCCAGTCCTGGACCAGCGCGAGTGCCTTGGCGTTGTCCCACTCGGCGGTCTGCTCCTCGACGAACTGATACTTCGCGTCGCCGCCCAGGGCGTCCATCAGGCCCGCGCGCCGGTCGATCTGGGCCGACACGCCCAGGTGGCCGTTGATGTACGCGACCGTGCCGCCGTCCGGCAGTGCCAGCTTGAGCAGCTCGCCCTGGTTCTGGCCGAACACGAAGTCATCCACGCCCACGTAGGTGACCACCGTGCCCCCGTCGCCCACCTTGGTGTTCACGGCGAGCACGGGGATGTTCGCGGCGTTCGCCTCCTGGATGACCGGCACGATGCCCTGCGGGTCGCTGGGCGCGACCAGGATCATGTCGAAGCCTTCGGTGATGAACTGCTGGACGGTCGCCACCTGTCCGGTCAGCTCGCCGTTGCCGCTCCGGATGTCGATGTCCATGCCCAGCGCCGCCGCCTGATCCTCCGCCCCCTTGATGAGGTTGGTGTAGAACGGCACCGAGGTGTTCCAGATCATGAAGCCCAGCCGCTTGCCGGCGCATGCGGCATCGGCCGGGTTGACGGACGCGGCGGGCGCCGTTGACGGCGACTGCGCGATGCCGGCCGCGGGCAGCGCGGACAGGGCGACCGCCAGGGCGCCTGCCAGCAGTTGGATGCGATTGCGGGTTCTCATCGACGTGCTCTCCTCGTGGGCTCGATCGTGTGCTCCTGGACGTGGCTGGCTCTCCTCGTCGTCGCCTCCTCTCGCTACCTCGCCGCTCGACGCTTGCGCTGATAGCTGTCGATGCCCACGGCCGTCAGGATCACGAGGCCGGTGACCGCGGGCTGCCAGTACTGGGAGACCCCCAGCAGGTTGAGGGCGTTGGCCACGGTGCCCAGCAGCAGCGCGCCCAGGACCGCGCTGCCCACCCCGCCGGAGCCGCCGCTCAGGGGCACGCCCCCCACCACCACGGCGGCGATCGCGCTGAGCGGCCAGGTCTCGGCGGCCCCCGGCTGGCCGATGATCGTCTGCCCCAGCAGGACCACCCCGGCGATCGCGGCGCACAGGCCGCCATACGTGTAGACGCCGATGAGCACCAGGTCGACGTCGATGCCGGCGAGGCGCGCCGCCTCCTTGTTGCCGCCCACCGCGTAGATGTAGTGCCCGAAGCGCGTGAACCGGAGGATCACGAAGGTCGCCAGGACCACGGCCGCGAAGATGAGCACCGCGACCGGGATCCCCTGGATGCGCCCGAGGCCGATCCAGGTGAGGTCGTTGGGGACGCCGTAGATGGGCTTGCCGTCGGTCACGATGAGCAGCACGCCACGCACGAACACCTGCATGCCCAGGGTGGCCACGAACGGGTTCATGCCCACCTTGGTGATGAGCACGCCGTTGACGACGCCCACCACGACGCCCGCCAGCAGGGCGGCGGCGATGCCCAACGGGATGGACAGCTGGATGATCACCCAGGCGCCCACGATCGCGGACAGCGCGCCGACGGCACCCACCGAGAGGTCGAAGCCGCCTGTGATGATCATGACCAGCATCCCGCAGGCCACGATCCCGATGATCGAGTTCTGCTGGAGGATGTTGATGAGGTTGTTGGGGTTGCGGAACGTGGGCGAGAAGATGGCCATGCCCGCGACCAGCACCAGGAAGATGGCGAACATCGCGTAGCGGTGGAGCGCCACGCGCGGCCGCGCGGCGGCTGCGGCGGGATCGCTCTTGGGGGGCGCCGGTGTCGGCGCGTTGGTGCTCATCGCCCGCTCAGCCGATGGTGCCCGTGGGGAAGTGGTCCAGGAACTCCCAGTCGTGGCCGGGCACGATGACGTCCGCCGACTCGCGGATCCGGGCATGGCCCGCCAGCAGCTCCCGCAGGTCCCAGTAGACGCCGATGGGCCAGTCGAGCTCGACGTTCCGGTAGGTGTACATCACGTCGCTGGCGAGGCACACCCGACCCGCGTCCGTCTCCACCACGACCACCATGCAGCCCGGGGAGTGGCCACCGATGCGCAGCACCCGGACCTGGTCGGTGATCGCCCGGTCGCCGTCGATCGGCTCGACGCGGTCGAGCACGTCTCGCACCTTGTGCGCGTACTCCGGCCAGTACATCAGCGAGAAGGGCGGTGGCGAGACCGCGTACGAGATCTCGTCGCGCTGGGTCAGGAAGCGCGCCCGTGGGAACAGCTCGTTGTTGCCCACGTGGTCGAAGTGGAGATGCGTGAGCAGCACGAGGTCGATGTCCGCGGGGGTCACGCCGTGCCGTGCCAGGCCCGCCGTCAGATCGTGCTCCGGCCGCTTGCGGCCCGCGAAGTCGGGCCCGTGGAGGTGGTTGGCGGCCAGGATCGCGCCCAGGTCGCCCAGCCCCGTGTCCACCAGGATGAGTCGGTCGTCCTGCTCGATGAGCCACGCTGGGATGGGCACCCAGAACCCCTCCACCGTCGTCCCGTCCCGACGCGGGATGGCCTCGCCATAGCCCAGCGGCAGCGTCCGGTCGCGCGGGATGTCGGGCGTGATGGCACCGTTGAGGAGCGCCGTGCCCAGCGACATCTCCAGCTCGCCGGTGACGATGTGATGGATCCGGGCCATGACGTCAGCCGACCTCCGAGCTGCGGGCGGACACCGTCTCGCGCGGGGTGGCAGGGCGCCGAGCGAGATACGTGGATGCCCTGCCGGTCCGTCGTCGCCGGTATGCGGTGGGGTCGGCGAGCAGGCCGGCGAACGCGAGCTCCGCGGCTCCCAGCAACGCCGATTCGCCACCCAGCCGCGACGGCACCACCCGGACCGATTCGCGTGGCGGGCTGAGGTCCGGCTCCCGAAGCTGGGCCAGGATCTCGGCCTCGGCGTACCGGAACAGGCGGCCCAGGAACCCACCGAGCACGATGACCTGGGGGTTGAACGTCTCGGCGAGGGCGGCGATGCCGATGCCCAGCCACCCCGCGATGGGCCGGAAGGCCGCCTCGGCGACCGGGTCCTCGGCGACCAGGAGCCCGATGGCACGTTCGACCGCCGCTCGCCTCGTGGCGCCCTGGGCACCCAGCCGTCGGAGCAGGGCCTCCTCGCCGATGACGGTCTCCCAGCAGCGGACCGAGCCACACCCGCAGGTGATGCCTTCCGTGCTGAGCGGCCAGTGACCGACGCGCCCGGCGTATCCCTCGTGGCCCATGAGCGGCCGACCACCCGCCACGATGCCCGCGCCGATGCCCTCCTCGCCCCACAGGACCACCAGGTCGGAGACGCCGACGCCGGCGCCCCGGATGTGCTCCGCCACCGTCGCGGCGTTCGCGTCGTTGCCCACCGCGACCGGCACGTCCAGACCCAGCGAGTCGGCCACCATCCGATCGAGGGCGACGGCACGCCAGCCCAGGTTGACCGACGCCCGCAGGTACCCATCCTGGATGGAGCCCGGGCTCGACACGCCGATCGCGATCACCCGGCCCGCCCCCACCTCGGCCACCATGGGCGTCGCCAGGTCGCGCAGGAGCGCCACGACATCCTCGGCATCCTGGGGTCGCCGCTCGCGCTCCACGCGTCGCTCCCGGAACACCTCGCCGCCGATGCCCACCACGGCCGCCGCCAGCGAGTCGGTGGAGATGTCGAGCGCCACGACCACCGGACCCGCGGGGCTGGCGCCGACGACGGGTGACGGGCGCCCGCGGCCCGTGGACTCGCGTGCCGGCCCCTCCGCCACGAGCCCCCGCGCCACCAGCTCCTCCACCAGCGAGCCGATCGTGGACCGAGCGAGACCCAGGGTTCGGGCCAGCTCCGCCCGGGACGCGGGACCCTGCGTGTGGACCGAGCGCAGGAGGCGCCCGATGTTCGCACGTCGAAGGTCGCTGGAGCTCGAGGCCTGCAGCTGGTCCACCATCCCGCCAGTCCGTCATCCGCCAGCGAGCCGGCCGGCCAAGGCCGCCCCCGAGCTCGCCGTTTTGTCCGCGGACAAAACATAACACCGCGGTGGGCGGGATGCAACCCCGCCGCACCCCTGGTCGTCGCCGGGCACTGCCGGGACGACCCCAGGGCGGATGGGTCAGCGCGACTCGAGCAACGGCTTGACCTCGCCGATCAGACGCTCGATCGTCTCGACGTCGAAGGGCGCCATCAGCTCGACGGTGAAGGTCCGGAACCCCAGGTCCACGAAGGCGCCGAAGCGCTCGGCGATCTGCTCGACCGTGCCCGACCAGAAGATGGGACCGGCGGTGGCCGGGTCGACCGTGTTGGCGACCAGCTGCGACTCCAGCACGCGGCGGGCCTCGGCGGGGTCGTCACGGATGACCATGATGCAGTCATAGGTCAGCTCGATGGTCGCGGGGTCGCGACCGACGTCCGCGCAGTGCGCGCGGAGCGCCTCCAGCTTGCGCGGCGTCTCCTCGATGGGCGCCTGCGAGCTCCACAGGTCCGCGTGGAGCGCCACGCTGCGCAGCGTCTTCCGCTCGCCCACGCCGCCGACCATGACGGGGATGCGCTCCTGCACGGGTGGCGGCGCCAGCCGGAGGTGGTCCACGCGATACCGGGGCCCGTCGTGGTGGACCTCCTCCCCTCGCACGAGCGGGGCCGCGATCTGGAGCGCCTCCTCCAGCCAGTCGAGACGCTCGCCAAAGCCGCTCCCGAAGTCCACGCCGAACGCGGCGTGCTCCCGGACGTGCCATCCGCCACCCAGGCCCAGGATCGCCCGGCCGCCGCTGATGTGGTCGATGGTCGCGACCATCTTGGCCACGATGGCCGGGTTGCGGAACGTGTTGGCACCCACCAGCAGACCCAGCTTGGCCCGGCTGGTGGCCATCGCCCACGCCGCGAGCGTGGTGTAGCCCTCGAACACGGGCCTGTCCGGGTCGCCGAGGACCGAGACCAGGTGGTCCCACGTCCACAGGTGGTCGTAGCCCAGCTCGTCGACCCGGCGCGCGGCGGCGAGGTAGGACGCCCAGTCCGTGTGCTGCGCCCACAGCTGGATGCCCATCCCGATGCGTGCCATGCGTGCCCTCCCGGTGCGTGCGTGCCTGTGGTTCGACGGTAGCACCCTGTGCCGGCCGATCGGCGGCTGCTAGGATCCGACTCCCAGTCAGCCATCCGTCGGAGGTCGGGATGCACCCCTTCGGGACGTCAACGGTGCGACGTGCGTCGCTCGTGCTCGGCATCGGCCTGATGGCCGTCCTTGGCTCCGCCAACCCGGTCGGCGCGTGGGACCACCACGTCACGGTGGCCAATGGCACGTGGCACGTGCAGCTCACGGACACCGACCTGGTCGCCGCGGCAGGCGCGGACGTGCATGCGCTCCTGTACTGGTACGACAACGAGCAGCAGCGGGTTGGCTATGTCCGATCGAGCCTCGGGTCCAACACGAGCGGCGCGGTCCTGGACAGCCGCTGCCAGCACCCGGAGGGCATCGACGCGCAGGCGACCGGCACGACCACCGTGGTCGCGGCGTGCAGCTATGAGAACCCGAACGATGTCCGCAAGCTGACCCTCGTCGTCAGGCGATATGACTCGGGTGGCTGGCATGGCCGGGTGGCCGTCAACGGCTCGACCCACCCGTCAGACGGGAGCGGCACGGTCGCCATCGACGGGAGCCTCGTGGTGGTCGGCTGGACCGACCGGACGGGCGGGATCTATGTCGCCCGGAGCACCAACGGTGGGGAGTCGTTCAAGAAGCCGGTCCGGCTGGGCACCACCTCCGCCACGGACAGCACCTACGGGTGCTGCCTCCCGAACGGCCGGGTCCGGGTGGCCATCGACGGCGACCGGGTCGCGGTCGCGTGGGTGGACGGATCCTCGAACGGCAAGTCCACCAAGCGCTGGCCGACCCGCCTGCGGCTCCGCCGCTCCAGCGACCGAGGCGCGAGCTTCTCGTCGGCCAGGACGCTCGTGTCATCGACCATGCGGCGGGGCGCGCCCGCCATGGCCCTCGAGGGCTCCCGGTTGCTCATCGTGTACGTCTCGGGGAAGAAGCAGGCGCGGCTGCTGCGCTCGACCAACGCCGGGTCGAGCTTCCACGATGGCTCGCTCTCCGACAAGGGCAAGGCCACCGGTGACGCGGACCTCGCGCTGGACGGCACCCAAGCGCGGGCGACCTGGCGCTACGGGTCGCATGTCTACCTGCGTCGCAGCGCCGACACCGGCACCACCTGGGCCGCCCGCGAGAACACAGGGATCGTGCCCTACGTGCCCGATCAGATGCTGCCCAACGTGGCGCTCCGCCAAGGGGAGACGGCCGTGCTGTGGACCGCCTTCACGGTGTGGGGCGGCCTCGACGACGTGTGGGTCGAGGCCACGACCACGTCCTAGCGGCGCGCGATCAGGGCGCCGTGGAGGCGGCCACCGACGAGGTGGGTGCCGCCGAGGCGGCCACGGCATCGGTGGGCGTTGGCGCCGCGCTGGGCGCGATGCTCGGGGCGATGCTGGGGACCGGGCTCGCGGATGGGCTCGGCGCGACCACGCTCGCGAAGTCGATCGACCGGACCAGGTCGTCGAGGACCGTCAGGGACGGCGTGAACGCCGTGGGCTCGGCGGCATCGAGCGTTGCCACGGTCCGCTTGACGTAGCGCTCCCAGCGGCTGGCGCTCGTGCCCACGCGACGCGCATCGGCCTGGGTGATGGTCGCGGGGAACATGCTCGCGTCCAGGAGCCAGTCGACCGCCACGTACCACCGGCCGTCGGTGCTCAGGCCCTGGAAGGTGTACCAGAAGTCGCCCCGCGCGAACGGGAAGACGTCCTGTCGGAAGCCCGTCACGTACGCGACACCCGACAGCTCGGGGGTGTCGATGTAGGTCACCCGGGCCGCGATCGCCTGCGCCGCCTCCTCGATGGGCAGATAGGGCAGCTCGCCGGACAGCCCGGCGCTCGCCTCCAGGGTCGCCGGGTCGGGACGCTCCGAGAGCAGCCGCTGGAGCTCCGTCAGCTGGCGGCTCGCGAGCTCGTAGCCGTCGAGCGCCGATGTCCAGTACACGTTGACCGTGCCGGGCACGTCCCAGACCCGCGGGGTCCGCTTCGACTCGGCCTGACGGCCGTACAGCGCGAACACGACGTGCGCCGGCGAGGGCTCGACGACCCCCACCGTGCTGGGACGCTGCCGCGGGACGCGCAGGATGTTGACGCTCCGACCCAGCGAGTGGTCGAAGCTGAAGCCGATGCCGTCGAACGCCACGCTGCTGGTGGCGTCCTGCGCCATGGTCGGCACCGAGAGCGCGAACAGGGAAGCGGCCACCAGCGCGACGCGCCGGGTACGTCCGATCATCTCACCCACCGTCATCGGTCTCGCGACGTCTGACGACCCACGCGGGAGGCCGTGCGCGCTGGTCGTGCGCCGTCCCATCCCTGGGCCCCCTCGGCGCCGCGCCAGTGTACGAGCGAACCGACGGGGAGGTCGTCAGCCCCGCGACTGGACCTTGGCCCAGGTGTCCTTGAGCGTGACCGTGCGGTCGAACACCAGGGCCCCGGGCGCGGAGTCGGGGTCCTTGACGAAGTAGCCGAGACGCTCGAACTGGACGGTCTCGCCCACCGGGACGTCGGCCAGGGTGCCCTCCAGCATCGCGCCCGGGACCACGACCTCGGACTCCGGGTCGATGTCCCCGAACAGGTCGGGCTGCGCGGCGGGGTCGGGCGATCGGAACAGATGGCCATACAGCCGCACCTCGGCCGGCTCGGCATGCGCCGTGGAGACCCAGTGGAGCGTGGCCTTGGGACGACGGCCGTCGGGCGAGGCCCCTCCCCGGGTGGCCGGGTCGTAGCTGCAGCGCAGCTCGACGATCCGCCCGGACCCGTCCCTGACCACCGAGGTGCAGGTGATGAAGTACGCGGACCGGAGCCGCACCTCGCGGCCCGGCGCCAGCCGGAAGAACTTGGGGGCCGGCTGCTCCATGAAGTCCTCGCGCTCGATGAGCAGCTCTCGCGAGAACGGCACCAGCCGAGACCCGGCGGCGGGGTCCTCGGGGTTGTTGGGCACCTCCAGGTGCTCCACCTGGCCCGCGGGGTAGTCCTCGATGACCACTCGGATGGGGTCGAGCACCGCGAACCGCCGCTGGGCCGTCCGGTTGAGGACGTCCCGGACCGAGTGCTCCAGCATCCCGTAGTCGACCGTGCTGTCGGCCTTGGCCACGCCCACCGCGGTGGCGAAGTCGCGGATCCCCTGGGCGGGGAAGCCGCGTCGTCGGATGCCCGCGATGGTCGGCATCCGGGGGTCGTCCCATCCCCGCACGTGCCCCTCGTCCACGAGCCGCTTGAGCACCCGCTTGGAGAGAACCGTGTGGCTGATGTTGAGCCGCGCGAACTCGATCTGCCGGGGCCGCGAGGGCACCGACAGGTGATCCAGGAACCAGTCGTAGAGCGGCCGGTGGATCTCGAACTCGAGGGTGCACAGCGAGTGGGTGACGCCCTCGATGGCATCCGACTGCCCGTGCGCGAAGTCGTACATGGGGTAGATGCACCACGCGTCACCGGTGCGGGGGTGCGTCGCGTGGAGGATGCGATACAGCACCGGGTCGCGCAGGTTGATGTTGGGCGACGCCATGTCGATGCGTGCCCGGAGCACCCGCGAGCCGTCCGGGAACTCGCCCGCGCGCATGCGCCCGAACAGGTCGAGGCTCTCGTCCGGTGCCCGGTCCCGCCAGGGGCTGGGTCGGCCGGGCTCGGTCAGCGTGCCCCGGTTGACCCGGATCTCCTCGGCCGTCTGGTCATCGACGTAGGCGAGGCCACCACGGATCAGCTCGAGCGCCCAGGCGTAGAGCTGATCGAAGTAGTCCGAGGCGTGGTACAGGTGCTCGCCCCAGTCGAAGCCCAGCCAGCGCACGTCGGCCTCGATGGCATCGAGGTACTCCTGGTCCTCCTTGGTCGGGTTGGTGTCATCGAATCGGAGATGGCACCGGCCGCCCGTCTCCTGGGCGATTCCGAAGTTGAGGCAGATGGACTTGGCGTGACCGATGTGGAGATAGCCGTTGGGCTCCGGCGGGAAGCGCGTGACGATGCTCCGGTGCTTCCCGGTGCGCAGGTCGTCGGCGACGATGTCGCGGATGAAGTCCTGGCCCGGGGCGACGCCGGTGGGGCTGGTGGCGGGCTCGGTGGTCACGTTCGGGGCGTGCTCGTCTCTCGGGTCGTGGCTGGGATGCCCCGAGTCTAGCGTGCCGCGGCGTCTGGCCCCGGACGCAGCGGGAGCATGGCTCGAGGTCAGTCGCGCAGGTCGGCGAGCTCCAGCAGGCGCCCGGAGTCGGGCGGCGCGACAACCGCCCGGCCCCGTCCCGAGCCGCATCGCGCCCGCATGACAGCGCAGCGGGGCCGCATTGGTCCGGCCGATGCCCAACGATCGGGAGATCCGCCCAACGATCGGGAGATCCGCCCAACGATCGGGATATCCGCCCAACCCTTCGGGCGATCGGCCGGTTGCGAGCCTGACTACCCTGACGATCGCCCCCACGGCTGGGCAGGTGCCGCCTCGCGACCCGGCCCGCGCACCACCCCACGCTCAGGCTTCCGTGCCATGCGCCCGGACGTCCGAGCGTTCGTCATGGAACGGCCCGGCAGGTGCCCAACCATCTGATCGATCGTCATGGAAGTTGCCGGGATGGGGCTCGAGGCCTGCCCAGAGCGTCAGTCGAAGTCGGGCACCTCCACGCGCTCGCCATCGCGCATCGCCGACTCGTGGGCACAGATGCCGGGCGCCGTCCAGGCTGCCGCGGTCCGGCCATCGATGCGCGCCGGCCGGTCGTCCTGGATCGCGGACAGGAACTCGTGCACCAGCCACGGGTGCGAGCCGCCATGGCCCGCGTGATGCGTCACGGCCGGACCGCCATCGCGCGGCTGGAACACCCAAGCGCGGAGGACGGGTCGGAGCTCGGGCGGCAGGGCGTCTGCATCGTCGTCCGGGTCCACCAGCGTCGTGCGCGACCAGCGGCCGCCGGGCCCCGTGGCAGGGCGTTGGGGGTCGAGCGGCTGGACCTCGTGGACCACCAGTGGGTCGTCCATCGTGCTCGGCCATTCGACGCTCATGGCCTCGCCGTAGACCGCGAAGCCCTCGGTGTACGGCCGTGCCGTCTGGAAGAAGGCCATCGTGACCTCGGGGACGACCGACGACCCGCGGAGCCGGAACAGGCCCACCTCCATGGGGAACGGGTTGCCATAGGCGCCCAGGCGCTCGGGCGTCAGAAGTCCGGACCCGTGGGCCACCACGTCGCGCACGGTGTCGCCGGTGAGCGCCAGGATGGGCGACAGGGCGTGGGTCAGGTACTGCATCGGCGGGTATGCCTGCCAATAGGACGGGAAGCCATCGAGGTCCTGGATGTGCGAGCCGCGATACCCCGTGATGCCGCCCAGCCGCCCCTCCCGCTGGAGCCGCTCCACGTACCGGAACTCGCGGCCATACACCGAGGTCTCCATCATCATGTAGCGGCGACCCGACGCCCGCTCGGCCTCGAGGACCGCACGAAGGCCCGCGATGTCCCGACCCATGGGCACGGCGCAGGCGCAGTGACGACCGCTGCGCAGCACCTTGACCGCGAGCTCGACATGCGTCGCGACCGGCGTGACCACGTGGACGGCGTCCCAGCGAGGGTCGGCGAGCATCTCGTCGACGGTGGCGTAGCGCGCTCGATCCCGTGGCGTTCGCCGGCCGACCGCAGGCGGTCCGCGTCGCGCTCGACGATGGCCAGCTCCCGCACCGCCGGATGCGCCGCGTAGATGGGCAGGAACGCCTCGCCGAACCCGAGGCCCACCACCGCGACACCGATCCCTGACGCCACGCGTCGATGCTAGCCGCCGCCGCCAGCCGAGGTCGGCCGCGCCACCTCAGCTCTCAAGTCATATGACGTATCACGAACACGACACGCAACCATCGTGGCGTGGGTGGGGTTCCACCTACGGTCAGCGCGTGACGACGCGACCAGTCAGCGCACCTCAGGAAGGCACATGAACCTCATGGTCCAACCACCCGATTACTACCTCCTGATGGCGATGCAGCAACCATCCCCTCGCCACCATCACCGACCAGGTCGGTCGAAGGGCCCCTCGCTCCGCGGCAGGCTGCGGGACCTGATGACCCGCACCACCCTCGGCCCGCGGCTCGGCGACCACGTCGTCGGCGAGAGCCAGTGGAGCCAGCGGGCCACCCTGCGCTGATCGGCGGGTGCCATGTGGCACTATCCGGGCGGCCACCACCGGAGCACCATGACGCCGATGACACGTGTCGCGGCCGGGCGACCCGGACTGGCCGCGACAGGCCCTCCGGACTGACGAAGGGAGCGAATGGTGGCGCAGCCTTCCCCCCAGACGCCGATCGACCCGCCGACGCCGATCGGACCCCAGGCCCCGGTCGACCCCCGGGCCCCGGTCGACCCCCAGGCCCCGGTCGACCCCCAGGAATCCGAGCGGCGACCTCGCTCCCTGATGGCGAGGATCCGGCTGTTCGTGTATCGCACCACGCTCGGTCGGACGCGCCAGGACAAGAACGAGGTCTGAACTGACCGTCCTCCCGTGATTGGCTCCCGAGAGGATCAGCCCACCGAGCTGGGCATCACTCCACGCCGATCGTGGCGAAGTCCCAGAGCCACACCGGGTGATACTCCTCGAACCCCGTGACGCGCTCCGAGATGAGGCCATCCTGGGTCGGGAACTGGAGGGGCACCACGGGCGCCGCCGCCATGATCGTCGACTGGATGTCCTGGTAGAGCGGGACGGCCTCGTCGATATCGGTGACCTGGCGTGCGGCGGCGGCCGCGTCGTCCACGGCCGGGTCGCAGTACCAGGCCACGTTCACGCCACCCTGCACGGCGCTGGCGCACGTGAACATGGGGTCCACGAAGTCCGACGGGTCGGGGAAGTCCTGGCCCCAGCCGATGAGGGACATGGGCGCGCCATGGGGCGTGGTCACGGTGCCCATGAGCGCACCGAAGTCCAGGCTCACGACCTCCACGTCGATCCCGATCTGGGCGAGGTCGGCCGCGATGGACTCGCCGGCCGGCGGCCCGGCGGCGCTCGTGTCGGTGTACAGCTGGGTCGCGAAGCCCGTGTTGCCCGCCTCGGCCATGAGCGCCTTGGCGCGCTCGACGTCATGGGGGTACGGGTCGCAGCCTGGGTCGAAGCCTGGCAGCTGGGTGGGGAAGATGCAGTCGGCCACGACGCCCCGCCCGTTCTGGAGCCGGATGAGGTTCGACTTGTCGATGGCATGGCTGACGGCCTGGCGCACCAGCGGGTCGGCGAACGGGCTGTCCGGCCCCGAGGTGTCCAGGGCCATCCAGTTGGTCGCGATCAGCTCCGAGCTGATGACCCGGTCGGCGAACGCGGGGTCGGTGGTCACCGCGTTCCAATCGGCGGTCGCGATGTTGCTGCCCATCATGTCCAGCGCGCCGCCCTCCACCTGGAGCAGTTGCACCGACGGGTCGACGCCCAGGCGCATCTCGATGGCATCGGCCTTGGGATAGCCCTCGCGCCAGTAGTGCGGGTTGCGCTTGAGCACCATCCGCTCGCCGGGCGCGTAGGCGTCCAGATAGAACGGCCCGGTGCCCACCGGGTCGGCGGCGAACGCCGCCGCGTCGAGGCCGGCGAGCTCCTGGGGCAGGATCGACCCGAAGGGCAGTGCGAGCGCGTTGAGGAACGTCCGATCGGCGCGGGCGAGGGTGATCTCGACGGTGTCGTCGTCGACGGCGCGGATCCCGCTGGCCGCCTCGCTGGCGCCCGAGAGCACGTCACCGGCGCCGGCGATGACCGAGAAGAACGATGGCCCGACCGGTGATGGGGAAGGCTTGAGGTCCTTTCGGAGCAGCCGGTTGAGCGAGAACACGACGTCCTGGGCGGTCACGGTGCGCACCACCTCGCCCTTGCGCACAAAGGGGACGTCGGGGCGGAGGTCGAAGGTGTAGGTCAGGCCATCGTCGGAGATGGCGGGCATCGCAGCCGCGAGGCCGGGCACGAGGGTGGTGCCCTCGTCATAGGTCACGAGCGTGTCATACAGCGCGTGCTCCACGGGGAACGCCAGGGCGTCGTAGCCGATCGCGGGGTCGAACGTGGAGACGTCGGACGCGAACGCGATGGACAGCGTGGCGTCGGCGTCCTGCGCGCTCGCCGCGGGTGGCAGCCACCCGATCGCGAGCAGTGCCGGGAGGGCCAGCGCAGCGACGCGCGTGGGGACGGGGATGGCCGGCGATCGCATGCGTCTCCTCTCGGGTGGTCGCTCCCGGCCGCCCCGGGATCGCGCCCCACGATGGCGGGCCGCGGGCGTGGCCGTCAAGCCGACCCCCCCGGTCGGACGACCGCGCCGGCTGGTCAGCCCTCCTGGGCGGCTGCGTCGAGCGCGATGCGGGGGTCCAGCAGGACATGCACCAGGTCGACCACGAGGCTCGCCACGACGATGCACAGGGTCCCGACCAGGAGCGTCCCCATGAGCACCGGCAGGTCCTCCGTGCTGATGGCCCGGACCGCCTGCGAGCCGATGCCCGGCCACCCGAACACCGACTCGATGACCACCACGCCGCCCAGCGAGAAGCCCAGGTCGAGCCCGGCGAGGGTCACCACGGGCAGCAGCGCGTTGCGGAACGCGTGCCGCCACACGACCCGACGCTCATCGAGACCCTTGGCGCGGGCGGTGCGCACGTAGTCCCGTCCCAGCTCGTCCAGCGTCGAGGCACGCGAGACGCGGAGGTAGAACGGCACCGACACCAGACCCAGGGTGAGGGCCGGCAGCGCGAGCGCGCGCAGGTCGAGCGGGTCGTAGGTGGGCGTCGAGAGCGGGAACAGCCGCCACTGGTAGGCCAGCACGTACAGCAGCAGGATCCCCAGGAGGAACCCGGGCACCGCCACCAGCACCGACCCCAGGACCCCGCTGACGCGGTCGAGCCACCCACCGGGGTGGGTCGCCGCACGCACCCCCAGCGGCACGCCGACGACCAGCGCGACCAGCAGCCCCGCCACGGCCAGCTCCAGCGTGGGCAGCAGCTTGGCGAGGATGAGGTCCAGCACGCGGACGCCACCCAGCTGGTAGGACGTGCCGAGGTCGCCCCGCAGCAGGTCGCCGAACCACGATGCCAGCTGCTCGAGCGCAGGCCGGTCGAGTCCCAGCGACGCCCGGATGCGCTCCACGGCGGCGGCCGAGGCGTTGGGGCCGGCGATGGAGCGTGCCGGGTCGGCGGGCGCGACGAAGGTGAGCAGGAACGCCACGGTCGCCACGGCCGCCAGGACGAGGACCGCGGACACGAGCCGACGGGCGAGCCAGGCGAGCATCAGACGCGTCGCACGGCAGCGCGCCGACCGCGTGGCTCGGCGGCATCCCGCGCGGCGTCGCCGAGCAGCGAGAACGCGAGCACCGTGACCGCGATGGCGAGGCCCGGCAGCAGCGGCAGGCGGGGGTCGGTGCGGTACCAGCCGACCGCATCGGCGAGCATCCGGCCCCACGTCGGGTCCGATGCCTGGACCCCCGCGCCCAGGAACGACAGGGTCGCCTCGAACGTGATGGTGGTGGCGATGCCCAGCGCACCGTAGACCAGCACCAGGGGCAGCACGAACGGCGCGAGGTGGCGGCGCAGGATGGTCGTGTCGCCGCTGCCCAGCGCGCGTGCCGCGACCACGAAGCCCTCGGTGCGGAGGGACCGGACCCGGCCGTAGACGAGGCGTGCCGTGGTGGTCCACAGCACCGCTGCGACCACCAGCGCCACCAGCCCCAGGCTCCGGCCCAGGACCGCGGATGCCGCGACCGCCAGGAGCAGCGCCGGGAAGGCCAGCGCGGCGTCCGTCACGCGCATCAGGAAGCCCTCGACGGGGATGGGCAGCCGCCGCCCGAGCGGCAGCGGCACATGGACCGTGCCCGCATACCCCGCCACCAGCCCCACCAGCGTGCCGATGAGCATCGCCACCAGGTTCGCGCCCACGCCCACCAGCAGGGTCGCGCGTCCCGCGTAGAGCAGCCGGCTCAGGTAGTCGTGGCCGTCGGGGTCGGTGCCCAGGGGGAACATCGCGGACGGCGGCAGCGCCGAGCCGTCCGGCGGCATCAGCTCGCGATACGCGTGGTTCGGGTCGTGCGGCGCGAGCAGCGGGGCGAAGAGGCTGGCCCCGATGACCAGCGATGCGAGGGCGAGGCCCAGCCAGAACGTGGGATCGCGCCGGAGCGTCGCCCAGGCGCGCATCAGGCGCTATCCGATGGCGACCATGCGCTCGATGGCGCCCCGGGCGCGGACGGCCAGCTCGTCGGGCACGCGCACCTCGTATCGCAGGTCACGCAGCGAGTCCCGCAGCTTCTCGAGCGTGATCATCTTCATGTAGCGGCATACCGCGTCCTCCCGGACCGGCTCGAACGACGCCTCGGGGACCTGGCGCCGGAGCCCGTACAGGATGCCCGTCTCGGTGGCCACCCGGTAGTGCGCGGGCGTGTCGGCCCGGCGTGCGTGGGCGATCATGCCCTCGGTGGACAGGATGTGGGTCCGTTCGTTGGCGAACGCCATCGCCTGGCTGGCGCAGCCGCACTCGGGGTGGACCAGCAGCTCGGCGTCCGGGTCATGGGCGGTGATCCGGTCGATGTCGTCCGGGCGGATCCCGGCGTGGACATGGCACTCCCCCGACCAGATGGTCAGCCGTCGACCCGTCACGCGCTCCAACCACAGCCCCAGGAACATGTCCGGCAGGAACAGGATCTCGCGGTCGGCGGGGATGGCCTCGATGACGGCCTTGGCGTTGCCCGAGGTGCAGCAGTAGTCGCTCTCCGCCTTGACCTCGGCGGTCGTGTTGACGTAGGAGACCACCACCGCGCCCGGGTGGCTCGCCTTCCACGCCCGCAGCTGGTCGGCCGTGATGGAGTCGGCCAGCGAGCAGCCGGCCTCGAGGTCCGGGATGAGCACGGTCCGCTGGGGGCTGAGGATGGATGCCGTCTCGGCCATGAAGTGGACGCCACAGAACGCGATGACGTCGGCGTCCGTGGCGGCGGCGCGCCGCGCCAGGCCCAGCGAGTCGCCCACGAAGTCGGCGACGTCCTGGACCTCGGGCACCTGGTAGTGGTGGGCCAGGATCACGGCGTTGCGGCGGCGAGCCAGGTCGCGCACCTCGGCCGAGAGCGCGGCGACGCGCTCCAGCCGGGCGCGGGCCTCCGCGTCGGTGCGGGGTGCGTCGGCGTCCAGCATGGGCAGCGGCGTGGTGGTCACGCGTCGATCTCCAGTGCGACATCCAATGAGCGCGCGGCGTGGGTCAGGGCACCCACGGAGATGTGGTCGACCCCGGTGGCTGCGATGGCGGCCACCGTCTCGAGGGTCACGCCACCCGAGGCCTCGAGGGGCACCCGACCAGCAGTCATGGCGACGGCGGCACGCAGGTCGGCCAGGGGCATGTTGTCGAGCAGGATCCGGTCGGCCCGGACCTCGAGCGCCTGGGCCACCTGGGCGAGGGTGTCGCATTCCACCTCGACCGGCAGGCCGGTCTGACGGGCACGACGGACCGCGGTCGCCAGGTCAGGCACATGGAGCAGGTGGTTGTCCTTGATGAGCACCGCGTCATGGAGGCCCAGCCGATGGTTGGTGCCGCCGCCGCAGCGCACGGCCCACTTCTCCGCGACACGCAGGCCCGGCGTGGTCTTGCGGGTGTCGAGGATGACCGCACGCGTCCCTGCGACCGCGTCCACGTAGCGGCGGGTGAGCGTGGCGATCCCCGACAGCCGGCCGAGCAGGTTGAGCGCCAGCCGCTCCCCGGTGAGCACCGCGCGGGCGCGGGCGTCGATGCGGGCGACCGGTCCGGGTGCCACCTGCTCGCCATCCGCGGCGAGCGGCTCCCAGCGCAGGTCCGGGTCGAGGGACCGGAACACCTGGCGCGCGAGGTCGAGACCCGCCACCACCCCCGCCTCGCGCAGCAGCAGGCTGGCCTGGCTCCGGGCGTCCGCCGGGACGATGGCGTCGGTGGTCCGGTCGCCGTCACCGACGTCCTCGTCGAGCCAGCGTCGGATGTCGGCGGGCAGCTCCGGCGCGACGTGGCTGGCGGGCCGGCCCGGCGCCTGCGCCGTCACGCCCATGCCTCCAGCGTGGGCACGCCCGTGCGGCGGATCACCGCGTGCCGCCCATCGAGCCCGTGGTCGAGCTCCGGGAAGTCCGCCCGGAAGTGGCCGCCCCTCGACTCCTCGCGGGCGAGCGCGCTGGTCGCGACCAGCCGCGCCAACGCGACGGGCGAGCCGACCTGCCGGGCCAGGCCCTGGGCGTCGCGCGTCAGGCCGACGTCCCGCCACATGGCCTCGCGGTCGTCGTCGCCCAGCGGGGCGCCCGCAGCTGCCAGCGTGGCGGCGAGCGCGGCCGCGGCATCGGCCGCGACCGGCGTCGGGTCCCCGAGCGCCGCGAGCGCGGCGCGTCGGCCGAACACGAGGCACTCGGCGAGCGAGTTGGAGGCGAGCCGGTTGGCGCCGTGGAGACCGGTGCAGGCGCACTCCCCTGCGGCGTACAGGCCCGCCACGTCCGTGCGGCCGTGCAGGTCCGTGCGGATGCCGCCGACCGTGAAGTGCGCGGCAGGCGAGATGGGCACCGGGTCGGTGGCCGGGTGGTACCCCTCGGCCTCGATGCGGCCCATGAGTGCCCGGAAGCGCTCCTGCGGGACCGGCCGGAGGTCGAGCACCGCGGTGTCGCGAGCGCCCACCGCCCGGGCCACCACGTCACGCGGCGCCAGCTCGTCCACGAAGCGCTCGCCAGCGCCGTCGAGGAGGTGGGCACCCTCGCCCCGCAGCGCCTCGGACAGGAGCAGCGACGAGCGTGCCAGCACGGTCGGGTGGAATTGGACGAACTCCAGGTCGGCAAGCGCCGCGCCGATGGCCCACGCTTGGACCAGGCCCTCGCCCACCGAGCCAGCCGGGTTGGTGGTCCGCGCCCACAGGGCGGCGTAGCCACCGGTCGCCAGGATCGTGCGGGGCGCGGACACCACATCGGTGTCCGTGACGACCCCGGTCCCGGGCACCAGCGCCCGGACATGGGTGCGGTCCCGGAGCGTGATGGCGGGATGACGATGCGCGCGTTCGAGCAGCGTGGCGGTGATCGCCTGCCCGGTCTCGGCACCCGCGACGTGCGCGATGCGGCGTCGGCTGTGGCCGCCCTCCAGGGCGAGGTCGTCATCGAAGGGCACGCCCATGGCCCGCAGCTCCGCGACGCGGTCGGGGCTCTCCTGCACCACCGCCTCCACCGCCGCGCGACGGCACATGCCGCGACCCGCCTCCAGGGTGTCCCGGACATGCAGCTCGGCGCTGTCGTCGGGGTCCTGGACCGCGGCCACGCCGCCCTGGGCGAGGTAGCTCGCGGAGACGTCGAAGCCGCCCTTGGACAGGACCACGACCCGGGCGCCGCGGTCGGCGGCCGTGAGCGCCGCAGTCAGGCCCGCGACGCCCGCGCCCACCACCACGAGGTCGGATGACATGCCGGCCTGGGTGGTCATCGTGGCCTCACCCATCGCCGGTGCCCACCAGGAACCCGAGCTGGCGGAGGGCCTCCTGGGCGGCGTCGAGGATCGGTTCGTGGTCGGCCTCCAGGGTGTGGACGTGCTCGCCGTCGGTGAGCTCGGAGAGGAGATGGGCGCCGGTCGCCGAGCATCGGTCGGCCCACAGCTGGACGTCGCGACGCGAGCGCAGGTCGAGCTCGGCGCGCAGCTCGCCATACACCGGGTGGCCCACGACCACGTCCACCACCCTCGCGCCGGTATCCACGAGCGCGGTCAGCTCGGCGACCGCCTCCTGCGGCGCGTGGCGGACCCGGATGACGCGCCGGGGCGCGTTGGGGGCGGCGGCCGGGGCAAGCAGATAGCCACGGACCGTGGCCACCACATCCAGCCCGCCCGCGCGGAGCACCGCGATGTCCTGGACGATGACCTGGCGGCTGACACCCAGCTCCTGGGCGAGGGCGTCACCCGCGATGCATCCGCCGTCCCCGAGGGCTGCGGCGATCAGCGACCGTCGCTCGACGGCCGTGTGCCGGGCCGTGGATCGCTCGGGAGCGGTGCTCGGCCGGGCAGGCGATGGGCTGCTGGCGGGTCGTGTCTGGGTGGGCACGGCGACATGATACGACATCTGTCTTGTCAGTTGTCAAGCCCCAGAATCCCCTGACAGCAGCCAACCCGTCCGCGGCCTCGTTGCCCTGACCCGATCCCTGCGCCCGATGTCGACGTTCCGCGTCCCGGCTGCCATCCTCTATGATAAGTGACCTAGATGTTCGCCGACGGAGGAGTGTGGTGACGATCCCAGCGGACTACGACGAACGTGTCTACGCGGGAGTGCTCGGCAAGATCATCGGCGTCTACCTGGGACGCCCCGTGGAAGGCTGGACATACGAGCGGATCGCGGCGACCTACGGCGACATCACGGGGTACGTCCACGGGCCGCGCGACCGCCACCTAGTCCTGACCGACGATGACATCTCGGGGACCTTCACGTTCTTCCGGGCCCTCGAGGATTCCGACTTCGACCCCGAGATCTCTGCCGAGTCGATCGGGAACGCTTGGCTGAACTATCTGATCGAGCACCGGACCGTCCTGTGGTGGGGCGGGCTTGGTAACTCCACCGAGCACACCGCGTACCTGCGATTGAAGGCGGGGATCAAGGCGCCACGCAGCGGGTCGATCCAGCTCAACGATCGCCTCGCCGCCGAGGCGATCGGGGCTCAGATCTTCATCGATGCCTGGGCCATGGTGTCGCCGGGCGACCCCGAGCGTGCGGCCGCGATGGTGCGTCGCGCTGCGAGCGTGAGCCACGATGGCGAAGCGCTGCACGCCGCGGCCCTGCTCGCTGCGATGGAGGCAACGGCGTTCGTGGAGCGTGGCGTCGCCCGGCTCCTGACACAAGGACTCCGACACATCCCGGCCGACAGTGCCATCTCGCGGTTGGCGCTCGACATGCTGGAGTGGCGTTCCGCCGAGCCCGACTGGAGAATGGCTCGTCGCCGTCTGGTCGACTCCTATGGCGAAGACCGATACGGTGGCAACGTGCACATCGTTCCGCAGCACGGGCTGGTCCTCCTGGGCCTGCTGTGGGGCGACGACGACTTCTCGCGATCGCTCTCGATCGTGAACACCGCCGGCGGCGACACCGACTGCAACTCCGGGAATGTCGGCTGTGTGCTGGGCATCATGAACGGGCTCGCGGGCATGGATGGCGCCTACGATTGGCGCTCCCCGGTCGGCGACCGCATCTACCTGCCTAGTGCCGAGGGAGGGCGGGGCGTCACAGACGCCGTCGCCGAAGCGGGTCGAATCGCAGCCGCCGGGCGTCGACTCTCAGGGAGTGTCGCGGTCCGGCCCAAGGGCGGGGCACGGTTCCACTTTTCGTTCCCCGGTTCCGTCCAACGGTTCGAATGCTCGGTGGACGAGGGGACTGCGCTGCCTGTCACGAATGTGCCGTCCGAAGCCAGCGACGGGACCCGGGTGCTGGCCGTCCCGTTCCTGTTCGGCGCGGGTGGCATGACCCGCGCGACGACATCGACGTTCATCCCCCCCAGCGCCATCGATCTGCCCGGCTACATGCTCGTCGCATCCCCGTCCGTGCACTCCGGGCAGCGACTTCGCGCATCCATTCGGTCATCGGACCGCACGACAAACCGGCTCGATGTCCGGCTCATCGTCGGCCACTACACGGGCGCTGATCACACCGCATGGATCGGCGACCGCGCTCGTCCGATCATGCCCAGCGAGACCATCGAGCTCGAGTGGCTGATTCCGGACACGGGTGGGCAGCCCATCATGGAGGTTGGCGTGGAGATCAGGGGGCAGGGTGAGGGTTCCCTGCACATCGATTGGCTGACATGGGATGGGATGCCAACGGTCACGCTCGGACGGCCAGCCGACGGCGGCACCATGTGGCGGCGAGCGTGGGTCAATGGCTTCGACGGCTGGGAGACCTACTTTGCGGATGCCTTCCGGCTGACACAGAACCGCGGGACTGGACTGCTCATCCAGGGGTCGCTCGACTGGGCCGACTATGTCGTCGAGTCCGTGGTCCGACCGCTCGTGGCCGAGGAGGCCGGGATCGCAGCGCGCGTCGGTGGGATGCGTCGGTACTACGCCCTGCTCCTAGGTCGCGATGGCGTCACCCGGCTGGTTCGGGCGTGCGACGAGGACGTGGTGCTCGCCGAGGCAGACGTCCAATGGGAGGCGTTCCGCTCATATCGCCTGGAGATTCGGGTCTTCGGCCGCCGCATCGTGGGTCTGGTGGACGGGACGGTGGTCGCTGACGTCATCGACGACGGCGCACAGGCGCTGCGTGGTGGCGGAGTCGCGCTGATATGCCGGGAAGGCGCGCTGTCAGCGGAACAGGTCACGGTGCGAGCCGCGACCCCAGGCGAGAGCGATGGTGCGTGAGCTCCGCCGCCTCCTTGGCGGGCTCGACCCATCGCATCCGTGGATCGGTCGGATTCAGGACGTCGACCCGGACCCCGGATCGCCGCTCGTCACGGCGTGTCGCGTCGTGGATGGCGCCGTCGAGATGACCCGAACGCTGCCGGCCGGTTCGTCGGTCACCTCGCCGGTCGCCCTCGACATCGAAGTCCGCGGGGAGGCGATGGTGTTGTGGACGATGCGTGGCGGGCGATTTGAGGCGACCTATCCGCCCCTCGCCTACATGCCGGTGCCCCGCTCGATCACGCCTGGCCTACCGGTGCCCCCGTCGGTCGGCGGGGCGCATCGGATCGAGTTCGGCTCCGTCGGGGGTCGATCATCTGACGGGGACGTACCGCTGTTCCTGCTGACCGATCTGGACGGGACGAACGGGCTCTGGTTCGCCGTCGGACACAGCGGCCGCTGGAGAGGCTCCCTGACGAAGCACGCGGGGGCGCCAGTCCAGCGACTGACCCTGGAGGCCCCGACCGCGCCGCTGGTCGCTGGCGACGCCATCAACCTGCCTCGGGTCGTGGTAGGGGCCTTCCGCGGTGATGGCTGGGCGGCCATCAAGCGCTTCATCACCCTCCAGTGCCCGCGGCGCATCCAGCCCATGGTGGCCTACAACACCTGGTTCAACATCGAGGTCGGGATCGACGAGTCGTCCCTGCTGGCCGCGATCGGCGTGGCCGCGGACGTCGGCATCGAGGCCGTCGTCATCGATGCCGGCTGGTACGACGAGGCGGGCGCCGACTTCGGGGGACCCGGACTCGGGACGTGGGTCGTGGATCACGTCAGGTTTCCGCGCGGTCTCGAGCCAGTGGCGCAGGCCGCTCATGCGAACGGTCTCGCCATCGGGCTGTGGTTCGAACCGGAGCGAGCGCATCGCGACTCGAGCGTCGCCAGGCTGTTCCCAGACGCGTTCCGGCCCGTGGCTGGGACGTCGGTGGGCCTCGTCGACTTCGGGTCGGCCGAGGTTCGTGCCTGGACCGCCGACACGATCCATCGGGCGATCACCAGCATCGGCCTGGACTGGCTGAAATGGGACTTCAACGTCCATGATGCCGCGAGCCTCTGGGGCCAGGACGGACGGGCCGAGCTCGCGCACACGCGGGGCGTCCACGCTGTGCTCGACCGACTCCTGGAACTCCATCCGAACCTGGTCATTGAGTCATGCGCGAGTGGCGGGAATCGAATCGACATCGAGATGCTCGCGCGTTCGCACGTCACCAACCTGTCAGACGAGGTGCAGTCGCCCGAGATCGTTCGACGAATGGTGGGCAACGTCTGTCGCTGGCTCCCGTCCCAGTACCGATGGGGGGCACTGGGACCCCATGGCCGATGGGCTCCCGACGGTTCGGTGTCCGTCCTCGGGACGGGAGCCCATGGCTACCCGCCTGCCTGGCTTGCCTCCGGGGCCGTGGGGTCGATGGTCATCCACGAGGCCATCACATCGTGGGGCGAGGCCACGAAGGATCAGGTGCGGGGCCAGCTGGAGCGCGTCAAGCCGCTCAGAGGCTATCTGGACATGCCGTTTCGTGCGTTCCTGGACGCGGGGCGCGTGCCCTTGGGTGGATGGGAGTGCTGGGAGTTCGCGGACGAGGCACCGGGTCCGGCGCTCCTCATCGCGTTCCGTCAGCACGCCCCGAATGCCGAGCACAGCGTCACCGGGGCTCGGCAGTGGACCGTCGTCGCCGAGCACGACGGCGTCGCCGTGGCCCTCGATGGCGTGCCCGGAGGGGCTGACGCAGCCGCACCGCCTTGAGGCGGCGGCCTCGCAGTGTCTCGGGCGCAATCGTATACTTCACGGAGAAGTAGCCGATTTAGCCAGGGGGTTCGATGACCGCTACGCCGCGCCTGCGTCGATTGTTCGCCGCCGACGGTCGCTGTTTCGATGTCGCTGTCGATCACGGCTTCTTCGGAGAGGCAGCGTTCCTGCCAGGCATCGAGGACATGAGGGCGGTCGTCAAGACGCTCGTGGTCGCAGCCCCCGACGCGATTCAGCTGTCGGTCGGACAGGCACGCCTGCTGCAGGAGCTGCCCCGCCCGAAGCCGGCGCTGGTCCTGCGGACCGACGCAGCGAACGTCTACGGCCCGAACCTCCCGGACCTGCTGTACACCGAGATAATCGAGGATGCGGTCGAGCAGGCGGTGCGACTCGACGCCGCCTGCGTCGTCGTGAACCTGTTCATGCTCCCTGGGGAGACCGAGCTGCAGCGGCGCTGCATCCGCAACATCATGGACCTGCGGCCACGGTGTACCCAGGCTGGGATGCCGATGATGGTCGAGCCACTGGTCATGCGGCGTGATGCGACCGCCGGGGGCTATGCCGTGGATGGCGACCTGACGAAGATCCTGCCGCTCGTCAGGCAGGCGGTGGAGCTCGGCGCCGACGTCATCAAGGCAGACCCGACCGACGACACGTCCCACTACCACCAGATCGTCGACATCGCCGGCGACGTCCCGGTCCTGGCTCGCGGCGGCGGGCGAGCGCCGATCGACGAGATCCTCGCACGCACGCATGCGCTCATGCAGCAGGGGGTCGCGGGGATCGTGTACGGACGGAACGTCATCCAGCACGCGGATCCGGCCGGAATGACCCGAGCGCTGATGGCCATCGTCCACGACGAGGCGACTCCCGATGCCGTGCGAGGGTGGATCGACGCGTGACCACCCGTGTCCGCTTCGGACTCATCGGCCTGGGGATGATGGGTCGGGAGCTCGCGAGCGCCGTGGCCAGGTGGGTCCACTTGCTGGATCCGGGCACGAGCCCGGAGATCGTCGCGGTCTGCGACCCTGATCCCGCACGGCGCGCCTGGTTCGAAGGCCGGATCGTCGCGGCTGACTCCATCTACGAGGATCACCGACAGCTCCTCGAGCGGACCGACATCGACGTGGTCTATGTGGCGGTGCCGCATCACCTGCACGAGCGCGTCTATGTCGATGTCCTGGACGCCGGGAAGCACCTGTTCGGAGAGAAGCCGTTCGGGATCGACGCGGCCGCGAACCGGGCAATCGTGGATGCGGCCGCCCGCCATCCTGACCTCCTGGTCCGCTCCTCGAGCGAGTTCCCGTTCTATCCGGGGGCTCGGCGGGTCGTCGACGCGGCGCTCTCAGGTCGCCTCGGAAGGATCTTCGAGGTGCGCGCGGGACTGTCCCACTCAAGCGACCTGGATCCGCGCAAGCCCATCAACTGGAAGCGTGTCGCGGCTCTCAATGGTGAGTACGGCTGCATGGGCGACCTCGGGCTTCATGTGCTCCACATTCCGATGCGGCTTGGGTGGGACGTCGCATCGGTGTATGCGCAGCTGACGAACCTCGTCCCTGTCAGGCCCGACATCCATGGTGACCCGACCCCGAGCGACACCTGGGACAACGCCATCCTCGCCTGTTGGTCGACACAGGGATTCCCGATGTTGTTCGAGATGAAGCGGATCGCGCCCGGCGAGGGCAACACCTGGTGGATCGAGGTCCACGGCGACCGAGGCAGCGTCCGGTTCTCGACGAAGCACCCCAAGCAGGTGTGGAGCCTCGCGTTCGAACCGGGTGGCCCCCAGTCGTGGCAGGTGACGGACATCGGCTACGAGGGCGCATACCCGGCCATCACCGCGGCCATCTTCGAGTTCGGCTTTGGTGATGCCGTCCAGCAGATGCTCGCCGCGTTCTGCGATGAGCTCGTCCATGGCGAACGGATGCGCGGTGACATGCGCTGCGCGACCCTCGCGGAGACGACCCGTCACCACGCAATCCTGAGCGCCGCCCTTCGATCGGAGCGCTCCGGACGGGCCGAGCCACCCGGGCACGATGCCTCCCCCTGATGTCGTGGTGGCGGGCCACGTGTGCGTGGATCTGGTGCCGTCGTGGGGGATGGACAGGCCGGCAGCACCCGGCATGATCGTCGAGATGGGACCGCTCACGGTGAGGGTCGGTGGCTGCGTGGCCAACACCGGTCTGACGCTCGCCGCCCTGGGCGCGCGAGTCCATCTGGATGCTGATGTCGGCGATGACCTGCTGGGGGACGTCGTCAGCGCGCAGCTGTCGGCATCCGAGCGCATCGACGCGCACCTGCGTCGCCACGCCGGCGTGGCGACGTCCTACTCGATCGTGGCCGACCTGCCCGGCGGTGACCGGGCCATCTGGCATCACCCGGGTGCCAACGATCGGTTCGATGGCCTCTCGACGCGTGTCGCCGGGGCCCGACTGGTCCACGTCGGGTATCCACCCCTGCTGCCGCGCCTCGCTCTGGACGGGGGTCGCCTGCTGCGCACGTTCCTCGACCGGGTCCGAGCGGCCGGGGCGACCACGTCGGTCGATCTGGCGACGCCGGATCCCGGAGGGCCATCCGGCAGCGTCGATTGGAGGGCGTTCCTGGGCGTGGTCCTGCCCGCCATCGACATCCTCTGCCCGAGCGTCCGCGACCTCGCGGTGGCCCTTGGCCGGTCGGGCGCACGGGCGAGGGACGTACGTCGCATGGGGGATGAGCTCCTGGCAGGCGGCTCGGCCGTGGTCGCACTCACCGACGGACCTCGAGGGATGTACCTGCGCACAGGGTCGGTCGATCGGCTGCGGGAAGCCGGCGCAGCACTGGGAATCCTCGCAGGCACCTGGGCGGACCAGGAGCTGTGGTTCGCTTCGTTGGCCGACCACGCCGTCACGACGACAGGCGCCGGGGATGCCGCCTCGGCAGGCTTGCTCGACGGCGTGCTCTCGGGATCCAATCCGCTCGACGCCGGTCGGGCGGCGATGCTGGCCGCGGCCAGGGTGGTGCTCGACGCCGGGCAGGCGTCCTGGTCGGATGTGCGGGCGATGCGGACGACGGAGATGGCGCGACCGGTCGGGCGAGGGTGGCGTGAGATCGGCGACGGTGTCTACGAGCCGGCGATGGCCTGACGACGCATCAGGTCGTGGCGACGAACGCGAAGTGCGACCGCATCGCGGCGATGGATCCCTCGACGTCACCAGCGATGATCGCCGCTGCGATGGCCTCATGGTGCTCCAGGGAAAGCCCGATGCCCGGATTCCCGGCCCGCCGCTGGAGGTGGTCGTAGCGCGCCAACAGGCCAGCGCGCACGACGTCGTTCAGCGACATCAGGATGAAGCCGATGGCCCTGTTGCCGGACAGCCGAGCGATCTCGAGGTGGAATCCGAGGTCATGCTCGTTGAACGTGGCCCTGGGACCTGCCTTCGCTGCTCGCATCCCGTCCAGGTGTGGCTGCAGGGCACGGGCCTTGCGCTCGGGGTCCGGTGACGCCGCCGCGAGCGCAGAGGCCTCCACCTCCAGGGCCTCCCGGCACACCAGGAACTCGTCGAGGTCGATTCCCTCGAGGTGAGCGCGAAGCCGAAGGACCGAGCTGAGCGACTCGAAACTGGGCTTCGCGACCGTCGACTGACGACCTTGACGGCGTCGCAGGACGCCGTGCGACGCGAGACCGGCCAACGCCTCCCGGATGACCACCAGGCTCGCACCGAAGGAGTCTGCCAGCTCCTTCGTGGATGGCAGTGGGTCGCCCTCGCGGAGGCCGCGCGTGACGATCATGGCGACGACGCCGTCCGCGACCTGGTCGGCCAGTGAGTCGCGTTCGGCCCTCGACGGAGGGAGTATGGGCGTCATGCCCGGCTTGCCGGCTCGATTGGCAGACGGGCGGCCTGGTCGGCTTGTGGTCACCCGTCTCCATCGCCGGTTGGTGGACTTCTCCACGACCCCATCGCGCGCAAGGATGACGACCGCCTGGCGAACGACCGCTCGTGACACGCCGAGGCGACCCGCCAGCTCGCTGATGGGCGGCAGCGCACCGTCGGCAGCGCCGTCCGGGCCATCGGTCAGGTCACGGATGCGCAGGGCGGTCCCCTCGGCAAGGGGGCGTCGATCGAGCACGGTGGCCTTCATGGGGTTCGATCAGTCATTCGGTCCATCATATCCACCGTCGAGCATCGATCGTCTCGAGGTCAGGGTTGCCTGGCCCGAACGACCGTCGGGCGACGTCGTCGTCCATGACCCTGTCGTTGACGAAGGAGACCAAGCCGAGCGGGTCGTGGTAGCGGCCACCGCGTGCGCGTCGATCCGCCGTGCGGCGACCGCCACCAGGCCGTGGTCCGCAGCGTCACGGGCCGGGGCGTCGTGGAGTCGCGCCAGCTGGCCCACCGAAGGGTTCGAGGGACCCACGTTGGTGCGAGGCGGACGTCGCCCTCGCCCAGACCCACGACGTCGGTGACCTATGTCGGTGCGTTGCGTGGCATCGGGTCCCGCCGGCAACTCATGGCTCGTCCAGCAGTGGGACCGCGTGCTCGCGGAGAAACGCCTCGTCCAGCTCGACGCCCAGCCCGGGTCGGTCGGACACGAACAGGCTGCCCTCCCGGATGTCGAGGGGCCTCGTGAGGCAGCCGTCGTATTCCGCAAGCCAGCCTGTGTGGATCTCCAGGCGATAGAAGTTGGGGACCGTCATCATCACATGGGCCCCAGCCATGATCTGGATGGGACCCAGTGCATTGTGCGGAGACAGGGTCACCCCGAAGGACTCGGCGAGCGTCGCGATTCGCTTGAGTTCGCTGATGCCTCCGGTCCAGCAGACGTCCGGCATGAGGAAGCTGGCTAGGCCCTCACTGAGGATGGGCAGGACATCCCAGCGTGTGTACAGCCGTTCGCCAACGCAGATTGGGACGGATGCACGGGCGCTGACCTGGCGTAGGGCAGCCAGCGATTCCGGCGGCACCGGCTCCTCGAACCACGTAATCCCATACGGCGCCAAGGCGTCCATGCAGGCGATCGCCGAGGCGACGTTGTACGACCCGTGGGCATCGATGAGGATCTCGAAGTCAGGGCCAACGGCGTCCCGCATGGCCCCGACGAGGGCGGCGCCCTGTCGGATGCCGGCGCGGGAGATGGTGCCGGACAGGTACGCAGTGTGGCTCGGCCATGCCTCCACGAACGGGTCCAGCTTGAGCGCCGCATATCCGTCCGCCGCCAACGCGCGCACCCGGGCGACCAGCTCATCGGGCGAATCATCAAAGAGGAGCACACCGTGGTCCGCGTGACCGTACAGCGGGATCGCGTCGCGGACGGCACCTTCGAGCAGTCGATGGATCGGCTCGCCGAGTGCCTTGCCACGGAGGTCCCACAGGGCGATGTCGATGCCACTCATGACCGTCGTTCCAAGGCCGCGACTGCCTAGGTAGGTGAACTGGCGGAACAAGGCATGCCAGATGCCACCGATCTGTCTGGGGTCCCGGCCAATCAGGTCTCGCCGGATGACCGCCAAGGCCTGGGCCACGATGGCGTTGCCGTGGCGCGGCCAGTTCGAGCACTCACCTATCCCGATCAGGCCGTCGTCCACCTCAATCTCGACGAACACCCACCCAACGACCGATCCTGCGGTGGCCTCGCGGTCACCGAACGGCCGGACGGCTCGGATGCGCACATCAACGATCTTCACGGTGTCTCCTGGCCTGCGGGAGTGCCTCGTCGCGTTGTATATTTGTATCAGAAGTGGCCTCAAGCCCGGAGGCCCGCAGGTCCTCGGGGCTCCGGTGTCCCGCTGGGCCCATCGCTGACCACACGCTCAGGAGGCGGCGCCATGGACCGACGGGGCGGGCGGTGACCGAGCCCACAGGACGGTCGGCGGGCATGGTCGCCCTGGTGACGGGAGCTGGCGGCAGGATCGGGCGCGCCATCTGCCAGGCGCTGGCTGACGACGGGGGAACCGTCATCGCAACTGACGTGGATGCCGCACGCCTGGATCGGACGCTGGCTGCGCTCGGGCCACGCCACCATGGAATCGTCGCCGATCTCGCGGACGTCGCCGCGCTCCGGCCGCTGGTCGATGCCAGCGATGCCCTGCTCGGACGGCTGGACATCCTCGTCAACAACGCCGCCATCCTGGAGTCGGGGGGCACCGTCGTCGAGTGCTCTGACACCCACTTCGCGCGCCTCATGGCCGTGAACGTGACTGCGCCCTTCTTCCTCATCAAGGCGGCGATTCCCCGGATGCTCGCGCATGGAGGTGGCGCCATCGTCAATGTCGCCTCGGTCCTCGGGCTGGTGGCGCTCCCCGGTTTCGGCGCGTACTCGGTCAGCAAGGGGGCGATCGTCCAGCTGACCCGGCAGGTCGCCATCGACCACGCCCACGCCGGGATTCGCTGCAATGCCGTCGCACCCGGCACGATCCTCGACGAGGGAGCCGGGGACACGGCGGGATACGACCGGCTCCATCCGCTCGGCCGGACGGCTCGGGCGACGGAGGTCGCGGCGGTGGTCGCGTTCCTGGCCAGCGACGAGGCTAGCTTCATCCACGGCGCGATCGTTCCGGTGGATGGTGGGTGGACCGCATGGTAGGGGCCAGGAGGATCGATGGCCTCGACCGCCTGATCAGCCGCTTTGCGGCCGTCCCGTACACCGGTGCCATCACCGACGTCCTCGACGAGCTCGGGTATCGGAACCAGACGCTGCCGCGCGAGCTCCGACCACTCGATCCGGCCGCCACGATCGCCGGCCGCGCCATGACCGTGACGGGGGAACCGACCACCAGCACCGACCCGGACGTCATCTTCGTTCCCTACCTGCGGATGCTCGGTGACCTCGGGTCCGGGCACATCGTGGTCTCTCAGCCGGGCGATGACCGGTGTGCCCATTTCGGGGAGCTGTCATGCGAGACCGCGCGGTCGCGGGGTGCGGCAGGCGCGGTCATCGACGGCGGCGTGCGCGATACCGCGTTCATCATCCGCCAGAGGTTCCCTGTATTCGCTCGCTACTCCACACCGGAGGATCTCGTCGGGCGTTGGCGTCTCACGAGCTACGGCACGCCAATCGAGATCGGCGGCGTCGGGATCCGCGCGAATGATGTGGTGGTGGGTGACCGCGACGGTGTGGTCGTGGTCCCCCTTGAGGTCGCGGGCCAGGTGATCGACGCGGTCGAGGCGGTCGTCGCTACCGAGGCTCTCGTTCGGCGCGACATCCTCGCCGGCGCGCATCCGCTCGAGGCCTTCCGGCGGCACGGCCGCTTCTGACGTCACGCGCAGGAGCTGGACACAGGCGACCTAGCGCATGGTGACGGCGAGCCACCATTCTGCTGCCGCCGATCGGTCGACATGCGCCACTCGCCCAGCTTGCCATGCTCGCGCGAGGTCATCGTGGTAGCCGTTGGTCGGCTCGATGGCAACGGCTCCGCTCGGTGTGTATCGGCCGCGATCGATCCAGATGCCCAGATATCGGATCATCGTGGAATCCCAGTCCAGACGAAGCGCGATGCCGACCTGCGGCTCTTCAAGAGCAGCCCACGAGCACGGCGTGTCCGGCGGCACATACAGCTTGATTGCGGACCGACCGAGGTCAGCGTCGGACGCGACCGAAACGATTGGATCGTCGACGGCCACGGACGTCCCTGCTGCGAGCCCACCCACGATGTCGAGCGATCCGATGGCATCGGGAAGGACAAGGTCGGTCGTCGTGGACCGAGTGAACAGCGGATGGGCGGCCCACAGGTATGCCATGGGCTCGCTGGAACTGGTCGCCAGGCGGTAGCTCAGGAGCAGCCGTCCGGGGCCGACGGACCGGATGGTCCTGGTCAGGACGTAGGGCACTGCGATGCCCGTGGTGACCATCGTGAGAGTCCGGTCCGCGATGGTGGGAACCCACGGCTGCGACCACGCCTCGCCATGGTCCGGGATGGGCCTCCCGTGGTGGGCACCCGGGCATGGATACGCGCACGCATCGATCGTGGGGAGCATCTCGTCCCATCCGCCCATGGTGGGCGAGACGTATCGGTCTGCGTACGATGGCGTGCGCCCAGGCCGGCCCTGGACCAACCATTCGTGGCTCGACGCCGAGTGACTCAGCGAGACAATCCGGCCGCCGCGGTTGGGCGTGACCACGATCGTCATGGTGCCGTCGTCCAAACCGATGGCTGGCTCACCAGCCCACGTCCGTGCCTCCCAGCGGGGAATCGTCAAGGCTCGCCCCCTAACGGACGAAGGCGCCCTGGCGCCACAGTCGATCGTCGAGGCCCGGGTCCAAGGCGAAGCTAGTACCGCACAGGCGCGTGGACCGCCTTCCCTGTCGCCAGCGCGCGCTCCAGCATGATGTCCATATAGCGGTCGGTGGCCGCCTGGGCCATCGAGTAGACAGGCACACCCGTCCGCAGGAACCGATCCATGCCCACCAGCGACGTGGCGCTCGCGATCTCGTCGTCGGACATGCGTGCCGGCGCGAATGGGTTCCGTGTCACCCACTCGCCGGCCATGACATAGCCGACGTGGTGGTTGCCATCGAGTTGGTCGCCGGTCCCGGCATCCACGCGATCGAGCCGCGCCACCATCGCGGTCGTGTCCACGAGGTACCGCACCACGTCGTCACGCAGTTCGCCTCGCTCTCCGAGGACGTGCACATATGTCGACCGGATCTGCGAGAAGTACTGGTCGATCGCGAAGTCATGGATCCCCAGGCGTTCCCCGAACCACAAGAGCGCCACCACTCGGCGTGAGGCGACGGTCCCCTGGGCTGTCGGCTCACCGGGGATGCCCATGGCGCGTGGCACCACCGCGAGCGGCGAGGTCACCTGGCGTGTCTCAATGGTGACCTCCTCGGAGCCTACGTCAAGGTAGCGCCGCAACATCGCAATGCCGTGGTACCCGTGCGTGGCGGACACATGCGCCTGACTCACCCGCCCGAGCCTCCCCGAACCGACGACCCTGAGCCGAGCGGCATGCACGGGTCGGAGGAAGGTTTGCTCCGCGACCTGGAGGCGGGCACCCGTGCGCTCGAGCTCGCACAGGTCATCGAGGTCGTCCAGATCCCATGCCGCCGGTGTCTCGGCGAGCGCGGGCACGCCGGCCGCCACCAACTCCCGGAGGATTGCGGGCCCCCCGGCAGGGCGGACGGCCACCACGACGAACTGCTGACTCTCGCGCGACAGGAGGTCGTCGAGAGAGCCATGCGTCGACACCCGGAACCGCTGCCTGACTCCGGACCCCCGCTCGTCGCTCCGTGCGACCACGCCGCTGACCTGGAAGCGTTCGGGTGCCGCGGCGGCGATGCGCAGGTAGTGGGCCGCCCGCGCACCGGCACCCACGATGCCGAACCGGATGGGCTCAGATGTTTCGACCATTGCGGCCACCTCCTGACCCCGAATACCGCGCACCGGGATCCCAATCGTTCGATGGTGGCGGTGCGAACGACCCGATCGGCAGCCGGACGAGGCAGCCGAGGCGGTTCGACAGATAGGCGGCCTCGCACGCTTCGAGAGCCTCCAGAGACCGTTCAGCGAGCGAATAGTCGAGCGTCGCCATGCGAATCTGGTCGGCGAGGCCATCGAGGTGGAGGCGGTGGCCGGTACCCGATGCCGGCGCCACCTCGACCTGGGACCCGTCTTGGTGGTCGTACGACCGGAGGCGGTAGCCCTCCTGGAACCCATGGAAGTCGATCACGCCCCGCGTGCCGACGAGCTTGAAATGAGCGAGGGCACCGCCGTCAGGCATATCGACCTGATCCCCGGTGACCATCACGATGCGGACCCCGTGCCCGCTCTCCAGGTATGTGACCGCGACCGTCTCCACCTGCGACCCGTCGCGGTATGTCCGCGTGCTGGTATCGCATCTGGCCATGACCGTCACGAGCCGGTCCGGTGCGAGCAGTTCGATGCACAGGTGCAGCCAGTGGATGCCCGCGTTGATGATGTCCCATCCGCTTGAGCGGATCTCGACGATCTCGAGTTTTCCAATCTCGCCGTCCCGCACTCGCTCGATGACCTGTCGCGCAGTCGCCTGGACGACCAGGCCGTGCGGCACCACCACGGGGATACCGGCGCCGCGAATCGCGTCGATGATCCTGGCGCCTGTCGCCGATGTCGGCCCCAGCGGCTTCTCGACGAGCATCCCTCGCGGGGACGCAGCCACCGCGGCGAGCGCGACCTCCTCGTGACTGTGTGGATGCGTGCTCACACAGATGACGTCGGGAGACGCCGATCGGAGCAACTGCTCATGGCTCTCGAAGGTCGGGATCCCCGGGTACCGATCAGCCAACGCGGCACGCACCTCGGCGTTCACGTCCGCGATGCCGATCAGGACATAACGGTCCGATGCGACGAGCGCGTCCAGGCTCAGACGCCCACCCAGACCACCACCGATGACGGCGGCGGTGAGCGTCGAACCGGGCCAGGATGAATGGGTCATCGATTCATCACCGTGCGAGGGCGAGCCCGGGGCGGAGGAGGCACCCCGGGCCCGACATCGTCACCAATCCCGTACGGACGACCGGGACGGCATCACTGCTCGAGCCACACTTGGCTCAGGAACGTCACGCCGTCGACGACGCCGAAGCCGGGGCTCCCGTCGGGCAGCGTCCATCCATCGAGGTTCTTGAGCTCCGGACGCGCCACGATGGCCACCGGATTGCTCGACAACCATGCGTTCGGCAACTCCGTGTTGAGCAGCAGACCGATCCGATCCATGATGGCCTTGCGAGCGGCGGGGTCCGTCTCTGAGCGCAGGGCGTCGAGATCGGCCGCGAACTGCGGGTCCTCGAAGTCCGTCACGTTGACGATCATGGACGCGGCTGGCTGCCCGAACCACTCAGCGAGCCAGTTGCCGGGGTCGAACAGCTGCTCGCCCAGGGCCCAACAGGCTGCGTCGAAGTCGCCAAAGAACTGTCGCTCGGACCCATCGAGCGGGCCGAGCACCTTGAAGATGAACTCGTTGCCGTCGACCGCAGGCCAGGAGGTGTCCACGCCGATGCTCGTCCAGGAATCGGCGAGGAACTGATTGAGGTCGTCCTGTGCGGGATCGCGCGGGCAGGTGTAGGTGACGGTGACGGGCTCGCCGACCGCCTTCCCATCCGACCTGGCGGGGTCGTTCTTATACTCCTCCACGAGTGCCGCCGCCGCCGCCGGGTCAAAGGCCGGATAGCTCGCCGCGACCTCCTCCGAGTACCACGGGCTTGACGGTCCGAACAGCTGGTTCTTGGGGGCGACGATGCCTTCGCCGTTGCGCAGAGTCACGAACGACGACTGGTCGATGGCATGGGTCAGAGCCCTGCGGATGCGCACGTCGTCCAGCGGTGCCCGCTGCGTGTTGTACAGGATGGCGAACCCGTTGCTCGACTCTGCCATCGTGACCGTCGCCTTGCCCTCCTGCTGGAGCGCCAGCGACTGCTGAATGGTGTCAGGGTTGCTCGTCACGAATGCATCGAGCTGCCCGTCCTGGAAGGAAGCCAGTCGTGTCTGGTCGTCCGCGATGACGTTGAACTCGATCGAGTCGAGGTACGGGAGACCCTTCCTCCAGTACGCGGGGTTCCTCGTGACCGTGAGTTCCTCCCCCGGCGTGAAGGACTCGACGACGAACGGCCCTGTGCCTGCCGGCTTGAGCCCGGCGTCGTCGCCGGCGGCGGCAGCGGCGGCGGGCGAGAACGGCCAGTCGGTCGCCAACGTCTCGGGGAACGCTGCGTTGGGCTTCATGCCCGAGTACGTCACCGTCAGCGGGTCGACCACGGTCGCGGTCACGCCTTCGAGGGCCCCCGCGAAGGTGGACTCCTCGGAGGTGTAGTACGTGTCGAAGATCTCCTTGAACGCGTCGGCGTCCACTGGACTGCCGTCGGCGAACGTGACGCCGGGCCGGATCTTGACGGTCCACTCCGTCAGATCCTCGTTGGGCGTGATGGACTCGGCCAGGTACGGGTGACCGGCGTAGTCGGCACCAATCGCCGCGACGCCGTCGAAGATCGTCAGCGCCATGAGCACCTGCTCAGGTCCGAAGTCCCCGAGGTGCGGCATCAGGGTCGGCGTATCAGCCGAAATCCCGAACCTGATCGACCCACCGGTCGTCGGGTCCGCGGCGATGGTCGGAGTCGCGCCCGTCCCGGTCGCCGCGACGGCGAGCACGCTGCCGATGGACCATGCGATCGCGCGCCGCGATCGACGTCGGTACCTTGACACCGTTGACCTCCTCCCATTGATGGCCCGGACCGCCAGTCGGGGGGGGGTCCCATGGGCCACTTACCATATGAGTACACCATAGCCGGGACCGGATCGCAATGCGTGAGGCTTCGCGACGCCGCGTCGCGGCCGTGGGCCCGGGCGATCCTCAGCGGCCGACATCGCCAACATCTATGGTAACCTTCCAGTGCCGTGACGGGGCAGCGGGCCCTGGCACCGGTTGGTGGCCTCGGGACGAGCGGAGTCATGGACATGGGCTGGTTCGTACTCGGGAAGCTCCGGCGCCTCGTCCTGGTCCTGTTCGCGATCTCGGTCCTGTCGTTCCTGCTCTTCAGCCTCCTGCCGGGCGATCCGGCGATCGCGATCCTGGCAAATCGAGGCGGCGTGTCAGGGATCTCGGCCGAGGCGCTGGACAGTCTGCGCGACCGTCTGGCGATGGACCTGCCAATCCAAGACCGGTACCTCCGATGGCTCGGTCAGGTGGCCGCAGGGGACCTCGGTCGCTCGTATGACACCGGACAGCCGGTAACCGAGATGATCGTCCGGCGATTGCCCGCTACGCTCGAGATCGGCCTACTCGCGATCACCATCTCCGTCGCGGTGGCCATCCCGCTTGGCGTCCTGATGGCATATCGGGCAGGGTCGCGCGTCGACAGCTCGTTGTCGGGCCTCATGTTCGGCCTGCTGTCGGTCCCGGAGTACGTCATGGCCGTGCTGCTGTTGTCGGCGTTCGTGATCGCCCTCAGGATCTTCCCGGCGTCAGGATGGGTGCCCATCACCGACGACCCGATCGAGAACATGCGCCATGCGATCCTGCCATCGCTCGCCCTGGCCATCCCGCTTGTCGCGATCTACTCACGCCTGCTGCGCAGCGACATGATCACGACGCTCCAGCAGGACTTCGTCGTCGCAGCCCGCGCCAAGGGGCTCTCGACGACTCGGATCCTGTTCTCGCATGCGCTGCGACCATCGCTGGGCACCCTGACGACGGCCGTGGCAATCCAGCTCGGGACGATCATCGGCGGCGCCGCGCTCGTCGAGACGGTGTTCGCCATCCCGGGCCTTGGCTCGCTGATGGTCGGGGCAGCGCAGGGTCGCGACCTGTTCCTGGTCCAAGCCTTGGTCCTCCTGTTCGGCGCTGCGTTCGTCCTGGCCAGCGTGGCTGCGGACATCCTGTACGCAATCGTCGACCCCAGAATCCAGGTCAGTGGTCGGCGGCATGGCTGATACCAAGGCCGCCGAGGGTGCGACCGCCCGGCGCTCCGCCAGCGTCCTCTTCTGGCTCGCCATCGTGTGGCTCACCGTGGTCGTCCTCTCCGCGGTCCTGGCCCCCTGGCTGCCATTGCCCGACCCGCTCAGGTCGGACGTCCCAGCGCGCCTGGCTCCGCCACTGACGCCCGGCCATCCCCTTGGGACCGACGGCCTGGGCCGGGACCTCCTGTCGCGACTCGTCTGGGGTGCCCGGGTGTCCCTCACCATCAGCGTGACGGTCGTGGTGATCGCGATCGTGGTCGGGGGAGCCCTGGGCATCTTCGTGGGGTACACGCGCGGTCGCATCGACGGCGTGACGACCGGGATCCTCGACGTGCTGTTGTCCGTGCCACCGCTCATCCTCGTGCTCGGGCTCGTCGCGTTCGTGGGTCAGAGCCTGGTCGCAGTAGTCGCGGTCCTGAGCATCCTGGCCATCCCGGGACTCGCGCGTGTCGCTCGTGCCAACACGATGGCCATCGCAGATCGCGACTACGTCCTGGCAGCCCGGGCCCTTGGCGCGACCAAGGGACGCATCCTCGTGCGCGAGATCCTGCCGGCCGTCGCCCCGACGTTGGTTGTCATCGGTCTGTTAGTGGCCGGAATCTTCATCCTGGTGGAGGGGGCGCTGAGCTTCCTGGGACTCTCGGTCCAGCCGCCCGACGCCTCCTGGGGGTCGCTGATCGGCGATGGAATCCGGTACATGCGACAGACGCTCACGGTCATCCTGGTCCCGATCGTCACCCTCTTCTTGACGGTCGTGTCGCTCAATTACGTGGGTGACAGGTTGCGGGTCCGCAGCGAGGCACGGGAATCGGACCTGTGATGGACACCGATGCGCCTGACGGCACGGCCGGTCCACTCCTCGAGGTCGACGACGTGCGGACGTATCTCGAGACCCCGCGAGGTGTCGTGCGCGCCGTCGATGGTGTCAGCCTTGCCCTTCCGGAGGGTCGTGCCCTCGGCATCGTGGGAGAGTCGGGCTCGGGCAAGTCGATGCTGTTGCGGTCGATCATCAACATCGTGCCGCGGACAGCCCGGCTGCCAACGGGGAGGGTCCTGTTCGAGGGTCGTGACCTGCGAACGATGACCACGAGGGATCTCCGGCGTGTGTGGGGGCCGGGCATCGGGATCGTCTTCCAGGACCCCAACACGTCGCTCAATCCCGTGCTCACCGTGGAGCGTCAGATCACCGAGGGCCCCCGACTGCATCATCTCGTCGACCGCGCCGGCGGGCGGGACTTGGCGATCGCGCTCCTTCGCCAGGTCGGCATTCCCGAGCCCGAACGTCACCTCAGGAGCTTCCCGCACCGCCTATCCGGTGGGATGCGGCAACGTGTCGCGATTGCCGTCGCACTCGCCTGCGACCCGAAGCTCCTGCTCGCCGACGAGATCACGTCGGCCCTCGACGTCACGGTCCAGGCCCAGACCATGGACCTGCTGGCACGCGAGCAACGTAACCGGGGAATGGCGATGATCTTCGTGACCCACAACGTCGCGCTCGTGGCGGATCGCACCGACACCATCGCTGTCATGTACGGCGGCCGGATCGTCGAGTACGCGCCAACCCTGCAGCTGTTCCGCCGACCCCGGCATCCCTACACACTGGCGCTCATGGAGTGCGCGCCCGCGATCGATGCACCGAGTCGCACACGAGTGGCTCCCATCCCCGGACATCCGCCCGACCTCGTCGCACCGCGCATCGGGTGCTCGTTCGCGCCCCGGTGTCTGTCCGCCCAGGAGCGGTGCATGGTCGAGGACCCGGCACTGACATCGGACGCGCATGGAGCGGTCGCCTGCTGGTATCCGATCGACACGCCTGAGGGTCTGTCGGCCGTCGAGACCAACCAGAGCCGGGGTCGGACCGCCGCAGGCCTGGCGTTGGCGTCCCCGGCCGGTATGGCCTGACGATGGCGGGTTCCGGGACCGCACATCTGCGGCAGCTCGACGATCTCACCCTCCGTGTCGTCGACCTGGTGGTCGATTATCACGTGGGGCGCGGAACTGTTCAGGCGGTGTCCTCCCTCAGCCTGGATGTAGCGGCTGGCGAGACGCTCGGCCTTGTGGGTGAATCGGGCTGCGGCAAGTCGTCCGCGGCGCGGGCGATCCTGCAGCTTCCCCCGCCGACCTCGGGGCAGGTCCTTCTCGGCGGGGACGACCTCACCCTGCTGCGCGGCGAGGCGCTGCGGCGCATCCGTCCGCGCCTCCAGGTCGTCCTCCAAGATCCGTCAGCATCGTTGAACCCACGCCGAACGGTCAGGCAGCTGATCATGGAGCCGATGGACATCTGGCACGTGCCACGGGCGGAGGCGCTGGAGCGGGTTGATGCCGCGATGAGCTCGGTCGGCCTCGTCCCGGAGCTGGTCGCTCACCGTCGACCGCACCAGCTGTCCGGTGGCCAGCGTCAGCGGGTCTCGATCGCCCGTGCCGTCGTACTACGGCCGGAGCTCGTCATCTTGGACGAGCCTCTGTCCTCCCTAGACGTCTCCATCCAGGCACAGATCCTCGAGTTGCTTCGTGATCTCAAGCATCGGCTCCGTCTGTCGATCCTGATGATCTCGCACGACCTGGCCGTGGTGAAGAACATCAGCGATCGTGTCGCGGTCATGTTCCTGGGCAAGCTGTGTGAGATAGGGCCGGCTGACCAGGTCCTGGAGGCACCCGCACACCCTTACACCCGAGAGCTGACGGATGCGATACCGACCGGGACGCGTGCTGGTCGTCAGGTTGACGATGGCGAGCGGACTTACGCCGACCCACCATCGCCAGTGACGCCCCCCTCGGGCTGCCGCTTTCGGACGCGCTGTCCGCGAGCGGCCGACCGCTGCTCCGTGGAGGAGCCGACGACTCGAGCGATCGCACCCGATCGGTTCGTGGCGTGCCACTTTCCCCTGATCGACCTCTCGGTTTCGACGAGCCGGACCTGACTCTTCGACGTCATCCCGGTGGTCACGCCCGTCCTCCAGCGGGAGGGAACGTCGTCCCGTCAGAGAGATGCACGACCGACGCGAACCGCGTCGGATCGCGGTCGATCATGGCGCGCAAGGCCCTGGCCTGATGAGTCCCGGGCCGGATCAGGCTGTCGTATGGCCACGAGTCGGCCCACAGTCGACTGTCCGCCCAGTGTCCGAATGCTCGAATCTCCGGGTATCGCTCGACGTGCTCGTAGAAGGCGGTGATGCGCTCCGCAGCCCGTTTGGAGTCGACCATCCGGTCCGGGAACCCGACCTCGATCATCATCACGGGCTTGCCCGGTGCTGCCGTGCGCACGCCCGTCATGACCTCGTCGATGGCCCCCAGGACCGACTCGGTCGGGACCAGGCGATCCTCGCTCAGGCCCGGCCAGTCAGCTGCCCAGAAGTCCACGAAATGGGCCGTCAGTGTCACCCAGTCGACATACGGATCCCCAGGGTATCCGTTGCGGAAGTCCCACAGCCGTGCAGCGAGCCATCTGCCGTACTCGGTCTCCTGGGCGGCGACCTTGTCGGCCGGGTTCAGGCACGCCCAGCCGTTGGTGTGAAAGGTCAGGAAGTCGCACCCCTCGCGGTTCACGAAGAAGTCGACGTAGTAGCGATGAGCCGCGATGACGCGCCGGAGCCCATCGGGAATGTCGGGGTCGTCCAGGTCGGCGTAGAGATCGGGGTTTCGCAGCGAAGCCACCCGAAACTCGCCCACGCCGCGGCGGTTACCGATCGCCCACGCGAGCGGCTTGTCCCCGTCCGGCCCGAAGCCCCCGAACCACCGCTCGAGGATGCCATTCGGCTCCCGTACGGTCTCGAACCACATCGGCCGGCCGAAGCGTCGGAATCCCCGAGCGAGTTCCGCAAGCGCACGGTCGTATTCGCCTCGGCACAACCGGTCCACAGAGAATCCGGGCGGGTGCCGATCGGGGATCAGGGCGACCCCGGTGGGACCTGGGCATGCCTCGTAGGCCGAGACCCGTATCGGACGACCATCGTCCCACGATGCGCGGGCCGCCTCGACGTCGAGCCTGGGCTCGACGAATCGATCGCCCACGTGCAAGGCACCCGGCGCATATGGGAACGCCCGGAGCTGCATCGGCGACCACATTGGGGCACGCCGGCCGATCGCCCGCTCGAACGTGGCGATGTCGCCAGGCTCCACCTCGTGCTGGCCGACATACCTCGCACCGGGCGGCGGGACGATCGTGAGGCGAGTCGGTCGAGGGGATGTCGTCGGACGTTCGTCCGGGTGGGCCTCGTCACGGTCCATGCGGGTCAGGCCTCGATGCGACGACGGCGATCGCCGGTCGGCGACCGACCGACGTCGGACCACTTATCATAGACGTATGCCGAACCACCGAGAAGGACGCGTGCGCCGCTCACCCGCCATCGACTGGCCCGCAGATGCCGGGGACCTCTCGTGGTTCACAGCGGCGCGATTCGGGTTGTTCGTCCACTGGGGTGCCTACTCGTCGGGTCGCGACTGCTGGATGCAGAGCCGGGAGCAGATCGATGCTGCGACGTACCGCGAGCGATACGTCCGGACGTTCACGCCCGACCTGTATGATCCGGCTGACTGGGCGGAGCGCGCCTGGGATGCCGGGATGCGGTACGTCGTCATCACGACGAAGCACCACGACGGCTTGTGCCTGTGGGATTCGGGCCTGACCGAGTACACGGTTGCCAGGACGGCCCCGGGGCGGGATCTCCTGCGGCCGTTCATCGACGCCTTCCGTGCACGGGGCTTCCGCATCGGCCTGTACTACTCGCTCCTCGACTGGGACCATCCAGGGTTCACGGTGGACGCCCTCCACCCGTTGCGCGGGAACGAGTCGGCGCGTGGACGTCCGGCCGACATGGCCGCCTACCGTTCCTACATCGAGGGCCAGATCCGCGAGCTCCTCACCGGATACGGGCGGATCGACTACGTCTGGTTCGACTTCTCGTACCCGGCTTTCGAGGACCCCGCGCATCCGTGGGCGACGGGCAAGGGCCCCGCCGACTGGGGGTCGGAGCGTCTGGAGGCGCTCGTCCGCTCTCTCCAGCCGGCAGCCATCCTCAACGACCGACTCGGCCTGGGTCGGGGCATCCGGACGCCTGAGCAGAACGTGCCGGACGATCGGCTCCTCGATCGCGGCAGACCGGTCGCTTGGGAGCTGTGTCACACCGAGAACGAGAGCTGGGGGTACCACCGCGACGACCTTCGGCTGAAGACGCCGACCCAGGTCGTCGAGATGCTCGTCGAGACCGTGGCCAGGGGTGGCAACCTGCTGTTCAACATCGGGCCCACGTCTCGCGGCGAGTTCTCGCAGCATTCGCGCCAGCTCCTGCGCGGGGTGGGGGCGTGGATGCGATGCTGCGAGCCAGCCATTCGGGGTGCCGGTCCGAGTCCTCTGGCAGCGCCGCCGAACTGCCGGTACACCCAGCGTGGCGACCGACTCTACGTCCACGTCTTCACCTGGGGCCAGCATCTGCGGTTGCCGGGCCTCGCGGGCCGAGTGCGCAGCGCCCGGACACTCCATGACGGCTCAGAGGTCGTCCTCGCCAAGCCGCGTCTCCACCCGGGTGCCGACGACGACCTTGTGATCGAGCTGCCGACCCGCCCGGACATCCTGGTCCCGGTCATCGAAGTGGACCTGACTCGACCTGAGGGCCGCGTGGACGCATGATCGTCGAGCGCTTCCGCGATCGTGTCGCGGTCGTGACCGGTGGCGGGTCCGGGATCGGTGAGGCGACTGCCCTGCGCCTCGCTTCGGAAGGGGCCGCGGTCGTGATCGCCGAGATCGATGGCACCGCCGGGGAACGCGTGGCGGCCGAGCTGCGCGCGAGCGGGGGTCGGGCCATGGCAATCAGGACGGACGTGTCGGATCACGGCCAAGTCACGGCCATGGTCCGTCGGACTGTCGACGAGATGGGACCGCCCGATGTGCTCGTCAACAACGCGGGGATCAACGTGTTCGCGGACCCGCTCGCGCTGAGCGATTCCGATTGGCGTCGTTGCTTCGCGGTGGACCTTGACGCCGCCTGGTATGGCTGCAAGGCGGTGCTGCCCTTCATGCTCGAGCGTGGGTCCGGCAGCATCGTCAACGTGGGATCCGTCCACTCGTTCCAGATCATCCCGCACACCTTCCCCTATCCGGTGGCCAAGCATGGGGTCGTCGGGCTCACCAGGGCACTCGCGATCGAGTACGCTCCCCGGCAGGTACGCATCAACTGCGTCTGCCCGGCATACGTCCAGACCCAGCTCACTCGCGACGGATGGGCCGCCACACCAGACCCAGAGCTGGCCCGGGCCGAGGCGGCTCGCCTCCATCCGATCCAGCGGGTCGGCCAGCCATCCGAGATCGCGGCGGCGATCGCGTTCCTCGCGTCCGACGATGCCTCGTTCGTGACTGGCGCAGCCCTCATGGTCGACGGCGGCATGAGTCTGATCCTGGGAGGGCACGGCTACTAGGTCCCTTGGCCGCCATGGCGAGATGAGCGGTTCGGGCCGACCATCGCTCGTGTCCCGACGGCCAACCCCACGCCCTCTGTCGAGCCACTTCTCTGATAGGTATCCTAACAGGGAACCTCATGACCACCGACATGGAGGCCACGGACAACGTGCAGCCACGTGCGACGAGCACTCGGGGAGGCCGGGTTTCGACGGCCGTCCTCCTCATGCTGTGGTTGGCCGCCGCCGGCGGACGGCCGATCTCCGCCGAAGCGCCGGGCCCGGCTGGGGGGAACGAGTCGGGCAGCCCCATGCGGTCGACCGCCACTCCTCGTGCGCCGACTTCGGCCGCGTCATTGCCAGCCGGGACGGACGCCCCGACCGTCGCCGCCGACCAGCTGCCTAACCTGCCGCTCGGTCAGCATCTGGGGTTCAAGTCGTTCGCGGAGCTCGACGAGGCACGAACTACGCTCGTCGAGCGTCGTGTCGACGAGGCGACGGCTGCCGGCGTGGATATCGCCCGGCTGTTCTACGACTGGAACGAGGTCGAACCACGCCTCGGGCAGTACCAGTTCGAGGGCCTTCGCGGAGAGCTCGGCGCCGCGCAGGCACGTGGCCAGGTGGTCCTGGTCGGTCTGCTCGTCGGGGGTGGCGAAGAGCTCCCCGCCGTGCCTCAGGAGTTCCTCGACACGGACCCGGGCGGCCTGGGCCTCGACGGGTTCCGGGATGGGCTCCGGTTTGACAGCACTGAGGTGGCCGACGCGTATCTCGCCATGCTGGATCGCATCATGCCGGAACTCCTAACGGCCGGAATCTGGGGGCTGACCGTCTCGAACGAACCCGACAACGGGTTCGAGCTCATGACCGACGAGCGCGCCCAGAAGGAGGCGGACTCGCTCGCCGGGCTCCTCCAGGCCGTGAGCGCCCATATCCAATCGATCGCGCCCGGCGTCGCCGTTCACTTCACCATGAGCAGCTTCTCCATCCGCGAGCCCCACCCTGCGCTCGACGTGATGATCGACGCATCGGACATCGTGTCGTCGAACTTCCTGTGCCTCGACGGGCAGTCGTTCACGGTCGCCGACCCCTCGACCATCGGCCCGATGCTCGATCGGCTGGTCGCGCTCGCGGATGGTCGACAGGTGGTCATCCAGGAGCTGAGCTGTGCCAGCGGCCCCATCGACGGGACATCCGTCACCAAGAGCTCCACCGCGCTTCAGGATGCGTGGCTCGGAGCCTTCTACCGCGCGATGGAGGAGAGGCCGGCGGTGCGCGCGGCATTCGTGCTGGACCTGGTCGACTGGCCCGCGCCCATGGCCGTGCTCTATGCCGACTTCCTCCGTCAGGAGGGCCTTGACGAAGTCGCCGACAAGTACCAGGAGCTGCTGGGCACCTGGGGGCTGCTGACGTACGACATCGAGCCCAAGCCGTCCTGGGACGGCTTTCTGCATGCGGCGAGGCAGTTCGCCAATCGCCGACAGCCCTGACGAACGGGCCTATCGCACAAGCGGGAAGGTGTGGAACCGTGGCAGAGGCACTGCAGTCGGTCCGAGGAGCGACGTGATCAAGACATTCGATGCACATCAGGCAACGACGACCGTCCACCTGCTCGCGGAAGGACCGGCATGGGATCGCCGGCGGGAGTCCGTGTGGTGGGTGGACATCGACGCCGGCGAGGTCCTTCGGGGGACTATCCGAAGCGGGGCGATCGATGTCGTGCACAGGGTCGCGCTCGGGACGACGGTGGGTGCCGTCGTGCCCTCCTCCGACGGCGGGCAGCTCGTGGCCGCCGGCCACGAGCTCATGCGGGTCGCACCGGACGGGACGGTCGCTTCGCTCGTGCCGGTCATCGAGCACGAGCCCGGTCGTCGTCTCAACGACGGCAAATGCGACCCAGCGGGTCGATTCCTCGTCGGAAGCCTCACGCTGAACAAGACCTCAAGCGCCGAGGTGCTGGTTCGCCTCGAGCGGGACCGCACCCTCACCGTGATCGACTCCGATCTGTCGTTGTCCAACGGGCTCGGCTGGTCGCCGGACGGTCGGACCATGTATTCCGTCGACAGTGGCCCGGGCGTCGTCTGGAGACGCCCGTACGAGCCCGATGGGATGGCGGTCGGTGCCCGGCGCGAGGCGTTCAGGATCCGCGATGGTCTACCCGATGGTATGTGCATCGATGTCGAAGGCAGCCTGTGGGTGGCCGTCTGGGGGGCCGGAGAGGTGCGTCGATATGGGCCGGCTGGCGACATGCAGGCTCGAGTCCGTGTCCCGGCCCCGAACGTCACGAGCGCATCGTTCGTGGGTTCGGACCTCGACCAGTTGCTCATCACGACAGCCAGCATCGGCCTTGCGCCCAGGGACCTGGAGCGGATGCCCGCGTCGGGGTGCCTGTTCCTCGCTGACGTCGGCGTCCGTGGCCGGCCCGTGGCTGCTTGGACCGAGACGACCTCGTGACGTCCGGCCGCGCGATGGGCGCCCGGGGCTCGGGCGGGCAGGCCGAGGGCCCCACGGCCGACAGTCGGCCCGTGTACGCTTCGCCGGACCCACCCCACGCACGCGACCGACGACGGAGCGGGACCTTGGCGAACGAGACGCAGCTGGTGGACACCCTGGCCGGGTTCGCGCTGTTCGCGGACCTCGAGCTGCCGGCGCTCGAGCGCGTGGCGCACATGACCGAGGAGGTCGTCTACCCGGCCGGCGAGAAGGTCATCCGCCAAGGCCTCACCGGGTCGGGCCTCCACGTGATCCTCGAGGGCGCGGCCGCCGTCATCCTCGATGGGACCGAGCGCGCCCGGTTTGGGCCTGGCGACTTCTTCGGCGAGATCTCGGTGCTCCTGGGCATCCCGCCCGTGGCCGACATCGTGGCCTCCCAGGACCTCCGCGCGCTCGTCCTGGCGGCCCCGGAGACCGAGGCGTTCCTGCTCGCCAACCCGCGGGTGCTGTATCGGATGCTCCAGGCGATGGCGCGTCGGCTCCGGGCCGCCAATCGCTGGTCCGGCTGACGCCCGCACCAGGACGCGGAGCAGCCATGGCATCGCCGCCCGGCAGCCATCCCGTCGTGGTCGTGGGCAGCGGCCCGGGCGGCCTGCAGGTCAGTGCCGAGCTGTCGGCGCTGGGCGTCCGACACGCGGTCATCTCGGCGGATCAGGCTCCGGGCGGCATGTTCCGGCGCTGGCCGCACTTCCAGCGACTCCTCTCCTGGACCAAGCCGCATGTCGCGGACGACCCCCCCGATCCGCGCGCGGAGCGGGCCGACTGGAACAGCCTGCTCACCGAGCTGCCGCAGGCACGGTCGCTCCAACGTGGGTTCATGGATGGCAGCAGCTCCTTCCCCAGCCGCCCCGAGATGGAGGCGAACCTGGTGGCGTTCGCGGAGCGGGCGGCCATCGACGTCCGATACGACTGCGCCTGGGAGTCCACCCGTCAGGTGGAGGACGCCGACGGCGCGCGCTTCGCGCTGGTCACGAGCGGCGGCGAGTACCGGGCGCGTCACGTGGTCCTGGCCGTGGGCGTGGCAGAGCCCTGGATGCCCCCCACGCCCGGCATCGAGCTCGCCGGGAGCTATGCCCAGGTCCAGCCCGCCGAGGCCTATCGAGGGCAGCGCGTGCTCATCATCGGCAAGCAGAACTCGGGCTTCGAGCTCGCCAACGGCCTGCTCCCGTGGGCCCGCTCCATCGCCCTGGTGTCCCCCTCCCCCGTCAGCCTGTCGGTGGTCACGCGGACGCTGGTGGGCGTCCGCGCCCGGTACCTCCAGCCATTCGAGGACGCGATGCTGGGGGGCGGCGTGACCATCCTCGACGCCTCGCTGGAGCGGATCCAGCGGACCGCCGACGGCGCGCTGGCGGTCCATCTCCAGCGCACCGACCGCACGCAGGCACTGGTCGCGGAGGTGGACTCGGTGATCGCGGCGACGGGGTTCCAGACGCCGCTCCGCGACCTGCCATCGATGGGGCTCGCCGTGGCCGGGCAGAGCCGCCTGCCCGTGCAGACCAGCTGGTGGGAGAGCGCGACCCTGCCGGGCATCCACTTCGCGGGCACCATCACCCAGGGCGCACGCGGCCTGCGACGCCATGGCGTGCCGGCCAACTCGGGCGCGGTCCACGGATCCCGGTACAACGCCCGACTGCTCGCCCGGCACCTGGCGCGGCAGCTCGGCAGGCAGCCTGGCTCGCCGCGCGTGCTGGCGCCCGACGCCGCGGCCGACCTCGTGGCACGGGAGCTGACCACATCGGCCGAGCTGTTCCACCAGCGGGGCTATCTCGCGCGCGTCCTGTCGGTCGACGCATCAGGTGGCCTGCGCGACGAGGGCACCCAGCCCCTGACCCACTTCCTCGATGCCGACGGCCCGGACGGTCTGGGGGTGACGCTCGAGGCGGACGGCTCCGGCGCGATCTACCCGGCCCTGTTCACGCGCATCGGCGGCTCGATCGGCGAGCACCTGCTGGAGGCCGACCCCCGCCTGCGCTACGACGACCCGCAGGCGCTCAGGTCCATCGCGTCGGTGCTGGGGCGGCTGCGCACCTAGGCCCGGGTCACCCGACCGCCGGCACCGCGATGGGCACGCGCTGCTCGCGCGCGGCCGAGCGGAGCGAGGCCCCGAACCCACGGAGTGCGCGCTCCAGGACGATGCCCACGGGGGGGAGCACCACCATCCAGTAGCCGTAGCTCATCCAGTAGTCGGTCGTCATCATGACCACGAAGATCGCGGCACCCATGAGCACCATGCCCTCCCAGCTGCGCACCAGCAGCGACAGGGCGGCGAGCGGGGCCGCGAGCACCCGCAGGATCGGCATGTCCAGCGTGTTCTGGTCCTGCCGATGCTGCACCACCCACGCGCCCTTGACGGAGTCGAGGTAGCTGAAGGGCCCCCAGACGAGCACCGGCAGCCAGGCGAGCCCCGCGGTCACGATGAGGACGACGGCCGTGGTCATGCCGCCGAACCCGATGAGCGCCGGGAACCACGCGAACGAGTAGGGCTTGATCCCCGCGCTCAGCGCGACCAGCAGCGGGCCCGCCACGTTGTGCCGACGCTCGACGAGCAGCAGCCCGCCGACCACCAGCAGTGCCGGGATCATGTCGTTCATGCCACACGCGCCCAGCTCCACCCACTGGAGGGACGCCCCGAAGAACACGAGCGTGAACAGCGCCCGCTGCCACGCCAGGATGCCCGCCACGGCCACGAACGCCAACGTCTCGCCAACCTGCCCGAACGCGGGGGTGAGCAGGCCCAGCGGGCCATACGGGAACGGCGCGCCGGGGGGCACGGACTCGGCATAGCCGAACCCGTACGGGTTGCCGCCGCCCAGCGCCACGCCTAGCGCCGCCCGGCTCACGGCCATCTGGTCGCACGTCTCGGGGGCGCCCAGATAGAGCAGCCGGATCCAGATGCTGGCGGCCGCGAGCGCGAGTCCCAGCGCGACCGGCCGACGCAGCAGGAACCAGCCCGCCGGGATGGCGAGGAGCGCGAGGAGGTAGAGCGGCGACCGGTGGGCCAGCACGTCCACCGTGCCCAGGATCATCGCCGAGAACGCGAGCCAGGCCACGAGCGAGGCGACCGGCAGCCCCAGGACGTACTCCAGGGCACGCCGCGCGAGCGACCCCGGACGAGCCGCCGCGAGGATGAGCCCGATCGCCGAGTCGGCGGCCCGCCGCGCCATCCATGCCAGCGGCGGCACGCGCGCGACCGTTCGTCGTTCGATCAGGTCAAGGGACGACATCCGGCGGATCGTACCGGCTCGGCGGTCGCCATGCCGACCGGCTCGATCAGGCCACCCAGTACCACTGCGCGTACAGCGCCATGTAGACGCCGCCCAACCCCATGCCCACCACCAACAGGCTCTCGTGGACGCCCTGCCGCCGCCCCAGGATGGCCAGCACCAGGTACAGCGGGAACATCACCAGGACGAAGCGTGGCATCGACACCAGCGAGTCGGTCATCAGCGGCACCAGCAGCATCGCCGCGAAGTACAGGGCGTACGACGGCCGGAGCCACCGCCACGCGAGCACCACGCCCACGAGGCCGACGATGGTGAAGGCGAGGTCGGTCAGCGAGTGGAAGCCCGAGGCGAGGGTGATCCTGCCATCGAAGAACTGGAGGACGGTGTCCCAGGGCGGGCCGAGCTCCCGATGCCAGCCGTCCTGGGCATGCAGGAACGCCAGCGGATCGCCCAGCTGCGAGCCGAGGAAGACCATCCAGCCCAGCAGGAAGGCCGCCGGCAGCAGGGTGGCCACCACGGGCCGCCACCACGAGCGCCATGGGCGCCGGCGATCGGCCCGCCACGCGAGCAGCGCCTCCACCGCCAGGGGCACGACGACCACGATGCCGACCGGGCGGCTGAGCGCCGCCAACCCGCCCAGCACGCCCGCCGTCAGCCAGCTGCCGCGCCGGCACGCCAGCAGCGACCCCATCACGAGCAACAGGAACAGCGACTCCGAGTAGCCGGCCGACAGGAACAGGCTGGTGGGGAACGCCAGGAGATACCACGCGGCGCGCCGTGCGTCGTCCTCGCCCAGCTCGAGTCGGGCGAGCGCGATGAGCACCATCGTGGCGAGCAGCAGGCACACGTTGGCGACCGCCACGCCGGCCGCGAACATGCCCACCCGATCGGTGCGCCCGACCAGCTCCCCGAGCAGGCGCATGAGGGCTGGGAAGAGCGGGAAGAAGGCCGCCCGCGACGGGTCGTCCGGGGGTACCCGGAGACCGCGATCCGGGAGTAGTGCCAGGCGTCCCATCGGCTGAACGCATCCACGGCACGGTCGAGGCCCTTGATGAGCCAGTAGCTGGGGACGTAGCTCGAGACCGGCAGCATCGCCACCGATAGCACGCCCGCGAGCACCAGTGGGAGGCGGGTCGCGACGAACGGCACGACCGCCAAGCGCACGAGGCGACCGTCCACCGCGGCTACGCGTCCCAGTCGCGCGACCGTCACCGGCCGGAGTATGCGCTGGCTCGCCCGACAGCCCGGTTACGGTCGCGTGTGCGACAGGTGTCACTCGCGATGCGATCCGCGCATCCTCGCGTGGCGCGGGTCGCTGCCCGGCACGGCGCATCCGGGGTACCGTGTGTCCCACGTTGACGGTCGGAGGCGAGGAGGCACGGCTTGGACGAGGGGTTCCGCACCGAGATGACCCAGGGCTACGCGCTGGAGCAGCCAGCCGTGCCCATCGGCACGCCGATGCTGGGCGACGAGCTGCTGCCCGAGGTGCGGGTGCAGGTCGCGACCGCGATGGTCAATCGCCATGGCCTGGTCGCCGGCGCGACCGGCACGGGCAAGACCAAGACGCTCCAGGGGCTGGCCGGCCAGCTCTCGGAGGCGGGCGTGCCCGTGTTCGTGGCGGACATCAAGGGCGACCTCACGGGCTTGGGCGCCCCGGGCGATGCGACCAACCAGGCGGTCCTCGACCGCGCGGCCTCGATGGGCTGGACCTTCGCGCCCAAGGCGCACCCGGTGGAGTTCCTGTCCCTGTCGGGTCAGCTGGGCGCCCAGGTGCGCGCAAGCGTCCATTCCTTCGGCCCGCTGCTGCTGGGCAAGGTGCTCGACCTCAACGAGACCCAGACCTCGATCCTCAGCCTGGTGTTCAAGTACTGCGACGACAAGTCCCTGCCGCTGCTCGACCTGGCCGACCTGGGCACGACCCTCAAGTTCCTGTCATCCGACGAGGGCAAGCCCATCCTCGCCGACTACGGCGGCATGTCCCAGGCCTCGGTGGGGGTGCTGCTCCGCGCGCTCGTGGTGCTGGAGCAGGAGGGCGCCGACGTGTTCTTTGGCGAGCCGTCCTTCGACGTCGCCGACCTGATGCGCCTGACCCCCGATGGCAAGGGCGTCATCAGCGTGCTCGAGCTGTCCGATGTGATGGCCAAGCCCCGCCTGTTCAGCACCTTCATGCTCTGGCTGCTGGCGCAGCTGTACCAATCGATGCCCGAGGCGGGCGACCTGCCCAAGCCCAAGCTCGCCTTCTTCTTCGACGAGGCGCACCTGCTGTTCGACGACGCCTCGAAGGCGCTTCTGGACCAGGTGGAGCTGACGGTGCGGCTCATCCGGTCCAAGGGCGTGGGCGTCTACTTCGTGACCCAGACCCCCACGGACGTGCCCTCGTCGGTGCTGGCGCAGCTGGGCAACCGGGTGCAGCACGCGCTCCGCGCGTTCACGCCGGAGGACGCGGACGCGCTGCGCAAGACGGCCCGCACCTTCCCCATCTCCACCCACTACGACGTGGAGAAGACCATCACCTCGCTGGGCACCGGCGAGGCCCTGGTGACCGTGCTGTCACCACGGGGCGTGCCCACGCCGCTCGCCGCGACGCGCATCCTGCCGCCCGACTCGCTGATGCCGGCGGCGCTGCCCGCGGACGAGTTCGCGACGCGCCGCGTCCGCTCGGGGATGCTGGGCGCGAAGTACAGCACGCGCATCGACCGGGAGAGCGCCCACGAGATCATCGGGCGGCAGCTGGAGGCGGCACGCACCGCCGCGGCGCTCGCCGCGGGCGTGGACGTCACCATCGCCGCGACTATGACGGCCGCCGAGCTCAAGTCGGCGCAGAAGGCCCGCATCGCCGAGCAGGCGCGCCGAGCGCGAGCGGCTCCGGCGCGCAGCAGCAGGTGGAGCGGGAGGCGGCCAAGGCCGCCGAACGCTCCAGCGCGAGGCAGCGAAGGCCGCGGAGCGCCAGGAGCGCGAGCGGCAGAAGGCCCTGAGCAAGCGCAGCGCGAGCTGCTCAAGGAGCAGCAGCGCATGGCCCGCGAGGAGCAGGCCGCCCGGGCGCGCGCGCAGCGCGCGATGACCCGGACCGTGTCCGGTCGTCGCCGGACCACGTCCGACCCCACCACGGACCTCGTGCGGAGCGTGTTCGGGACGCTGTTCGGGAAGTAGGGCTCTTGCCTGAGCCGGCGCGCGAACCTCGTTGCTGGTAGTCGCGCCGAGGGCGGGCGTGGTGGCCGCGACCCACGAAGGTCCCGACCCGCCCGGCGCGACGCGGCCTGCCCGCCTTCGGTATGCTGGCCCGCGATGGGCCCGAAGCGCAACGAGATCCTGGGAGCCGCCGCCCTCGTGGGCGTGCTCGTGCTGCTGATGCTGGTGCTCGTGGTCTGGGCGATCCCGCCCGGAGGCCCGCCGGCGCTGCAGTAGCCCGGCGCTGCAAGAGCCCGGGTCAGCGACCGTCGATCGCGGTCGCGGCCGCTCGTGCCAGCGTGGAGTTCGTGGCGTCCACCTGATACAGGATGGCGTCGCCGTTCGGCAGCGCCCCCGTCCACAGCCACGTTCGTCGGCCCTCCTCGCCGCGCATGCTCACGAGCGCGTCCAGGCTGCCGAGGCGTGCGCGCCCCCACACCTCATCGGGGAACGTGGCGAGCACGCCCTCCAGGGCCGCCTGGGACACGCCAGACAGCGCATACCCCGCGATCACCAGGTCCTGGTCGCTGGCCGCGGGGACCGCGATCGCCAGCGTCAGGTCGGCGGGGGCGGTGACCAGGACCCCCAGCGCGCTCGCCAGCGACCCGGTCGCCTCGTCGGTCGACGCCACCAGCGACTCGCCATCGAGCACGTGCCGCTCGAGCGCCACGCCCCCCACACGCTCGGGCAGGGTGGCCAGGAGGTCCTGCGCGGGCGCCGACGATGCCACGGGCCCAGGCGCCGGTCGGTCGCCTGCGGAGTCGGGGATCGGCTCCACGGACCGGGCGACCTCGTCCAGGGTCGCCAGCACCGACGCGTCGGCCAGGTCGGGCAGGGACGCCGCCAGCAGGAGATACCGGCCCGTCGGCGTGCGCAGGTGGTACTCCACGTGCTGCGCGTAGTCGATCGCGTTCACGTAGATCGCGCGGTAGCCGCTGCCGACCGGCAGCTCGACCGGGTCGACCAGTTGGTCCCCGGCATCCGACGCCCGCTCCGAGACGGACGCGTCGACCTGGGCGCGCAGCCCGTCGGCATCGATCCGATACGGCTGACCTGCGAGCACCCCGAACTGGAGCAGGTTGCCTGGGTCGACCGCCCACAGCCCCATGGCATCGAGGAGGCCGCCATCTGCAGCGATGTGCTCGGCGGCCGCGACGAGCGCCTGCGCCGTCACCTGGTCGCGGTCCGCGATGGCGGCGATGGATGGCACCGGCTCGTCGGTGTCACCGATCACCCGCTCCCAGGTCGCCGGCAGTCGCACCGTGAAGCCCAGGTAGGGCATGTCCTCCTCGACCCAGCCCAGCGCCGCCGCAGACGCCGCGGGCGCTGGCGACTGCGCCACGGTGGGCGACCCGGCGAGGAGGAGGACGAGCGACAGCGCGACGGCCCAGATGCGCGGCATGGCCCCATCCTGACGCAGGTCGATCCCACCTGCCGGGATGCGGCTGGATGACCGTCTGGCCAGGCTGGCCTCGGCCTGCTCCGCGGGTATACTCGGGGTTGCGACCGGGCGGGTCGCCACGTCCCAGGGGATGTAGCTCAGCTGGGAGAGCACTGCGTTCGCATCGCAGGGGTCAGGGGTTCGAGTCCCCTCATCTCCACCACTCCTCCGGACCCAGACGCGCACGCAGCGCAAGTACCGATGCAGCTGGGAGGCAGCAGGTGCGCGCATCGCGGTACGTGGTGATGGCCGTCGCGGCAGTGATCGCCGTCACCCCGGCCATCGGCGCGAGCGCGCAGGCCCCCAGCGCGGACGGTGCGCCCTCCACCCTCGCCGCCCGCGTCCTCGCTGCCCTGGACCAGACGATCGACGGGCTCGACTACGACGTCGACGCCGAGCGGGCCTGGGTCCGCGAGGCCGTCGCCCATCGGCCGTATCAGGGGGTCGTCCAGGGCGCCCTCGGCTCGTTCCTCACCCGGACCGGGAACGACGTCGACCAGGCGCTGCTGCTGGCGGCGATGCTGGAGCGCTCCACGGTTGGCTATCGGTTCGCGAGCTGCGCTGCGTCGCCCTCGGCGCCACCGGAGGTGCTGCCATCGGATGACCTACCGGGGCAGCAGGTCGTGTCGGCGCTCGCCGCCTCGATCGACGACCCGGAGCTGCGGTCGGCCGTGCTGGCGGTGCCGACGGTCATGGACGAGGCCCGCACCACGACGGATGCCGTGGGCACGCGGCTCCTGGGCGTGCTCGAGACGCTCGACACGGGGCCCACCGAGGCGTCGGCGCCGGCGTCCCCTGCGGCGTCGGCGATGCCCGCCGCGGGGACGCACGTCTGGGTCCAGGCACGCACGGGCGTCGACTGGCGGGACCTTGACACGACCACCCCGACCGGGGCGCCCCCATGTCTCCCCGACTGGACCGGGGGCACCCTGCCCGCCCGCCTGGAGGGTCACCTGGGCGTGGCGCTCGAGGTGGAGACCATCCACGATGGCCAGGCGACCTCGTCGACCGCCCTGGATGCGGACGTGCCGCTCTGGTCCGCCATGCTCAGCCCGATCACGTTCGCCTTCGGGTCGCCCACCGCCATCGGGGGCACCATCGCGGACGTGCTGGGCGGCTCGGCGCAGTACACCCCGGTGCTGGTCGCCGGCGACCGGGTGGTCACGGGGAGCCCCATCGAGCTGACGGCACCCGGGGGCGGCGGGCTGGATGAGGTGTTCGGGGGCGACGACGGCTCGGCAACGGCGGTCTCCGCGGCCTGGCTGCGACTGACCCTGGCCACGCCCGATGGCGCCACGACCGTCAGGTCGGAGCTGTTCGACCGCATCGGGCCTGCGGCACGCGAGGCCGGGGAGGCGGGCTCGGCGCCCATGCGGGACCTCCAAGTGGTGGATGGCGAGTACGCGGACCTCGCCGCGGTCTGGGAGCTCGCCGTGCTGCCGGGGGAGATGCGCGTCCCCGAGGTCGCCACGGACGTGTCAGCCGCGCTGGACCCGGGTGTGGCGACAGCGGCGCCGCTCGACTCGGCCCTGCGGCTCTACCCGTCGCTGGTGCGTCGCCTGGGGGGCGACCCATCGGGCCCGATGCTGATCCTGGCCGGCGTCATCCCCGATCGGCAGGCCGGGACGGACCCAGGCACCCGGCTGGTGCTCGACGCGCTCCATGTGCCAGGGACGCCGCCCGCGAGCCGTGCGGCAGCCACCCGCGAGGCCGCGGCCATCGTGGGGGCCGAACGGACGCTGCTCACGCTCCTGGGTCTGGAGCCCCAGCCCTTGGGCGATGCCGCCTCGGTGCTCGAGACGGCCGACGCTGCCTCGATCCCATGGGTCGAGCTCGCACCGGGCGACGACCCGTCCATCGAGGGCGCCTCGCCAGACGCCCTGGCACGCATCCGTGCGCGTCTGGCCTCGGGCGACCGGATCCTCACGCCCACGCGAGTGCCCACGGTCGGCGACCGCCAGGCCACCGCGTGGTGGGTCATCGACCCTGTCACCGGCCTCATCCGGGACGAGCACGAGTCCGGACGGCACATGGCGGAGTACGCCAAGACCAACGAGCCCGTGCCGAGCTGGGCGGAGCGGATGCGAGCGGTCGCGTGTCGGGCCGTCGGCCCCGCCATCGTCGCCGCATCGCTCCTGTTCGCGGTCACGGGCGGGGACCCGAACGTGGGCAGCCTGCTCGGCAAGGTCGCGAAGGCCGGGCAGATGGCGGAGGAGAACCGCAAGAAGGGCGAACAGGCGCGCAAGATCGCCTGTCTCGGCTCGGGCGGCAGCGGCGCCTAGGCAGCCGAGGCGCGACCGAGCCGAGGGCTGAGCCGGGATGGGCGCGGGCGGCCCCAGCGGAGCGGCGCCGCGTGCCTTGCGAGACGATCGTGACGCGGCGCGGCCCACGCGCAGTCTCCACGCATCCACCGTCTCCCTAGGATCCGATGCGCAGCCGACCTCGTCCTGAGGTCCTGCGGCTGGGACGCATCGGAGAGACACCCATGACCGACGCCAAGATCGATCAGGCCAAGGGCGACATCAAGTCGGTGGCCGGCCAGGTGACCGGCGACAAGGACCTGGAGCTCCAGGGCCGCGCCGAGTCCGCGACCGCAGGCCTCCGGCAGGACGCCGACCGAGCCCTCGACAGCGCCCAGAGGAACGCACAGGACCTCCTGGACAAGGGCCAGGGCGCCATGCAGGACATGGCCAACAAGGCCGGCGACGCTGCCAAGGACCTCGGCAACAAGGCCTCGGACGTCGCGGATGACGTCTCGAACAAGGCCAAGGAGGTCTTCTCCCGCTGACCGGTCAGCACACGGAGGACATCGATGAGCATCATCGCGTGGATCGTCCTCGGGGCGATCGCCGGCTATCTGGCCGGGTTCCTGGTCAAGGGCGACGAGGGGCTGGGCGTCATCGGCCACATCGTGCTCGGCATCGTGGGTGCCGTCGTGGGCGGCTGGCTGTCGAGCATCCTGCTGGGCTTCAACCCCGTCGACGACCCGTTCGACCTTGCCTCCATCGTGGTCGCCGTCATCGGCGCGATCGTGGTGGTCCTGGTCGTGTCGCTGTTCACTGGCAGTCGACGCGGCGCCAACACCATCTGACCCCTCCCTCGGCGGGGACCGACCCTCCCCCGCCGACCCTCCTGGCGCTTCGGCGCCACGGGCCCGACCATCGGAATCGGCAAGCCGGCCGACCCGATGGTCGGGCCTGCTTGCGTCAGTCCTGGGTGGGCGATCGAGGTGACGGGACGTCCGTCACCCAGAGGGCGGTGCCGGTCCCGGCGCAGTCCCGCATCACCACTCGCGAGCCTCGCGCGACGATGTCCCCGAGGCAGCCCTCGCGGCCACCCGACCACGAGCGGCTGGGATCCCAGGTTCGGCCTCCGTCGACCGAGACCAGGAGGAGCGGCCAGTCAGACCAGCTGTCCCAGCCTCGGCCGACGACGATCACCGTCGCACCGACCGCGACCTGCGAGGAACTGAACCCCGGCTGGATGTCCATGGTGCGGACCCAGGTGCCGTCGTCCGCCAGCAGCCACGCGCCCAGCCGGTTGCCCATGGACCGTCCGCCCGGGCTGTCGTCATCGCTCAGCACCATGACCGTGCCTGCCACCTCGAGCAGCCCCTCGGAGCCGCCCCAGACGTACTCGTCGGGCAGCCCGGCCAGCGTGGTCCACGCGATGCCGTCCGTCGTTCGGACCAGCGAGCCCGATTGACGCGTCGCGAGCAATCCATCGGGTTCCTGCCGGAGGTCGGTCACCCAGGCGTACCCGCCGTCCTGCTCCGACCGGAATGCCTCGTTGGAACCACGCCGCCACGAGCTGCCGGTGCTGCTCGACCAGATCGCGAGACCCTGACCGGGCACCCGGGTCGTCCACCCACCAGCGACCGACGCGAAGCGCGTCGGCGCCGGCACGCCGCCCCCCGACCCACAGCACCCATCGATGGCCACGAACAGGACCAGTCGCTCTGGGGTCGCTGCGACCTCCGCGAACGCCGTCCGCCAGACACCGTCATACCGCCGCGGCAGGCTCCAACGGAACGTCCCGCTGCGACGCCACGCGATGCCGTCCGACGAACGCCAGACCCGCAGGGCCAGCCTGACCGAACCGGTGCGCTCCATGGGCGTGAACAGGTACAGCCGCTCTCGGAAGGACACCACCCGCCACGCACCCTGGAGCTCGCCCCGCAGCCGCGACCGGTGCCAGTCGACCCCGTCGGACGAGGTCCACACCGCATGGGCTCGGTCGTCCTCGTCCCGTTCGATGGCCGCGAAGCCCTGCGACCACGCCATGAGTCCATCGAGCCATCGGCCTTCGCGCAAGGCGAGCGCCACGGGCTGCCACGGCAGGCCGGTGGGCGCGAAGGAGTCGCCCGCCGGGGGTGGATAGGGCGGACCTGGGGCCGGGGTGGCGGTCGGCGCGGGGGACGCACCGGGGATGGGGCCGACCGGGGTGCCGGCGGCCGGGACGGGGCAGAGCGCCGCGATCGCCGCCACCGCACAGGCGAGGATGGCGCGAACCACGGGCGAGGGTGCGTGCATGCGCATTGGACGCGCTGCGAGCCTGACCGTCACGCCAGCACCCGGGTCCTCAGGCGGCCGGCTCGAGGACCCCGCTGGCGAGGAGCACAGGGGGCGTGGTGAAGGCCACGTTCTGGCGCAGCTCCAGGACGACCCGCCCGTCCTCGCCAAACACCACGTCGAGATGCCACGCGAACGACGTGTCGGTCGCCCAGGCTCGAACCTCGAGGAGGTCCGGCGACGTCCACGCGTAGGCGCCCGCGAGCGGGCTCGATGGTCGGTCGGTGAACGGGCGCACCCCATCGAACGCGGCCACGCCACCTTCCACCCATCGGTCGTGGCCACACGAGACGCGGACGTCGAGGCCTGTGCCCACGAGGCGAACCTGGAGGGTCTCGTCGGCCGCCCACAGTTCCAGCGAGGCCAGCATCGAGTCCCTGTCGAGGCTGACCCGTCGCAGGGCACCCGGCCCCAGCCACGGGGAGGTCGGGACACCGGCGGGCGTGGGCAGGCACAGGGACCCGAGCCGGTGGGCGAGGAGCGCATCGGCATTGGGGTCGGGCGGCACCGCCTCGTGCCCCAGCGCCGGGAGCAGCGTCTCCCAGATGACATCCAGCTCGTCCTGCATGTCCGGCAGCCCGGCGGTGACGGCGACCACCACCTCCTGCTCGGGGAGGACGAGGCACAGCTGCCCGAACGCGCCATCGCCCCGATAGCCACCGTGCCGGCTGCGCCAGAACTGGAAGCCATAGCCCTGGGTCCAATCGCTGGGGAACGCGGGGTCCCCGTTGCTCACCTGGGTCGCGGTGGCGGTGGCGACCCACGCCTCGGGCACCAGGTGCTGGCCATGCCATCGGCCGCGCTGGAGGCACAGCTGCCCGAAGGCGGCCACGTCCTCCGTGGTCATGGACAGCCCGAAGCCGCCCACATCGATGCCATCCGGGCTGCGCTCCCAGGTCGCCCCCTCGATGCCCAGGGGCGCCAGCAGTCGTGGCGTCAGGTGGTCTAGCAGCCGCTCCCCGGTGACGCGCGTGGCGATGGCAGCCAGCAGGTACGTGGCGCCGGTCTGATACATGAACCGGGTGCCCGGCTCCGCCGTCACGGGCACGCCCAGGATCTGGCGTGCCCAGCCGGTGGACTCGCCGACCTCCTCCAGGCCATCGCCTGCCTGTCCGGTGCTCATGGACAGCAAGTGACGAAGGCGGAGCGTCGCCAGTCGCTCGTCGGCCACCGGCGGCGCGGCGTCGGGCAGCAGGTCGACCACCCGGTCATCCAGCGCGAGCAGGCCATCCTCCACCAGCAGCCCGATGGCGGTCGAGGTCACGCTCTTGCTGAGCGAGAACAGCGCATGCGGCCGGTCCGCTCGGTAGGGCGCCCACCAGCCCTCCGCGACCACGTGACCGCGTCGCACCACCATCAGGCTGTGCAGGTGACGGAGTCGCGTGTCGAGGGCGTCCACGCACGCCAGGAGGGCGGTGGCCGACACGCCCCGGGACTCCGGCGCGGCACGCGGCAGGAGCTTGGGGCGGGTCACGTCGGGATGCTACCCGGGTCGCGGCGGCGCGATCCCTTCGGCTGATGTAGATTGTCAATGTGACGCGTATGAATGTGCGGAGAGCCACCAGCGAGGCTGGCGACCGCACGGCCCTGACGGACGAGCTGCTCGACGAGCTGACGGCGTGGACGCCCCGCGACCGGCTGCGGATGCTGGGCGCCTGGCATCACAGCGGGCTCAGCCTCGCCCATCTCAACGTGGTCACGCTGCTCGAGATGCACGGCCCCATGTCCATGGGTCGGGTCGCGGAGCTGCTGGGCGTGTCGCTCGCCAGTGCCACGGGCATCGTGGGTCGCATGGAGGAGCGGCGCCTGGTGGAGCGGCGGGTGTCGCCCAGCGACCGGCGCGTGGTGGAGGTCCATGTGGGCGAGGGCGGCCGCGAGCTGCTCGACTCCATCAAGGGACGTCGCCGCGAGCACCTGCGCGAGGTCTTCGGGCGCATGGACGAGCCCAAGCTCGCGGCGCTCCTCGAGGGCCTCCGGGCGATGCGCACGGCGCGTGCCTCGTTCGATGCGGAGTGCGCGCAGGAGGCTCGCGCATGATCGACCTGTTGCGCACCTACCTCCGCCCCTACCGAGCCCAGCTGCTGCTGGTCATCGTGATGCTGCTGGTCCAGGCGCTGGCGCAGCTCTACCTGCCGGCGCTCAACGCCGCGATCATCGACCAGGGCATCGCCACGGGCGACAACGACACGATCATCGCGATCGGCGTCCAGATGCTGGGGGTCACCGTGGTCATGGCCATCGCGGCCGTGATCGCCGTGTACTGGGGCGCCAAGGTCGCCATGAGCTTCGGGCGGGACGTCCGCGCCGCGATCTTCCGCAAGGTCGAGTCGTTCTCGCAGGTCGAGGTCAACCGCTTCGGGGCGCCGTCGCTCATCACCCGCAACACCAACGACGTGCAGCAGGTGCAGCAGGTCGTGTTCATGGGTCTGACCGTCATGATCAGCGCCCCCATCATGATCGTGGGCGGGATCATCATGGCGCTCCGGGAGGACGTGTTCCTGTCGGGTCTGTTCCTGGTCGTGCTGCCGCTGATGACCATCGTCATCGGCCTCACGATGTCCCGCGCCATCCCCTACTTCCAGGCGATGCAGAAGCGAATCGATCGGATCAACCAGGTCCTCCGCGAGACGCTCGCCGGGGTGCGGGTCATCCGGGCCTTCGTGCGCACCCGCCACGAGGAGGAGCGCTTCGCGGTCGCCAACCAGGACGTGTTCGACGCGGGCATCCGCGTCAACCGGCTGTTCGCGCTGACCATCCCGGTCCTGACCCTGATCATGAACCTCGCCACCGTGGCCATCATGTGGTTCGGGGCGATGCGGATCAACGACGGCTCGATGGAGATCGGCGCCCTCACCGCGTTCCTGCAGTACATGCTCCAGGTGATGTTCTCGGTCCTGACCGCGGTCCTGATGTTCATCATGGTGCCCCGGGCGGCCGTCTCGTCGGTGCGAATCAACGAGGTCCTGGACACGCAACCGGCGCTGCATGACCCGCAGATCCCGGTCATCCCCGTCGCGACCGACCCCGACCATGGCGCGGTGGAGTTCCGGGACGTGACCTTCAGCTATCCCGGCGCCGAGGAGCCCGTGCTGAACGGCATCTCGTTCCGTGCCGCGCCGGGCGAGACCACGGCCATCGTGGGCTCCACGGGCAGCGGCAAGACCACGCTCGTCAACCTCATCCCGCGGCTCGCGGACGTCACCGGCGGGACCGTCCTGGTGGACGGCGTGGACGTCCGGGAGCGCCAGCGCGCGGCGCTCTGGGAGCGAATCGGCCTGGTGCCCCAGAAGGCGTACCTGTTCAGCGGCACGGTCGCCAGCAACCTGCGCTTTGGCGACGAGGACGCCACGGACGACCAGCTGTGGCACGCCCTCGGCGTGGCCCAGGGCCGCGACTTCGTGGCGGCCATGGACGGCGGCCTGGAGGCGCCCATCACCCAGGGCGGCACCAACGTCTCGGGCGGCCAGCGGCAGCGGCTCGCCATCGCGCGGGCCGTCGTGCACGCGCCCCAGGTGTTCGTGTTCGACGACAGCTTCTCGGCGCTCGACATGGCCACCGACGCACGCCTGCGCGCAGCGCTCGCGCGGGAGCTGGGGCACGCCACCGTCATCGTCGTGGCCCAGCGTGTGGGCACCATCATGGGCGCCGACCGGATCGTGGTCCTGGAGGACGGCCGGGTCGTGGGCACCGGCACCCACAAGGAGCTGCTGGCGACCAACGAGACCTATCGCGAGATCGTCACCTCGCAGCTGACCGAGGCGGAGGCGGCGGCATGATGGGCCGAGGCCCCGGCGGCGGGCGACCAGGCGGCGGCGGTCCCGGCATGATGGGCATGGGCATGCCCACCGAGAAGTCCCGCGACTTCCGAGGCACGGTGCGTCGGCTGCTGGGCTATCTCCGCCCCGAGGCGCCTCTGGTGCTGCTGGTCATCCTGCTCGCCGCGGGCAGCGTGTTCTTCGCCGTGCTCGGTCCGCGGATCCTGGGCGAGGCGACCAACGTGGTGGTCCTCGGCGTGTTCGTGCCCGGCTCGTCGGGCGTCGACATGGGCGCCCTGGCCGACGTCCTGGCGCGCCTCATCGCGGTCTACGCGCTGAGCGCCGTCCTGGCGTGGGGCCAGAGCTGGATCATGGCTGGCGTCACCCAGCGCACGGTCTACCGGCTTCGGCAGGGGGTCGATGCCAAGCTGGGCCGACTCCCACTGCGCGCCTTCGACAGCCGACCCCGGGGCGAGCTGCTGAGCCGGGTCACCAACGACATCGACAACATCGGGCAGGTGCTCCAGCAGTCGCTGACCCAGCTCATCACGGCCATCCTGACCATCGTGGGCGTGCTGGCCATGATGATCATCATCAGCCCGCTGCTGGCGGCCGTGTCCGTGCTCGTGGTGCCCGTCTCGATGATCGTGACGGTGCTCATCGCCAAGCGCTCCCAGCCCCAGTTCCGGGCGCAGTGGGCGTCCACCGGTGCGCTCAACGCCCACATCGAGGAGATGCACACGGGGCACTCCATCGTGCAGGTGTTCGGTCGCCAGCAGGAGGCCGTCGCGACCTTCGATGCCGAGAACGGGCGGCTGTTCGACGCGGCCTATCGGGCCCAGTTCATCTCGGGCCTCATCCAGCCCGCGCTCAACGTCATCTCCAACCTCAACTACGTGATCATCTGCGTGGTGGGCGGTCTCCAGGTGACGGCACGTGCCATGAGCCTGGGTGACGTGGTCGCGTTCATCCAGTACGCCCGGCAGTTCACGTTCCCGATCCTCCAGACGGCCAGCATCGCCAACGTCCTCCAGAGCGCGGTGGCGTCCGCGGAGCGGGTGTTCGAGGTGCTGGACGAGCCCGAGGAGATCCCCGACCCGGTCGCGCCGGCACGCCTCGAGCACGTCCGGGGGGCCATCAGCCTTCGACCACGTCTCGTTCCGCTACGTCGAGGACAAGCCGCTCATCACCGACCTGTCGCTGGACGTGGCACCCGGCGCCACGGTGGCCATCGTGGGCCCCACCGGAGCCGGCAAGACGACCCTGGTCAACCTGCTGATGCGCTTCTACGACGTGGACGAGGGGCGGATCACGCTCGACGGCATCGACATCCGGGACCTCACCCGCGACCAGCTGCGGGGCAGCTTCGGGATGGTCCTCCAGGACACGTGGCTGTTCCACGGCACGATCCGGGAGAACATCGCGTACGGGCGCCTGGATGCGACCGAGGCGGAGATCCGGGCGGCCGCCGAGGCGGCGCACGTCGACCACCTGGTGCGGACGCTGGGCGACGGCTACGACTCCATGATCGACGACGAGGCGACCAACGTGTCGGCTGGCGAGAAGCAGCTGCTGACCATCGCCCGCGCGTTCCTCGCGGACCCGCCGATGCTCATCCTGGACGAGGCGACCAGCTCCGTGGACACGCGCACCGAGGTGCTCATCCAGCGCGCGATGGCCCGGCTCATGGAGGGGCGCACCACGTTCGTCATCGCCCACCGGCTGTCGACCATCCGCGACGCCGACACCATCCTGGTGATGGAGGCCGGGCGCATCGTGGAGCAGGGCTCGCACGAGGAGCTCCTGGCACGCGGTGGCGCGTACCACCAGCTGTACCAGAGCCAGTTCGCGGCGCCCCTCGAGGACGCCGCCTGACGGATCGGTCATCGACCGAGGCGGCCACCCGTCCTGGGGCGCCGCCCTCCCGACGACCTTCATGACGATCGAGCCCAATGGTTGGGCATCTGCCGGTCCGCGTGCCGTCGTTCCATGACGATCGCCCGCCGGGCCGGGCGGTTGGCAGGGAAGCCTGAGCGTGGGGCTGGTCGCGGACCGTGTGCCGGGGCGGCACGTGGGCCGACCATGTGGGCGATCGTCAGGGTGGTGCGCGGAGATGCCAAGCGGGGCACGGGCGGCCGACCGTCAGTCGCTCACCTTCTCCCGGAAGATCATCGTCGAGCCCAGCGGGTCACCCGAGCCACGGTGGGCGTTGAACACCTGCTCGAACACCCACCCGGCCACGCGCTTCTCGACCCGCTTGCCCTTGCGCTCGCCCTTCAGGACGATCCAGGTCAGCCGGCCCGACGTGCCCCGGTTCTCGGGCGCGGGCGTGCGGTCCTTGGCGTCGGCGAGGAGCGCGGCGGTGCGTCGCTCGACATAGGAGCCCTCGGTGCTCACGGGCCACGCGGTGAGCTGCCCGACGTTGGTGCGCGGGTCCCTGGCCAGGATCTTCGACAGCTGCCTGAGCGTCAGGGCGCGGGTGTGCCATTCGTACATCGGGGCGCGCTCGTCGTAGGGCTCGCCGTTCTCGTCCACGTCCGGGCCGCCCATGAGGTATGCGACCTTGGTGCCGGGCTTGCCGGTGGAACTGGTGAACACGTTCATGGACGCCTCGGTGGCCCCGCCACCCACCGCGTGATAGAAGGCGCGGATGATGGGCTTGGAGCCGCTGGCATCCACGTATCGCAGGACCACGCGCGCCGTCGCGTCGACCGCGTCGGAGATCTCCGGGACCTCCGATCGCACGCCCTTGTAGGAGTGATGGACGCGGTAGGACTCGACGTCGTAGGCCAGGAACTTGGTGCCCTTGCTGCGACCCGCGAGGAAGTAGCTGCGCGAGGCCACGGCCTGCGCCTTGAGCGCCTCCGCGGGGTTGCTGGCGCCCATCTCCTGCGGCACCACGGAGCGCACGAAGGCCTCGATGGGCACGACGTTGACGACGCGGATTCCGCCCGGCACGCGACCGATGCGCATGGTCCCGGCATAGGTGTCGTACTTGGTGTCGGGTCGGATGAGGACCCGCGTCACCGCAGGGCCGGTGCCGTCCTGGACAGGCGTCACGGTGAGGCGGGCGTCGGCGTCGCTGAAGCGCGCCTTGGTCGCGCCATCACCGTCCTGGACCTCGAGCTGCCAGGCGCCGCGGGCACCGGAGCCGATGAGCACCAGCCGCCAGTTGGCCGGGAAGCTGCGACCGTCCACGCCGGGCGTGTCGAACGTCCAGCGCGAGCGCTCCAGGATGGTGCCGTCCTCGGTGATCTTGCCGCCCTGGACCAGGGCCGTCTGCGTGGACGAGGCGGCGCGGGTCTTGACGACGAGGGCCCTGATGGTGGTGTCCGGGGCCACCTTGCCCAGATACGTGGTCGCGGAGTCGAAGTAGTGCAGCAGGATCTGGTCGTACGTCTGCCCGGCCTTGGCCCGGCCGGCGGCACCGCGCTGGCTGAGGCCGACGCCATGGTCGGTGCCGTGGC